>CAZYAF010000011.1:103227-132715 GCA_964645975.1 uncultured Acidobacteriota bacterium
AATAAGAGGCACTACTGCTCTTTTATCTTCCATTTTGTCCAATGCTCTTACTGCATACATTCGAACAGACTTATCTTCATCCTTCAACACATTAATGAGAGGCTCTACTGCTCTTGCATCCTTTATTCGCCCTAAAGCTACTGCAGCATAATTCTGTACAGACTTATCTTCATCCTTCAAAGCCTCAATAAGAGGCACTACTGCTCTTTTATCTCCTATGTTGCCTAATACTTCTATTGCTTCTTGACGGACATCCAAATCTTCATCATTCAACACCTTAATAAGCGGCTTGACAGCTTGATTTCCTATTTTTGTAAGCGCAACTGCTGCTTCATCACCAGGTGATGTACTACGTTCGAAAACACCGTCATAATGCCATCCCAATGCCGTAGAATCATATAAAATTGATATTAAGAATGGAATAGCAGGAGCTGCACGAGAACCCATTGCTCCTAAGTGAATAGCAGCATAGGCTCTTTTTATTGGATCAGATGAGTACAATAGTTCTATTTCCTTTCTTACATCATCAGGAATATCTTTTGGAATATCTTCCCTGGGGATTTTTGGCTGCGCATAGACTTTCAACGCTGTGTTTGTAATAATAACTAGAAGTAAAATAATAATAAATATTTTCATATGCTACTCCTTATATGTTAAAAAGTATTGTCAAAAGTTTTTTGACAATATTGTTTTAACTTACTTATTTTTAATAACTTATCCAAAAGAATCTTGCCTCCCTCCGCTTTTCTTTGAGAAAATTAATATTAGTCTAAAATAGAGGAGTGGCTTGTTGAAATCGCGGGAATCTCATAAGAGATTTTCAAGCGAGGCGCCATTTCCACAGCTAATGAAAAATCTATGACTTTTTTAACACTAATATCTATTCCTTTTAAAAAATAAGATAAGCTCACATTATAAAACGTAATAATTGTATTCAATCGAGAAACAATTTAGATTAATTGTAAGTGGCGATTTGAACAATGTCAATAGATATTATTTTTCAGAAATTCACCCAAAAATTTAAGGATATAATAGGTTTCTTTATAGATTCTCTCGTTTCCCTTCTTTTCTTTGATCACTTTCTCTGCAAAGGGCAGTGGGCAGTTGTTAGGAAAGAGAGCGAGCAATGATGGTTAGCAGTACAGATTGACGAACTTGAATACTATAAATGGCCTCCGCAACAAAACGACCAACCACCTTGGCCAATCCAGCAGGGAGCTCCCCAATTTTTGCGTCTCCACCTACAATTTCCCTTAACCATAAATAACAAAAGAACTTATCAATATTAAAGCTTCACTTTGGGAGGGGTTCTGTTTAATAACTCTCTAAGCTTTTGAATAGGATGCTTTTAAATATTCTTAATCTCTTTCTTACATTACTCAATATAGTGAGTTTTCTGCAATTTTTTAAAAATTAGTTAAATGGCATGAAAAATTGCATGCTGTAGGGCGTATGGCTCTACTATATAGCAAATATATTAACCCGAAAATATATGATTATTTGGTAGAGACTGTTCTGACAGTTTCCGTGAATTAGAAACAAAGAAAAAATATGTTTGAACCTTGACAAAAAAGAAGATTTCATTTATTGTTATATGCTAATAGAACAAGACGGGAATATTGTAATGTCTTCCCTTATTCTCTTACAATTTAATTATCATCCAAAAAAAATAAGTATTTAGCATTAAGCTTATGGTAATCTTCGAGACTCTAAGATCATTCTTAACTTTTTTGCGCCAAAATTATTGAGTTAGAGATTATATATCTAAATATAAACTATGAATCGAAATTAAAAAAAGGAAAGACATTTTTTCTGTTGATTAGTCTTTTACTATTTAAAAAATAACCTGAGGTATTAAGAGGATGTTTTTATAGCATTAGTATTTTCCTTAGAATTTTATAATTAATTACCATTTTAAGTTAGTATTTTAGTTTTGCTTAAAACAGGAGAGTTTGCTATAGAAAAGAAAAATAATAACAGCGTATTAAATATTTAAGCTTTATATGTGCATTATTATTCATAATTAATCATAGGTATAAGGATGAAAAAAAATCAAGCATTAAAAAACAGGATTGAAGCTTTATTAGGAGATGAAGCAGTCGCTTTAGCAGCAATACATTCGGGCATCAGTGGTGCATATTCCTATCCTGGCACACCCTCGACAGAGATTCTCGAGTTTATTCAGCTCTACATCAAAAGGCATGATTACCAGATTCATGCTAAATGGGCTGCTAACGAAAAAGTGGCTTTTGAAAATGCTCTTGGTATATCATATGTAGGAAAAAGGGCCATGGTCGCTATGAAGCATGTAGGCCTTAATGTGGCTGCTGATCCTTTGATGAGTTCAGCTCTTACAGGTGTTAATGGTGGATTGCTCATTGCCGTTGCCGATGATCCATCCATGCATAGCTCTCAAAATGAGCAGGATAGCAGGTATTATGCTCGATTTTCCCATTTGTTTTGTTTTGAGCCCTCTAATCAGCAGGAAGCTTATGCTATGACTCGTGAAGCTTTTGAGCTTTCTGAAAGATTTGAGATTCCGATTATTTTGAGATTAGTAACACGGCTAGCCCATAGCCGCGCTGATATTGAGACCCATGAGGGAATAGAGCAAAATAAACTAAACGTTGCATCAAATCCTGCTGATTGGACTTTGATACCTCTCAATGCAAGAAGGCGCTTTAAAGTACTTCTTGAGAAGCAGAGAGAATTAAAAGCCTGTTCTGAGAATTCAACTTTTAATGAATTGGTTTTAGCAGATGAATCACGAAAGGGTGTAATCGTCTCTGGGATTGCCTATAATTACTTCAGGGAAAACCTTGAAGAATTAAATCAGAAGCTATCTTATATTAAAATAGCTACCTATCCCCTTCCACAAGAGAAGATAAAACAGTTAGTAGATAGTGTTGATGAGATATTAGTAATAGAAGAGGGTTACCCGTTTATAGAGGATTCATTATCTGGACTGTTTGGATTAAAAGACAAAAAAATTAGAGGCAAAAGAACCGGTGATTTACCATTAGCCGGAGAGTTAACACCTGAAGCAGTAAGAGCTGCATTAGGCATTACACCTCGTCAGCCTGCAGCAATTTATGACACCTCTGAATTGCTCAAGCCTCGACCTCCGAGGTTATGTGTAGGTTGTCCCCACGTTGATGTTTTTAAAGCTATGAATGTGGTAACAAAAGCTTATGATAGTAATGACTATGTTGCTTTCAGCGACATAGGATGCTATGCGTTGGGTGCATTACCGCCATTCAATACAGTTCATACGTGTGTTGAAATGGGTGCCAGCATCGGCATGGCAAGAGGTGCAAGTGATGCCGGTTTAAAGTATTCAATCGCCGTAATTGGAGACTCTACCTTTGCTCACTCAGGTCTGCCGTCATTACTTGGTGCAGCTAAAGATAATATCAACATGACAGTTTTTATTTTAGATAATGCTACTGTGGCTATGACAGGAGGGCAGGAGACACAGGCTACGGGAAGCACATTAAAAGAAATTGTTAAAGGTTTGGGTGTTCAAGAGGAGCATATTAAGGTTATTACACCGTTACCAACGCAACATGAGAAAAATGTTGAAATAATGAGAAAAGAGATAGAATATAAAGGCCTATCTGTAATTATTTCCTGCAGAGAATGCATCCAAACGGCCAAAAGGAGAAAAAAATGAAGCAAGATATTATCTTAGCAGGAGTTGGTGGCCAGGGGATTTTGCTAATGGCTCGTGCTTTGATCCAATCTGTACGTAAACAAGGACTTCAATATAAACAGTCAGAGATACATGGAATGTCACAGCGAGGTGGCCCAGTGTATTCTCACCTTCGTCTATCAGAAAGCAAAATATGGAGCGATCTCATACCAAAAGCAGAAGCAGATATAATTATAGGTATAGAACCTATGGAAGCTCTTCGCTATACAATCTATCTTTCACAAAAGGGTATGATTATTACCAGCAATATCCCAGTAAAAAGCATTCCAAACTACCCGGAAGTTGATTCGATCATTAATAAAATTATGAGCTATAAAAGGCATATTTTTATTGATACAGAGCGTTTGGCTAAAGAGGCAGGAAGCTCAAAATCTCAGAACATGGTTATAGTCGGAGCAGCAAGCCATCATCTTATGATAGAGAAATCTAATTTAATAAAGGCAATAAAGGAACTATTCTCAAGCAAAGATAAAAGAATAATTGATGCTAATTTAAAAGCCTTTGAATACGGAAGAGAAGCAGCAGCATTTTATCAACAGTGCGTGGAAGCTGGTATAAATCCCGATTATGTTTATGTCCTCTCGTTAAAAAGAGATATTAGTAGTTTCAATGACCAGGTAATCAATGAATGGAAAGATGTAATTGAACAGGATAAGCAGTCAGATTCTAAAGTTATGCGGGCGATTAAGGACTACGATGGAATAATACCAATGAACTCAAGCATTCCTCAAAATATTAAAAATAAGCTAAAATCCGGTTTAAGTGTTAAAGAAATTCAAGAGATTATAGCACGCCAAAGCTAATAGTGTTTCCTGTATAATAGGAGCAAGAAGCCGAATAATCTTCTTTCTTACCTATATAAGAAAAATACATTGATATTAGTAGTTTTGATGTTAAGATAAATAATATTTAATATTTATAATGCTCGGGTTAATATATGCAAGGAGAAGAGATATGAAGAAAAAGCTAATAAATGTAGTTTTTTGCACCTTTCTATTATCTTCGCTTCTGTTATGCTTTAATCTTTATGCTGAAGGCGATAAAGTCGCCATTAAAGGTGGGACGATTTTAACCATCACAAATGGTACCGTCAAAAATGGTATTATAATAATTGTAGATGGTAAAATTACCGCAGTTGGAGATAAAGTCGAGATTCCACACGGCAGCAAAATAATAGATGCTACCAATAAATACATAATGCCCGGTATGATAGATACCCATTCTCATATAGGTGCCGCCCCCTATTTTGGCAATGATGCGTGGGATGCAAATGAGGCGACTGATCCGGTAACACCCCACGTTGATATTATAGATGCCATCAATCCCAATGATCCCTCCTTTAGAGAGTCTCTTAAATATGGAGTTACTGCTATTGTAACCGGACCAGGTAGCAGCAATACAATAGGCGGGAAGTCTGTAGTTATAAAACCGATTGGCAGAACCGTCGAGGAAATGATACTTAAAAAAGATGGTGGTATGAAAATAGCAATGGGAGCAAAGGGATATGGCCGCCGTAATATGTATCCAGCAACTACCATGGGTAACACCTCATTGCTTCGTGAAACCCTCATTGCCACAGAAGAATATATGGAAAAATGGGAGAAGTATAAGAAAAATGACAACAATGGACCGCCGCCAGAAAAAAATCTTAAATATGAAGCTTTAATACCGGTATTAAAAAAGGAATTGAGGGTAAGAGCTCATATTCATACAGCTAATGATATTATGGCTTTGCTTAAAATAAAGGATGAATTTAATTTTAAGCTCTCTTTCGAGCATAGCACAGAGGCTTATAAGGTGGCTGAGGAGGTAGCAAAGAGAAATGTACCCTGTGTTATGGTCCCGCTCTTCATTCAAGTCGGGATGTCTGATGATCTATATCGAGCTCCAGCACTTCTGGCTAAAGCAGGTGTTAAGATTGCTTTTCATACCGATCATCCTGTTGTGCATCAGAAGTGGCTTCGCTATTGTGCTGCAATTTGTACCAGATATGGATTGAGCGAAGAAGATGCGCTGAGAGCCATAACAATTAATCCCGCACAGATAGCGGAAGTAGATGATAGAGTGGGAAGCATTGAAAAAGGAAAAGACGCTGATATAGTTATCTTATCTGATCATCCCTTTGAAATAAAATCACGAGTAGAAAAAGTATTAATAAATGGGCAGGTTGCCTTCGATAAGAATAAAGAAGAATTACACTAAGCTTATCCAATTAACTTCTACTATGTATGATATGGATTTATTTTTTAATAGTGCATAGGATAAAAAAATGATTAAACGAAACTTATTAAGCTTTCTAATAGTTATAGTATTTGCTGCAGCTATGATCATGCTTATTAATGCTGCACGGGAAGAAGTTGTTGCTATCAAGGGTGGTAAAATCTTAACCATCACCCGGGGTACCATTGATGGAGGTATTATAGTAATAAAAGGCTCTAAAATAGAAGCAGTTGGAAAAGATATACAAATCCCCACCGAGGCTAAAATAATAGATGCTCAGAACAAATGGATAATGCCCGGTCTCATAGATGCTCATACCCACGTCGGCATATCACCCAGAGATTATAATGAGACTTATGATCCTGTTTCTCCACAAATTAGAATAACCGATGGTTTTTATCCCTTTGGAAAGGCATTTGAAGGAAAGCCAGAAAAACCTAAACTCCTGAAGATGCTCGAGGGTGGAGTTACTGCTTGCTACATCACTCCCCACAGCAATCAGGTTATTAGTGGGCAGGGTGCTGTGGTTAAAAGCGCAGGTGATAATCTGGATGAGATGATTATTAAGGATCCAGCCGGTATAAAAATGGCCTTCGGAGAAGATCCCAAAAGGGCTTTTGGGAAGAAGAAGAAAATGCCCTCCACTCGCATGGGAGTAGCAGCAGTACTTCGTACTGCGTTAATAAAAGCACAAAGATATATGCAGACCTGGGAGAACTATAATAAAGGTGAACTTAAGAAAAAGCCGAAAGTGGACCTGGGAATGGAAGCTTTGGCTAAATTACTCCGCAAGGAAATACCTGCACGAGTTCATTGCCATCGTCGGGATGATATTTTGACAGCTATCAGGATTGCTGAAGAATTTGGCTTCGATCTGGTTCTTGATCATTGCACCTCCGGTTATCTGGTAGCAGACGAGATTGCAAAACGAAATATTGCCGCTGTTCTTGGACCGATTACCGCACTCCCCTATCTGGATTATGAATCCTCTGATATCAATGAACAAAACGCTGCTATCCTTCATAAAGCAGGAGTAAAAATTGCCTTTGCCAGCGATAGCCACGGTCGATCCAGTAGTGGTATTTTTATCGCTACAACCGGTAAATTTTTAGCTATTGATGCTGCCTTTGCCGGAGCTTATGGAATGCCCGACGAAGCCATTTTAAAGGCCTTAACCATCAATGCGGCTGAGATCCTCGGAGTAATTGATAGGATAGGAAGCTTAGAGCCTGGCAAGGATGCTGATATCATTATCCTGGATGGGCATCCTTTGAGCATCAAAACCTGGACAGAGAAGGTCTTCATCAACGGCAAATTAGTGTATCAAAAGGATTGAGAGCTATCCTTAATTATATGTCTATCAGGTAATGTTAAGGCAATATAATTTTTAAAAATATTTTGAAAGTCCACTGTAGTTTAGATAGAATTGGAAATATCCCATGCTGTTGCAAATAACTTTCTTGCCTTCTATTTCCATTTCCTTTTGGTATTCAAGGATAATGGTTTGTTTTCCTGTTCTATCAAGCCCTTTTCTATTTACCTGAGCTAAATAAGCAGTTATTGCATTTCCAGGGGAGCCAGTCTCTTGATATTTTTGCAGCGAAATAATTTCGGTTTTTTTGCCGTTTACCATTACGGTAATATTTTCTGCTTCTAAAGGAGGATAGCAATCTATAAGAGTAAATTCCTTCCCATTCAGGTTGATGGGATATTTGTTCATTTTAAAAAATGTCATTGGTCGGAATGAGATGAAATAACTACTTCCGCCACCATTATTTGCCCAAACATTCAGATTATATACTTCGCCCGTCCCTATTTTGAAATCGAGGCATTGATCTGAATCCATGATGATATGATATCCCCAAACTTCAAATGTTTTTGTCCCCCAGGTCTTATAGTTGGCAACAACAGCGTTATATGTCCGTTCTGGAATTTCAATTTCATAATTGCCTGAAGAATCACACACTACACCTATGCCTTTATCAGGCGCATTAGGTGCAAATGCATCTGGACAAATCGCTATATAACCAGGTATAGGTTTACCATCAAAATCAGTGACCTTGCCTGAAAGCTTATGATATTGACATTTTATTTTCCTGAATCGTTCCTCCTTATCAGATTGAATGGTTACAATAATATTATCAGGATTTTGCTTTAAATATTTCACAGGATATTTCAATAGAAAAAATCCTTGATTAAACTCAATATTATAAGAGCTTTCAGCTTGTTCTTTTTTAATACTAAAGATATGATCAAATATCTCCTTACCGTCGGCTAAAAAGACTTTTACCTTGATGCTAAAGGAATCTCCTGGAGCTTTACCATAAATATGAAGAAGTGGATGGAAAAATAACATATTACCCGATAGGTCAAGTTCTACTGAAGCTTCTTGAATGTTATACCAATAGGCTTGAATATCCCGATTCCCTTCCGTATCCAGGTAGGGATAGTTGATTTGCGCATTTATTATTACCGCAACCCAAAAAAGAAAAAGGGCTAAAATAAATAAAGGCTTTTTCATTTTATATATCCCCTTTATGTGGTTAATTTTATTTTGCAATGTGTATTTGTCTTTGATAGACAGCTAATTATATTTTCAACTCTCCTTTTTAGAATTCGCCATGCTGGAAATAACAAAAGGAACGATTTTAAAAGCTATTTTGCACACAGATATTCACTCCCTTATTATTGAAGAAGAGATAAATTCTCATAGATCTCACTGCCCAGTAGTTAGTAAATATCACTAATCTACGAAAGCTTGGTTACGTCTAAATCAAGTCATCGAAAAAACAATTAAAGTTAATAAGAAATCACTCCGTCTTGCTTAAGGATTTTAAGGTATTCCATAACATCTTTGATGGAGAAAGCCTCATAATTAGCGCTTAAAGCTTCTGCTTGTACAGCCTGGTAAACTTCCAGCATATTTCGCCTGCCATCCATGAAATTGAGCAACTCATAATAGAAAGTAATCATGTGGCTAAACTTCTGATATGCATATTTGTCAACATTATATTCATTAAGAATCCCCAATGCACCTTTAAGCTCGGGATTCCGTATGGGAACGATTTTCTTAAGCTCTAATTCTTCTTCCGAAAACTTCGGCATGTCTGCTTTAATATTCAAGTTGCTGCATTTCCACTGATAAAAATTTAGAATCTCGGTTAAGCATTCCTTTTCAAATTTTTGCATTCTTCCAATAGCTTGAGTTAGATAAGCGGCAGGTTCTTTGCTCTCTTTAATAAACAGCTTAACAGAATTTAAGGCCTGATATTCGCGCCTAAAACCATACACTATTAAGTTATGCGAAGACTTATAAGATTCAGCTACATTGTCTTTATCAGCTTTGCCAAAAATGGATTTGGCAAGCTTCATCTCCATTTCAATCCTCGTCCTTCCTCTGTGGTATATTTCATCAATAATTTTATAAGACTCTTCAGGCCCGGCTGAGGCGATAGCGTAAGCTGCTGAAGCAGCCAGAAATGCGCTTCTTTTTAGTTGTGTTGGGTCCAGAAATTCAATCTTATCATTCTGAGAGTGATGAGAGCCAAAGGGAAGATCAATGAACATCACTGCCGGAGCCCCCACGCTTCCACTATTGAAGAAAATATGATCGGAGTAGTCCCAATAGGGTACAGTGCGTCCATTAAAAATATTCTGGCTTCCGTCGTGATCTTTTATTTCCTGGCCATAGGGAGCATGTCCTCGTTGGTTATTATTACAGATTATAAGATAGTTAAGAAGATTATTAAAAACGTCACTGACAAAACTTGCACGAGAATAGGGTGGTAAAATAACGGTAAAGGAAGAACTTATCTTTGTTTGATTCAGGCCGACACAATCTATGTTGATATTGGTGATAGTTTTTGGGATAAGCTCAGGATAGGTGGCAAAAAGCATATCACAACCCCAGACATGAGGAGTCCAATAGAAACGAAGAGTCCTCTTGGGAGGCTCAATGAGTTTTTGATCCACTAAAGATTTTATTGTTCGGGCCACTTCTAATAAGGTAGCACAACCGCTGTTGTTGTCGTGAGCTCCGGGGCGAGGATGGTCCAGGTGGGCGGTAAAAATGATCTCTTCATCCGGATAGGTCGTTCCGGGTATGGTGGCAACTACACCGGGATGATAACCAGGTGCTCGTACTTCAGCTTTTACTTGAGCATGAAGAACAACCTTTTCTCCTTTTTCAAGAAGGCGCAGAAGGCTATTACCCTGATTGGCGGAAAGAAAAAAACCAAAAGTAGAGAGTTTTGTCTTATCCTCATTCCAGGGGCTAATTGCTGTTTGGTAAACTGTGTTATCACCCATTGCAGCAGCACGCTCAGCGCCCATTGAGCACAAAATTCCAGCAGCTCCCATCTGGAACATCGCAAGTCTGGAGACTACCAATGGATTGCCAGTAGACAAAACAATCTTTCCTTTTACATCCTTACCTTCATAGTCCTTTAAATCCGTCCCTCTTCCCACATAAACAACCTCCGCCTCAACATCACTATCTCTGCTGTTGACTAAAACACAAGGGCAATTGGCTTCAAAGCTGGATATAAGCTTGTTGTAAGGTTTGACCATTCTCAATTCCCCGGATTCGCAGTTCCAGGCTAACCAGGGTTTCTGCATGTAATAATAAGTGTTGTCATCAACCTTAAATTTCTCAACATGGGCATCTGAAAGACCATACGTTTTTGCTTTGCCAACTATTTGTTCCGCTGCTTTTATCATATCATCGGAGCCATACCATCTACAAAAAACCGTGAGGTCACGGATATGTTCATAGGCTATTTTTCCTGAAACCTCACCGGCAATTTTTTCCAGAACCTCTCTGCTGAGCAGTTCATTTTGATCTTGTTGAGAAAAAACCGGATACGCAATAATCAAAAGGAGAATAGAAAAAAGAAAAAATCTTGTTCTCATAATTTAATCTCCTAAATTTTATTAATACCAATGAATAAGCTTCTTTATTATAGCAGAATGATTACACCATTAGCTTTATTAGATATTATGCTGCAAATAATAGAGAGGGAGAAGGCTATAAACCTTCTCCCTTTAGTAAGTTATTGTTTTAAAATGTTATTACCATCTAAAGCGAACGCCAAGCTGAGCCTGCATCGGGTTACCCAGGGTTTGGGCAGGCTGACCAAAGGAATCAGTATGGAGCCTATTTCCATCATAGCGAGTGAAGTTTACCCGATTACCTATATTGAAAACCTCGAACATCAGTTCAAGGCTGTTCTGCCCAGCAAAATAGATGTATTTAGTGATCCTTACATCCGCGGTAAAGAAATCTCCTGCTCTACCATAATTCCTATGAGGCACATCAGATGGCAAATCATTGGTAACTCCATCTCCATTATTATCAGTGCCGCTGGTTATATTATAAGGTCGAGCAGAGGAGTATTGAATAATTCCAGAGAGCTGGAAATCTGCCGGTAACTGAACAATACCGCTGAAGGTAAAGCGATGTCTGGAGTCGTAGTTTCGAGGGCCATAGTCCTGATCACCAAGCGGATCATTCTCTTCAATAGGCTGTCCTCCCCAAGAAAGGCTGGTATATCCCTCTGCCTTGGAAAGTGTGTAGTTAAAGACGAACTGGCTCCGATTAGCAAACCTTTTTCTCAAGGTAAGATTCAAACCGGCATATCTGCCACTACCCTCTGTGTTATACCAGCTAATCCGCCCAATCTCATCGCTAATAGTGTTATGACCTGTGGCAGTATTTAATCTATTTGCTGTATTGCCATACTTCTCGGATTCGCTCCTAATATAGATAAAATCAGCATCCAGAGCTATAGTATTGGTTAACTGACGGGAGAAGCCGATAGAGAACTGGTCGTTATAAGGAGTGGCAGCATTGGGTTGGATTATTTCCTGACCCACTAAAAGGCTTCCAGGTAAATAAACATAGTTAGCTCTGACATAATCAATCAAGTTAGAGGAGTCCACATCCAGGGAAGCCCAATCCGTTCCCAGGAGGAAGTACATGTTGTAGCCCCAGGGTGGATTGCCAAAGGTCTGTTGACCGGCAAACAGGGTTATATTTGCGAAAATCTCATCGTAGTATCTACCATAACCCCCGCGCAGAACGCTCTTGCCATCCCCCTGTATATCATAGGCAAAACCGAGGCGAGGCATTATGTTATTGAAATCGTCTTTGGGGTGATTGGGGTAAAGGTCTGGCCGGTTCGCCATGAGCCATTGAACCCCCGCATGAGTGCTCTGATTAAAGTATATACCCTTCTCTGCCTCGTATCTCACTCCTAAATTAAAGGTCAATTTATCATTTACTTTTATATCATCCTGCCAGTATACATTGATTTTATGAGTGGGATTGTGCCCCCAAGTGGGATCACCGCCAGCAGTAAAATATAAAAGAAGTTCTGAGGGATTAATGGTATCTCCTAAAAACATAAACCAGGATTGTAATACATCACCGGATCCTTCTAACGTGGGTACCCATTGATATTCACCACCCATTTTAAAGTCGTGTTTGCCTTTATGGAGGGAATAGTCATCCTTGAAAATTATCTTGCGTTGCAAGGTTGTCTGAGGAGTTACCGTATTCATACCAAAAGATGCATGTGCAAAGGATAAGCTGGGAAGTCTTTCTGTCATCGGTAACATCTTATTATTAAACCACATCTGCTGGAAACGAAATTCATTGAGCGCCTTGTCGCTTATAGTATATATGTGGGATGCTAAAAAAGAATTGAGAAAGTTCTGCGCTTTGGCACCAGATTCAGCAGTTGCAGTTCCCCCTACCCGAACATTTTCCTCATTGTTTCTCTGATAAGCAAAACGAACCATCAAAAATTGCTTATCGTTTAAGGTATGGTCAATTCTGGCAGTAAGGCTATGGTCCCTGAAGGGTTGCTTTACCGCGCCTTCTTGCTCAGGGAACACACCGTAGGTATAGACCGTTACATAATTATCCTCCTGCATCCTTTCGTAGGCGATGAAGAAATGAGTCTTATCCTTAGTAATGGGACCTCCCAGAGAGAAACCAAACTGTTGGCGAGCGAATTTAGGTTTTTCTATTCCCGCTTCCTTATTAAAATATTCATTTTTATTCAAGGCATCATCTCGGAAGAAGCCAAATACGGTTCCATGTATATCGTTAGTGCCGGACTTTGTTATAACATTAATAACGCCCTCAGTAGCTCGACCAAACTCTGCTTTGTACCGCTGGGTAACTACTTCAAATTCCTGGATTCCTTCTGCAGTAAAGCCCTGTACCTGCCCACCAACCACATCATCGTTGTTATCACCTCCATCTACCGAGATGTTTCCTCCTCGACCAGCACCTCCACTAAGGCTAAAGACACCCATTCTTGTTTTAGTGGGGTCTCCGTGAACTGCCTTTTGTGCGCCGGGCGCAAGGATAGCCAGCTCGGAAAAGGTTCGGCCATTAAGCGGAAGATTGGTTATTTGCTGCTCATTAACGACCGTGGAAATGTCAGACTCTGTAGTTTCCACTAAAGGAGCTTCGCCAGTAACTGTGATGGTCTCAGATACTGCTGATAATTTCATAGTGAAGTTCATTGATGCGACCATGCCGACATTAAGCACTATATCTTTAACTACTTGAGTGGCGAATCCTTCCATTTCAACCGTAAATTCATAGACTCCCGGTTGTAGTGCGACCAAACGATATTCTCCATTTTGGTCGGTATAGACTCCCCTCTCACGTCCAGTATCCTGATTTTTAGCAAATACTCTTGCGCCAGGTAAAGCTTCAGCTTGTTCATCCACTACTTTTCCCTTTACATCGGCAGTAGACATTTGAGGGAGTGCCGGAAGAGCAGTAAAGAGTGAGATAATAACAACTAGGCAAAGTAACAACAAAAGGTTTTTAGACATTTTAGAACGCTCCTATTTAAAGTATTTAAAAATAAACTTTTGGGAAAAAATCCCAGCGAAACATTTTATAATTACCTCCTTTCTTCTTACAGAAAAATATTCCCAATATAATTAGATATATAATATATCTACGATTTGTTTTAATGCATATTTTGTGCCAGAACGTTTTCTTAATGAGCGTTGAAACTAATAAACGCAACTTATAGTAAATAATCACTTTATTTTTACTAAGCTATTTTTTAGCTAAGCCTTTTATGATAATAAATCCAATTTTATGGATTTTAATCCATATTATTGATTTTTTGAGCTGGCCCTTACAATTTTTTGAATAAGCATTTAAAAGAAATTTATAAGAGGTAGAGGTAGCTTTTTCTATAGCTATAATGCGGATGAGCATCATTTTCAAAAGACAGTGCTCGGTGTTTATTCATCTTGTTAACCATATAAAATAATTTATTACTAAATAATCTTTCCTATTATTTAGTTTTTAGACCTATAATAATAAGAGTATAGAAAATTTTGCTATTTAGTATTAATTGTTATAGCAGGTATATTTGAAAATGCTAACGTCTTTACTATGTTATAAAGACTCTCCTTAATAAGATGTTAGAAAGTCTGATATTTACACAAGTATTTAATTTTGCTATAATAAGAAAAAAATTGTAAAAGAGGAGAAGAATTATGTCAAAGCTGAAGGGGACGAGGTTATTTCCTATACTTGTAATAATCGTGGCTTCATTAGTTGGGGGGATATTCGGTCCATATATTTTAGCTTCAGCAAAAAATTTATATCAAAAAGCTGAGCTACTTTTCAATATTATGGAGCTTATTGAGAATAATTATGTTGAAAAAGTGGAACAAGAGCGATTATTTCAAAATGCTATTGATGGCATGCTCAAATCTTTGGATCCCCATTCATATTATGTAAATGCAGAAGATTATCGACTCATGCAGGAGCGGTATAGAGGAGATTATCAGGGGATTGGTATAACTTTTGACGTAATTGAAGGCGTACTCACCGTTATTTCTACATTTGAAGGGGGACCATCTCATAAATTAGGCATTAGGGCAGGAGATCAGATAATAGAAGTAAGCGGGCAATCAATTATCGGAATCACTAACGAAAAAGTATTCAAGCTTCTTAGAGGACCACAAGGTACATCGGTAGATATTACCATTCGACGTTTAGGTCAAGAAGAGCTTCTCCATTTTACTATTGTTCGAGATAAGATTCCAATTAATAGTATATACTATAAATTTATGATCACTCCCGAAATTGGCTATATAAATATGGCTCGCTTCAGCCAGACCACCAGCAGTGAGTTAGATGAAGCACTCGATAATCTGAAATCTGGGGGAATGCAAAGACTGCTTCTTGATTTAAGAAATAATCATGGAGGCTATTTGCTGCAAGCCATTGCAGTTTCAGATAAATTTTTACCGGGAGGTAAAAAAATAGTCTATACCAAAGGTCGTACTGCAAAGTCTGAGGAGATATATATTTCTACTAAGAAAGATACTTATATTGATATACCGATGATTATCTTACTTAATAAAGGATCTGCAAGCGCATCAGAAATCGTTGCTGGTGCCATGCAGGACTATGATAGAGCGTTAATAGTTGGGGAGAGAAGCTTTGGTAAGGGCCTGGTACAGAATCAATATAGATTTAGTGACGGCTCTGCACTCTTTTTAACTACTGCCAAATATTATACTCCTTCCGGAAGACTGATACAGAGAAAGTATAAAGGTAATACGCACTATTTTGAAGAAATATTTGATGATGAGTGGCAACCTAAAAAAGAAGGAGATGTTTTTACTACTGCCCATGGAAGAAAGGTTTATGGGGGTGGAGGTATTAATCCAGATGTGGAAGTTCCATCTGATTATTATGGAAAGGCTATAAGTAATTTACTGCAGAAGAATATGTTCTTCGCCTTTTCAAATGAGTATGTTGCTGAAAATCCTCATTTAGCTCAGGATTTTGTTAGCTTCTTAAGAAAGTTTGAGGTTGATCAGGAAATAATTTCCAAATTCTACGGTTTCTTAAAAAATAATAACGTGGAATATAACAAAGAGGATTTGGAAAAAGAGTTACATTTCGTACAACTTCTTTTAAAGGCAGAAATAGCCTCTAAAATTTGGGGAAGAGATGAACGATTTAAAGTAATCCTGAATAGCGATAAACAGATAAATAAGGCGTTAAACATCTTCCCACAGGCCGAACAGCTGATAAGCTGGATGGTGTCGGATAAAGCAGCTTAATTTAATTTATTAATAATAAAGTGATTTGTAATAATGGACAGTAAATTATTTGAGGCTAAAGAGCGAATTCTTCAACTCGAAAAAGAAAATCGAATGCTGCTCAAAGAAATCGAGAACAGTAAGAATAACAATAATGAACTTAAGACTGCTCTGCGGAGAATTCGAGATGAGATCAGTATTCTTAAAGAGGAGGTGAAGAGCCTGAAAAAGCCTCCTTTTCCTTATGGTACCTTCATTGGTCCAAGCCAGGAAGAGGATTTAATCAAGGTCGCTGTGGATGGAAAAATATTTGAAGTGAATATAGCTACAAATGACATTGAAAAAAATGATTTGAAGCGGGGACAGAAGGTTTTATTAAATAGTTCCTTCAACGTAATCGGGCTCAGGGGTGATGATTCACTTGGCGAAGTAAGCCGTGTAATAGAAATTTTATCAGACAATAGATTAATTGTTAAATGGCGGGAAAGCGAAGATAGGGTAGTAATATTAGCTGAGTCTTTAAAGAGTAAAAAGCTGAGGATAGGCGATTGTGTGCGTTTTGATCCTAATTCTCAATTAGTTTATGAGATTCTACCGAAGCCAGAAGTGGAAGAAGTGGTTTTGGAAGAGGTGCCAAAAATAAGCTATTCTGACATAGGTGGGCTGGCCTCACAAATAGAGCAAATAAAGGATGCTATTGAATTGCCTTATATATACGGGCATTTATTTCAGAGCTTTAAGCTTAAGCCACCGAAAGGGATTTTGCTCTATGGTCCCCCAGGTTGTGGTAAAACTATGATTGCCAAGGCAGTTGCCCATAGCCTATCACTCCGTATTATTCGGTTTATAAAAGATAATTTAGAAGCTTTGGAGCTTTACAAAAAAATTACTATGGACAAAAAGTGCAACTCTGAAATTATGAATCTTTTTGACGGTTTAAAGCTGAGAATATATGAATATCAATCAATATACGAAAATCCAATTATAGAAGAGTCTGATGAGTTGTATGAAAAATTGGATAAATCAGGTATTTTAGGCAATTTTATACGCCGAACTGAAGGGCATCTATGCGAGCCGAAGCTTGCTGTAGACCTAAAGGTTTGGTACAACTTGCTTATAGATCTCAAAGAAAAGGGATATGGTGCTTGTCTGGATAGAAAGAGAATTGGTGAAATGCTGGAGAAAAAGAGAAAGAAATACTTTATGCAAAGAGCACAAATTAGCGATGAAGAATATGCTCTTCAGTGGTTACAAGAGTATTTATTAAATAATAATATAGATTTAGATAACATAGAAGAAGAGCTTGAAAGATTGAACGAAAAGCTGGGTACAGGAGTTGAGAGCTATTTTCTTAATATCAAAGGTCCAGAATTATTAAATAAATATGTAGGGGAGACAGAATATCGCATTCGAGAAGTGTTTCAAAGAGCCAAAGAAAAAGCCTCATTTGGACTACCAGTGATTGTCTTTTTTGATGAAATGGAATCATTATTTAGAATGAGAGGCTCCGGTATCTCTTCTGATATTGAGTCGACTATAGTACCTCAATTTCTTTCGGAAATAGATGGTATAGAAAGTATCGAAAATGTAATAATTATAGGAGCCAGCAACAGACAAGACTTGATAGATCCAGCAGTTCTGCGTGCTGGACGATTTGATGTTAAGATCAAAATAGACAGGCCAGATGAAGAAGCAGCTCGTGATATCTTTAGCAAATACCTAACCTGCGACCTTCCCATCCATCCAGATGAACTTAAAACAGTAAACGAAGATAGAGAAAAAGTAGTAGAAAATATGATTAAAAAAGCAGCAAAAGAGATGTACAGCACAAAATCGGATAATAGATTCCTTCGAGTAACTTATGAAAGCAGAGAACAGGAGGTCCTCTATTTTAAAGACTTTGCCGCTGGAGCTATGATAGAAGCTATTATATCTCGTGCAAAGCTCTCAGCTCTAAAGAGACAAATAATGACCGGCGAAAAAGGAATAAAAATCCAGGATTTATTGGAGGCAATTCGCTGGGAGTATAAGGAGAACGAAGAGCTGCCAAATACTACAAATCCAGATGATTGGGCTAAAATTGCAGGCCGAAAAGGTGAAAGGATAATAAGCATAGAAAGTATGCTGCCTCGTAAACTTGAGCACAAAACCAAAGAATACGAAGAAGTATCAGTTAAAAGCCGATACCTCTAATATCTTTATATCACTAATTAAAGATTATTAGATTATGAGTATACCCAAAATAGCAGGAATCGAGCAGGAATATGCTGTAGCTTCTACTTATGGGCGAGAAATAAATCTGGTGCAGATAGCATATGCCATTGTTAATAGCTTTAATCGCTTCTCGCGTATTTTATGGGACTACAGCAATGAGACTCCATTTTTAGATGCACGAGGATTTAGTTGCAGTATGGAGGAAATTCGAATATCAAATGATGATAATATCAGGATTAATAATCTCTTACAAAATGGAGCTCGCTTTTATGTTGATCATGCTCATCCAGAATTTGCTACTCCTGAATGCACACGGTTGAGGGATCTTATTGCCTGTGATAAAGCAGGTGAGCGAATTCTTATGATTGCACGAGAACAGTTAAATAAATCATTACATCAAAGTGAACAGATTCACATATTCAAAAATAATTCTGATCATAAAGGAAATTCCTATGGCTGCCATGAAAATTACCTTATTGATACCAGGGCTTTTGAGAGGCTTTTTCCTCAATCGAGCATCTTTCCAGAATATACACTTAAACATCTTATCCCTTTTTTAGTCACCAGACAGATTTATTGTGGTGCTGGAAAAGTCGGTTCTGAGAATGGGAGCCATTATGTAGACTATCAGATTAGCCAACGAGCTGATTTTTTTAGTTCCATTTTTGGAGCCGGTACAACAGCAAATAGGCCTTTAGTCAATACCCGCGATGAGCCTCATGCTGACAGGAAGCGTTTTCGAAGATTGCATCTAATTCTTGGCGATGCAAATATGTCTGAGTACAGCGCATTTTTAAAAATTGGAACCACTCGATTAGTGTTAAAGATGATAGAAGATGATTTTATCCATGCCAATATGGCTCTTGATAATCCGGTAAAAGCTAATATTGATATTTCCCATGATTTAAACCTGAAAAAAAAGATTAAATTGGCTGATGGACGCAAATTTTCCTCCATAGAGATACAAAGAATATACTTGGAAGAAGCACAGCAATATTGCACAGAGATAGCAAATTGTAATGAAGATGACCATGAAACATTAAAGGAATGGGCGCTAATTCTCGATAAAATGTCTGAGGAGCCGAGACAGCTTAATAGAGAAATTGATTGGTTAATAAAGCTCTGGTTTATAGAACGATATAAAGAACGCAAAGGCTTATACTGGAGTGACCCAAGACTTAAAAAGATAGATATATACTATCATTGTCTTAGCAAGGAAATAGGTCTTTATTACGCATTAGAACAACAAAATAAAGTAAGGCAAGTAATAAATGATAGGGGTGCTATAGAAGAATTTATTAATCAGCCTCCTAAAGATTCAAGAGCGTATTTTCGAGCTCGTTGTCTTAACAAGTTTTCTCAGCAAATAGTTGAAGCCAATTGGGATAGCATAAGCTTTAAAACTAATGGAAACAGGATAAAAAGATTATTATTGCCTGATCCTCAAAAGGGGACTTATAATTTAGTGAATGATCTTGTAGAGCAGTCTAATACGGTAGAAGAACTTTTGAAAAACCTGAAGGATAATTGAAAACAACTTTAGCTTTAAGGAACTTAAGATATGGCTAAAAAGAGAAAGAAAAGGAGAACAACACCGAAAGAAAATGAAAAGAGAGCTCCAGCAACGGATAAAAATCTGGAAGAAAAGGGTGATCAATTAGAGCAGGAGCTTGAGAAATTAGATGAAATAATCGATCAAGTATTGTCTGAGGAAGAGGAAGATTCAGAATTACGAGCTCAGCGATTTGTTGACGGATTTAAGCAAGAAGGAGGAGAATAATATATGGCTTTTTTTCATAAATATACGGGCAGTAGCTTTATAGCGCTTCTCAAAGCAGAATATCCAGAGCTACTTCCACATTACCAAGATATCTCTGCACCATCTATGGCAGCCACCTCAACTACCATCGCAGCCCTAAAATACAACGATGGAGTTCTTATTGCTGGAGATAAAAGGGCTGTAGTAGACGGGCATTTAGTCGTTAGCGATGATGTAGTAAAGGTTTTCCGAACAGATGCTTATTCCGCATTGGCCATTGCTGGTATATTTGGACCGAGCATTAAATTAGCGCGTCTTTTTCAGACCGAATTAGAGCATTATGAAAAAATGGAAGGTTTCTCACTAAGCCTTGAGGGAAAAGCAAATAAGCTCTCTCAAATGATTGAGGAGCATTTTCCTGCAGCAATAAAAGGATTACCAGTAATGCCCATATTTGCCGGCTATGATTTGGCAAAAGGAGAGGCCAGAATTTATGAATATGATATCACCGGCGGCACCTTCGTCAAACCTCAAAAAGAACCTTTTTCTGCCAGTGGCAGTGGCGGTGAGAGAGCTCGAAGCACCCTTGAACATTTTTATAAAGGTACTATAACCCAGAACGGGGCACTCAGACTCATAAAGAAAGCATTAAATTTTGCTGCAAAAAGGGATGTTGCCACAGGTGGTAAGGCTTTTATTATAAAAGATATTTCAGCGCAAGGAGTAATAGATATCATATAGCCGAACTTCCGCCAAATTTTGCAGATTAGAAAAGGAATGAAGAATGGAAATTAGTCAATTTATTTCACCCAAAAAATTGCTGCAAATAAAGAGAGAAATTGTTGAGGAAGCTTTATGTCAGGCTCATCCCATAGTAGTGTTGGAGTATAAAGATGGTTTTTTGCTATTAGCAGAAAATCCAAGTAGTTCACTCTTTAAAATTACGGAGCTCTACGATCGTATCGCTTTTGCCGGAACCGGCGTATATAATGATTATGAGAAGCTCAGAAGAGCAGGAGTCCAATGGGCAGATGTAAGGGGTTTTTCTTATAGCCGAGCTGATGTGAAAGCAAGGTCATTAGCTGCGGAATACTCAACTACTCTGGGGGATATTTTTAGCCGCCAGCTTATTCCTTTAGAAGTCGAGATTCTCGTTGCTGAAATTGGCAATACATCTGAGGATAATCATATATATCTTATCCCTTTTACCGGCGGCTTGATTGAAGAAAAAAGTTTTTCAGTAATAGGAGATATATGTCAGCATCCAGATAGCAATAAAGTGGAGAAAAATCATATAAGAAATTTATTGTCCTCCCATTTTTCTTCTAATCTCATGAGCAAAAAAGAAGCTTTTAATTTAGCGTTAAAAGCACTAAGCCAGAACTCTGCGAAAAAAGAACTAAGCCCCGGAGAGCTTGAGCTTGTAGTTCTTGACAGAACTATTCCACAAAAGAGGAAGTTTATAAGATTTGATCAAAAAGAAATAGCGCAACTAATTAAATAATTAAAATTTTTAAACAATTTACATTTTTTGGAGTTCTTCTAACCCGTGTTAATGAAAAAATCAATTTTCAATCATCAAACCATTAACTGTTAAAATTTATGCATAAGCGTATTTTTGGATTAGAGACAGAATATGCCATCTTTCACTATCAGACGAACCCTCTAAATTCCTCTGTTTTATCTGGCTCCGAAATATTCGAGATGATTAATAATTTAATGGATGAGAAAGGAATAAAGAGGATCTATGAGGAGAAATTTTATCCTGATCACAATTCCACTATCAGAGGTACAAGAGAGGAAGGTCGACGTTATTCCATAAAAAAGAACAGAATGTTTCTCGCAAATGGAGGGCGCTTCTATTTAGACACTGGAGACCATCCAGAATTTGCTACACCCGAATGTATCGATCCTAAGGAAGTTATAGTCTACGATAAAGCGGGTGAAAGAATATTAGAGGAGTTATCTACTGCCTGTGAAGAAGAATTGGAAAGACTCAATATCGGTGGAAAAATTTATGTCTGCAAGAACAACGTGGACACCAGAGGTAATACCTATGGATGTCATGAGAACTATTTAGTCATTAGAAGAAGAGAAAACCTGAACGAAAGCGGATTCTTTAAGTATATGATAAAAGCTATCATACCTTTTTTAGTAACCCGCCAAATATTCTGTGGCTCTGGCAAGATATTTTCAGGTGATAAATTAGCATTCCAGATATCTCAAAGAGCCGATTTAATAGATTCCGAACTTTCCTCTGATACCACTTTTCGCAGAGGAATAATAAATTCTCGTGATGAACCATTATGCCAGCTGGATAAATTCCGAAGATTGCACATATTAGTTGGTGATTCCAATATGTCAGAAATATCTTCCTTTATTAAAATAGGCACTACAGGAATAGTACTGCAGCTCATTGAAGAGGAAGAAGCTTTTGAGCCCGAAATTGAATTGGAAGATCCCATAAAAACATTACGTGAGATTTCCAAAGATCCTACCTGCAACCACAAGGTAAGCCTTAATAACGGACAAAAAGTAACTGCTATCCAGATACAGCAGGAATATCTGAAAAGAGCTCAGAAATATTTTAATCAAGTAACGAGTTCTTTTGATGAGATTAATAAGCAAATCTTACATCTATGGGAGAATCTTCTGTCTCGTTTGGAGAAAGACCCCATCAATCTCAGAAGAGAGGTTGACTGGATTATTAAAAAACGTTTGATAGATAAGTATTTAACTCGATTTGATATTCCACCTCATGAACTAAATAAATGGACCAATATTATAAAAAAGATAAAAAGCTTAAGGCTCGAAGATGCTCTCTTTTTTCAGAATCAGATTGATAAGAACTTTGATGTAATGAGCTTTTTAGAAGAAAGACTAAGTCAAGCAGATTTTTTGGAGCTGAAAAAATATTGTCGAATAGCAGAACTCGATTTAAAGGACTATTTTAAAGCGAGCAAAGTCTATTACGGCTTGCTTGAAAGAGATATTAAATACCATGATATACGTCAGGATAGAAGCATCTTTTACCTTCTGCAGAAGAA
The DNA here is from genome assembly GCA_964645975.1 of uncultured Acidobacteriota bacterium. Classification (GTDB taxonomy): domain Bacteria; phylum Acidobacteriota; class B3-B38; order Guanabaribacteriales; family CAZYAF01; genus CAZYAF01. The sequence goes on from CAZYAF010000011.1 coordinate 126,278, forward strand.
TGGATTTGTGCGCCGTCTTAATGGGAAGAAATTAGATGAAGAGATTACCAGTGCTCAGCGCCATCCTCCTCTCAATACCAGAGCGAAGATAAGGGGAGATTTTATAAAAATGCTTTACGATAGAGGATTATCAGGAGCTGCTACCTGGGATACCCTTACTTTATATGGGAATACCACTCGAAAAATACCTCTGCTTCATCCTTTCGCTAATCAAAGTATTAAGCTGGAAGACCTCTTGGATAAAGATACTATTAGAAAGACCGAGCGTGAACGGTCACCTCATTAGCCAGCGAACGAATCTGACGCTGGAGTCCCGCTGCTAATACCAACCTCACTGTCACCTGCCGAGCAGCGCTTGCACCAATTATAATGACCTCAAAACCTAACGGTATTGATGTATCATTAGAATATTTGGGTACTGGTTCAAATATATTGAAATCGGAAGCCTTGTTAAAAGCAACGGAGTAGCGCACTGTTCCCGTTGCTTTAGCACCCTCAATTATGGACATAACCGGTTTTGCGCTATCGATTTGAATATTATGGGATGACCGACTTACCAGATTGCTGCCGGAGATTTCATAAAATACGTTGGTAACGTCGCTGGCACTCAAGTCTATACAGTACTGGATCCCATTTGCAACCAAAGCACTTGCCAGTGAGCCGTAATCGCTGCTGGATAGGTTGCTTTGCGCATCGACCATTTGCTGATAATTGGCATATGGCTTGCTCTGAAATTTAATGAGGTCCATATAAGTAGTTTTACTACCGATCTGTAAACCACCTGCATTTTTCTCCGAGAGGTAATAGTAATTAAATCGGTGGAGGTCTATCATATATGTAACAGTAGGAGGTGTAGTACTGGTGTCCTCCAATTTAAAAGGAGGTCTATCTTCAATGAAGAATAAGCTGTTACCCATGTCAGTTCCAGCAACACTTTTAGGATCTTTTGCGCTTCCATCTACCGTAGACAGACGAGCACCTGTAACTTTGGGATATTCCGAAGGGATGTTGATTCTGCTAAGAATAGCGTTATGTTCGGTGCTATTCTCATAAATACGCCTCGACTGAGAAACCTCCGATTTAAGCGAATTAATGGTTCGCTGTCCGTATGAAGTAAGTGAATTCTCCGCCTCCAATAGCATATTCGTGCGCATGGTTCCCACTACCAAAGAATAGAATATGAGCGACAGGACGCTTATAATTGCTACCACAACGGTAACCTCAGCCAGTGTAGTTCCGGCAAAATCTTTGATTATCCCCTTTTTGTTTTTATCACTTTCTATCATTATGTCACAACCTCATAGTTTTCTTTTGAAATTACTTCTTTAAATAAATCTGCGACTGATGATACGAGTAGTGGAGGTTATAGTTATCCCGGTAACACTCGACTCGAATAAAATATGTACCTTTGGGTAATGACCCTACACTGTCCCAGTTTTGTTGACTACCAGAACTCTTGAGCGAACTGATTACATTACCATTGGCGTCTCGAGGTATTTCACCTAAAGTGGCGCTTGAGCCGTCTTTTACGTATTTCCAGGTAGAACCTCCATCATCGGAATAAATTACGAAAAAGGATAGTGTTTCAGTTTCCGAGAAGGAATCAGCATAGCTGGAGGTATATTTTTCCCCATTCCACTTTTTCCAGTCCGTGCTCCATTTGATGTCAATGCTTGGAGGATTATCCAGATCATCGGAAGGGTCAGGCTCGGTAATCCAAACACGAGGCATCTGTACTACACGATTTGTAGTAGAGAGTCCGCTTTCGAAATATCCCTGCAGAACCGAGATAACCGAAAATCGAGCCATCAGGTTGGTTCCCTCTACTCCTGCCGGCGATAAGCCATTTACTACCATATAGCAGCTTTTCGAAGTGTCGGTACCATCATCCATGCGAACTATTGAGCTCGATTGATCGCTGCCCTGCAGGTAAAAGCTTTGGATTAAGGCAAGGAAATTTCGCTCCGATTGCCAGGGCTGCATATTCCATTCCGGTGGGTCGTTTCCCCCCTGATCAAGACCAAAGGGACGCCAGGCTTCCATATCATCTGGTAAGGGGTAATTGTAAGCATCAGACATCTCTTCACCTGCGGTCTGGATAAGGGCAAAAGCACCATCACGGAAGATATGATTAAATGGAGCTGAAGAACTGGTGCCATTATAAAAAGAAGCACATCCTTTTATGGAGGTTCTTCTCTGCGGCTCCCAATCGAACATCATCTCATCAGGATAATGAATAGCTGCTCCCCAGATAGCATAGTCTATATCATTTCTCGATTCCCGAATAAAGGTATCTGAAGAGCTCCCGGTAGGAAGATTTCCTATAGAAAGCGGTGAGCTTAAAACACGGTCGTCCTTCCATTGAGCAACATACTGGTCATCAGGAAAAAGCTCACCCAACCAGTAGAGTCCAATCCAGCTTTCATCGGACTCAACAATCCATTTGCTGCCTCCGTCACCACTGGTTATGGATTGCTCATAACCATCTCCTCCGCCACCTGTAAAGGGCTCATTCGATACCGGTATGGAGTTCGGAAAGTTGTTGGCAGAGTCATATCCTATCTCATTACCAATACCAACGTAGTAGAAACTATAACCCGTCATGGTGTTGAAGATAGCACGAGCACCCAGCAGACCTTCCCGCCAGATCTGGAATAAACGCGCAACATCAATAGCCAATTTGCTATCCCATCCATTAGTACTGGGAAGATTGTAACCCGGATATTCATCAGCAGAATCCCGATCGGGGTCATGACAATATCGGTCCCAGTAGCGATTATACCCCATGCCCAGAGGATTGTTGGTAGCATCATAAGATGCCTCCTGGTCTACATACGGATGATGCCTGGGGTCTCCTAAGAACTGATACCTTTCAGTAACCGGTGGGATGTCTTCTATCCAGGTATATGCTGTTGAGATATTTGAGGGCTTGTTAGGGCTGGGGAAAAGGACACCGGCTCGCAGGTCTTCATGGTCAGTCGTTGTAATTCCATCACCAATATGAGTATTTATTTTAAGATAGCCAGTCTCAGGTAAGCTATTGCTATTGTCTTTTATAATTATGAGCCAGCGTGCTGTATTTTTCGGATAGCTTCTGATGTCCAAACCACCACGGTCATCATAAAGGTCTCTGAAGTTGCGAGTAGTAGCAGTATTTGCAACCACTGGTGAGGGTATGTAATAAAGCCCATAAAGCGTCGTATTATCTTTGCTGTTAGTGCTCGTGGATGTGTCCCACAATCCTCTGCCGCTATTCCAGGCACCTACTTGTTCAAATTTGCATTTCAAGGGAGTATTATAGAGGGTGATAAGAAGGTCTTGTTCTGTAACACCAGAGGTGTCAGGATTGTTCCAGTTGACATCGACTTTGCATCCCATAATATTATCACCCGGATAGGAAGCACTTGGGGTGCAAAGCTGCCAATTGGTTGGATATGTGTCTACGGTGCTGTCTCCATCCGCATCTATGCCACCATATATATAATACACCTCCACATCACTGGCAGCAATAGGAGTACTGTGGCCTTCCGGTAGCGGGATTTGGATCTTTATTTCTTTTACCTGGTCATTATAAGCCCGGGCACCGGCTGTGGTGCTGCCAAAGGCATAGGTGCTATTATATTTGGTAGGCTCACTCAAATAAGCATACACCCTGAGCTGAACATCGTCAAAATTTCGGAATCTTATTTGCGTTGGGTGGGTAACGACGCGGACACCGGGAAGACCTTCGGGGTCTTTGGCGGGATCGGCATAATTTCGTACCGGTGGGAAAGGAACCAGCTCACCATGCAGATTTATGAACAGGGCATTTTTGAATTTATCCGGATGCTGCGCCATTTCCTCTAAGAGGAGCCGTAAAGTAGGTTCTTCATCATCCTCCTGCCCGCTTTGCACTCTCTGGGTAAACAGGTCAAGCTCGTCATGGTAGCGCATAGCATGGTTATATTGGTCGGCTATGGAATAGGGATATGGATTATAGGTAATAGAAGCAGGATTGTTATCGTAGTCATTCAGGATAGCACCATCGACATTCACTCTGCCAGCAAAACGATTGGCTACATAATAATGAGTAGCTGCCACATCGGTGTTGCTGGAAGGATCGGGCATTTTGCCCGGATAAAAATATACATAGTCTATTGCTGCCCGTGAGTCATTGGTCTCATTAACATAGGGAAGATATTCCTTATCCCGACCATAGGCAAGCTTGGTAATCCAGTGAGTTCTAAACACCAGACCCGGATTTCTGCTTTCCATCTCCTGAATGGCGTTCTCTATCAGCGGTTTTATGGTAACCATATAATTCCACCATCCGGGCACATTATCAAGCGCTAATAAATAGATATCATATACCTGACTGGGCGGAAAACTCTCGCTTACAGTGCGGACATCTCCACCTATTTCAGCAATTGGCATCATTTGCGAAGGGTCGGTGCTGCTATTCTCGTTTGTCAAATAGACCTTTACCGTAACAAAGCGTACATCCTTGGAGTTAGGTGCATCAGGAATACGGCGAACAGTTATCAAACGAGCATATTTCCATCTGCCGTCCAGATCGATGTTTGCACTCGACTCCGCATCAGGATCGCTGATATTGTTCAAGGTAGTAAGAAGTGGTACCGCTGCAGTTCCATTATCAAAGCTATCCAGAACAGCGGTTCCCTGCTCCGCACCCGACTCAACATACGCTCGCAGCTCGTTCATCATCTGCAGAGCTTTTTGCGTACCATAGGTTCGATCGAAATTGCTTCGCGTTGTAGTGAGAGCAGTACTGATATAAAGAGCAGTAGACAACATCACAATAGAAAAGATTGCCAGAGCAACCACCGTTTCCATGAGCGAGGTGCCTTTTTCGCTTTTTATCATTTTCTTCATTTTTTCCTCCGAATTATTTTTTTCTCCTTAAATATTTATAAAACACTTTTAGTAATTTTTTGCTTTATGGAGGATTTGGGAAGTTTACTTTTTAATTAAGGAAAAGTGTCTTATTCCACTCTATATGGCGAACGGGTCATACGATATTGCCCGATTTTTTGCTGAATCTGCTGCAATATGTCCCCATCATAGGTAATCTCTGCCACGTCACTCATGTTGCCTCCACCCGTGCTGTGTATGTTGCAGTTTTCACCTACACTTACTACGGTGCCCATGATAACAGCGGTATCACCCATGGAGATGTTTCCTGTGCAGTATACCACGCCACTCCAGTAAACGCCGCAATTGTTGGTAAATGTCAGATTTCCATCAACAAAAAGAATACCGCTTCCTTTTAAAGGGTTGGTAGAAGTAAATTGAGCGTTCCCTTCAATATATATTATAGACATACTGAATCTCATATCAGGTAGATCGCTGGTGGAGGTAACATAGTAGTCTGCCATGTTTTTCAGTTGGTCCTGAGAAACCCCGAAGATAGTATTCACGCTAAGAGAATCATTGCTCAATTGCTCTGTGGGTGTACCGGTTAAATCACCCGGACCCGTGCGGTCACCAGTATCTGAGCCATGCCATACCAATCCGGGATCATTGATCCCATCAACTCTTGCCTTATTTGCTAAATGGAGACCGGTGTCTTCGTCTAAATGGATAGCACCAGGACATAGATTAAACGTCAATCGTTGAAACTCGGTAGCTAAGACCACGTGGTGTATTATTTTATTTGGGGATTCATAGAAATCTTTGGTGGCATCATGCTGCACATAGATATATCCCACACACTCCATATTCCATATAGTACCACTGTTCGCGCTTTGCCCTCTCTCCGCGGAAATATCTTTGCAGTAGCTTTCCACAGTTTTATCTCGCCAGGTATAGGTAGATTCAGAAGAGTATGGTGTTTTGGCAGAATATCTTCTCACCTCATAACGACCGAAATGGAGGCTGCTCTGCCCAATCTGGAAGTGACGTACAATACCGACATTTGGTTCCTCACTGTCGTTTATTTCATTTGCCGGGTCGCTGGTATCCACAACGGGATTGAAACCATAATCATCGGAACTTGGGTCGGAGGGGTCAGAGGTTTTAATTGGTTGGGTTGATTGGCGTCTTAACCAGCTGTGTGCTTCAACTAAACCCGCTTTAGCAATATTTTCTGTTTGACCTCGATAATGAAGCTGTCGCTTCATAATACTCATTGAGTTGTAGAGCAAGGAGAAGCCAATACCTATTAATATTGATACTATGAACATGGCATAGAGCGCCATCATGAGAGCGGTGCCCTTTTCGCCTGAAAGTTTTTTTATTAATTTTTTCATTTATCCTTCACCTCCGAGGTCAAGATTATACCTTATTTTCCACTTTTGTACAGTACTCCTTCTTAAAATACAAAATCCCCTCCCTAATTATAAAAATTCTATCATATAAATCCTCATTTGTCAAGAAATTATACATACCCAAAATTGCCGATAGGATTTAGTTGCACTTATTTTCTTCATCTGGTAACGA
>CAZYAF010000012.1:0-131829 GCA_964645975.1 uncultured Acidobacteriota bacterium
TTTTTAATCTTTAGTATGTTGGAGAATACGATGGCCCTTGTCAATTCATTTCTACCCCATCTTTAATCGAATTTACAGAAAATATGTTACACTACCAGCTTATATTTATATGATGTTTCATTTAAGTTAAAAAAAGCTAATTAAATTGAATTCCTTTAAATCTAAAAAATAATTTAGCAAATGGAAACCGAAAAATTTGATTTAAAACAGCTTCTTGAGCACTTCTCCTATATAGGTGAGACAATTTGGGGCCAAACACTTCAGATTAATAGGCTTGAAAGAATTTTAGCACCAGTCAGAAAAGGTGAGGAGGAACTTTCACTTAAACCTCTTAAAGCTATTCAAGATGATTGCGCTTTTTTGAGTTGGTGGAAAATGCCAGAGATAAGTGAAGAAGAATTGAAGACTCTCGAAGGTGTTTTTAGTAATTTGGAACCACATGATGAAAAAGTGATTACAAAGCTATTTGAAATATCCAAAAATATCGAGATTACATCATGCATACTTAGACTTGTTGATCCATAAAATTATGGTATTTTAAGTTCCATTCTTATGATTTTCAGGTCTTTTCTAAAGCTTTGATTTTTAAAGGCGATATCTCCTTAACTTACTGAAAAAAATATATTTAGAAAATTTTGAGCCTTCGATTTAATTCGATCTGTTTCGGACTAATTAGGATAATTTTGTCTCCTCACAGTCTTCGCTAGAAAAAATGAAAGTATTGGAGAATTAAATAATTTCAATGAAATGCTTTAAATTATATAAGGAGTATCTATCTAGGAGAATTGCTTATTTTTCACCTTATTTTTACCAGGCCAATTATTAATACCTTCAGGATAAAACCTTACTGAGCGACCACATTTAACATTAACATATTCCTGCTTACTATCTTTCTTTTCATAATTCCCTAATAACTGGTTGCTTTACAATTTTTATAGCTATAGAATAATTGCTGGAAAATGCTATAATACCTAAGGCACAAAAGATTTAGATTTTTTCTTATCGGATTAATAGTACTTAAAGGAGTATATTTTATGTTCAGCTTTTACCTGAATAAAATAATAAAAAGAGGTGCAATAGTTTTAATAGTAATCTTTATCATTTCAAGCCAATTAATTGCTCAAGAACAAAAGATTGATGAGGAAAGCACGAAGCTCATCCGCCAGTATACTACTTCAGAACGTTTTCTTAATCCCATGATTGATCATATACCGGAATCAGATGTATCTTCGCCGCGGGAAGTATTAGGCTATATCATAGGTACTCCTAAAAAATTAACATATTATGCTGATATAGTTCGTTATATGAAGACATTAGCAGACCAATCTTCTCGCGTAGAGCTCATACCAATAGGTGAGAGCAATGAGGGTAGGATGATGTATATAGTGGTGATTGCTGATGAAAATACTATAGAGCGATTAGAAGAATATAAAAGCTATACCGCAGAACTAACTGACGCTCGCAAGACAGATGAAAAAAAAGCAGCAGAAATAATTGCTAAAGCAAAACCAATATATCACATAACCTGCAATCTTCATTCAGGAGAAACTGGAAGCGCGGAGATGTCCATGGAATTAGCCTATCGGTTGGCTGTTTCAGAGGAAGATTATATTAAAAAGATAAGAGACAATGTAATCACCTTAATTACACCTTGTATTGAGCCGGATGGCCACGATCGTTATACTGATTGGTATTATCGCTATACGAAGGATATAACTGACGAGCGCTCCCGTTTCCCCAGCGGACCACCGTATTGGGGTAAATACATCTTTCATGATAATAATCGCGATAGCATCCAAATGACACAACCTCTGAGCCGCAATCTTATGAAATATTTCTTAGAATGGCATCCCCAGATTATGCATGATCTGCACGAATCTATTCCCTATCTTTATGTATCCACTGGAACTGGCCCTTATTATCCTACTCTTGATCCTATTGTTATTAATGAGTGGCAGTGGATAGCTCACTGGGAAGTTTCTGAACTGACGAAGCTGGGTATGCCGGGCGTATGGACGCACGCTTTCTTTACCGGGTGGTATCCCGGCTACCTTGCCTGGGTTGCAAATACGCATAATTCACTGGGACGTTTTTACGAAACTTTTGGAAACGGTGGCGCCACAACCATGGAGCGAAATTTAGCTCCGGATGATGATAGGCCGTTCTCCGGTTCAAGCTTTATTAGCAGAGAGTGGTATCGACCCTGGCCACCGGACAAAAAGGTTACCTGGTCTATGCGCAACAACATTAATTACCAAGAAAGTGGAATATTGAGTGCTTTAAAGCTTACTGCTCTTAATAAAGATACAATTCTTTATAATTACTGGAAAAAAGGATGTAATGCTCTTAATAAAGGCAAAAATGAACCTCCCTATGCCTGGGTAATTCCTTCAAAACAAAGAGATCCGGTTGAAGCGGCAAATGTAGTTAATCTCCTTATGCAGCAGGGTGTAGAAATAGGTCAAGCTGAAAAATCATTTAAAATAGGTGATCAAGAATTCCCTGCTAACTCTTATGTCATTCGTCTGGATCAACCTTATGGAATTTTCGCCAAAATAATGCTGGAAATCCAGGAATTCCCTAAAAATAAAAAAAGACCCTATGATGATGTAGGTTGGACACTGGGATTAATGCATAATATTAAAACAGTTAGCATTGATGATAAGAAAATTTTCCAGGTTCCTTTAAAATCAATAACAGGACCAGCAAAGCAAAAAGTTTGCATTATTGGGAATAAAGCAAAAGTAGCTTATATCATTGAAAATAAGGCTGCAAATACGCTGGTAACTGCCCGATTCAAACTAAAAGAATACAAAGCTTTTTCTGCTGAAGAAAAATTCACTTTTAATAAGATTTCATTTGCTCCCGGGACCATACTAGTACCTGTGGTTGATCAATCTGCTGGAATTCATGAGGATATTAAATCAGTTGTAGAAGAGTTTGGATTACGTGCTTATGCCGTTAATAAAGAGCTAAAGGTAAAGATGCACGAACTCGATTTGCCGCATATTGCACTATATCATACCTGGAGATATACCCAGGATTCTGGTTGGGTTAGATACACCTTCGACAATTATCAGATTCCTTTTACTCTTATTTCCAAAGATAAATTAAGGGAAGGAAATCTGAATACAGATTTCGATGTGATTATTATCCCAGAACAAGGACTATTCCAAAGAGGGCGAGATTTGGTTTTCGGAATAGATCCTCAACTGGGCCCAATTCCCTATACAAAAACTGATGAATTTAAATATTTGGGTTCAATTGATCAATCTGAAGATATTACCGGTGGAATGGGCCTGGAAGGATTGCTGAACTTAAAGGAATTTGTGAAAACTGGAGGTCTCCTTATTACTATTGGCTCTGCCTGTCGAATACCTCTCGATTACGGTTTTATCCGCTATATCAGCGAAGCACAGACAAGAAACCTCTTCACACCAGGCTCTCTACTTCAAGCAGAAATTGCTAACAATACCCATCCTATTTGCTATGGTTATGACAAAAATTTTCCCATATATCGAGGTTTCAATATAATGTTTAGAATCCCAAAAAAAAATAAGCACAATATTATTTTAAAGTATGCTGATACAGATAAACTCTGTTTAAGCGGCTTAATTCAAGGTGAAAAAGAAATCAGAGGAAAAGCAGCCATAGTAGACGTACCTTTTGAAAAAGGGCATATAGTGATGTTCAGTTTAAATCCTATGCGACGTTTTCTGAATAAAAGCAATTTCATGCTTATCTTTAATGCTCTAATGAACTTTAATGATTTGAGTTGCACAAAACCGGTAAAAGAAGAAAATGTTTCATCTCCTAAAGAAGAGTAGAAAACGGTCATTCTTTTAATTACTATTTTTTCATAGATGAACAACATTTTCATATTGGAAGAGAAAGGGTAAGTAACCGCTCATGGACAAAAAAGTAGCCTTATTACAGTATATAATTATTAGTCTCCTATATATAACCATCCTATCTCATGTATTCAAAGGGATTTTACTACCAACCGGGGCTTTCGTATTATTCATTCTGTTCACTGTGGCATTCTGCTACTTTTCTTTACGAAAGGCTGAGCTATTTTCTAAAAAATCCCTTTTTTCTGCTGCCATGAGCATTCCCTTTCTCTTCCTTATAATTTTTGCAAAAGGAGTTAATAACCTTAGTATAACTATTAATTTTACAAATGATATATGGTCTTCCTTAATTCTAATTAGTTTTATTATTTTATTATTATCGCTAATCCTGCTATTTATTATTGATAGAAGCTATTCCATTTATCGTCATCCAGTTGATATTTCTGTAATAGCGGCAATCATTTTCATTTTACTCTTTTCGCCTCTCACGCATCTGGCAGGAATTACTCCCGAGCAAAAAGACTTTTCTTTTGACTATCCGCTTTATTTTGTCTTGGTTAAAGTGTTAGTCATTTATTTCGCAATAAATATTCTTTTAAGGCAAGGAATATTTATTAAACCTTTATTAATCCTTCTCCTCATTTCAATGGGAATAATTCTTTTTATACCATGAAAAAACGTATTGGTGTAATTGGTGGTAGAAAGTTAGCGGACAAGTTATCTGAAGAAATCGCTTATACTTGTGGTATCCAGATTGTCGAAAGAGGTTTTCAGCTTATAACCGGCGGTGTTAATGGAGCTGGATTATTAGCCTCCAAGGGTGCATATGAGTACCTAAAAAATAAGGGAATTCCTCATAAAGATTATATAATTTCGGTTGTTCCTATAGGAATGAATCCGGATCACGATTATGGCAAAGTTTTGTATAAAGGCTCTACCTGGGCAGAGCGTCGAGGCGAGCTCATCAAACTTGCACAATGCTTTTTGGCTATTTCTGGTGCTGTCGGAACATTCCATGAGATAGAATACACTCTTAAAAATAAAAAAATTCTTCTACCTTTTGCTTGCACTGGTGGCGCTGCTGCTTCCGTCTGGCAACATCTTAATAAAATGGATGAAGCACCAATCCCACCTGAATTAATCAATGCTTTAGGCCCCCATAATAAGAACAAAAAACGCTTACTTGATACGGCTTTTAATTTTATAGATAAGCATATAGAATTATTATAATTTTTAACAAAAATAGCGTTGAAAGATCTAATAAAAGAAGTGGCAAGACTTATTGCCAAGTCCGGTAAAATAGTGGCGCTCACTGGAGCAGGAATCTCGGTAGAGAGCTGTATCGATTCATTTAGAGGTGAGAGCGGTATTTGGAAAAAATATAAACCAGAAGAATATGCAACCATAGATGCTTTTAATGTTAATCCCACTAAGGTATGGAAAATGCTCAAAGAGCTGAGCGTTACTATCACAAATGCGGAACCAAATCAAGCACATAAAGCCTTAGCTGAACTGGAAAAAATGGATAAGCTTTCGTCAATTATCACGCAGAATGTTGACGGTTTACATCAAAAGGCTGGAAATACGAATGTAATTGAGCTTCATGGTAATAATCGACAGCTTAAATGCATTGACTGTAACCAGATTCACCCAGTAACAAAAGATATATTAGAAGAAATACCTCCGCGATGCCCATGCGGAGGTATTCTTCGACCAGATGTTGTGTTTTTTGGGGAACCTCTTTCGGCTAATGCCATCCAACATGCAAGTCAGGAGGCATTAGCTACAAATTTAATGTTAGTAATTGGAACATCTGCAATTGTCTATCCCGCTGCATCAATCCCCATTCTTGCAAAAGGAGCTGGGGCCAGAATCATAGAAATAAATCCAGAAGAAACTTCTTTTAGCGATACCATTTCAGATTTTTTGCTCAAAGGAAGAGCTGGTGAGATAATGTCCAGATTACTAAATGAAGTTAAAGAAGAAATGCAGCTCTAAGCTTGAAGAATGGGTATAAGCTCTTTTAGATTTTCAATTATATAATCACTATGCACACATTCCGAGAGCTCTTTCCCATTAGTGAGTAAGACTGTTGTTACACCGGCATTTTTACCGCATAAGATATCAAATTTGAAATCACCCACCAATATAATATCTTTCAAGCCAATCTCCAGCCGTTTGCTTATTAGAAGCACGGGCTGAGGTGAGGGTTTTGGAAGGGCATCTTCCCGGGTAATAATGGCATCAAAAGAGACTCCTAATTTTTCCAATGTGATCTCTACTGCTTTGCGACTGTTTCGAGTAAGAAGCGCTGTTTTCATCTTTTTGTTTTTAATAAAATCCCAGATTTGAGGAAAATAATCATTTGGCTTCGCACTATAAGCTGCTTTTAGTTCATGTTTTTCTAAAATTCTATTGGCTTCTGTTAGTTTTTCCCCTTGAAGGCTATCCATATATTCCAGGATGAATTGATCCGGGTTAAGGCCAAGCTCGCTTTTCAATGCCGGAAAATCAATAATTGGCTTGGTTATAGTACCATCCAGATCAAAAATAATCGCTTTGTAAGTCATCCCTATACTCTGATGAGTGATTAAAAATGATTATAGAGTGGATTTTAGCCCCTGCTTACTTTCATCAGCGAACTGAATTAACTTCATGGGGCTCTTCTTTTTCGGGAACAATCTCTTTTTCTCCAACAATGTACCACTTTTTATCTTCGTCGAAGTAAATTTTTTCCTCCATAGCTTTAAGGTCAATCTTCCACTCATTATTTTCTCGTGAGAAGAGATAAGGAGGTTCATATTGAGTATTTTCTTTGAAATAAATAATTGCCATATCGTTTGATTGTTTAGCAGAATATTCTTTTCCCTTTAGAAATAGATATTCCTGCTGTAATATTTCTTTAGTAGGAAGCTGACCAGCTAATAATTTACGAGAAGCCTGCGTTATACAATCAAGATATACATTTACATCACCGACTTTAGCAGCTTCTTTATAAATTTCAAAAGTTTTTTGTGGGGTGGAATACTTCTGTCCGATTGCAGAAAGTGATACCAAAAAAATCAATAAGCAGCTTATCAAAGACATTCGATACAATCGCATAGCTTTTTTATGCTCCTTTTTTAGAGAGAAATTTTACCTTATATATCGATATCAGGCAAGTATTTTTTAGCTTCCTCTAAGATTACCTCAGTTGAGGAAGTGCCAATACGAGCGCAACCAAGCTTTATTGCCTCGATTACCGTCTTTAACGTCCTAATGCCTCCGGCAGCTTTTATTCCAATATTGGGGCTCAACTGATCTCTCATGAGTTGCACGTCCTTAGCATTGTAACCAGAAGGAGCAAATCCTGTAGATGTTTTGACAAAATCAGCTCCAGTTTCTTCGCATAGCTGACAACCTATCACTTTTTGCTTATCAGTGAGATAAGCATTTTCGAGAATCACCTTTACGATTGCACCCTGTGTATGAGCAACATCTACAACACCACTAATGTCTATTTTAACAAGGTCAGAATTTCCGTGAATCAAAGCTCCTATATTTATTACCATGTCCAGTTCTTGAGCCCCATCCAGGAGTGCCTGCATTGCCTCAAAACGTTTAACATTACTATCACTACCTCCATGAGGAAAGCCAATGACTGTTCCAACTTTCATTTCCATTCCTTTTAAAAAGCGACAGGCCTCTTTTACTTGAAAAGGCTTAACAAAAATAGCTGCTACTTTATATTCCATTGCCAACAAACACCCTTCCTTTAATTCTTTCTCACCAAAGGCGGGATGTAAGACCGAGTGATCAATCATCTTGGACAGATTTTTTAATGAGGAACTCATTTTGCTATTCCTTTATAACATAAATAAACATTATAACACTTTAAAATGATCGTTTATAAGACAAAGAAATTTCTAAGATTCTCAAAAATTATTTCTTTTTTGTCAATTATTAAATTCGCCTTCGGTAAGGAATGGAGGAAAGCTTTGCCGTAATTTTTTTCTTTAATTCGCTTGTCCAGGATTACGATAGCACCTCTATCAGTCTTGCGGCGGATAAGACGTCCTAAGCCCTGTTTAAACTTAATAACCGCTAGAGGAACTGCAAGCTCCATAAAAGGATTCCCGCCATGTTTTTCAATATACTCCATACGAGCCTCCATCACCGGGTCATTGGGAACTTTGAAAGGGAGCTTTGTTAGTATGACACATTGTAGCGCTTCACCCTCCACGTCAACACCCTCCCAGAAGCTATCTGTAGCAAAGAGCACTGAGGATATGTCCTTTTTAAAACGCTCTAATAACCTATGCCTTCCTTCCTCGCCCTGTTTTAATGGAGTAATACCCATAAGCCGTAAAGATTCCTCTAATCTTCTGAAACATGAATTGAGCAAAGCAAAAGAAGTAAAAAGAACAAACGCACTTCCTTGAGAGATGGAGATCGTCTTCAGCAGAAGACCGGGAAGTTCCTCTTCAAAAAAATGGCTGCGCGGCGCAGGAACATCTGAAGGTATAGCTATAATGGCCTGTTTCTCATAATCAAAGGGCGAAGGAAGTACTAATTCAATCAAACGTTCAGTTTCAATTTTACCCAATCCCAGTCGAGTTTTTATAAAGTCAAAGTTCCCTCCTATTGTTAGCGTAGCCGATGTAAGAATAACGGTGCCATATGGATAGAAAACTCGCTCAATCATTTCATCAGCAACAATAAGAGGTGAAGTAAGCAGCTCGATCTTTCCTGGTTTTTTATCTCCTCCTGACAATATCCACCTTATTTCTCCTTCATCGTGCTGTCCAAAAATACTGCCGATCAAAGCTTTTACCTCTCTAAACCTCCCTGCCATAGCCTTCAATTGCAATATTTGGTCCTCTATTTCCTCCTTTACTTCATTTTTTAATCTTGCCAGGCTCTTGCTCAGTTTCTCCATTTGGTTAATTAATCCTTGGAACTCTGCTTTTACGTCTTTAATTTCCTGTCTAACCAAAAGTTGCCAATCGGGATGCTTCTGTATTTCTGGAGTTATTCTTTGTTTAAGCTCGGGAGCATCTTTTTCAATCTGTTGCGAGGACAAAAACTTGGCAATCTCCTCAAAAGCAATCTCAGCAGCTTGAATGGTTATTTTTACCTGGGGTATTAATTGCGCATTTATTAAATTTATAATTCCATCAAGAGTAGATTCAGAGATATTGCTTCTTACCTGAAAGAGTTTTAGCTTAATTATTGGCAGCAATCCTTTCTCTCCCTTTTTGAGATGATAGAGTCTGTTGAGCATCCGAAAAAGTCCAATACGGGTAATATGGGAACCAAAGTGTGAGGTAACCACATCCTCAAGATTATGGGCTTCATCCAGAATAAGACGTTGATAAGCGGGTAGAATGGAAAGTTCGCTATCCGGGCCAAGCTGACGCCGTAGCGCCAGATCAGAGAAAAGAAGATGATGATTAACTATGAGCAAGTCAGCCTGGGATAGCTCACGACGAGCACGATTAACAAAGCACTGCTTAAAATAAGGGCATTTGCTCCTGAGGCATAAATCTGTTTCGGACTTGACCTTTTCCCAGGTTTCCCCTGGCGGTATGAAATTCAAATCAGATATGCTACCATCGCTTGTTCTGCTCGACCATTTTATTATATCCTGAAGCAATTGAGAATCATCTTCATCGCTAAAGAGATTAAAATCCTTTTGTAAGGCACTGATCTTTCTAAGGCAAACATAATTACCTCTTCCTTTTACTAATACTGCTTTGAATTTTTGGGGTAACACCTGACGCAGAAAGGGTATATCTTTATAAAGCAATTGCTCCTGTAAATTGATTGTATTTGTAGATATTGTTACTCTTTCCTTATTTGTAGCAGACCAAAAAATTGTAGGAAGTAAATAAGCTAAGGTTTTACCTGTTCCTGTTCCGGCCTCAATAATCCCTATTTTATTGTGATTAAAAGCCTCAATAACAGCTTTCATCATCTCCATTTGCTGAAGACGATACTCATAATTGCTGAGCTTCTGAGAAATTTCTTCTCCTGGTGAAAGAAGAGAAATTATCTTATCATCCTTCAAGGGTTGAAGCTCAATCTTTTCAAAGGCTTCTACCACTACATAAATCAAGGTCACTTCATTGTTTATAATATAACAACCGATTCCTCTTTGCCCAAAGAGAGAAGCAAGCTGCAAATCAGCTTTTGAAGGCTTGAGCTTACCACTGGGATGATTATGAATAACTACATCGCCTGGAGCTGCCACCTGTTGGAGAGCTGGCACTTCCTCCTCATCACCTCTCGCTATTGCCTTAACTTCAATAATTCTGCGATGAGCATTGGTTTTCCCCAGAAAAAATATCTCCCTTCCTTCAGCTACGGAGATTTCTTTACGAAGGCTATTAACAGATTTCTTGCTAAAAAGTTTTTCTATCGACTGCAATTCTATTGTGCCATAATAAGAAAATAATTTTATTATATTTAATAGCTTTTGCCTTTTCTAAAAATGAGCTAATTTTATATTCTCTTTCACATAATAATGCTTACAGCACTCTCTGCAATACATACCCTATGCAGAGAAGAATCCCTATGCTTAAATGTGCGGCTATGGTACCTACATTTGAAGGAAGCAAATCTTTATAGCCCGCATAATGTTTCCAGGTATTTATCCCGATCTTTATAGCGAGAGGTGCTGTAAGAAGGCTAAGTAATGTGAAGCGAGAGATCATACCCAATAAAGCAAAAAGAATAATAAATAAATAAGAAGAAATAAGTATAATAAGGTACAGCCAACGGGCGCTCTTTTTACCTAATCTGACAACCAAATGATTTTTTCCAACTTGTTTATCAGCCTGGTAATCTGGAAATTCATTAATTACAAGCACATTTGCCATGAGCAATCCTATGGGAATGGATGCGAGAAAAACTTCTAAAGAGAAGCTTCTGGCCTGAACATAATAAGCACCCACGGTAGGAAATACACCAAAATTTAAGAAGATGGTTAGCTCACCTAATCCCCTGTTCATAAGTGAAATTGGTGGGGCAGTATAAAAAAAACCACCTGATACCCCAATTAATCCCAGCCAAAGGACAGCAAAACCGCGAGTTATGGTTAAATATATCCCTATGGCACAAGCTAATGCAAGACAGCTCATGCTTATTATTAAGAATATGCGTGGTTCTACTATACCGTTTTGAATTAAACGGCTTCCACCATATATGGGAGTATGGTAATGGATATTAACTTCATCTGCTCCTATTTTATGGTCATAATAATCATTTGCAGTATTGGCACCAGCATGCAAGAGGACAACACCTACTAAAGTCAGGAGAAAATAATCCCAGTGAAAAGTTGAAATATGATTCCAGGCAATTAAAGCGCCTAAAAAAACGGGAACAATACTCCCGGTAAAAAAAGGGGCACGCAAAGCTTTCATAAAGGTACTTAGCTTCATTAAATTATTCTCCAAAAAAGCTTCATGCTAATGCTAAAAATACTGCTCTGCGGGCGATTATTTTTTTTGGATCAATTAATGGTATGCTAATATCTTTCTGTTTTAATGCCAAGGGAATCTCAGTACACCCCATGATGATAACTTCTGCACCTCGGTCAGCTAATTTTTGAGCTGCCTGTCTCAATTGCTGAGCTGCATCGTCGAGGTTTATATTGGCTTTGATGTGATAGATAGCTTTCATTACCAGATTTTCCTGGTCAGAACTTTTCGAGGTTATTACCTTTAAGCCATGTCTTTCTATGCTATCCTGATAAATACGTGTTCTAAGAGTTCCTGTAGTAGATAATATACCAACTTTCTTTACCTGTGAAAATTGTTCTGAAATATATTCAATGGTAAGTTCAATCATATTCAATATTGGTATGGCAATTTCTTTTTCAAATTTCGAAAGATAATAATGTGCTGTGTTGCAGGGAATCAGTATAAAGTCAGCACCCGCTTTTTCAAGGAACTTGGCACCTTCCAGGAGATAAGGCACAGGATTTTCTCCATGAGCCACTATAGCCTGTGTTCGATCGGGAACTTTGGGATTAGAATATATGATGGTCTTAATATGGTCCTGATCATTTTGAGCTGGTGTCTGGGCAATTACCTCGCTATAGAGGTCTATGGTTGCTTGGGGTCCCATACCTCCTAATATACCAATTACTTTATTAGGTTGTTGCTTCTTGTTAATAACTGTTCCGCCCTACTCTTTTAGAACTTTTTTAAAATATTTTATAGTTTCTTTGAGACCGTCTTCTAAGCTTACTTTAGGCTCCCATTTAAGTATTTTTCGAGCCAGACTATTTTTTGGCTGACGTACTTTCGGATCATCTTCAGGAAGAGTACAAAAAACAATTCGGCTTTTGCTTTCAGTTAATTTTAATATTATTTCAGTAAGCTCAAGGATGTTTTTCTCCGCAGGATTGCCAAGATTTACCGGCCATGAATAATCTGATACCATTAATCGATACAATCCCTCAATCATATCACTAATGTAGCAGAAACTCCTGGTTTGTGTACCATCACCGTACACAGTTATATCCTCTCCTTTTAATGCCTGGGTTATAAAAGTGGGAATAGCTCTGCCATCATTTACTCTCATACGAGGGCCGTAAGTATTAAAAATGCGAGCAATTCTAATATCTACATTGTGATATCGATGATAGGCAACAGTCAAAGCCTCAGCGAAACGCTTTGCTTCATCATATACCCCACGAGGTCCAATCGGATTCACATTACCCCAGTAGTTCTCAGCTTGAGGATGTACTTGAGGATCGCCATAAACTTCTGATGTAGAAGCTAAAAGAAAAATAGCTTTCTTATCCTTGGCTAATCCCAATGTCTTATGGGTACCTAATGAACCAACTTTCAGAGTTTGTATTGGGTATTCTAAATAATCAACAGGACTTGCAGGGCTTGCGAAATGAAGGATATAATCTAAATCTTTATCAATAAAAATATAATTGGTAACATCATGATGAATGAACAAAAAATCTCTATTATAAAGAGAGCTAATATTATCAATAGATCCAGTAATAAGATTATCCATGCAAATCACTGAGAAGCCTTTGTTCAAGAGAAATTCAGCCAGGTGAGAGCCAATAAATCCAGCTCCTCCAGTAATAAGAACCCTCTTCTTATCCTTTTTTTCCAATCTGCTCCCTTATTTAAGCTTCATAGACGTTCTTATGTATCAATATCTGCCATAGAGTCAAAGCAAGTATTTTTAAATCGAGGGATAAGGACCAATTTTCTATGTAAAAGAGGTCATATTCAATTCGTTTATCAACAGCAGTATTACCTCTCCATCCATTAACTTGAGCCCACCCTGTTATGCCTGATTTAACTTTATGGCGAAGCATATATTGAGGATATTTTTCTTTAAATTTATTCACAAACTCCGGCCTTTCTGGTCGAGGTCCTACTGTGCTCATGTCTCCTTTCAATACATTATAAAATTGGGGAAGCTCATCCAGACTTTGTCGTCTTAAGATCCTTCCAATCCATGTCCTTCGAGGATCATCTTTTGTGGCCCATACAGGTCCGCTTTTTTTCTCTGCATCAGCTTTCATCGAGCGAAATTTGTAAATTTGAAAAGTATTACCATCCATTCCCATTCGCGTTTGCTTATAAAATACCGGACCTTTCGAGCTTAGCTTAATTATAGGTGCTACTATCGGATACAGAAGAATCATTAACAGTAAACCTTTAATAGAGAAAATTATATCCATAAGCCGCTTTATAATTCGCTTCCATCCTCCCAATGGTGTTGAGGTAAGATTGATCATAGGAATTCCATCCAGCTCCTCAAGACCAGCTTTAAGCACAACAAATTGAAGCAGATCAGGTACATACATTATAGCAATGCCCTCACGGTTGGCATGCTGAATTAATCTAAAAGTCTTTTGCTGTGCACGCAGTGGAAGGGCAATATATAACTGCTCAATTTTTTTATGAGCAATTATTTTGTTAAAATCCTGCAATGTTCCAATTACAGGAACTCCCATATATTCCATATCAGCTTTATTCGGATCATCATCTAAAAAACCTATTAAGTTAAATCCTAATTCCGGATGAGCATACATTTTCTTGGCTAAGAATTTTCCTAAATCTCCTGCTCCAGCAATAATAATTTTTTTCTGATATAAGCCTTTCTTCCGTGCCCGTTCAAGATAATGCCTAACACTTTCCCTTAAAAGATAAAGCAAAATTGTATCAATTGCTAAAAATAGACCGAATACAAACTGAGAAAACTCATATTTAGGTGCAATTTCTGGTTGATATCTATAATAAACTCTGTAGTAAAGGGTGAGACTAAGTATTAATATTACAGTAATACAAACACTTATAAAAATAGATAAAAATTCGTCAATTCTCGACCTTTCCAATTTCAGCTTGTAGTGACCTCTAAAGTAAAAGATGATTAGCCAAATAACACCAAGAAAAGGAAGAATCCTCAGGTATTGGGATAGCTCTGGTATACCTTTTGGGACATCAAAGACTGATTTGAAACGGATGAAATAAGCAAGAAGAAAGGAAAAACAGGTTATGATAATGTCACCTGTAAGAAAAATTATAGTAAAATACAGCCTTTGGGTTTTTAGCACAATTAGCTCCCTTTATTATGTTTTTCTGAACATTCCTTAATATATTCGCATATCTTTTGCTTAAATTTTTCCTTTGAAAATCTTAGCGCATTTTGCCTGATGGATTCCTTATTAAAACTTATTTTTTCTACTTTGTCAATAGCTTGAATAAGAGCATCCACTGTAGGTTTATGAAAGAAAACACCTGTCTTTCCATCAATTAGAGTCTCCAAAATGCCTCCACGAGCGAAAGCAACAACGGGCTTGCCGCAAGCTTGGGCTTCCAGGGGACAAATGCCAAAATCCTCTTCCCCAGGAAAAATGAAAGCCCGACATTGCTGATAAAGCTCGAGAAGCTCTTCATTGCTCACCCATCCTAAAAATTCAATATTGCTTTTTGCCATCTTCTTTAGTCTGCGAAATTCGCTTCCTATACCCACTACTTTCAAAGGAACCTTTAACTGGTTAAAAGTTTCTATTGCCAGGGAAATCTTTTTGTATGGTGCTAAAGCAGAAACAATTAAAAAGAAATCTTTTTTGTGTGGACCGGGTTGAAAAAAGTCTGTGTCTATAGGTGGATGAATCACTACCGAGCTACGATTATAAAATTTTTTGATTCTTTGTGAAACATTCTTTGAATTTGCAATAAAATAATCTACCCGATTACTTGAAACAATATCCCAAATGCGTAAGTAGTTAATAAAAAAAGGGATCGTAATACGCGAAATAAGGCCAACTCGTTGCTTATTAAAATATTCATAATACATATTCCAGGCATAGCGCATAGGTGTATGACAGTAGCAAATGTGAAGGGAATTCTGGGGAATTATTGCACCTTTGGCTACACAGTGGCTTGAACTTATGATAATGTTAAATTCTTCAAGGTTGAAAAGTTCCATTGCCGTAGGAAAAAAGGGAAGATAATAACGATATTTGGAAGCGGCAAAGGGAAATTTTTGAATAAAGGATGTTTTTATTTCCATTCTCTCAATTAAATGAGAAACAGAGCCTTTTTTATGAAGTAAGGTGAAAATAGTAGCATCAGGATATAGCTGGCACAATGCCTCTAATACTTTTTCACCACCACGCATTCCGGTAAGCCAATCGTGGCAAAAAGCTACTTGTATGTTTTCTATTTTGTTCAGCTAATTAATCCTTTTCTGTTAGTTTATACCTGCAAATTTATAGTGTAAAATAATATCATATAAGAAAGCTAAAAGCAATCTCACTCATCGTTTACTTTATTAATGTTGCTCTTTCAGAGTTTTCAACATTTTAAACTATTATAATATTGCCTGATAATATGCAAACTGTTATAATAAGGCTACACATTTATTAACTCTATTATAGTGTTTTTTCTATTTATCGGTAATAACTTAAGCGATAATCTTTATAAGAAAAGGATATATAATGAAAAAAATTAAAAGAGCTGTGATTAGTGTATCAAATAAGGAAGGAGTTGTTGAACTGTGCCGTGAACTACAGAAATATGGAATAGAGATAATTTCTACCGGCGGTACAGCAGCTCGTCTGAGAGAAAATTCAATTGAAGTCACCGATGTTTCTGAAGTTACTGGGTTTCCAGAAATGCTTGATGGTAGAGTTAAGACTTTACATCCGCATATCCTGGGGGGAATTCTTGCTCAACGTGATAAAGAAAAGCATAAACAAGAGCTTGAAAAACAGAGGATAGAAACAATCGACCTGGTAGTTTTAAATCTATATCCCTTCGAAGAAGTGAGTCAATCTAAAGAATCGACTTTTGAAGAGACCATTGAGAATATTGATATTGGCGGCCCGGCAATAATACGATCCGCAGCAAAGAATTTTAATGACGTTGCTGTGATCATAGAACCTTCTGATTATGCGCTTATTATAAGAAAGCTTAAAGAACTTAATGGTGCTCTCGACCTGGAGACTCGTTTTTTGCTTGCTAAAAAGGCCTTTCAGCGAACTGCTGAATATGACACTACTATCAGTGCCTATTTAAAAAGGGTTGAATTAGAAAATAGCTCTTTTCAGATTAAAGATGAAGATGAAATCTTTCCAGATGTGCAAAAATTGAGGCTTCCATTAGTTCAAATCTTGCGCTATGGGGAAAATCCACATCAACATGCAGCCCTATATCAGGAGGCTAATCCTCCTGCTTTTTCAATCGTTAAAGCAAAACAATACCAGGGAAAACAACTATCTTTCAACAATATATTGGACTTCGATGCTGCCTTAGGTTTAATCTCTGAATTTAAGCAGCCGTTTTGTGCCATACTTAAGCATACCAATCCCTGCGGAGCTGCATTTGGTAGCACAAGTTTAGAAGCATACGTTCGAGCACGAGAATGCGATCCAGTATCAGCTTTCGGTAGTGTCATAGGATTTAATTGTTCGGTAGACAAAGCAACTGCCCAAGAAATAACATCTACTTTCGTCGAAGGGATTATTGCTCCTTCCTACGAATCAGAAGCTCTGGAAATATTAGCGAATAAAAAGAATTTAAGAGTACTGGAATTACCTATCCTTACCAAGAAAGAATTACCGGGAATGGATTATCGTAGAATACTTGGTGGATTTCTCATTCAAGAACGAGATAACCTGCTTATGGAGCAATCGAAATTTACTATACCTACCAAACGAAAACCTACCGATGAAGAGGAAAAAGCTTTGTTCTTCGCCTGGAGGATTGTCAAACATATTAAATCTAATGCTATACTTTTTGCAACAGCTCAAAAAACTGCCGCTGTGGGAGCTGGTCAAATGAGCCGGGTAGACTCAGTTAAGCTTGCTGTAGCTAAGTCTACTATACCACTAAATGGTACTGTTTTAGCATCAGATGCTTTCTTTCCCTTTCGAGATGGTATAGATGAAGCTGCAAAAGCAGGAGCAACAGCTATTATTCAGCCTGGTGGCTCAATGAGGGATAGCGAAGTAATAAAAGCAGCTAATGAGCACAATATGGCTATGATTTTTACTGGCTTCCGTCATTTCAGACACTAAACATAAATAGAACCTCAAAAATAATTAGTTAAAAAGCTTTAAAAATATAAATATTCAAAAGTAAGAAATCTTAATTTTCATACTTGCCATATACTTTTTAAAAACATATAATAAAGTTGTAGCAATTATTTATAAAAATAAGGAACGAGAAACAAAAAGGGCTGTTGCTTATTATTTAATAATCATGTCAACAATTAAGGCTTAGCCAATATAATTTTCGTAAACTGAATCGAGATATTATTGTAATCAAAAAGAACGAAGAAATAGATATATTCCCCATCACGATCATCCATCGCTGTTCCTTTTCATATAATCCTTTCAACTGGAAAATACAGAATAATAAAGAAGGAGGTGAAATAAAATATAGCATATATTAAAATAGTTTATGAAATATTAGTTTTTATTTTATAATTCTTAAGAGTTCATTATTATTCACCAATTTCATTTGCTTTTTAAGCATAAAGCGGGAGGGTAAAAATGCTTAAGAGAGTGATTATTATTATTCTCTTTTGCTCAATTTCTTTAGTTTTAGAAGGTCAACCAGATAAAAATAAAGAAGCACTCATTATAGGCGTTGAAAGCGATATTGATGTCTTTACTCCCTGGGATTCAACTAACACGGTTCGAAATAAAATACTGTGGAACATATTTGAACCACTGGTAATATTAAAAGAAAAGAGTACCAAAATTCAACCACATTTAGCCAAATCCTGGAAAGTAAATAATAATAATACCGTATGGGAAATTACTTTAAGAAATGATATTAAATTTCATGATGGCAGTCTCTTGACCGCTGATGATGTTATTGCCTCAGTCAGCCTTTTTCAAGGTTTCCAGGGAAAAATTGAAAAGATCGATTCACGTACTATCCGCTTCATCCTGACTGAACCCAAAAGTGGATTTTTGAGCAGCCTTGCCCAGGTAAAATTTGCCATTGCACCAGCACGCAATATACAAGAATATAAATCACTGCAGAGAGCAGGTCGCCTGCAAAATTTCTCACCTGTTGGAAGTGGTCCTTTCAAATTTTCACGATGGCAAAAAGGAAATCAAATAATATTAGATTCTTTCGAGAACTACTGGAATGGAGCCCCATCAATTAAAAATATTATCTATAAAGTCATATCAGATAACAAAGAACGTATAAATGAATTAGAAAATGGTAATATTGATTTAATAGATGTTCTCTTTCCCAACGATTTATCCCGAATCAACAAGAATCCCAATTTGATGATAAACAGTATTTATGGGATGAATGTATGCTATGTTGCTTTCAATATAACACACAAACCATTAGATAATGTTAAGGTACGAAAAGCGCTCAATTTAGGAGTAGATAAGTTAAGATTAACGAGAATGTTTTATTTTGGAGGATATGGAGTTCCAACTGATCGAGTTTTATCTCCTGCCTTCTGGGGATTTAGTGCTATGCCAACTCCTGGTAATTTCCAACCAGCACGTGCAAAACAAATCTTGTCTGAAGAGGGATTTGCTGAGGGCTTAAATCTTAAATTTGTATGTATTCCTATGCCTCGTCCCTATTTACCTGATAATATTGGAGTTGCGGAAGAGATTAAAAAGCAATTAGCTAATATCGGAGTCAATATCCAGGTTTCATTTCCTGCAGACTGGACAGAGTTTCAATCAATTTTACATAAAGGCGATTTTGACCTGGCACTTTCGGGTTGGATTGCAGAAATGGGTGATCCTGATTATATTTTAAGTGCACTACTCAGCGGCGAATCTCTAAAAGAAGAAGTAATGAAGAATTATGCCCGATGGGATAATGAGTCTTTTGATGAAAAGTTAAAAACTGCATGTCAGCTTCCACTGAGTGATGTTAGAGGAAGAATTAAATTATATAATGAGGCCCAAAAGATATTTCAAGAACAAGCCCCCTGGATACCTCTTTTCCATACTAAGATTTTTGTCATTCACAACCGCAGAGTAAAAGGTGTAATCTTATACCCGAGCAGTATGCTTTCTTTCCATAAAGTGCAATTGATTGATTGATATTTTATCTGGACTAAATTTACATGTAGGAATTGAGCTTAAAAGCTATAAATTTTATCTTGCTGGGCAAAAGCAATATGAGGATGATTTATCATCCGTAAATCTCTCTTTATCTCATCGAAAAATTCAGGTTTACAGTGATAAATTAAAATCTCAGCATCTTGTTTAAACTTCTTTAATTCTTGCGCCAGATCAGCGGGTGTTAAATGTCCACTTTTATATGCTAATTTTCTTAACCTGTTGGGATAAGAGGCCTCAATAAAAACTGCCCTTAGATTCTTCGCATTATTTGCATAATCCCATATCTTTTCTGTGGCAGAAGTGTCGGCAATATAAAGAACAGTAGTATCCGGAGAACTTACCATAAATCCAAAAGTTGGAATGATATGGTTTACTTTAATTGGTGTGATATTTAAATTTTTTATTTTAAAGCTTCTCTCTGCTTCTATTTCAATAAATTTAATGGCTGGATTAGTATGGCTTGGAATAATAGAGAAATCTGGCCAGGTATAATTGTTAAAAAGGTGATTATGAAGATTTTCTATTGATTCTTTGCTGGCATAAAGGCTAATTGGAGAGGAAACATCATTGCTTATATTAGCTATTATAAAGGGAAGGCTATATATATGATCTATATGAGTATGGCTTAAAAGTATATGACTTATTTTTTGCTGTTCTTCTAAATCTAAGGCCAAAGTGAGCGAGCCCGCATCTAAAGCGAGAAAATCATTTATTAGGAAGCAGGTGGTACGGCAATTGAGGGAACTTCCACCATATGAACCGAGAATTTTTATTTTCATTTTAATCTATTAAACCCAAGAATTTACACTAATTTATACCAAAAAAAGTTATCATAACACTTTGCTAAAGTCAAGTAAAACATAAATAAATACAATCTAATAAGTGGAATTATCCTATAATTTGTGCATATATCCATAATTATTTAGTCAGGAAAAGCTACTTGACAAATAAATAGTATAAGATTATTATCTGAAGAGTAAATACTATAGAAGAAAGCTTGCATAAATGAAAGATAAAGAAAAAGAAATTAATTATAAAGATCGGGCTATTATAAATTTTTACCGCGAAGAATTTAAAAAACATCATCTGCAGCTATTAAGGCATAAAAAAAACTATTCGAAAAAAACCTTTACTGAAATCAATCAAGCCTTAAGCAGGTTAATTGCAAGCATTGACCAAATATATAATTTGGAAAATTTCGAAGAATTGGCAAGTGAGCTATTGAAAAAAATCGATATAGTCACTCAATTGTCCCTCTCTTTGGACTCCGAGGATACTATCAACTAATCCCACCATATTTTTGAAGTTGCCTATGCCTACCTGATATTTTTTAATATAGTTCTTTAAAAATTTTTTTTATTTCGCCCAAGCAGGCAAGGCATAAATTTCTACTCCCAGAATATGGGGAAATATAAAATAAAAATACAATGATAAAAGCAGAGTGGCAATCAGATTAACTGCTAAACCAACTTTGGCCATTTTGGGAACCGTCAGGAAACCACTTCCAAACACAATGGCATTCGGCGGTGTAGCAGCAGGTAACATAAATGCCATTGAAGAAGCCAATGTTGCGGAAATCATGAGTAAATATGGATGGATATGTATTGCAAGGGCACAAGTAGCTATGATTGGAAGAAAAGTAGTGGAAACGGCGGTATTTGACATAACTTCTGTCAGAAATATCAAAACTAAATTTAAAATCAAGAGAATAATTATTGGAGGAAATTTGCCTAATATATAAAGCTTATCCCCTATCCAGGGCGCAAGCCCTGTAGAAATAAAACCTGCAGCAAGGGCAAATCCACCACCAAAGAGAATTAGTATTCCCCACGGTATCCTTACTGCCCAGCTCCAATCAAGCAAAAATTCATTCTTCCTCCAATCTACGGGAATGAAAAACATTATCAATGACATTGCAATAGCTATTGTAGAATCATGCACATAGTTCTCAAGTCCTAAAACACTGCACCATCCTGGAATCTTAAAGCTGCCAAGACGAATATCAATCCTGAATATCCAAAGAATGGCCGTAATGATAAACAAAATCAAAGTAATGCGTTCTCCTTTACTTATTTTCCCCAGTTTTTTTATTTCTTCTTCAATAACATTTGCCTTCTTTGAACTGAGTTCTTGCTTTAATGGAAGAGCTAATTTAGTAAGGTAGAACCAAATTAATGCAATAAAAAAAACAGCAAAAGGTAAGGCGAAAGTCATCCACTGGAGAAAACTCATTTCAGGAGAGTGGGGGAATAAATTTTTAAACATTCCCATAAAAATGATATTTGGTGGAGTTCCGATTAAGGTTGCTGTTCCACCCACGCTTGCTGCATAAGCAATGCCCAACATGAGAGCGACGGCGAAATTGCTCTCACCTGGATCAAACACAGAGATATCTGCTTTATCTTCTTTCGAACAAAGCCCCAGAATTATTGCCAATGCTATAGGAAGCATCATCATTGTAGTGGCAGTATTAGAAATCCACATGGAGATAAATGCTGTGGCAATCATAAAACCAAGGATTAAACGCGCAGGTTTTGTTCCTATAAATCTAATAATATAAAGAGCGATTCGTCTATGAAGCTTCCATTTCTGCATTGCTGCAGCAATAAAAAAGCCTCCCATGAAAAGAAAGATATTATGATTTGCATAGTTAAGTGCTACTTCTTTATATGGCAAGATTTTTAATGCCGGGAATAATACAAATGGTAGCAAAGCTGTAGCAGCTATTGGTATTGCTTCAGTCATCCACCAGGTAGCCATTAACAGAGCAATAGCGGCAATATTTTTTGCTGTGCTGCTCATTCCTGATGGCTCTGGTAAAAATATGATAAGAGCAAAAATAGCTAATCCTACAAAGAAACCTATAACCTTTCTCAAGGGTAAAGATTTTTTTGTTTTTACTATATCTTCACTATTTTTTGCGGGCAATTATACCACCATATAATATTTCTTGCCGTTTAAATGAAAGCTCAAGCTAATCATGGATATTTACAGCAATAATTAATGTACAGTATGGAAAGCAAAAAAAGAGGATAGAAGTTGTATAAGCTAAAGAGTTTCTTTGGCATACTCTCGATCTAATAATATTTTCTTATCAAGACCAAAGATGTTTACCGATAATTTAGTTTTTGTAAGGATAATAATTCCAAAAGTTGCCGGTCGATCTTTATGAGTAATATCTTTTAAATGACCTGGATTAATAAATATTCTCCCCTCCCTTTTTTCTGCTTTATAATCATGAGAATGGCCATAAACTATAATATCAGCTTTCTGAAACACTTCAGCAAGCATATCTTTTAAATCATGCACTAAATTAATGCGCCACCCTTCTACTTCATCCTTTTCTATTATAGGAACTAATCTTTGTTTATAACGGGTCTCAAATATCCCGGGAACCCTAATTACAGGCAAGCCATAATGCAAAAGAGGTTCTGCATCTGAATAATCATCACCACAATGATAAAATCGATCAATTTCTGCCTGATGAACCAAAAATTCTGCAGCTTCTCGCTGGAGTTCTAAATTTCCATGCGTATCGGAAAGTAACCCAATCTTTTCCATATTATTAAACCATAAACGTCAATGAATGGTTTGGGAGCCATAAATCTCTGTAAGAATTCTATCAAATCGAGGTTTATATATAAGATCATAAACATGCTCTTTGCCAGGGAATAGTCTGAGGACAGTTGTTTTAGTATTTGCTATGAGCATTAATGCCTCCGGTAATGTCAGGTTGCTCTGATAGAGCAGGCTAATGGTAAAATCAATTAGCAACCTTAAACGTCTAATTTTCCGATTCTCCTCCTGTATTTCTTCTTTAGTAGGTTTGTTGTTTTTTTTCATTTGATTTCCTTAAAACTTAAAAACCCAACTCCTGACCGATAATAATAACGGTCATTCTATCGGGATCTCTTTGCCCCTCAATAATAGTTACTTCGTTGCATATTCTGCCCGGCTGAGTACATGCAAGA
The DNA here is from genome assembly GCA_964645975.1 of uncultured Acidobacteriota bacterium. Lineage (GTDB taxonomy): Bacteria > Acidobacteriota > B3-B38 > Guanabaribacteriales > CAZYAF01 > CAZYAF01. Next base: position 23,400 of record CAZYAF010000012.1, read on the forward strand.
TCACTGCATATACCGGTTCTTGCACACGGAGTATCCATATCAAGTCGGACGCAATTAAAAGGAGCTGCCCACAGCTTAATCCGTCGTATACCACCCTCTACATCCTCCACTATTTTGTTTGCCCCGGTTACTATTATCACCTTTTTCGGACCATACATCAGCGCTGCCACTCTATTACCTGTGCCATCAATATTTATCAGCTTTCCATCCTGGGTTATAGCGTTGGTGCTGGAAAGAAAAACTTCGGCCGAAAGTCCCTCAACATAAAGCTTCTTCACTTCTTCTCTGCTCAATCCTTTTTTATACCTGTCTATTAAATTATAATCTCCATTTCTGAGAGCCTCGATAATGCCGCACTCATTCAAAGTAACGGAGCCACCAAGGCCAACAGAAGCGCCTTGAGCTATAAGCTTAAACACCTCATTGCGAGCTTCCTCAATGGTTTCTACATAAATACCCTTTATGTTCCTCTTCTCTAAAGCCTTGCAAAGGGTTAAAGCTTTTTTGCGATAAACCTCTTCTTTCGCTTTATGCATCTTATTGTGCTCCTTTCTCATGGCTTTTGGAAATTCATTATATCAAAAATTACGATTCGAATCAAAAAACTCTAACCGAATAATCTTTAATGCTCAAAAGCCGAGTTCCTCTCCTATAATAATGACCGTCATTCTATGAGGTTCCCTTTGTCCTTCAATAACTGTTATCTCATTACAGCTTTTACTTTCCCTGGGGCATGCTGGCTCATTACATATGCCTGTTCTGGCGCAAGGAGTATTGGAACCTAAACTTATACAATTGAAAGGAGCAGCCCACAGCTTTATGCGCCGAATGGCTGCTTCTACATCCTCCACGATCTTGTTAACTCCGGTAACAATGAACACCTTCCCGGGACCATATAAGAGAGCGGCTACCCTGTTGCCTGTGCCGTCAATATTAACCAGCTTGCCATCCTGAGTAATGGCGTTGGTACCTGACAAAAAAACATCGCAGGATAATCCTTCGATCAAGAGCTTCCTGACTTCCTCTCTGGTTAATTCTTTTCGGTACCTATCAATCAGATTATAATCCCCTTCTCTCAAGGCACGGATGATTCCGCATTCTCTTAGCGTGTGCGAACCGCCTAAACCGACTCGGTCTCCTTTATTAATGAAGCTCAGAACTTTTTCCCGAGCTTCCTCACAATTGTTGACATATATCCCCTTTATATTTCGCTTCTCCAGCGCTTTGCAAATTGCTAAAGCCTTTTTACCATCCACTTCTTCCTTTGCCTTGTGCATGTTGCTTATGCTCCTGACTATTTTTTATTATTTCTTTATGTCAATATATCTTCACTCTTCCCGGCAAAATACGGACATAGATTATTGAGAAAACACTGCTGGCATTTGGGATTGCGCGCCTGGCAAATGGAGCGACCGAATTTGATGATATTGAGATGTAAGCTGAGAACTTTATCCCTGGGTATCTTATCCTCTAACAGATAAAAAGCCTTTTCCGCCGTGCCTTTTAAGGGTATGATTCCTAACCTCCTCAAAACTCTATAGATGTGAGTGTCAATGGGGAAAAGCGCCTGTCCGCAGGTGAAGAGCAGCACCACGCTGGCGGTTTTGACGCCTACACCCTTGAGGGAGAGGAGCAACTCCATGGCTTCATTAACAGGTAGGGAGCAGATGAAATCCAGATTCAGCTTACCGTACTCTTGTTTCAACCAGCGGAGAATCTGCAGGATGCGCTGCGCTTTCTGATTGGAAAGACCACCGGGCTTTATGGCTTCGGCAATCTCCCCTGCCCCACCCTCCAGCGCCTGTTTCCAGGTGGGGAATCGCTCCTTGAGCCGGCGATAGGCTACATCACGATTCTTATCGTTGGTATTCTGGGATAAGATGGTGAGAATCAGGGAATCGAGCGCTTTCTTTCGTGAGGAAACCTGCGGAAGACCAAAGCGCTTCTCTAGCTCCTCTGCCAGATAGGGAATCTCCACTGCCATAAACTACATTGTAAACTAAATCCCCCAAACAGAAAAGGGATATAAAACATGAGGAATTTTACTTATAGGAATACAGAACCAGAACAGATGGCCACAAGAGTATTGCCCCTTTTATCGAGCTGGTCTACAATCGGAAACGGCTGCATTCTTCCCTGGGATATAGGCCTCCATAAGAGTTTAAAACCCTGGAGGTTAAGAAAAACAAATGCCAAACCACTCTAAGACTATATGTCTTAATTAATGGGTCCAAAGCATACTAAATGAAATATAATAGTAATAGTACTGCAAGCAAAGGGTTCAATGTTAATAATTACATCAGAATAATCATTAAAAGAAGCATCGGTTGAAACATTAATTTGCAAGGCATCTTGCCAGGTATAACATGTATTATCAGCCGGAATTGATCCTAAAGTTTCTTGAGTATCCACATAAATAAATGAGCCTGGTGGACTACTGTGAGGACTAGTATTAGCATAAGTGCTTGCATGTGTAGCCGCTGTTCCGCTATTTTTTACGGATAAGCTGATTTTCACCACATCTCCAGGCATTACAGGTATGTAATCATTATGTTGTACTTGGATTTGTGTGCCATCTATCGTTAGTGTTACTTCACACCACTCCAGATTACAGACTCCTACCGAGGTAGTTGGTACGGTGGTGGGGATGGTGGTCGGGATGGTAGTTGTTGGCTTGCGGCTGGTTGTGGTAGTGGAGGTCGTGCTGGATGAAGTTGTGGTTGTGCGAGTGGAGGTGGTGGTCAGGTTTCGGGAGGTGATGAGGGTGGTGGTGTTGGTGGGTGCCTGCCCGGGATTAACGGACGTAGTGGTACTGGAGCTGGTAGTGGTCTGCGTGGTGTTCTGTGCTCCCTGAGCTGCCAGGGCATCATTTGAGGGCACATGGGCATCCGTGGGCGATTTTGATTTACAGCTTACATAAATGGCTAAAATGCCTAAAAGAAGAATAAAAGCAATAAAAAAATAACGATAAATTTTTAGATTATTAAAAGGGCTACGTTCCATAATTTTTCTTACCCCTCTCTAATTAAAATAAGCTATCGCCTTTATTTTTAAAGAACAATTGTAATAAATACTAAAAATATAATAATACCTTAGCGATACGTAGTCAACAAATATTAAAAAATGCCATGCGGGAAAGGAAGCAAACCTGAGAATTGTATGGTTCAAAAGATTGAAGGTGTAAAAATGAGCGAAAAAATGGCCTTCCATTAGTAGAAAAATCAACAGATTATTAACAGTGCTAATTAAAGCAAACAAGAAAATATGATATTCTGCGCCTTTATTCTTTTTTACCCAGAAAGAATTATACTGCAATGAGTAAAAATGGTATTAATCGATTTTCAAAATAATACCAAAATCAGTAAATAAAAGACAGCAGAGTTCGTCGGAGTAAACTATAATTTCTCCCATACAAAGAACACTTGATTCAACTGTGCTTAACACATTCATTTGAAAGGCATCTGACCAGGTATGACAAACGTTGTCAGCAGGAATTGTTCCTAACTCTTTATACTTATTCATGGAAAAAAAGTATGGTCCAGTACAATCAAAATCTACACTAGCGTAAGTCCCTGCATTTGTAGCCGCTGTTCCGCTATTTTTTACAGATATGCCAATTACTAGCACATCTCCAGGATTTACATCTATAATATCTAATCGTTGTACTACAATTGGTGCTCCATCGTTTATCTTTACCGTTACCTGGCACCACTCAAGATAGCAGGCTCCTACTGAGGTGGTGGGGATGGTGGTCGGGATGGTAGTGGTCGGTTTGCGGCTGGTTGTGGTGGTGCTGGAGGAGGTCGTGGTGGTGCGAGTGGAGGTGGTGGTCAGGTTTCGGGAGGTGATGAGGGTAGTGGTGTTGGTGGGTGCCTGCCCGGGTTTGACAGACGTGGTGCTGCTGGAAGAGGTAGTGGTATTGTTTGTGCTCTGTGTTGAAATCTGATTATGTAATGATGAGCTGGGCTCGGTGGGCGATTTTGATTTACAGCTTAAATAAATGGCTAAAATGCCTAAAAGAAGAATAAAAGCAATAAAAAAATAACGATAAATTTTAAGATTATTAAAAGGGCTGTGTTTCATAATTTTTCTTACCCCTCTCTCATTAAAATAAGCTATCGCCTTTATTTTTAAAGAACAATGGTAATAAATACTGAAAATATAATAATACCTTAGCGATACATAGTCAACAAATATTAAAAAATGTCATGCTGGTAGGAAAGCAAACCTGAGAATTGCATATCTCTAATAGAATTTCAAGTGGAAAAAATAGAAAAAGAGTGAAAAAAAACGGAATCAATAATGATAAATTATTGAATCAATCAATAATATATAATAAAGTTAATAATGCTTATCAAATTTCAAATAAAGAATTTTTCCATCATATGAATTTTGAAATTTGACTAAAATTTGAAATTATTTTATAATGAAAGAAGGTAAATCAAGTATGCTAAAATTCCTTTGGAGGACATTATGAGTACAGAGAAAGTTAAAGTTCCTTTAATGGGCAAAATAGTTGATGGAGTTGATGTGAATTTTAAAGTAAAAAAAGAAGAATGGAATGAATATGAATTAGAAGATGGAACAATTTTAAAATTCAAATCAGTGGTGACTAAAATTGTGAGAACTGAAGAATATAATGAGCAGGATGAACCTATTTATTCCATCAATTCACAGAATGTTGCCAGTGCAAAAATTCCCGACAAACTAAAAAAAAGAGCAAACTAAAAAATGGTACAGGAAATAACAACACAATTTGAGGATTTTTATGTGTTTCCACTTGAACTAGAAACAACTTATTCAAGTGGTGAATCAAAATCTGCCAAGCCAATTTGCGTACCAGTATCTTCTCTAAAATCAATGCATGTGCAAGCTGAAAAGGTATCTAATACCCTCCAGGATAACTTAGAAATAAATAATTCTATAAATGATATGTATGAATCAAAAGAAAAAGAATGGCATAAATTGATTGGCAAAGAAAGATTTCAATCCCTTGACAAAAAATCACGTGACTTCCTCATTAATACTGCTGGGGCAATAAGCTTTGGAACCGCAATAAACATAAAACAAACTTATCAATATACCTCAGATGACGAATAATACCGATAATTACCTCTATCTTGATGCAAATTTTTTAACAGCTTATTTCGTCGAAAATCACCAAGATTACTATTCAAGCAGAATAAAGATGTTTGAACTCGTGGAACAAAATAAAAATCTGCTCATCTCATGTCTTACCTTAGACGAAACCTGGTGCAAAGTTAAATTGACTTTAGAAAAACAGGTTCCAAAGGAAAAAAGAAAACCATTTAGTGAATTTTATGGTGATTTGAAAAGAATATTAGACTCAATTTTAGATCATCCATTGATGAAAATTATTCAATTTGAGAATGACCTAATTCAAGGTATTAAAAATGCATTAGAAAATATCAAGAATTATAATTTAAGACCACGTGATGCTTTTCATTACGCTATGATGAAAGATTTGAATGTTAACTATATTGTAACAAAAGATAAAGATTTTGATAAAATAGATAATGTAGAAGTAATTTCTTATTAATTTCTTTACAAAAGATAATATAGTGCTCTTATTATTTCCTCATTTTATTGGAAATTTTTCAAAGCAAAGCAGTAATAAATAATCTTCCCTCTTTATAGCTATCTATTAATTAATCTCGATTCAATACTTTAAACCTATATGTCCAGTTTTAGGGGTGCACTCCACTAAGATATTTAAATTGTTTTATTATTGATAGTTATAAACAACTAAAGCTTATCTATGCCAATTACTTTTTGATACCAATTCCTTCAGGTTTTGCTATTAATACACCATATTCTTTTTTTATCTCTCGTCTCCAAGTCTTCCGGTCTGTCAAATAAATTTTGCGGTATCCTTTTTCGAAATGATAAGACAACATAGCAGTATTTGCAATACGCACTTTAAAACCAGCTGACTCCAAAGCATGCATAATACTAATTTGAAATACTTCATCGTCGATCAGATTAAGACCTTCAATTGGTCCATCATAAGCAAGGAAACGGTTATTCCACTCTACTCCAATCCAACCTTCAATATCTTTTAAAGAAAGATTAGCTATTTCTTGCTCAAGCTTTTTCAACTGCTCAACTACCAATGAAATGTCCAGAGGCTTCTTAGATGGATCATTTGATATCTCGAAAAACTCAATCAATTTTTTAATGTCATGTGTATCCTCAAGATTTAAAGCTTGCCGTTCGGAAAGAGGAGTGGGCAACGCATTTTTCTTCACCTCGCCTGTACAAAGAGGGATAATAGGTCGATTACTAAACCAAAATGTACCACATTCAAACCATACCCATGGTCGAGTTAGACTCCGAGTCGTTGCTAATAACAACAATATATTCGATTCCTTAAGCTCTTGTTGGATTTTTTCAGGCCACTTTGCACCAAGAAGCAAATCATTTGGATCACTTGAAACGAAGATTTCGATTCCTGATACATATTTCTGCAAAAGATCTTTTAGATAGATTGCTAAATTCTTATCTATACTTGCATGAGTTAAAAAAATTTTTGTCATTTCTATTATCTAATTTTTTTTATATTTATTATAAAATCTAATGATGGCTAAAGTCAATTGTCATAATAGCGATTTTTAAAAGCTTAGGGAGTGGCGCGGTAATTTATCTAATTTTTTTAAATAAAGAATTGTATTAAGGATTCGTAAATTCTAATTCTCCCCATTCATTAAATTTTGCATATTTATGAATTTCGCTTCTGCCTCTATAAAAAATATACAATAATATCCCTATTATAGAACTAGCAATTAAGCTAAAAAAATATTATAAAATGAGATAATAGAGGTGATTAAAACGCAATAATAGCTTTTTTCAATGGGCTTTTAATTTAAAAATTAGCAAAAAATTAGAAGAAAAATAGAGAGAAATCAAAAGAAAGCTTACTTAGTCAAAAATAGAAATCATTCCTTGGTTGGAGAATCAGGAATTATCTGTATCTCATCAACTATACGAGGAGGAATTATTTTTTTAAGTTGAATAAATTTTCTTTTATCATACTTTGCATTTAGGGCTTTCTCAAGTGGTTCTATAATATCATACAAAATATTAATTGCATCTACTGCTCCTATTTCTTTTAGAGTTTTCTTATTCATTATTTTTGCATTATATATGAGTAATGATCTTGAAAAATAAAATTTAACGTGACGTCGTGCAAAATCAATTTCAAGTGCTCTTTCTTCTCCTTTTTTAGCCCTGTTTATATATTCTTCCGCAAACTTATCCCCATACTTATATCTCCAATTTCTTAATGCTCGTAGATCTTTACACATCTGGGCTTCTGAATATTCTTTCATAAATTCAGACAATAACTGAGCTTGGAGAGTAGCTCTACTTGCATTCGCAGAACGCCAAGAAGCAAAAGTAGCTATAGCTACAAAAAAAGTTGAAATTGCAGTAATAATTAGCCCAATATTCATAATTTACCTCCTAATAAATTATATTAAAATGGTATGTCTCCTTGATATGAATCAAATCAAAACTTTTCAAATCATAATGCTTTAATTTTCTAATTTAAATGCAATAATAGCTTTTGGAGATTGGCAATACTAATATCCCTCACTTTATATAAACGACAAAAGTGAGGGTAGTATTACAAAAATTTTTTATTTTATATCTCAACAATATTAATCTTCATACCTCCTTCATTCTCATTTCTTTTGAATTTCTGAATTTCTTGACGTGCTATTTTTGCATCCTGGGTCTTGAGTAATTTATCCGGATACGTCGTTACAAGAGCAAAATTATCCCTTTTTAAAACAGATAGCCAATCGTCTTTCTTAACAACATTCCTATGTACTTTTTTCTTTTTGAACTCCTCTTTAAATTTAGTCCAATCTACAGCAATTATTAATCTTGGTTTATCCGAGCCATAAATAGCCTTCATAATTAATTCTTTTTTAAACGCAAGATTATAATCATCACCATAATTTATTCCAGGACCGTCTTCAAAAGATATTGCCGTAGCAGCTAAAATAATTTCATTAGCTTCTATTGGTTTAAATATTGCTTCAATATTATCAATATCATAAGTGGCGCCATAAATAGTATCAACATTTCCCGGCAATTGAAAACAATTTGATTTTTCAGCAAGGGGGACTATAGATATTGAAGCTAATAAATTGTTAGTATAAATCTTGATATTACGTTTATGCAGCATCCGGGGAATCTCATAAATAGAAGTGCCAGAATCTAAGATTACTGTTTCCCCATCTTGAATATATGTATCGATTATAAAACGAGATATCTTATATTTATCTGCTCTCTGAATAGTTAGTTTGCCCCAAAAATCAGATTCCTTGCTCAAAGCTTCTACAAACAATGATCTTGAAGGGTGGCGTAATTTTTCTGGTATTCTCTCTAATTCTGTCTTTAAAGATTTTAACTCATATTCAACATCTTTAAAAGGGTGGTGCAATTTTTCTGGTATCCTCTCTAATTCTGTCTTTAAAGATTTTAACTCATTTTCAATGTCTTTAAGGGGATTAAATACTTTTGTTAGATAAATTAAAAATATTGCTACAAAGACACTGATAAAACCCATAAATATTGAACAAATAATTGAAAACTTATCCATTTTTACTCCTAGTTTAAATTAATTTAAAATTAAACATTTATAAAGCTTTTGGGGAGTGGCGCGGCTAAGTTAATTTGTACTTATCTTTATCCCTCATCAGCAATAACATAATTTATTCCTTAATTATATATAACGACAAAAATGGGAGTAGTATTACAAAAATTTTTGAAAAATTGTACAAGGCAGATGTATTTTAAGTATTATTTAATTTATAATGATATACTTACTATTATTAACAGAATAAAATCCCTTAGCCAGAGCGTATACTATATATGAAGGAGAGAAATGAGTAAGCAATCAAGCAAGAATCATTATCGCGGACTTATGGCGCAGTGGTACGATACACTGCTTGGAAAAGAGAAGAACGATATCGAATTTTACAAGAAGATAGTCGTCAACAGTAAGGGCAAGGTTCTGGAGCTTGCCTGCGGAAGCGGTCGACTGCTGGTGCCCTATCGGAACATGGGCGCAGATATAGAGGGGCTGGACATCTCATCGGATATGCTCGCCATCTGTCGGGAAAAGCTTAAAGAGAATAATCTATCCGCTCCGCTGTATAAGCAGGATTTGACCCGGTTCAAAACCGGCAAGCAGTACGCTGCCATATTCATCGCCGGCGCTTCATTCCAGATGATCGACAATTTCGAAAAGGCCATGACCAGCTTACAGCTCATTTACCATCATCTTCAATCGGACGGACTCTTTGTACTCGATTTGTTTTCCCCCTGGTTCCAGTTCAAAGCGAACACTGAGGGTCAATGGCAGCTCGGTCGAACCGCCAGCAATGAAAAGGGCGAGAAGTTACTGTGCCACTCCTGCTCGGAGATTGACATTCCCAATCAGCTCATAAAGAGCCATTTCAAGTACGAGCTCTTTCGAGATGACCGACTGATTGAGACCATGCTCGACAAATTTAATCTGCGCTGGTACGGCAGGCAGGAATTCAGGCTGATGCTGGAAAAGGTGGAGTTCACCAAGATTGAGATGACAACGGCACATATTATTTCCACCCACGGAGAAAGTATTGTCTATTTTGCCTATAAAGGCTAAAATAAAACAGCTACTATTACTAAAAATAGCTGAGACAGCAGGAAGCTAAACAAATTTAGAAGTAAATAATTCTTGAAAAGCAAAGAGGAATATTCATTTTTAAGCAGCCCATTAAAAAAGGATAAGATTAATGAAAAAATCAACCCTTAAAGTAGCATTATTTGCTATCATCCCTATTATCGTAGTGATCGGAGTTGGTATTTATGTGGTAAGCAGAATACCGCAATTTCGATTTGGTATAGCGAAATATGTTACAAATTGGTCATTAGACCGAAGCGTGCGCCAGGGAAAAATGAGCCAGGAAGGCGCGACCAAGATTAAAAAAGCTGTAAACAGGATATTTATAATAAGCGAAAAACTTGAAAACCTTGGTGTAGATGAAGAGATAATTGATAGAGAAATAGCAGCCTTAGTAGCATCGCAAGAGTTTCAGCAGATTTCAGACGATGATGGATTATCAGATGAAGAGGTGGAAGTGCTATTGAACTTTTTAAATAAAATAGCTGAAAGATTAGATGAATTAGCCGAGCAAACTGAACCTGATTCTCCTTAGTTCAATAAATTGCTCATAGCAAAGAGAGGGATTCACTGTGAAAAGATCAACTCTCAAAGTCATTGTATTTGTCATCTTACCCGCAATTATCCTGCTGGGGATTAGCATATATTTTATTTTTCAACTACCTCAGGTTCGCTATGGATGGCAAAAAGCTCTTTTAAATCATTTGATTGAGAGAAAAGTAAGCCAGGGGAATTTAAGCCAGGAACATGGGATTCAGCTCAAAAGAGCCTTTGATAGATTCTTCAATGTAGTAATAAAGTTAAGAAAAAGCGGAATTGACCAGCAAACTATAGATAATGAGATAGGTCAGTTAGTGATAGAAAAAAAGATTGGACCAAATTTCGGCATTCCAGATGATGATGAAGTGGAGGAAGTAATTGATTTTTTCCATGAATTGTCAGAAAGGTTAGAAATTATGCCAAAAAATTATAGTAAAAAATTGAAGTAATGCAAATGAGGATAACATTAATAGGGATTCTTTTTAGCACTAAAGCATAATTTTTTGACATTCGACAAGAGCTCAGGCTCAATTCCTTCGATGATCAGAACATCATTTCCCTTTGCTTCAAGATGAACCAAACCTTCCTCTGTTTGCCACTGGAAAAATTTATCGGCTTGATTGTCCGTCAGTTTTTCCTTTTTATATTTTGCCTCAATGACCTTTTTGTAGCTCTGGAAAAATTCAAGAGCGTCCTCCTCCTGATCAAAAGTAGTCAACCAGATGAGAAGCACTTCATTATCTTCCCCATGGTCAAAGGTATAAAAGCGGCTTCCATCCCACCCTTCCGACGCCTTCTGTGCTTCTTGTTCTTCCGACAGATATGAATTCAAAAGAATAAAAAGGTCCAACTCGCCAAGTACGTCGGAGTAAAGAGAACGAAATGTGGGCTTTAATGCTGAATTTAATCCAGTTATCCTAATGCTCACTGGCGCATCTATTGTGTCAAAATATTTCTCCAGATGAATAAGCTGTTCCGTCGAAGTTGGAATTTCCGAAAAGAGCTTATTGGAATCGTAACCCTCATGTGTTGCATAGTATTGCTGAATAAAACTGGTTCCCCCACTGTAAGGAAAAATCAGGTGTTTCTTGATGTATTCAGGAGCTTTTACCAGAGCACTGCCGGCAAACATGGGCATATCAAGCGACATATTCAGGAGCGGAGCTAAATCAGGAAATTGGTCAATACTTTGCCCACTAAAAACTTCTATCATAACAGCAGTAGCCTGACCTTCAATTACTGCCTGATGGGCCAGGAGCAAATCATCGTTATTAATGTCAGGATTGACTAATTGCTGCAGGTCATAATATTGGTCTTGCAAGGCATGGGCAAGTTCATGAATCATTATTGCTTGCTGCAGAACTGGATCAAAACCTTTTATTAAAACCAGTTTTTTACTATCCGGATCATAGAAACCTGCCACCTGTTCTGTATAGAGTTCTATCAAAAGTCTTTCTAAAGATAAATCTGGGGGAAGAAGTCCGAGCTTGGCATAGCTCTTCTCCATAGCTACCAATTTATCCTCTGGATATTCTTCATGCATTTTTTCTATTAAATATTCTTTCAGTTCACTTCTGTCCTGGTAATTTATTTTAATAGTATATTTAATGGGCAGCTCAAGTCTTGTGCTTATTTTTTGTAGAATATTATCAGCAATTTCTTGAATCTCGGTGTCCTGCGGTTGATATGGGGAAAATAGGGGAGAACAAAATAGAGGGATAAGAAAGGAAACAATTATTATTGAGAAAAGGACAAGAAAACATCGTTTAACATTAATAAAAAATAAATATTTTGAAAAAATACTTGAGCACGTATCAAACAATTTAATAAAACGTTTATGCACCAATACTATAACCTCCTTTAATAGAAGGAGTTTATCATAGCACATATCATATTGTCATGAAAAAAAACAACACCTTAGCTTCTGCTTTTATAATCATTTAATTCAACAGCAAAAATAAACGATATGGTTTATTTTTATCAATCCAAATTTTTGAATCTCTTATACTTTTTTATTAATTAGCTTGACAAAGTGGTATTTCTATTTTATAGTTAAAGATGCCTTCATATGAAAATGTTTTTTATTGTAACCTTCAGTACATACAGAACAAAAAATTTATATTATAGTATGTAATGCACTAATAAATCTAAATAAAGTTGGAGCAAAGCTTACTATGTGGAAAAAGCTTTTTCACCTTAAGCTTATTGGAGTTTTATCTGCTGCTTTTCTCCTTCTTCTATTAGCAAGCTGCTTACAAAGCCATAAATACATATATACAGAGGATGAGTTGAACCAATTATTGCAGGAACGATTGACCAAAAATGAACAAAAAATAACTTCTATACCTTTCAAAATAAATGAATCCATAAAAATATATGCCCGACGCTTAGTCAAAGATATCAGCTTTGAGAATTATAAAATAGATGCCCTCATAAGAGGTATCATAAGGCGGGAAAAACTCAACATCAAATATAATGAAAGCAAATCGCTAACAGCTATTGAAGTCTTTGTCGAAGGCGAAGCAAATTGTATTGCCTATACTAATCTTTTCATTGGTATGGCTCGCGAAGTGGGCTTAAAAGCCCACTATGTTGATGTAACTCAAGTCAGTCGCCTTAAAAAAGAAGGGGAGGTAGTAATTAACAGCGGTCATATATGTGCAGGCGTAGACGTAAGCGGAAAATTTACCTTAGTCGATTTTGCTGAGCAACCTCGTATCGGCTACAGGATATTTAAAATAATTGATGATCTGGAAGCAATTGCTAATTTTGCTAACAGTTTAGGAGTATTAAAAAGCTTTGAGATACCAAAAGGTTATGCAGCAAAAGACTATAACGAAGATATTAATCACTATCTTCGTGCTATTAAAATTAAGCCACGTTTTGCAAAAGCCTATAATAATTTGGGCATAGCCTATCAGCGCAGAAGACAATATAATAAAGCAATAGAAAGCTATAGTAAAGCAATAGAATTTGATCCAAAATTATCAGCAGCCCGTAGCAATCTTGGTAATGCATATTATATTACCGGTGATTATGAAAAAGCTATCACGAGCTTTAAAAAAGCAATACAAATAAAAGGGAATAATCCCTATACACGATATGATATAGCATTAACCTATTACTATAATAAAGAATACGAAAAAGCACTCAAGGAGTTAGAAAAAGCGATTGATTTAGAGAAAGAGTATGCGGAAGCTTATAATCTTTTAGGTCTTATCTACCAAGCCATGGGTAATAAACAAGCAGCTATCATTGCATTCGAAAAAGCCCTTGAAATAAAACCCGATCTATTACAGGCGAAAGCTAATTTAAAAAGATACGAAAAACCATAGCTATAATATCTTGTAGCTATGTTACTTTATAATTAGATCAGCTTTTACATCTCGCACATTATCAACACCTGAAGCAGTAGAAACTGCAAGACTTTTCTGCTTTTGGTTGAGAACTGTTCCCTCCAAAAATACTACACTTTTAAAAGTAGTAACTTTTATTTTACTCCCTTTCAAATGCTTATTAAGTGCTAAAGCTGTTTTTACATTAGCAGTGATAGCAGCATCATCAATTCCCTGGCCGAATGTGCGCTCATCATTGACGTGTTTTCTCATTACATTGGGATTTATACTTATTTTATCAACTACTTTCTCAACACCTCGCACATTGCCGGCTATATCCAAGGCAAGTTGTTTTAATTTTTTATTGGGTAGAACTCCGCTTAAGGTAATAATTCCTTCATCAGTTTTCACTTTGACATCAAAAAATTTAAAATGCTTATTCATGGATAGTGCAGCCATGACTGAAGCTGTTACCTTGACTTCGGAGAGTTTTTCCTGGAATACTTTTTGGGCAATCTCCAGGTCCCCCGAAGCAGAGCGCTGCTTATAAAAATAAAAAAAAGTTAGTAGTGCTATAGCTGCTATTATAATGAGAAAAAGCACAAATTTCCTTAGCATATCTTAGGCACCTAAAGCAGGAGAACATATGCTAACGCTAAATATACAATAACTCCTAAACCATCAGCAATTGCTGTAACAAACGGACCACTGGCCACAGCCGGATCTGCCCCTATCTTTTTCAAAATAGTTGGACCAAAGCTCCCAATAAGTGCAGCCACTACCATAGCAATGCAAATGGCGAGGCCAAGGGTCAATGAAAAAATCAATGTATCACGTTGCTGAAATTTTGCTAAAAGTGTCAGCATACCTCCATAAGTAATTCCTAATAAAAATGCTACGCCAATCTCTCGAGTTACTATCCGCCATAAATTACCTATATTAATTCGTCCGGTGGCGAGACCTCTGACCATAATAGTTGATGATTGTGTTGCAATATTACCACCCATAGCCATTACAATTGGAACAAAGGCGAGTAACGGAGTTAATAATCCGCCCAGGTAGGTTTCAGAACCTCTAATCACTTTTGCAACCAAAACCTCACCAACCCAGGGAATGAATAACCAGGGAACTTTATACCAAAAATTTCTAAAGAACGATTTAGTAAGTATAACCTCTTCACCTACACCAGCCATTTTAAGGAAGTCTTCTGTAGCCTCCTCTCGAATAATATCTAACACATCATCAACTGTTATTATCCCTGCTAATTTATTCTCGTCATCAACAACAGGAACAGCTAAAATATCATACTTCTCTACAATCCGAGCCACTTCTTCCTGATCCATATCCGCTCGCACACTAACTACTTCGGGTTCCATAATATTTCTGAGAGGTGTATTAGGTGGCGTGAGAATTAATTTTCTTAGCGAAATTACTCCAAGAAGATGATTATATTTACTAACTACGTAAAGGTAGAAAACCATTTCAACATCTGCTTTTCCCTGCAATGCAGTAATAGCATCCTTTACCAAAGTATCCTCACGAAGCGCGAAAACATCCGTAGTCATAATTCGCCCGGCTGTTTCCTCTCCATATTGCAAGAGCCCCTGCAAATCCTTTAACTCCTTTTTCCTCATCTTCTCCAGAACTTCCTCGGCTTGCTCCTGTGGTAAGTAACCTACAATCATTGCTGCATCGTCAGAGGGCAACTCTTGCAGCAACTTAGCAATTTTTTCAACATCCTGCTTTACTAATACCTGCTTTCCTGATTGCGGTTCTATTTCGCTCAAGATTTTAGCTGCAAGCTTTATATTATGGTCGTATAGAATCTGAAAAAAGTTGCATTTATCATGCTCGTTAAAATCTTGCATAATAACTGCCAAATCGGCTGAATGAGACTTATCTATTACGTTGATAATTCGGTTAATTGCTCCTCTATGGAGCAGCTTTTTTATTGCTTCCTCCATGATCATGAGCTTTCGTGGTTTTGTAATCATAGCCCCTCTCCCACTGTTAATAGATTGTGGCACACCCGAATTGTAAACCTTAATAGATTATCACAATTATTTAAAATTGCAAAAAGATATTTGCCCTTAATAATAAAGAATCGAATAAGTAACTATATATAAATATTAAACAATAGTTAATATTAATATGCATATTTTTTAATTATAGTAACATACATAAGTTTTTTATAAACCAAATCGATTTATGAAGCGTCTATATATTAAAACAACTTTGGCTAAGAAAACCACATTGATTGAAATAACTTTATATATGAGGAATTCAATGCTGAAAGAAAAAATAGCTTTGGTTTTTCTTTTATTATCATCGACAGTTATTTTAGCTCAAAATCATAAATCAACAGAGCAAAAAGTTGTTCAAGCAATTAGAACCAATGAGCCTATTAAGCTCGATGGTGTGTTGGATGAAAAAGCATGGCAAACTCCTGGTTACAGCGACTTCGTCCAATCAGAGCCTATCGATGGTAGCCAGCCTACTGAAAAAACCGTTGTCTGGATGGCCTATGATGATAATGCGCTTTATGTCGCTGCCCGTCTTTTTGACTCGGAGCCAGAAAAAATCGTCAGTCGTTTGGGGCGAAGAGATGACTCTGTCGAATCCGATTGGTTTCAATTCTCTGTCGACCCTTATTACGATAGAAGAACCGGCTTTCAATTCAGAATTAATCCAGCCGGCTCTATTATAGATGAAACTCTATATAATGACAGTTTTAGTGATGACACCTGGGATGGAATTTGGGATTGGGCAGCCCATATTGATGAACAGGGCTGGACTGTTGAAATACGCATTCCCTATAATCAACTGCGTTTTCCAAAAAAGGATAAATACATCTGGGGAGTCAATTTTAGCCGCACCATTAAGCGCAAAAACGAACAGGATAATTTCGTCTGGATTCCCAAGGAAGATAGAGGCTTTGTTTCCCATTTTGCAAAGCTGGTAGGGATCGAAAACATAAATCCAGGCCGCCACATAGAGCTGTTGCCTTACACAGTTGGTCAAGTAGAATTCTCTCCTGGCGAAGATGGCAATCCCTTTGACACCGGGAAAAAGTATCTTGGTAACACTGGATTAGACCTTAAAATTGGATTAAAGAGCAACCTGACATTAGATGCAGCAGTAAATCCTGATTTTGGCCAGGTAGAAGTTGACCCTGCAGTGATCAATCTCTCGGCGTATGAAACATACTATGAGGAAAAAAGACCATTTTTTATTGAAGGAAGAGAAATTTTTGATTTTGGTTATGGAGGAGCAACAAGCTGGTCCACTTTTGATTGGGGGACTCCTAGTTACTTCTACAGCCGCCGTATTGGCCGAGCTCCTCAAGGTGATGTCTCGAACGACGAGGGATATGTAAATACTCCTGATCGTACTAACATTTTAGGTGCAGCTAAACTTTCAGGGAAAATTGCCAATGGCTGGAATATTGGCTTCCTCAACGCTTTAACTGGCCGGGAATATGCGGATATTGATTTTGAGGGAGAGCGATTTCATGAAGAAGTAGAACCCTTCTCTTACTATGGAACCTTGAGAGCTCAGAAAGAATTTAATGATAGAAATCAAGGTTTTGGCCTTATTACTACCTCAGTAGTGAGAAATTTGAGAACTAAAAATCTCAAAGACATTTTGAATAAAAATGCCGTAGGACTTGGTCTTGATGGGTGGACTTTCTTAGATAAAAATAAAACCTGGGTTATTTTTGGCTGGTTTGGTGGCTCTCAAGTAGCAGGAAGCACAGAAGCAATCACTGAGTTGCAAAAATCTTCGCTTCATTATTATCAGCGCCCAGATGCGCCACATGTTGAGTTGGATGAGACAGCTACATCATTAAGTGGCTGGGCAGGGCGAATTGCTCTTAATAAAGAAAAAGGGAATTTCAGGATTAATGCAGCTTTAGGGGCAATATCGCCAGGATTCGATACAAATGACGTAGGTTATCAATGGCAAGGTGATGTGATTAATACCCATGTTTATGCTTCTTATATTTCATTTCATCCAGGAAAAATCTTTCGAAGATACATGATTGCTGTTGCCACTCACCGCAATTATGATTTTGCTGGCAACAAGGTTGGGGAAGGATACTATTTCTTTCTGAATCCAAAATTCTTGAATTATTGGGGATTTAATCTACTTGTTGGTTATTATCCCCAAACCTGGGATAATGCTTTAACCAGAGGAGGCCCTTTAGCTATCAATCCTTCCTTCAAATTTGGCAGATTAACTATTTACAGCGATGACCGAAAACCAGTTGTGCTATCCTTTAATAGTAATGTTTTTAATTACGCCTCTGGAAGCTACGACTGGGACTTTGGTGTATCATTGCGCTGGAAACCGAAAAGCAATATAAGCCTTTCTATTGGTCCGAGATACAGCTTTCGCTATTCTGTAGCTCAATATGTTGATCAGATAGAAGATCCTTATATGACAGAAACCTATGGAAACAGATATATCTTCAGTGAAATTAACCAGAAAACCCTTACCAATGAAGTAAGATTGAATTGGACTTTTACTCCCAAATTAAGCCTTCAACTCTATATGCAGATCTTATTGGCAACTGGTGATTATGACAAATATAAAGAGTTCGCCAGAGCAAGAAGCTATGATTTCAACCAGTTTGGATTGAATAATTCAATTATAAACTGTTCAGATGATGAATATTTTGTAGATCCCGACGGAGCGGGATTAGCGCCGGTCTTTTCCTTTGAAAATCCAGATTTTAATTATAAATCCCTTAGGGGTACAGCGGTTCTTCGCTGGGAATATTCACCAGGTTCCACCCTCTATTTTGTCTGGACGCAGAATCGCTCCGACGATAGAAATCCAGGGGATTTCAGAATGGGCAGAGATTTAAGCAATTTATTCAACGCCCATGGAGATAATATTTTCTTAATAAAATTCTCCTATCGCTGGAATCTTTAAATAGCTAAAAGATATACTAATACTGCAAAGGAAAGCAAATTATTGCTTTCCTTAATTTATTATAACCATAATCAATTATGCTTTGCCATACATCTAAATATCGGGATTATGCAATTTATAATAAATAAAAGACGAATAAAAACCTTCTATAATAAGCTTTATTTTTCACTATCTTTATTTTTTTAATCATTTTTTGGTATTTTACGCTATTTTCTTCTCAATTAATTTATAATTCATTTCAGTTGATTTCACATCCTTCCTTTGCTATAAATAGTTGAAGCACATAAGCAAAAGAATCCTTAAATCGCAAAATTGGATTTTTGCAAAAAAATTACTATTTCATATATTTCAAAATTCCTATATCATGAATAAGCAACACAATAAAATCAAAATAAGGTAATAAAGGTAAGATATGGAATATATTAGTATTTTTAATGATGTATTGGGACCGGTGATGCGGGGGCCCTCCAGTTCTCATACCGCAGGCTCTTATCGCATCGCTCGCATGGCGTGTTCTCTCTTGGGTGAAAGGCCTCATTCAGCTACATTTTCATTCGACCCTACGGGCTCATATGCTCATGTTTATCATCAACAAGGTGCGGATCTGGCCTTTGCCGCTGGTATTATGAACTGGAATATAACCGATGAACGTTTTCCTCAAGCTCTTGACATTGCCGCACAACAAGGCTTAGAAATAAACTTTAAAGTAGCACATCTTAAAGGTTATGACCATCCTAATACAGTTAAAATTACCGTAGAATCTAATAAAGGTAAAAAACTTACTTTAGTGGCTCGATCTATCGGTGGGGGCATGGTGGAATTTGTAAAGTTCAAAGAATATCAAGTCTTGCTGAGAGGTAAAGCTTATGAAATCCTTCTTGAAGTTCAAAATGCGCACAAAACAAAAGTAATGCAGAAAATACAGCAGATATGCCAGGATGATTTTCACCTCAATACTATATCTCAAAAAAGTAAAACCCTTATCTACTGGCAGCAAAAAAAATCTCTTAACCCGGAAAAACAAACACAATTAAAAAATACCTCTGGCGTATCAGGATTATGGATTATCGAGCCTGTATTTCATATCATTCATGGGAAGCCTTTGTTTCTATCCGCTCAGGAAATGGTAACCTTAGCAGAAAAGAATAACCTTACTCTCGGACAGCTATCCATAAAATATGAAGCCCAGCTTTTGGGAATTAGCGAAAAAGAAGCTATAGCTGAAATGATTAAGCGATATGAAATAATGAAAAGCTCGATTGACAAAGGGCTCCAGGATAAAAATATTAAAATGCAACTTCTGCGTCCCAGTGCTCGAAGCATTATGCAGAAGGAATCTAAAGCGCAGTTGGCTATCGGTGGGCTGCATACCAGAGCAGCAGCCCGAGCTTTGGCAGTGATGCATGTGAGCAACAGCATGGGAGTTGTATGCGCTGCTCCCACCGGAGGCTCTGCAGGTGTAATCCCTGCAGTAATAGCAAGCCTGTTTGAAGAAAAGAACCTAAGTCCTGAGCAGACGGCTATGGCCCTTTTCGCTGCCGGAGGAATCGGACTTATCATAGCACAACGAGCTACCTTTGCCGCAGAAGTAGCAGGATGCCAGGTAGAAATCGGTGCGGCTGGAGCTATGGCAGCAGCAGCCGTGATTGAGGCTGCTGGAGCTAAACCTCTTCAAGCTAATGATGCAGCGGCTATTGCTCTGCAAAATACCATGGGCTCAGTGTGCGATCCGGTGCGGGGAATGTGCGAGATACCCTGTCATACCAGGAATGCAGTAGCTACTTCGAATGCTTTTGTCTGTGCCGATCTGATTCTCGGCGGTTATGAAAATCCCATTCCCCTGGATGAAACTATTGATGCAGTTCTGTCAGTGGGAAAAATGCTGCCCAGCGAATTACGATGCACTGCTAAAGGAGGTCTGGCAATATGCCCTTCTGTATCATAAAATTCAATTCCATTAAGACTAAGAAAAATCAAGTGAAAAAATTATTGCTGGATTTTAAAAAAAAATTTATACTCATAGTAGTATTAATAACAATCATTTTTCAGTAAAGGAGTCAAAAATGAGAAAAGCAATAGTCGGTATAATAATTTTATTGTTGATGGTGTTCATTCCAGCTTGCCAAACGCAAAAAGAAACTCAGGCTCAACTCACATATCCGATCACTAAAAAAGTCGAGCAAATAGATGATTACTTCGGCACTAAAGTAACGGATCCCTATCGGTGGATGGAAGATGACAAAGCTGAGGAAATCAAACAATGGATAGATGAGCAAAACAAGATTACATTTGCTTACTTAGAAAAAATTCCTTACCGAGAAAAAATTCGACAGCGGGTAACTGAAATCTACAACTACCCTAAATATTCATCTCCTATCAAAGCAGGTGAATATTATTTCTTTTACAAGAATGATGGTCTGCAAAATCAATCTGTTATCTATATTCAAAAGGGATTGGAAGGAAAACCAGAGGTATTTATCGATCCCAATAAATTAGCTGAAGATGGTACTATCAGGATCAATTTAGTAGGTTTCTGCAAAGATGATCGTTACGTAACCTACTCCCGCTCCGAAGCAGGCTCGGATTGGCGAGAGCTGAGAATCATGGAAATCGCAACCAAAAGAGAATTGAGCGACCGCATACAGTGGCTGAAATTTTCCCGCGCAGACTGGCACGGCAATGGTTTTTATTATAGTGGGTATGACAAGCCGGAACAAGGTCAGGAATTAACAGCCAGCAACAAATATCAAAAAGTATTTTACCACAGATTAGGCGATGCACAAGAAAACGATACGCTTATCTACGAGGATAAAGAACATCCGTTAAGATATCACAGAGTGAACATAACAGAAGATAAAAAATACTTGTTCCTTTATATATCCGAAGGAACTCACGGCAATGAAGTCTTCTACAAAGACCTCTCCGTGAAAAATATGGAATTTAAACCTTTAATTACAGGATTAGAATTCGACAGCTATATTATCGATAATGTTGTAGATAAATTTTTGGTATACACCAATATGGATGCGACTAATTATGAAGTAATTCTCATGGACGCCAAAAATCCAAGCAAGGAAAACTGGAAAACCATAATCCCGGAAAAAGCAGAAGTTCTGCATAGCGCTAATACTGTAGGCGATCAGCTATTTTGCAGTTATCTGAAGGATGCCCATACACAGATTTATCAATATGATTTAACAGGTACACTAATAAGAGAAATCAAGCTGCCGGCCAAAGGAACAGCTCGAGGTTTTTATGGGAAAAAAGAAGACAAAATGACATTTTATACCTTTACTTCTTTTACCCTCCCTCCCACAATCTATAAATATGACATTCTCAGCGGTAAATCTAATATTTTCCATAAGACCGAAGTTAAATTCGATCCAGAAGATTACATAACCGATCAGGTATTCTATACCAGTAAAGATGGAACCAGAGTACCTATGTTTATTGTCTATAAAAAAGGATCGAAGCTGAATGGTGAGAATCCCACCTACCTTTATAGCTATGGTGGTTTCAATGCGAGCCTCACCCCATCATTTAATTCGACTCTTATTCCTCTTTTAGAAAATGGGGGCATTTATGCTATGCCCAATATTCGAGGCGGCGGAGAATATGGCGAAGAGTGGCATAAGGCAGGGATGCTCTTGAACAAACAAAATGTCTTTGACGATTTTATTGCTGCTGCAGAATACCTGATCAAAGAAAACTATACTTCAAAAGACAAGCTGGCCATAGCGGGTAGATCGAATGGCGGCTTGCTGGTCGGTGCCTGTATGACTCAACGCCCAGATTTATATAAAGTCACATTTCCCGGTGTTGGAGTGATGGATATGTTACGCTACCATAAGTTTACTGTTGGTTGGGGTTGGGCAGTAGAATATGGTACCAGTGATAAGGAGGAGCACTTCAAAAATCTATTTTCATATTCACCCTTACACAATATTAAAGAAGGGGAAGCTTATCCAGCTACACTGGTTACTACCGCTGACCATGATGACCGCGTAGTTCCTGCGCATTCATTCAAGTTTATTGCCACTTTACAGGAAATGCATAAAGGCAGCAGTCCAGTACTAATCAGAATTGAGACTCGTTCCGGTCATGGAGCCAGCAGCACGACAAAAAGAATAGAGGAAATAGCTGACATGTGGTCCTTCATGTTCTACAACATGCAAGCTGAGATTAGATATTGAAAAAATTGATAAGACATGCAATTAATCGTATTAATAATGATATGAAAAATAATTTTATTTTTTATATTGATTTGCTAATTTCTTTTGATTTTAAAAACAAAAAAAATCTGCTTAATAACTTTACCAGAGGGATTACGCTCTTTATATAAGATTTTTTTCATCTTTTAATATTTTACTCCTTGACAAAGAAAAAAAATGGCTATAATATTAGTGAGTACTTACTAATTTATTTGGATTATGAAAGATACAACACGACAAAAAGAACGTCTTAGCCGTGAAGAAAGACGAACATGTATAATAGATGCCGCAACCAGTATTTTTGCCGACAAAGGTTTCAGTGGTACCAGAACTAAGGATATCGCTAACCGCGCTGGAATTAGCGAAGCGCTCATCTTTCAGATTTTTAAAAATAAAGAAGAGCTATTCCGCGCTGTGTTAGAAAAAGTATTTCATCCTCATCCGGTAAAACATTTTATCAAGAAAGCAATTGAAAAAAAGAATGATTATATTGTTTTCAAAAGCGCGGCTCTGCACATGATAAAGCATTACCGGAAAGATCCTCGAATTGTTCGGCTATCAATTTTTGGTGCTCTTGAATATCCGCACATCACCGAGATCACGCATCGAGGTGAAAAGTCAGATGACTTTGGGACTGAAATATTGGCCGAATATATTCAACAAAGGATTAATGATGGATTATTTAAAAAAGTAAATGCCAAAATTGCAGCTCTCCTCTTCCTTGACACAATAGATATTTATATCATTGACCAAGAACTATTTAAAACAGGACCATTTTCCTCCATTTCTGATGAGGAAGTAATAGAGACATTGGTTAAGATATTCTTAAATGGATTAAGAAAATAAAAAAATAGGAAGATTATGTTGCTCTATTAAACAGAGCAATTTTTTTAAGAGAACTAACTTTGTAAGTACTTACTTTCAATTTGAATGTTATGAAAATGAAACAGTATCGCTTTTAACATCCCTGTTAGTAGGTTATTTCATTTTTCTTCTTATATGGTGCAATAAGGAGGAAGAAAAGAATCAAGAGAGCAAAATGAATACCTTGCATTTAAGGATAATGGTTGAAATTCGCGATAACCCTACAATGCGGTTACTCAACAACCCTGTCAAAATTTTAAATTTTACTGGAATAAAATATAGACAGCAAGTATTGGATATAGGCTTCATTTCGGGCTTCTTCATCATTCCAGCAGCATTAGCATCAGAAAAAAAACTCTATTTATTCCATCTTTTATTACTGTATATAAAGGGAGGAAAGAGCAATGAAATCTATATGCATGATTTTTATAGCTATACTGCTCTTAGCGCTAACACTTTCTGCACAAAGCGTTTTTGAGAAAGCAACAGAAAACAAAGAAGCGAAGAAAACCTTTGAATTGACGGGATATTTACGAAGTACACTATTTATCGGTAAAATTCCAAACATAGATGCAGCCGAAACAAAAAGCGTATATGGAGAGGCTTCTTTAAAGCTGAAAGTTCGCAAGATGGATTTTGCCGAAGGTTTTGCCGAGATTCGATTTCGTCGAGGATATGAATTTGGGGAATCTTTATCTGAATATAATCTCCGTGAAGCATATGTTGATATGCATGTTGGACCTTTTGACATCAGGGCTGGACATCAAATTGTTGTCTGGGGAAGAGCTGATGGTTTCAATCCCACTAACAATATAACTCCACTTAATATGTTTATACGCTCTCCAGAAGAAGATGATAGACGAGAAGGGAATTTTCTTATTCGTTCCTATTACAATGCTCATCCTTTACGGATTGAGACTATCTGGTTGCCAATCTATTCACCTTCTATTATTCCTTTCAAAAAGATAACCTTGCCTCCTGGAATGTTCCTTAAATCACCTGATTATCCTAATGCCAACTTGAAAGATAGCGCATTTGCCATGAAGCTGCATTTTGAGTTACCCTCATTTGATGGATCAATATCATACTTTAACGGTTACAATCCACTTCCAGGGATTAATATTGCTGAAGCTCAATCTGCAATAAACGGCATAGAAATAGGTCTAATGCCAACTGCTTACAAAATGCACGTAGTAGGTGCAGATTTTTCTACTACAGTAGGTTCCTTCGGATTAAGAGGAGAAATTGCTTATAGAAATACCTGTAATAACCATGAGCAATTCATTTATATACCCAATCCAGACATTTATTATATTATTGGCGGTGACAAGGAACTCGGTAATTTTAATATAATCCTTCAATATATTGGCCGTTATGTTTTTGATTACGCTGAACTGCATAAATCCCATGCTCTATTAGATAAATTAAACTACAAGTTAGACTTATATAATAGGATGCTTTCATCGCAACTAAGTAGAATTAGCCATGCTATTTCTTTTAGACCGGAATGGTCATTATTGTTTGAAAACCTTACTGTCGAAATATTAGGCCTTTACAATTTCACCACAAAGGAAACATACCTTAAACCAAAGGTATCCTATGACATATCCGATGGATTAACTTTTACCATGGGTGGGGAATATTATAAAGGACCTGATGAAACACTATTTGGTTTGTTGAGTTCGCCACTTAGCGCTATTTTTATTGAATTAAAAGCTTCATTTTAAGCAGAGGAGATTACAATGGCAGAAAAAATCATTAAATTTCGCTGGATGATTATTATCCTTTTTGTCGTAATAACTATAATCTTTGCCTATCAGATTCCGAAGGCAGAGCTTGACCCCGATATGTTGAACTATCTACCTGAAGACATGCCGTCGAGAATTAATAAGAATAATATAGAGGAATTATTCGGCGGAACTGAGATGCTCATGGTTTTGGTCAAGACAGATGATGTACTGAATTCAGAAACATTAAAAAGAGTCAAGAGCATCTCAAAACAAATGAAAAGAGTCAAAGGTATTGACAAAATTCTATCGCTCTTTGAATTAAAGCATCTTAGGGGAGAAGAGGGGACAATAATCGTTGAACCTGCTGTTAAACGTATACCCAAGACGAAAGAACAGCGAGAAAACTTAAGAAAAGAAATCATAGATAATGATATAGTGTACGGGAATGTTGTTTCGGAAGACTTTACTATTACAGCAATTATCGCAATGGTTGAACCTGATGTTTCCGACGAATATATTGTGGGTGAAATCGAAAAAATTATAGCAGAAAATCCGGGTGAGGAAGAGATAGTCATCGGCGGTACGCCATATTCGAGATTGAATACCGCCCAAAATACAAAAAAGGATTTAGGGCGCTTATTTCCCATTGGAATACTTATTATGCTCATTTTTCTTTATTTCTGTTTTAAACAGCTCAGAGGTGTGCTGCTGCCATTTATTGTGGTTATTATGTCAATCATGGTTTCTATGGGTTTGATTCCGCTTTTTGGGTGGAAGATTACGGTGATAACCATAATACTCCCGGTACTTCTTATAGCTGTTGCAAATGATTACGGTATTCATATGATTGCCAAATATCAAGAAGATAATATCCCCAACAACAGCTATTCTAAAAAAGAGCTTGCAGAAAGAATATACAAAAGTCTTGCCAAGCCCGTTTTGCTCACCGGGCTAACAACAATGATTGGAATGCTTTGTCTTCTTGGTCATATTCTCATACCCGCTGGTCAGTTAGGTGTTCTGGCAGCGATAGGAATTATGTTTGCGCTGGCCGCAAGTCTTTTTTTCATTCCCGCAGTTATCTCATTACTTCCTAAGGGAAAGCCGGTTGTTTTTCCTGAAGATGATAGCAGAAGGAAGCTTACCCTCGAGCGGCTGCTTGGCTTTTTCGGTAATTTCGTATCAAGAAAACCGAAAACTGTCATAGCCGGGGCTCTTATCTTTTCAGCGCTGGCATCGATAGGAATATTTTTTGTTGTTGTTGATACTGATCCTATTAAATATTATCCAAAGAACCACCCCGTTTTCTATTCGGCTGCTTTAATTAATAATAATTTAGGTGGCTTTTTTACTATTTCAGTTGCATTGGAAGGAGATATTAAAGATCCTCAACTTATGAAAAAAATAAATCGATTAGAACACGAAATCGCGAAAATTCCTGAGGTAGGCAATACCACATCTATTGCTCGTGTTGTCCGCCAGATGAGCCGGGTATTGAATTCTAAAGTAGAGGCATGGTATGACAGGATTCCCAATACGCGAAATGCCGTGGCCCAGTACTTTGAGCTTTATTCCATGAGCGGAGATCCAGAAGATTTTGAAAAGATGGTCGATTTCCCTTATGAGCATGCACTGATTAACGCGCGTATCAATTCTTCCAGTACAGTTATCCACAGCAAAGTTATAGAACAGATCAATGAAATGGTCAAAGACGACCCAGATGTTAAATTTGTAGGAGGTATTGCAGAGGTATTTTCTGATTTATCTAAGCAAGTAGTTTATGGACAATTTCTTTCCTTAGGAATTGCTCTTATGGCAATTACCTTACTTTTAATGATTCTTTTTCGTTCAATTACTGCTGGTCTTATTTCTGCTGTACCTCTGGCTTTTTCCATGGTAATTGTGTTCGGTCTCATGGGATTATTGAAAGTTGAATTAAATATGACCACCGCACTTCTATCATCGATTGTGATTGGTGTGGGGGTCGATTATACAATTCACTTTCTTTGGAGATATAAGAAGGAAAGACGGAATGGCTTAGTTGCCCCGGAAGCAGTAAAGAAGACCATCACTACAACAGGAAGAGGTATTGTTTTTAATGCATTTTCAGTGATTGTAGGATTTATGGTTCTGCTTTTATCAAGCTTTATTCCAGTCAAGTTTTTCGGATTTCTGGTCGTGGCTTCCATCTTTGCATGCCTTACTGGTGCATTAATACTAATCCCGGCACTTTGCATTGTATTAAAACCTAAATTTCTCGAACCACTATAATAAATACAGAAAGGAGTCAACTATTTAAAAATAAAAAATGAACAAATTATTTAAAGAGTCTGGTTTCATGGAGCACAGTATAGACAGCTCTCAAAAGTTTAGTAGAGGTGGCGATGACAGCTTCTTTATAGGATTTTCCTTCGGTTCTTTTCTTAAGGTAATACTCTCTAAAGTAAGGGCAACATTTCTTGGCACCATTTGCCATAATCCAGACTATTCTTCGTGCATGGGAATTACCCCGTTTAGATATTCTGAACTTCCCGTTGTATCTGCCGGATTGTTTAATCACCGGATCGAGTCCGCAGAATCCGATAATGTTTTTCCAGTGGGGGAATTTTTTGATATCTTTAATTTCAGCCATAAAACAGATGGAAGATTCTCTCCCTATACCGGGGATAGAAGTAAGGATTTCTATTTCTCTTGCAAAGAGCTTATCGGCTATTTTGTCGATAAAGGTAGTTATGGTTTCTCTTTCTTCAAGCAGAGAGGAGAGTCTGGTAATTTTCATCTTCAGCAGAGCCTCATAGAGTGGGTAGCAGTCAGCAATAGAGTGCTCTGCCAGCTCATAGATGAGCTCTGGGCTCATGTCCGTAGTTCTTCCTTTGCTGTTGTGAGAAGCTTGTTTTACTGTGTGCATAAACTGTTTTTGAGAAGAGGCTCTGATGCTGGCAGCAGAAGGGAATTGGAGAAGCAGGCGGAGCATCTTTTTACTAAAGAGGGAAGCTCTTCTCTCTATCTCAGGGAAAACGACACTTACTATCCGTTTAATCTCGGTTTTGCTTTTGGCAATCTCGGAGGTTATGCGTTCTTTCTCTCGGATAACAGAGCGAAGAGTCTCTCGCTCATCGTGTTTTTCCTTAGAGCTTTTGTGCAGGTTTTTATGTTCAAATGCCAGGTAGTCACAGATGGTCTTCGCATCTTTTCTATCAGTTTTAGTCGGTTTGTTGCTGCTAAACTTAAAGAATTGGAACACGCGGTAAGGATTTACTACTTTGGTATTATATCCCCGTTTTCTCAAGAAGTGAAACAGATTGGTGTGATAGATACCGGTAAATTCCATGCCGATAAGCAGCTGTTGTTTAAAACACTGAATTATGCTCTCCAGGCTTTTAAATCCTTCACCATCCATCTCAAAAGTTTTCTCCTCAACCATACAGTTACCGTTCTTAATCGCCACAGAAAAAGAATGTTTAGCAACATCAATGCCACAGAAATAAGTGATCTGGTTCATAATAGTAGTACCTCCTGTTTCGAGTTGTTGCAGCATAACTTTGAGGGTATTAGTGCTCTCCATCTCAACCTCCTGCGTAAGATGAGCCGGAGAGACGACTCAATCAACTTATATGAGACCAAGAGAGCAGGAAACACACTCCTTAAACTAGGAGGAAAAATGATGTTTCACCCTCTTGGTCTCTATTTTATAAATTTCAGTTTTTCTTGTAATCATGATTTGAACCTTAAACCGATTTAAACTACGATGATTTTAATTTTAAATTAATTTAAACGGGAGAAAAAATGAATCTCATAAAATCTTTAGCAATCACTTTTTGCATATTTTTAATAATCACTCCATTAAAAGCACAAGAAAGGCCCACAGCTAAGCAGATCGTTGATAAATCGTTTAAAGCCACAAAATTGGCTGGTTCCGAAGCAATTTCAGTTCTAAAAATTATAGATAAAAAGGGACGAGAACGAATAAGAAAAATTGCTGGTACTACAAAGCTCTATGATAAAGATTCCACAGAGAAGAGGCTTCTCCGTTTTCTCAGTCCGGCAGATGTGAAAGGTACTGGATTCCTCATCTTTGATTATGAGAAAAAGGACGATGACATATGGGTATTCATGCCCGATCTGAGAAAAACAAGAAGAATTGTCAGTACTGAGAAAGCAAAAAATTTCATGGGATCAGAATTTTCTTATGCCGATATGACACAACCTGAATTGGATGATTTTACTTGCAAAATCTTAGAGGAGAAGGAAATTAATGATACAAACTGTTGGGTCATAGAGATGATACCTAAAAATGATGACATTGCTGATGAAAATGGCTTTTCAAAAAAGGTATCATATATTGGTAAAAAAGACTTTGTGATAAGAAAAGCCATCTATTATGATCTTGATGGTGAACTGCATAAAGAATTAACCGTATTAGAGATAAAGGAAGTGGATACAAAGAATCATAAATACAAAGCAATTCACATGGTAATGGTAAACAGGCAGAATAACAGAAAATCCATCTTCATAATGGAAGAAATTCAATTCAATCCTAATATCAAAGATAACTATTTCACCACACGGTATTTGGAAAGATATTAAACGATGATCAAAAATGGTCTAAAATAGCAGCGTATGATATTATATTAGAAAGGAGGGAAAAAGAATGAAAACAGCACGTATAATCGGATTGCTTTCTATTTTTATATTTGTTTTATTCAGTTGTGCTCCTGGCCCTAATGAGCTGGAAAAAACACCGAATAATGAAGGAAAGATTGCGGGATTCTGGAAGGGACTATGGCATGGTCTAATTGTTCCAGTAACATTTATTATCTCTCTATTTACCAAGAATGTGCGCTTATTTGAGGTTCATAATAGTGGATTCTGGTACAATTTTGGCTTTGTTCTCGGTGTAGCCATTATCTTTAGTGGTGGTATTTTAGGCTCAAAAAAAAGAAAAACGTGACATATTCGTACAACATACACAATACAAATTTATAATCAACCAAAATTCAACCTAATAAAAAAACCTACTTATAATGATCTTATATCTAAACAACTCATGATAGTTATGCTAATAAAGGAACTACATTGCTTGTAGTACAGAAGTGCGAAGAAACAAGAGGAAATTTATGTTGATAATTTTTTCCACTGTTTTTGTGAATAAACTTGTTAAAAAAGAGAGAATTTCTTTTCTAACGAATTTATTTAGTTATAGTTCTGGCAAATTGCACAATTTTTTGGCATTACATATATTTTTTTGCATATGAATAAGAAGCATACATGGAATGATATAATAAATCCTATAGAAACTTAATACTATTGAATTCTTGAATTTTCCTAATGTAATGGTAAGTAATAATTACCATGCATCTCTTGAAGATTCTTGACATTCACTAAATGGGAGGTTTTTGGCATTACAATTGAATTATTAATAGTACTTCCGGGCGCTATATTAACACCTTTAAGTATAATACTATTACGGATGTGGCTCCCCTCCCCTAATGAGCATTCATCAAAAAAAATGGAGCTTTCAATTGTACAATCTTTATCAACATGACAGTTGTTTCCTAATACCGTCCAATCCTTAATGATAAAATTTTCCTTAATATTTGTGGATTCCTCATAAACTACCCTTCCAGATGAAGTACTTATTCCTCCATTAAATGTTCTTGCATTTTTAATATCACAATTGACATTCCATATGTTAGAAATTGATTTTGAGCCCAAGGTGAACAGCTGAGCATGAGATTCCATATAATCTCTGGGAGTCCCTATTTGTTTCCAGAATCCAGAGCTTTTGAATCCGAAGATGGGTTCTTTATTTCTTATAGCCGGAAGATAAAAATCTTTTATGATGTCAGAAAATCCATCCTTTGTAATATATTTGAATATTTCAGGCTCTAATATCTGTATGCCACAGAACATCCATTTCCTCAACTCACCACTCCCTTTCACCTCCCCATTTCCTATATTTACAATTCGGTCTTGGCCATCAAGAAAAATAGGTGTGTAGCTCTTTTTTAGTGGATGAGGTATCACAATCATGGTAGCAAGTGCACTTTTTGCTGAATGAAATGCAAGAGCTTTTTCTATTTCCAGATTGAAGAGGATATCACCATTTACCACCAAAAAAGTATTTTTGCTAAGAGAAACCTGAACTTTTTTCAGTGCTCCAGCAGTACCTAAGATACTGGGCTCATAAGAAAACTCTATGCTTGTTAATGCCTCGTGGTATTTTTTCACCTCGTAATCAATTGAATGTGGCTGGTAATGAAGATTGATTATAATATCCTCAATCCCCTGTTTTTTAAGAAAGTTGAGGTTGTAAAATAGCAAAGGAACATTGAGGAGAGGCATTACTGCTTTGGCTCGAAAAAAAGTCAGCGGTTTAAGTCTGGTACCAAAACCAGCAGCTAATATTACAGCCTTCACGGAATTTCTACCTTTAATTTCCTATTAATACTCACTCAATACCTTTTTAAAACTATTATAGGTTCTTTCGTCAAATAAGGCAAAAACAACCTTCTTTACCGAACTTTTCTCTTCAGAATACTTTTTCACCTCATCAATCATAATTTGAGCGCACTCTTCGGCTGAGAATCCACCAACACCCGTACCAATTGCTGGAAAAGCCACCGAGCTCATCCCTTTCTCTGCTGCCCGCTTAAGGCTATTTTCAGTACTTAATCTAATCTTTTCCCCATCGGTACGCAGGTCCTGTCCCATGCCTGCTGCGTGAATTACATATTTAGCCGGGAGTACACCAGCAGTAGTTACTACAGCTTCTCCAACAGGTACTGGTCCCTGAGCTACCGCCTCTTTTTCTATTATCACTCCTCCTTTTTGTTTTATTGCTCCTGCTACTCCTGCTCCCATCCACAGATGATTATTAGCAGCATTAACAATACCGTCAACTTCCAAAGCAGTAATATCACCATGGAAAAGCTCAATAGCCAATTGATTAAACTTTTTTTCCATATCACCCTCCTAAAACAGTTTGGATAAAAAACTTTTTCTAATTTTATCAGCTCTCTACCATTAAATCAAACTAATGGAATTTCAGAAATTTATAAAACTTTTTTATATTCTTTATTGATTATTAATATTTTTATATTAGAATAATAAGAAAGTAAATCTTAGCTTTATAAATTATTGAAATGCGAATAAAATTAACCTTTGCAATTTTCATATGTTTTTTAATAATACAGTTCTCTTTTGCTGACACCGAATTAAACGCTATTCTGATTACAGTAGATACTTTAAGAGCTGATCATCTCTCCTGCTATGGATATACTCTGTTGACTTCTCCTAATATAGACAATCTCTGCAAAGAAGGTTTTTTATTTACAGCTGCCAGAACTCCTATACCAACTACTTCTCCAGCTCATACCTCAATTATGACATCACTTTATCCACATAATCACAAAGTCATAGTAAATTTAGCTCCCATGAGTAAAGATATAAAAACCTTAGCTGAAATATTAAAAGAAAATGGATATAAAACTGCAGCCATTGTAAGTGCCTGGCCTTTAAAGACCGGTGCTACCGGATTAGAGAAAGGATTCGATTCTTACGATGATGCTTTCACGGATTCGTATAGAGGAATGCAAGCAGAACAGTTAGCAGATGAGACTACAAATAAAGTCATAAACTGGTTATCGCGAAATAATAATAAAAAATTCTTCCTTTGGATTCATTATTTTGATCCTCATTATCCTTACAGGGAACACGATAAGCTGAGAAACCTACCTGTTGAGCTAAAAAAGAAAGCCGATAAGCAAAGAATGCCGAAAATTGAGAAGATTATCTATAAATACGACAGAGAGATCGCCTTTACGGATTTTCATATAGGAAGAGTATTAAATGCTCTGAAAGAATGGCAGCTCGACTCTAAAACTATCATCATTTTTACTGGTGATCATGGTGAGAGCTTAGGGGAACACAATTATATTGGACATGGTAAATACCTATATGAGCCATCCTTACATGTTCCTTTGATAATAAAACATCCGTCAATGAATGTGAATGAAAAAAGGATACACGATAACGTGAGCCTTTTAGATATAATGCCAACTGTTCTTGATTTCTTAAACATCAGCATTACCTTCCCCATATCAGGTAAAAGCCTTGCACCTTTTATTAATGGAAAAAACAATCCAGTTCATAGGATATATTACTTCATGGCTTTTAAAACAAATGTCTCCAACATCCCTATTTTAGGAGCACTAAGGCGGAATAGATTCAATCAAAGTTTTCCTGATAAAATTGCTATGCTAAATGATAAAATTAAATTTATATTTGACGCAAAAAAAGACAAAAAAGAAATGTATAACTTAGTATCCGAGCAAATAGAAAAAGTAAATTTAGCAGAGGAAAATTACGAATTAGCTAAACTACTGAAAAGTGAATTAATTATATGGTTCAATAAAACGAAATCTTCCGGATTAATAAAAAATCAGTACTTGTTGCTTAAGGAAGAGGATATCAAAAAATTGAAGAGTCTGGGTTATATAAACTGACCTCAACCTTTCCCCTGAAATAGTATCCGTACATTACTACATTATTTTTCATCACACCAAACAGCTCTTATTATAATAAATGAAGCTTTATTTTTTCTTCTTATGTGCTCTGCTATAAACTATGTTAATATTCAGTTACAGATATGGCTGGTTTTCAATAATAAAATTTGATAGAATATAATGCAAATTACTTGGATTGAAGACGAAAACATCACGACTCGCATGAATCAAAAAACCCATCTGTTGGAGAATTGATAATTAATAAAATAAAGAGCTTCTCTTAAATCAAGGTGCAATAAAAATCTTATTTGCAAAGAAACTGTCAATCTCTATAAGCAAATATAAACAAAATATGTTTCAGTTTTATAATGAATGCTAAAATAATTTTTAATTTTCATAAAATAGGAGGACGGATTGGCTCGTCTTTATGAATATCAAGGTAAAAGACTTTTAGAGCAAAACAAAATACCTGTACCTCAAGGTAAACTTGCTTCTTCTCCCCTCGAAGTACAGCAGATAGCAAAAGAAATAAATAAACCAGTAGTATTAAAAGCACAGGCATGGGTTACGGGAAGAGCAAGCCAAGGTGGTATTAATTTTGCGAATACCCCGGAAGAAGCTTACAAGCATTCTGAACAAATGATTGGTTTAGAAATGGCTGGATTTAAAGTAGAAAAACTATTAGTAGAAGAAAAGCTTAACATTGATAAGGAATACTATTCTGGAATAATAATTGACGATAAAAATCATTGTCCAGTGATAATCTTCAGCTCAATCGGAGGTACAGGCGTCGAAGAAATAGCGCAAAAACACCCTAACAAAATTGCTCATCTTCAAATAGATATTATCAAAGGACTAAAGGACTATCAGGTTAGAAACATGGTTAGACGCACAGGCATTAGCGGGAAGCTTCAGATGAAAATTGCTGGCATATTACTTAAGCTTTATCAGGTGGCCCGAAAATATGAAGCACGAGCTGCTGAAATAAATCCTCTGGTAACAACCAAAGAAGAAGAATTGATTGCTGCTGATTGCCGCATCACTATTGACGATTATGCTGTATTCCGCCATCCCGAGCTGGGAATTGAGATTGCCCGAGAATTCAATCGCCCTGCTACTGCCTTGGATAAAATAGCTTATAAAGTTGAAGAAGGAGACTATCGAGGAACATTTTACTTTATTCAGCTTGCTCAAAACTTTAACCAAGCAAATAGGTATATTGGCTTTCATGGAGCAGGCGGGGGTGGTTCCATGATGTCAATGGATGCCTTGCTTCATGAAGGATATAAATTAGCCAATTTTTGCGATACCAGCGGGAATCCACCCGCTTCAAAAGTTTATCGCGCTGCAAAAATTATCTTATCTCAGAAAAACATAGTAGGTTATTTTGCCTCGGGCTCTGGCGTAGCCAGCCAGGAACAGTTTCATTCCGCCCGGGGAATGGCGAAAGCTTTTCGTGAGGAAAACCTCAGTATCCCGGCTATTATCCGCTTAGGTGGAAATGCTGAAGAAAAAGCCATCGAAATATTACACCGCTTCTGCAATCAACTTCCAGCACCAGTAGAAGGTTATGGCAGAGATGATAAACCTGAATATTGCGCTAAAAGGTTAAAAGAGCTCCTCACTAATTTCAAGCCTAAATCTATACCTGAACCATCAGCCCCACCTTTGGCAAAACATCCATATTCCTTTGAGACTCTTACAGGGAAAATCATAATAGACCACGATAAATGCAAGAGCTGCGATAGCAAAATCTGCATTGAAGTATGTATACCAAAAATCCTTAAATTAGAAGATGATAAAGCTGTTTTAGCCATCAACTTTGAAGAAGCTAAAAAAGGAGGCTGTACGGAATGCCTGGCATGTGAACTTGAATGTTTTGACAAAGGAAATAAAGCCATTCATATAGAACTGCCCATACCAGGATTAGAAGAATATAAAAAGGGAGAGATTTAATCATGGCTATATTAATAGACCAGAATAAAAAAGTTGTTATTCAAGGTATCACTGGCCGTGAAGGTATGGTACGAACCAAATTGATGTTAGGCTATGGTACCAAAGTAATAGCTGGCTGTACACCTGGTAAGGGAGGAAATGAAGTATATGGAGTACCAGTTTATGATACGGTAGAAGAAGCCTGGGAAAAACAGGGTCCTATTGATATTAGCGTTATATTTGTGCCTGCCCCCTTAGTAAAGAACGCTGCTCTTGAGGCTATAGAAGCAGGTATTAAGCTTTTAGTTATCATCCCTGATAGAGTACCTATATATGATGTATTAGAAATATATAAGGTGGCGGAAGAAAAAGGAACACAATTCGTGGGCCCCAATACTTTGGGAGTCCTCAGTCCAGGCAAAGCACTCCTGGGAATGATAGGTGGAAGGGCTGAATTTGTAAAAGAGTGGTTTCAATCTGGCAATGTAGGAGTGGCCTCCCGCAGTGGCGGTATCACTACATCTATAGCTTATTATCTCAATCGAGTAGGTATTGGACAAAGTACCATAGTCCATGTAGGTGGGGATGCAATCATAGGCCTCCCTTTACCGGAGGTTATAAAACTTTTCGCCCAGGATGAGGAAACAAAAATGGTTGTTATGTTTGGCGAAATTGGAACTTCGCAGGAGGAACAGGTTGCAGATCTCATTGAACAGGGTATTTTTAACAAACCACTCGTTGCTTTTATCGGAGGAGCTGCCGCTACTTCAGGTACCCGATTTTCTCATGCCGGTGCTATTATTGAAGGAAATCGAGGAACCCATGAGGGAAAAGTAAAAAGATTAAAAGAGGTAGGAGCTTATATAGTCGATAATTTTGGGGATATTCCTGAGGAAACGGCTAAAGTGCTCAAATCCTTATAGAGGAAATGAGCAAGAAAAGAACATGGAGGTCTCACGATGGAAGATTTACATTGGAAAACAGCGATAACCAAGGTTGAACCAAATAAATTGCTTCTAAGAGGTTACAAAATAGACCAACTTATGGGCAATATAAGCTTCTCTCAAGCTATATATTTGGCTATTAAAGGAGAACTACCTTCCCCCGAAGTTGGAAATATGATCGATGCCATTCTGGTTTCTTCGGTAGACCATGGTGCCACTCCTCCAAGTACCCTCGCTGCAATTACCGTAGCTTCTACTGGCGCCTCTATTAATGATGCCCTGGCCGCAGGAATACTGGCTATCTCAAGACTACATGGGGGAGCTATTGAGGGGTGTATGGAAATTCTACAGGAAGCCATTGACATTATGGAAAAGAATGGCAAAAACATAAACGAAGCAGCGGAAGAACTTGTTAAGAGCTATCGAGAAACGAAAAAGCGAATACTTGGTTTTGGTCATCGTATTCACACTGCTGATCCCAGAACTGCCCGTCTCTACAGCCTGGCTCAGGAGCTGGGTTTCGCAGGTAACTATGTAGAAATGGCAAAAAACATTGAAAAAGCACTGGAGCAGTCTCTCGGTAAAAAACTCCCTATAAATGTCGATGGAGCTATTGCTACAATTCTATGTGAATTAGGTATTCCCTCCGAATTAGGTAACACCTTCTTTATTATGGCTCGCCTTCCAGGCTTGATAGCACATATTCATGAGGAAAAAACCAGAATGCGTCCCATGAGAAGGATACATCCCACTGATCACGAATACGATGGCCCTGCTGAACGGAATTTAACATAAAAGGTCTATAATGAAAGAAAAAATAATAGAACTATTACCAGAAATAAATTTGATATGCGATACTGATCTCAGGGAAAAAACCCTTCAGATTTGGGAAGAAGCTATAAAAACTGGAGGATGGAAGCCAGAGGATTTAAATAAAATTCCCTTTACCCTGCTTATAAAAGATGCGCCTGTTAGTTTTTTGGAGCACACTCGAGGAGTAACAAAGGTTTGTATAGCAGTAGCAGATGTATTTGCCGAAGCGTATGGAGATCGTATTCCAATCAATAGAGATTATTTACTTGCTGGCGTCTTATTACATGATATTGGCAAATTGCTTGAGTTTACAATAGAAAACGGGAATGTAATAAAAAGTAAATCCGGTCGTTATCTGCGCCATCCTTTCTCAGGCGTCGGCATCTGCTTTTCCTATGGAATCCCAGATGAAGTACTGCATATTATCGCTGTGCATTCAAGAGAAGGCGATGGTGGGTGGCGCTCACCTGAAGCTATTATTTTGCATCATGCTGATTTTACTAACTTCGAACCATTAAAATAGCACTACTCGTGGTGGAGGTTAACTATGTCCATGACCTTTGCAGAAAAAATTTTAGCGCAAAAAGCAGGGAAAGATAGAACTATACCTCATGAAATTGTAACAGTTAGCCCAGATAAAATATTATCACATGATAATTCAGCTGCCATTGCCGGTATATTCAGAAAAATTGGAGTGGAAAAGGTATTCAATTCGGAAAAAATTGTAATAATATTGGACCATTGTGTCCCAGCAGCTACAGAAAAGTATGCGCTCAACCATAAAGAAATTCGAGAATTTGTCAATAAGCAGAATATAAAACATTTTTATGAGATAAATTCTGGAATCTGCCACCAGGTACTGCCAGAAAAAGGACATGCGTTACCTGGTACACTTATACTTGGTAGTGATTCACATACTACCACTTATGGAGCATTTGGTGCTTTTGCAGCAGGAATTGGCCGAAGTGAAGCTGCTGTCATATGGGCAACAGGAAAAATATGGTTAAGAATACCTGAGACAATTAAAATAAAAATAACAGGTGAATTACCTGCTGGAGTCTATGCAAAAGATTTAATATTATATATAATTGGAGATTTAGGAGCTGATGGAGCTCTATATAAAGCAGTAGAATTCTATGGAACAACTATCGATAACATGAGTATCGGTGGAAGAATGACTCTTTGCAATATGGCTGCGGAAATGGGTGCAAAAATAGGGTATATTAGCTCTGATAATAAAACAAGAAACTGGTTAAAAGAGCGAATACATAACCAAAAATATATTGAAGTTTGTTCTGACAAAAATGCAAGCTATACTCAAGAAATAGAATATGATGTGAGTTCTTTGGAACCGCAAATTGCTTGTCCTCATACCGTAGATAATGTTAAATCCATCTCTCAAATAGAAGGGAAAAAAATTGATCAGGTGCTTATCGGCACCTGTACTAATGGTCGGTTGGAAGATTTAAAGGTAACAGCTAACATTCTTAAGGAAAATAAAATTGCTCCTCATGTGCGGCTTTTAATATTTCCTGCCTCTACTGAGGTCTTCAGGGAGGCGCTTAAAGAAGGGATTATCGAACAATTAAGCCAGTCAGGAGCAATAATAATGAATCCGGGCTGCGGTCCCTGTCTGGGAGCTCATGAAGGTGCATTAGCTCCCGGGGAGGTTTGCCTGAGCACTGCAAACCGCAATTTTAAAGGACGAATGGGATGTAAAGAGGCTTTCATATATCTTGCCTCACCAGCAACTGCTGCCGCTTCTGCCATTAAAGGGGTTATTATTAATCCACAAAAATTTCTTTAAAAGTTAAGGATAAGATATCATGGGAAGGCAAAAAGGTAAAAAAGGAATAAGAGATATTCTGAGAGAGAAAAAATTTGCTTTGCATAAACCATTAGAACAGATTTGGCGAAAAGCGCAAAGAGAATTTTATAGTGGAGTGGACGAAAAAAAGACTACTTCTGCATTTCACCTTATTATCAAGGTAGAGGAAAATCTGAACTTGCTTATTTCCGATGATGATAAATCTAATATGACAGATGAGCAGCTTTTCGTTTTATCCGCTTCTGCTTGTCTCTACGACACAATCAAAAGCGATACCTCAAAAACAAAGCAAGCTAAGCTTACATATGAAGAAATACATGATAAAGCCATTAATTTTGGACTTTCAGATATGCAAGCTCGTATCATAGAGAGCATCGCTAACTGCAAATCTGTAGAAGGATTTGCAAAACTCCCCGAATCAATGGATTTTGATTCAGAAAAAGTAGTAGAACATATACCCTTTCTCACTGCTCTTTTTAAATTGGCAAGCATTTTACCTAAAGAAAAATCTAAGCTAACAGAGCAAAATTTAATAAATGGCTGGACTTTTTCTGATGTCGATGATAATTGTATTTTATTTTTATCTTCACCAGAAGAAGAAAAAGATTTTGATGCTATCTTCTCAATAATTGAATCAGGCAGACGTGAAATACAGGATGTGATAAAAATTTTGCAAAATAACAATTATCCTTATTATTTAAAGCCCGATTTTGATGAAATCCGATTTATCAAAAATTTACATAAAAAACGAGCAGGTAAGTTAGATATTGGAATGAATTATTATAATATTTCCGAATTTGATATTTTTAAAGGACGAAATAAATCCATCGCAACACTCCAGACACTTATCAAAGAAAATCCAATTTGCCTTCTTACAGGCGAATGCGGAACAGGTAAAAGCTCGCTGATAAATGCAGGGCTTCTCCCTTATTTGAGAAGAGAAGGTTGGCGTTATGTTTGCATCAGACCGGAACATGACAAAACCATGCTAAACCAGTTGGTGGAAAAAATGCTGCCGAAAAAAAAGAGAAAAATATCCTCTATGGATGAATTTCTGCAGCATATTACTGAAAAATATTTTCAAGCCAATATTATTATTGCTTTGGACCAATTTGAATGCCTTGTAGACCCCACCTTTAGTAGTGAAAGCGCAGAAGATTTTATAAAAAGTCTTACTATTGTAGAAAAATACCCTTTAATCAAATTTATCATAGCCTATCGAAGCGATTTTGAAGGAAAATTACGCTACCTCTGGAATGAGATTGCTGATGACCCTCGAGGCCTTCCCAATTACCCCCTTAGCCCCCTAAAAAAATCCGAGACTGCGAAGGTCTTAAAAATATTCTTCGAAGAAAATAAAGTTAACGTCGCCTCAGATGAAGTACTAGAGGTAATTGCTGAGGATCTTTTTGAAGAAAGCCAAAAGATTACCCACGCTCGAGGGGTATTTCCACCCTTCATTCAAATGGTTGCTGAAGCCCTTAGAAATTATGTCAAAATGAGGGATACTCAGGCAATATTAAACATCGAAGAATATGACCAGGAGATGGGGAGAGCGAAAGCTATAATTAGTGCCTATCTTAAAGCAATGGTAAGACAGGTTGGAGAAGATACTTATATAGGGAGGACAGTTCTTTACTGCTTGATAAATTTAATGGGTGAACGGGAGTATAGATATCTAATTGCAGGAAAATCTTACGAATAATATTAAAAATTACATGAATTATAAATGGAACAGTACATTAAAATAAGGAGTTTCATTTATGGCGAACAAAGGTAAGGTATGGAAATATGGAGATGATGTGAATACTGATGTGATTTTCCCGGGAAAGTATACCTATACCATAACTGACCCTCAGGAGATGGCACAGCATGCTTTGGAAGACCTGGACCCTAAATTCACTAAAGAAGTAAAGCCAGGAGATATAATCGTTGCCGGATCAAATTTTGGATGTGGAAGTTCAAGGGAACAAGCCGCCACCTGTCTGAAATATGCTGGCGTTGGTGCAGTGCTGGCAAAATCCTTTTCCCGCATATTCTTCAGAAATGCCATTAATACAGGACTTCCCCTGGTACAATCAGCAGAAGCTGTTGATGCTATTGAGCAAGGAGAAGTCATTGAAATAGACTTTGAGAAAGGTACTATCCAAGCTAAAAAAGGAAGCTTCGCCTTCCCTCCCCTTCCAGAGGAAGTATTAGAAATCCTACGGGATGGTGGGCTCATACCCCATACAAGAAAAATTCTTGACATAGATTAGTCATCCATATTTTTAAAAAGAGGAGATATTACATGACCACGTATAAAATTGCATTTTTACCTGGTGATGGGATTGGAAAAGAAGTAATGGAGGCAGCCCGCATTGTGCTGGATGCTTTAAATCTGAAAGCTGACTATTTTGAGGGAGATATTGGCTGGGAGTTCTGGTGTACAGAAGGAGACCCTCTGCCACCCAGAACAATTGAATTGCTGAAGAAAACCGATGTGTGCCTCTTTGGTGCTATAACCTCCAAACCCAAGGAAGAAGCAGATCAGGAGTTAATACCAGAACTCCAAGGCAAAGGCCATATTTATTTTAGCCCTATCGTAAGGCTGCGTCAGGAATTTAATCTACACACTAATATGCGCCCCTGCAAAGCATATAAGGGCAATCCCCTGAACTATCGAGATGACATTGACATCGTTGTATTCAGAGAGAATACCGAAGGTCTGTATTCGGGTATAGAATTTCACCCTTT
This sequence comes from uncultured Acidobacteriota bacterium, assembly GCA_964645975.1. Lineage (GTDB taxonomy): Bacteria > Acidobacteriota > B3-B38 > Guanabaribacteriales > CAZYAF01 > CAZYAF01. Next base: position 65,478 of record CAZYAF010000012.1, read on the forward strand.
ACCCAAAGAGGCAATGGATGCTTTCCTCAAACATGCACCAAAAGCCAAAAAATTTGAAACCGTACCGTTAGAAGATATTGCAGTATCTGTAAGGCTTTATACCAGAAAAGCATGCCAGAACATCGTCAGGCAAGGGTTTGAATATGCCAGAAAAACGGGGCGAAAATCAGTTACAATTGTAGAAAAACCCAATGTACTTCGAGAAACCGGTGGTTTGATGATACGGGAGGCCCGTAAAATATCTGATAGCTATCCTGGAATTGAACTGTGGGAGACCAATATAGATGCCATGTGCATGTGGTTGGTTAAGAACCCCCAGATTTACAATGTACTGGTAGCGGGTAACCTGTTCGGTGATATTATCTCCGATCTTTGCGCTCAATTAGTAGGAGGACTTGGTTTCGCATGCAGTGGGAACATTGGCGACACTTATGCGGTTTTCGAACCTACCCACGGCTCAGCTCCAAAATATACCGGAATGTACAAAGTAAATCCCTTGGCAATGCTTCTTTCCACTAAGATGATGCTTGATTATTTGGGAGAAACGGAGATGGCAAATCGATTGGAATCCTCCACAGCTCGAGTAATTGAAGAAGGAAAAGTAAGAACTTATGATATGGGCGGGGATTCCACTACCCTCGACGTTGCGAATGAAATAGCCAAATATGTTAAGTAACAGCAGGGAGGAAGAACTTTGGGAAAAACAATTATTGAAAAGATAATAGCAGCTCATAGCCATGATGAAGTAACACCCGAAAATATAGTCTGGATGGACATTGATCTTCGTACCGCAAGAGATTTTGCTGGCGCCAATGTGGTGGAAAATTATCAAAGAGAATTCGATGGTAAGCCCTTGGCTGACCCGAAAAAAAGCTTCTTTACCTTCGACTGCGTGGTACCACCCAACAATATCCCCTATGCAAACAACCAGCAGATATGTCGACTATTTGCTCGAAAACACGGTATAAAAGTATTCGATGTAAACATGGGCATTGGCTCTCATGTTGATATAGACCAGGGATTATGTCTACCAGGCCATACAGCGGTGGGAACTGATAGTCATTTAAATATATTGGGAGCGATTGGAGCTTTTGGCCAGGGGATGGGTGATAAAGACATAGCTTTTATTTTTGGCACCGGAAAAACCTGGTTTGAAGTCCCTGAAACCATGCGAATTGTTATTAAAGGAAAGCTCGAATATCCTGCTACGGCAAAAGATTTAACTCTGGCTATAGTAAAAAGTCTTGGCTCAAAAGGAGCTTTAGGGAAAGCGATTGAATTTTATGGTGAAGTTATAGACAATCTTCCTCTTGCTGGACGAATAACTCTTGCCAGTATGGTAACCGAAATGGGAGGTATTATTGGTCTTATTCCTCCCAATGATGAAGTTATCCACTACTGCCAAAAACGTTCAGGGAAAAAAGTGAAAACTGTATATGCCGACAAAGATGCCAGGTATTGTCAAAGCATAGAAACAGATATTACTGGACTTAGGCCACAAATATCCCTTCCGCATCGCCCTTCAAATGTTGTGGATGTAAAAGAAGTGGAAGGTAAAAAAATAGATTCAATATTCATTGGGTCTTGCACTAATGGCCGATTGGAGGATTTTACTATTGCTGCTGAGATTCTAAAAGGGAAAAAAATTGCACCCTGGGTAATGGCCAAAGCAGTACCTGCAACCAGAGAAATTTATGGAGAATTATTGAAAAAAGGAATATTAGAAACCTTGTATAATGCCGGAATTATAATTAGTCACTCTGGCTGCGGGGGTTGTGCATCAGGACAATTAGGGATGACCGGTAAAGGTGAAGTTCAATTAAGTACGGGAAATCGTAATTTTGCTGGTAAACAGGGGGCAGGAGAAACCTATTTGGTGAGCCCGGCAACTGCAGCAGCGTCTGCCCTGGAAGGGAAAATCACCAGCCCTTCATAGAACTTTACAAAAGGAGAGCGAGCAATGAATGAATCTTTGAAAATACAAGGGCAAGTCTGGGTCTTACGAAATAAAGAGGGGAAACCAATTGATGATATAGATACCGATATGATCTACCATAATGCTCATTTAGCGATAACAGATATTAATGAGATGGGCAAATATACTCTTGGTAATCTTGAGGGGTGGGAGGATTTTTCACAAAAAGCACAAAAGGGAGATATCATCATAGCTGGAAAAAATTTTGGCTGCGGTTCTTCTCGTCAACACGCTGTAGACTCCTTTATCTCTCTGGGGATTTTGTTGATAATAGCAGAGTCCTTTGGTTCTATATATAAGCGAAATGCAATAAATTCCGGTTTTCCTATTCTCACCTGCCCTGCTATATTACAAACCTCTGCAGAAAAAGATGACTATATAAATCAGAGAGATATACTGAAGATTAACTTTTCTACGGGAAACATTTTCAATGTTACAAAAAAGAAGGAGCTTGAAGCGTGTCAACCCTTCTCTCACGTACAGAAGGATATCTATCTGGCAGGTGACCTTTTTAATTATGGTAGAATCCTCTTATCAAAAAAATGCTAAATTTCCTCAGCATTTGGAACCTTCACAATCGAAAAATCGTTAATATTATTGAATTAAAGGTATTTTTGTGTCTTACTATAAGACAAGGTATCGATCGCTGTATTGCTTAAAATATATTCGGGGATAAATACAATGATTAAAAAATATAAATTTCTTGTTTTCAGTTGGCTAATTCTCTTTTTTTTAGTCCTTTGCTCATTTGCCGAAACTCCTCTGAGCGATCGTATTGCATCGTATAAGATCTCGGTAAAGCTCGATCCAGAAAAGAAGATGCTTTTGGGTCATGAGACAATTAGCTTTCGCAATTCTTCTAATGATGAGCTCAATGAACTGTATTTACATCTTTATTGGAATGCTTTTAGAAATAAAAATACTATGGCGATGAAAGAATCAACGCATTATGCAGACGTATTGGAAGAGAATAATGGATGGGGTTGGATTGACATAAAGTCTATAAAACTGACTGATGGAACTGATTTAATGCAAGCCATGAAAATCGATGAATCGGTCATGATAGTTGATTTACCGGAGCCTTTACTGCCGCAAGAAACTATTGAGCTTGTCCTTGATTTCGAATCCAAGATACCAAAAGGAGCTCGGCGAACAGGGTATGTAGGTAACTTCTATTTCATTGGCCAATGGTTTCCCAAGATGGGTGTATATATTGATGGAGCCTGGAACTGTCATTATTACCATATTATTAGCAACTATTTCGCTGATTTCGGCGTATACGATGTGGAGATTATTGTGCCACAAAATTATATTGTAGGTGCTTGTGGAATTCCTACGGGAGAAAAAAATAACACCGATGGAACCAAGGCCGTCACATTTCATGGAGAGGACATACATGACTTTTCCTGGGCAGCTTCACCCGATATGCTAATGATTAAAGATAAATATAAAGATACTGAGATAGTTCTCTATTATCAACCATGCCATGCTAATCAAATTGACAGGCATATTTCCTCTCTTAAAATTGCTATGAGGAGGTTCGAGGAGCTCTGTGGACCCTATCCTCATGCTCGTATTTCTGTTGTTGATCCACCGCGAGGTTGTGATGTTGGCGGAATGGAATATCCAACTCTTATAACAGCCGGTACTAACTGGGCAGTTCATCAAATTGCTCCTAAATTAAGGATAGTCGAAGGCGTGGTTATTCATGAGTTTGGTCATAACTACTGGTATGGCATAGTGGCAAACAATGAATTCGAGGAAGCCTGGCTGGATGAGGGAATCGATAGTTATTTTGAGAGAAAAATAATGGATGAAGCGTACGGAGCCGATAAATCGTTACTGGAATTTTTTGGCTTAAAAATAGGTAACATAGCTCTTCGCAGACCTTCATATATTGCTTTGCCTGATACTGACCCGATAGTAAAAAAATCCTGGGAATTTTATCCGAATGCTTATGGTGGACTGACTTATTCCAAAGCAGCCTTATCCCTTAAAACTTTGGAAGGTTATCTTGGTGAAAAGATAATGGAAAATGTAATGCGCACCTATTTCCAGAGATTTAGCTTTAAGCACCCGAAAACAGAAGACTTTATTCAGGTAGCCAATGAAGTGAGCGGTCAAGATTTGAATTGGTTTTTTGATCAAGTTCTCTTTGGAAGTAATGTTTTGGATTACTCCGTTTCACGTTTAAGAAGCTATGAGAAAGAAGATAATAATGATAAAGAAAAGGAGAAGATATATATCAATAAGGTATGGGTGAGGAGATTGGGTGAGGTAATTTTCCCGGTAGAGGTAGAGATACGTTTTGACAATGGCGAAAAAGTTCTGGAGCGCTGGGATGGCAAAGATCGATGGGTTATGTACGAATATGAAAAACCAGCAGAATTGGTTAGTGCAACTGTTGACCCCGATAACAAAATACCTCTTGATGTTAATCTATGCAATAATTCAAGATTAGTGGAACCGAGAAAAAAAGCTATCAACAAACTATGGGTCAAGTGCTTATTCTGGATGGAAAGCTTGCTCCATATAGCAAGCATGATTAGCTAATAAAAAGTAGTGAAAATTGTCAAATAATGAGTTAGTGAGCAAATATTCAGCATATGGGAACAATCCATATTGTATAAACGTTTATATAATAGAGAACTAAACACCACTTTACTGAATAATTAGGTAAAGAAAGAATCAGCTACGTTATAAAATAATAATTAATTAAAGGATGTATGCTTATGATTAAAAAAGTATCCTTTATGTTGCTCTTTATCCTTTTAATCTTTTTCTTGCTACTAAATGCTTTTGCTCAAGAACCTTTAAGCAACAGAATAGCCTCCTATGCTATCTCAGTAAAGCTTGATCCTGAAAAGAAAATGCTTTACGGACACGAAACCATTCATTTTCGTAATGACTCTAATGATGAGCTCAATGAGCTTTACCTCCATCTCTACTGGAATGCTTTTAGAAATAAAAATACTATTGCGATGAAAGAATCAACATATCATGCAGATATATTAAAGGAGAATAATGGCTGGGGATGGGTGGACATTAAATCATTAAAACTGGTTGATGGAACTGATCTTAGGAAAGCCATGGAGATTGATGATTCGGTTATGAAAGTAAACCTCCCACAACCTTTATTACCACAGCAAACCATAGAGCTGAATCTTGATTTCGAGTCCAAGATACCCAAAGGAGCACCAAGAGCGGGTTATGTTGGAGATTTCTATTTCATCGTCCAGTGGTTCCCAAAGATGGGGGTATACATTGATGGAGCCTGGAATTGTCATCACTATCATATGCCAGGTGAGTTCTTTGCTGATTTTGGTGTGTATGATGTGGAGATCACAGTGCCTGAGAATTATGTTTTAGGAGCCAGTGGTTACCCGATAACAGAATCTAAAAATGCTGATGGAACTAAAACAGTGGTTTTTCATGGAGAAGATATTCATGACTATGCCTGGACTGCCTCACCAGATATGTTAGTAGCAAAGGATAAATATAAAAACACCGAGATTATGCTCTATTATCAGCCTTGCCATGCAGACCAGGTGGAAAGACATACATCATCTCTTAAGATAGCCATGGAAAGGCTTGAAAAATTATGTGGGACTTATCCATATCCTCGGATTTCTGTGGTAGACCCTCCTCGTGGTTCCACGGCTAATGGTATGGAATATCCCACCCTCATAACTGCCGGCACTAACTGGGCAGTTCATCAAATTGCTCCTAAGTTGAGAATAGTGGAATTTGTGGTTATCCATGAGTTCGGGCATAATTATTGGTATGGCATGGTAGCGAACAACGAATTTGAAGAAGCCTGGCTCGATGAGGGCATTAATAGCTATTTTGAGTTGAAAATAATGGACGAAGCCTATGGCGCTGATACCTCGATGATTGAATTTATGGGGATCAAAGCTGGCGATCAAACGACTCGTAGACTTTCCTATATTATATCCCCAGATACTGATCCCATAGTGAAGAACTCCTGGGAATTCTATCCGGGAAGCTACGGAGCGCTTACCTATTCAAAGGCTGCCTTAGCCCTCAGAACCTTAGAGAAATACCTGGGTACCGAGACCATGGAGAACATCATGCGCACATACTTTCAGAGATTTAAATTCAAACATCCCAAAACAGAGGATTTTGTTAATGTAGCCAATGAAGTAAGCGGCCAGGATTTAAACTGGTTTTTCGATCAAATTCTCTATGGTAGCAATGTTCTGGACTACAGTATTTCCCGATTATCAAGCTCTGAAAAAAATGGTGACGATAATAACAATAAAGAAAAAATATATATAAACAAGGTCTGGGTGAGGAGATTGGGTGAGGTGATATTCCCGGTAGAGGTAGAGATAAGCTTTGACAATGGCGAAAAAATTCTGGAGCGTTGGGACGGCAAAGATCGATGGATTATGTATGAATATGAAAAATCAGCAGAATTGGTCGGTGCAACTGTTGACCCCGACAACAAAATACCTCTTGATGTTAATCTATGCAATAATTCAAGATTAGTGGAACCAAGAAAAAGGGCTATTAATAAACTATGGGTCAAGTGCTTATTCTGGATGGAAAGCCTGCTTCGTATAGCGAGCATAATTAGCTGATAAAAAGTAGTGAAAATTGTCAAATAATGAGTTAGTAAACAAATATTAAGCATATGGGAACAATCCATATTGTATAAACGTTTATATAATAGAGAACTAAACACCACTTTACTGAATAATTAGGTAAAGAAAGAATCAGCTACGTTATAAAATAATAATTAATTAAAGGATGTATGCTTATGATTAAAAAAGTATCCTTTATGTTGCTCTTTATCCTTTTAATCTTTTTCTTGCTACTAAATGCTTTTGCTCAAGAACCTTTAAGCAACAGAATAGCCTCCTATGCTATCTCAGTAAAGCTTGATCCTGAAAAGAAAATGCTTTACGGACACGAAACCATTCATTTTCGTAATGACTCTAATGATGAGCTCAATGAGCTTTACCTCCATCTCTACTGGAATGCTTTTAGAAATAAAAATACTATTGCGATGAAAGAATCAACATATCATGCAGATATATTAAAGGAGAATAATGGCTGGGGATGGGTGGACATTAAATCATTAAAACTGGTTGATGGAACTGATCTTAGGAAAGCCATGGAGATTGATGATTCGGTTATGAAAGTAAACCTCCCACAACCTTTATTACCACAGCAAACCATAGAGCTGAATCTTGATTTCGAGTCCAAGATACCCAAAGGAGCACCAAGAGCGGGTTATGTTGGAGATTTCTATTTCATCGTCCAGTGGTTCCCAAAGATGGGGGTATACATTGATGGAGCCTGGAATTGTCATCACTATCATATGCCAGGTGAGTTCTTTGCTGATTTTGGTGTGTATGATGTGGAGATCACAGTGCCTGAGAATTATGTTTTAGGAGCCAGTGGTTACCCGATAACAGAATCTAAAAATGCTGATGGAACTAAAACAGTGGTTTTTCATGGAGAAGATATTCATGACTATGCCTGGACTGCCTCACCAGATATGTTAGTAGCAAAGGATAAATATAAAAACACCGAGATTATGCTCTATTATCAGCCTTGCCATGCAGACCAGGTGGAAAGACATACATCATCTCTTAAGATAGCCATGGAAAGGCTTGAAAAATTATGTGGGACTTATCCATATCCTCGGATTTCTGTGGTAGACCCTCCTCGTGGTTCCACGGCTAATGGTATGGAATATCCCACCCTCATAACTGCCGGCACTAACTGGGCAGTTCATCAAATTGCTCCTAAGTTGAGAATAGTGGAATTTGTGGTTATACACGAATTTACCCATAACTATTTCTATGGTATGGTGGCAAACAATGAATTTGAAGAGGCCTGGCTCGATGAAGGGATAACCACCTATTTTCAGGATAAAATATTAGATGGTACATATGGTAAAGATAGATCGGTTATTGAGTTTATGGGCATTAAAACAAGCTATGAATCATTCGAGAGATTGAGCGTAGCGAGTGATCCTAATTCTGATCCGATAGTAAAAAACTCCTGGGAGTTTTATCATTCGAGTGCATATGGTGCTTTTACCTATTCAAAAGCTTGCCTGGTTCTTAAAACATTAGAAAATTATCTTGGCACAGAAAAAATGGATGATATAATGCGAACCTATTTTCAACAATATCGTTTCAAACATCCCCATACGGAGGATTTTATTCAGGTAGCCAATGAAGTGAGCGGACAGGATTTGCGCTGGTATTTTGACCAGGTGCTCTATGGCACTGATAGTTTAGATTATTCGGTCTCCCGTTTAAGAAGCTTAGAGAAAGAAGATAATAATGATAAAGAAAAGGAGAAGATATATATCAATAGGGTATGGGTGAGGAGATTGGGTGAGGTAATTTTCCCGGTAGAGGTAGAGATACGTTTTGACAATGGCGAAAAAGTTCTGGAGCGCTGGGATGGCAAAGATCGATGGGTTATGTACGAATATGAAAAACCAGCAGAATTGGTTAGTGCAACTGTTGACCCCGATAACAAAATACCTCTTGATGTTAATCTATGCAATAATTCAAGATTAGTGGAACCGAGAAAAAAAGCTATCAACAAACTATGGGTCAAGTGCTTATTCTGGATGGAAAGCTTGCTCCATATAGCAAGCATGATTAGCTGATAAAAAAGGAATACTCACAATAGATGAACTACAAAATTCATAACTTTAATAAATAAGGAGCTAATATTATGGGAATATGGTCTTCTTTTAAAATTGGATTAAGGACAGTCGGACGTTTCTGGCAAATACTTTTACTCCTATTTGTCATCAACCTGGCTGCAGCCCTGCTGCTTTCTATGCCTCTTAGAGGCTTTATGTACGAAACCGTAGGTCATAGAATAGCAGCTGATGAAATTGCTTTTAATATGAATTTTGAATATATAACAGATTTACTTATAAATTATTCAGATGCTTTTGGATCTATTTACTCTTCTCCTTTCATCTTAACAGCAATTGCTTTATATTTGCTAATTGGCGCTTTTCTGGCTGGCGGAGTGCTGGGCACATTCAATTCTGCAGATAAATTCTCCTTCAGAAGTTTCTTCGGTTATAGCGGTACATATTTTTGGGCTTTTTTCAGACTGCTCCTCATCGCCTTACTATTCTTTGTAGTCATAGTATTGATCTATATGGGAATAGGAAAAGGCTTTTCTGCTCTAATGAAGGACTCACCTAATGAACCATTAGTTTTCGCTTTGTTTGTTATTCGGCAAGCAATCTTTTTGTTCCTCTTTTTCTTAGTTACCATGGTCTTCGATTATGCCAAGATAAGAACAGTGGTAAAAAGTGAGCGCAGCATGTGGCGAGTGGCTTTGGGTAGCTTCTCTTTTGTATTTCGTCATTTAGGTAAAACCTTAGGATTATATTATCTGGTTGGAATCGTGGGAGTTGCACTTTTTGCGATATATTTTTCCTTAGGCCATTACCTTATTCCAGCCACTATTGTAATAGGTCTTTTTGTTTTGCAACAGCTTTATAGTGCAGCTCGGATGGGAATAAGAATGCTTTTTTATTCCAGTCAACTGGAACTATATCGCTCTATAGCTTAAAAGGTGACGTTAGCAAAAAAGTAAATTAAAGTGCGGTTGATCCCTTTGTTAACAATTGATTTACTTTTCGTTGACATATTAAAATGACTGTTGTATAGTTCAATAAATAAATAACAATTTATAGTTGACTATGGGGTAAAAGATGAACATACGAAAAAATTTAATGCTGGGCTTCTCGGTTGTACTTCTATCCACTTTTGCTATGGCAGATCTTTACTTTGAGCAGAAGACAACAGTGAGCGGAATTATGGGACAACCAGCTCAAACTTCACTGCACAAAGTGTGGATGACAAAAGGGCTCATGTGTACAGAGGATGCTTCCAGAGGAAACAAAATCATCTACAAAGCCGATACAAATAGCATTATAATAATTGATTTTAGCAAAAAGACTTATTCTGAGATTACAGCAGCAGAATTTAAGCAAATGACTGGAATGTTCATGTCCATGATGGGGCAACAAGGAGGTATATTGGATATTACGCTCCAAAAAACCGGTCGTACAAAAAAGATTGGTTCCTGGGACTGTTACGAAGTAACTCTAATCCAAAAAGAAGGTATGAACCTGAAAATTGAGATGTGGCTTACAACAGATATTAACTATGATAAAACGCAATACGAGGAATATCAAAAGATATTCTCCTCTGCTTTTCTAACTCAGAAAGTATTGGATGAATGGAAAAAATTGGAAGGCTTCCCGGTACTAACAAATACTCAGATGAACTTTGGGCAAATGCAGATTGAGACCAAATCGGAAGTTATCAAGGTAAATTACGATCCTGCACCACGTGATATCTTTTCCGTTCCAGCTGGATTTACTAAAACTGAATTCGAGATGCCCCAAATGCCTCATTAAAGTATATAGATTATTTTTGCTATGGTTGATTAGATAAGCAGTTACTCCAGAAATAAACAGTATTAATGAGTTTCAGAAGAACTCACTTTTAATGCTATCTTAGAACAATGAAAGAAAAAAGCATCAAGCAGGAAGAAGTTACAATTACTATACCTATGAAACCAAACATGGAATTGGCTGTTATGGAGCTCTCTGCTTCTATGGGACAGCTTGCGAATCTGCAAAGAGACCAAATAGATGAGGTGAAAATGGCAATCATTGAAGCCTGTTTGAATGCTTTCGAACACAGCAAAAGCAAAGACCAAAAAGTACACATCAAATTTTTAGTAAAAGATAATGTGCTGGAAATCACTGTTAAAGATTATGGTATTGGCTTTAATCCTGAAGATGTAGAAATCCCTACAATAGAGGAAAAATTTAAAAATTCACGAAAAAGAGGCTGGGGTTTAAAGATAATCGAAAACATGATGGATTCAGTGAAAATAGACTCACACGAAGGAGGAACAAAACTTGTAATGGTCAAAAAAGCAAAATCCACCAATAAGGAGTCTTAGATATGGAAGAGGAGCTAACATTAAGTATGCGGAAAGAAAATGACTATGCAGTACTTGCCACCGAAGGGTATATTAACAATATAGGAGGAGAGAAAATAGCAAACACCTGCTATAAGCTAATGAGTGAAGGTTATAAAAAATTCATATTAAATTTTGAAAAATCAAAAGTTATAAATAGCATAGGAATATCAATATTAATAGAGATAATCGAAAGAATTATAGAAATCAAAGGTTCTCTTATTTTCTGTTGCCTCACACCTACTATTGCAAAGACTTTTAAAATAATGGGCCTGGCCCAATATACTAATATACATGAAACAGAAGAAGAAGCTATAGCTCATATCACTTAGTTTAATAATGGTATTTTTCCATAAACTCATTTTCATCTTCCTCCATAAATTTAAAGCATCAATACAATTTCGATTGAAATAAGCATAATTAGATTAATAAATGCGAACAAAAAAATTTACACCACATATTATTTTAAAACTGCTGCTTCTGATTATAGCCTTTATGAGCCTTCTTCTCCATAGTAGCTATGGAGAGATATTAGGCACAAAGCATAATCTTATTCTCGCTGCTATGCTTGCTATATTAATTGTCATAGTTGCGTATCCTCATATAAAAAAGTGGAGCAGAGATAAATTTTTACGATGGTTTATTATTGCATTTTTAGGTATTTATGCTTTAACCATTTTTCATTATCTCATAATTCATTATCATATTTTGTTAGAACAGCCCTGGTTGAAAGCTCTAATTTTCTATTGTTTTGATTTAATTGCTCTTTTCCTTGCTGTTTTATTAATAAGCAGTTTTTTAAAGCTTTATTACTTTGGATCAAAATTCGGCAGAAAATTTCTGTTCTATATTATTCTATTCCTCTTCATTATTTCTTTAAAAGTAAATCTTTTCGCTCTTTTAGCCTTTTTCGCCTTCTTCCACGGTTTAAAATTGCCCTGGATGGTAGAAACCGATCATTCCCTAAGAAAAAGACTATTTCTATCATTAGTAGTATTTTGGATAGCCTTCTTCTGGCTTCCTAAATCTGTTTTTTTCCGTATCAACATTTATGGCTTAAAACCTTTATTACTCGGCACGAGCTTTTATAACTTATTTATAAAGGTATACTTCGTTTATATTCTTTTAATAACTTTAAGGATAGGCATAAGCCTCGTAGAAACAAGCCGCTATATAAGAAGCAAATCAGTACTGTCATATGCCTTTACAGGACTCATTCCTATACTCATTTTAGCAATTGTAATTTTATTTAATTTTTTGGTACAGGTATTATATTTTAAATTTTATACCTTACATGCAGACAATTTTAAGCGACTTAAGGATTATAGCCAAAATGTAGTAAAAAGTGAGGATTTACGAAATATATTAAAAGAGCTCAATTCATATACTAATCAAACTATACCTCTTTCTCAGTTTTGTCAGTACAATCTAAAAGCTTTGGAACCGAATTTTCCTGACGTTTTTCAAATTATACAAATTAGACCAAATAAGACTTCGGATAACTATATAAAAGGATATTCTTCAAAGACACCGGAGAATTTCCGAAAAATTTCCTCCCTACCCTCTTGGTTTACGGAAGAAAGCAATGTAGACTTTTATAAGGAGAACGGTAAACCCTTTCTAAAAGCATTTGAAAAAAACACCTTAGATAAATGGGAAGTAATATTTCAGGTTTACGTTCCATTAAATGCAAATTTAGCAAGCTATGTAGAAAATACATATGACATTTCAGTTGACTTAGCTAAGCAAGGCTCGAATAATACTTTAAGATTAGGAGAAATGATTAAAACGGGGAAATTTCTCAGCATTGATCTAATTGATTGGCAAAATGGGGAAAAAAGCCACTTTGCTGATTTAAGACTGTATAAATCATGGACTGATATGTTTGGTTTTACCTCTGCAGAAGCATTATATGAAGATAATATGATCTCTCCTCAAGTAGTTTCAACTATCTTTGCCATTGTAAGCATAAGTATAGCTCTTTCAATTATTATTATCTCCACTTTTATCGGATGGAGAATTAATAAAGGAATGCGCCATTCTTTAGATGCCCTGGTAAAAGGAATGAAAAGAATTGGAGAAGGAGATTTAGATTATAAAATTAATTTAAAAAGCTTTGATGAATATTATAGATTAGCTACATCCATCAATACTATGACGAATGATTTACGTGGTTATATGATTGATACCATTGAAAAACAAAAGATAGAGCAGGAAATACAAACAGCTACACTTATACAGCAATCAATGCTTCCAGAGCAGGATCCAATGCTTGAAGATTTTGAGATCTCCAGTTTCGCTCGCCCGGCAAAACAAATGGGTGGGGATTACTATGATTATCTCATTCTTACCAAAGGTAAATTAGGAGTAGTAATGGGAGATGTAAGTGGCCATGGTGTTCCTGCAGGACTATTAATGTCCATGGCAAAAAGCGCCCTTTATAATCAAATAAAAACATCATACAAAGTCCCTGATGTTTTATATGCTATGAATAATATGGTCTACGAAGTTATGCGTAAAAGACTATTAATGACATTTTGCTACTCAATACTAAATTTGGACAGGAAAAAATTCAACTTCGCAAGTGCCGGACATCACTTTCCCTATTTATATTCTAAAAAGAAACAAGAACTCATAAGCTTGGAATCAATCGCTTATCCCTTAGGTGTGCGAAAAGATGCACATTATAAGGAAAAAACAATTAACCTTCAGCCGGGTGACATGCTGCTTTTATATACTGATGGAATTATAGAAACTCGAAATAGTTCCGAAGAGGAATTTGGCTTTGAACGTTTTGAAGATTTACTGAAAAAAGCTTGGCATTTACCTGCAAAAGAAATAAAAGATACTATTATTCAAGAAATCGACAATTTTACTGAAGACAATCCCCAATTTGATGATATAACACTCATAGTAATTAAAGTAAAAGAATCATAAATATGCCAAATATTCCACCAATCAGAGAAAAAAATGACGATTTGAAAGGAGAGAAGCTTCTTTTTTCTCTTGATGCCTTAGCTGATCTAAGCAAAAGCATAGCCTCTACAAAAGGATTTCATGAAAATTCAAAAGCACTGCTTCACCATATTTTGGGTACTTTATTAATTTCCAAGGGAGCTCTACTTCTTTATGAAGAAAGTAAGAGACAACTGTTTGTGGAGGCAGCACGTGGAATAAAACATAAGAGCGATAGGTTAAATTTAACTTTACAAGCAGAGAACCAATTAATAAAACACAACCAACCACTATTTATTCAGGAAGCTTCGGACTCTCTAAAAACTTTTTTTCAGAATAATAAGAATCTTTTGGATTCCTGGCAATCCAAATTATGGCTTCCCATAGTTATCAAACAGAAACTTTTTGGAGTGCTCAGCTTAGGTAACAAATTTATGAATGCCCTATATAATCAGAATGATTTGAGTCTGCTCAACATCTTTGCTCAAAATATTGCCATTGCTTTCTACAATCATAGCCTTATTGAAGATCTTAAAAGGACTAATTTCGAATTGAATCATAAAATTCTGGAGCTGGAAAACCTCTATGATCTCGGTCTTGCTATTAGCTCTCTGATGGACTTTAACAAATTAGCTAATGAGATATTGATGCGGGCAATAAGTCTGCTTGATGCCAACTTGGGAGCCCTTTTCGTTAAAAAAGAAGACGATAGCATAGAAATAGCTTCTAAATTTGGCGCCAAAGCAACAAATGAGAAAGAACTGAAAGAGATTGAGCAAAGTATTGTCAACCAAATAATAGTGAATGAAGGCGAAGCACTCATTGTAAACCATCCTCAATCTTCAGATGATTTAAAAAGTAGAAAAATGCTCGTAGTACCAATAAAAGTGCAAGACAAGATACTTGGAGTATTGTGGGTGGGCGATAAAGAAGGCCGTAAAAAAGAATTGATCGACTTCACCGAGGAGGATGCCAGACTATTGAGCAATTTTGCAAATCAAGCGGCTGTTGCTCTGGAAAACGCAAAACTCCACGAAGCATCTTTAGAAAAAGAGCGAATGGAGAGAGAGTTAGAAGTAGCAGCATCTATTCAACAGAATCTGCTCCCCAAAGAAGCACCCCGTATTAAGGACTTTGATATAGCGAGTTTATGTATTCCATGCCGTCAGGTTGGTGGAGATTATTTTGACTTTATTCCCCTGTCGAATAATAAATTGGGGCTTGCAATTGCTGATGTATCTGGTAAAGGAATTCCCGCTTCTTTGCTTGTATCCACACTTCAAGCAAGCTTGCACGCTCATAGCGAATGGGATTACTCACCTTCCCAGTTAGTAACAAAGTTAGCTAAATCAATGTATAGCTGCTCCCTACCCAACAAGTTTGTCACCTTTTTCTTTGCTGCCTTAGATTTATCTGATGGATGTTTTACTTCTACAAATGCTGGTCATAATTATCCTCTTATTATAAATTCTAAAGGAGATGTAAAACAACTCAAGGAGGGTGGTTTTTGCCTGGGATTGTTTGAAAATTCCGAATACAGTCAAGAAGAAAACCAGATACAATCCGGCGAGATATTAGTAATGTATACTGATGGGTTGTCAGAAGCTCAGAATAGTAAAGAAGAAGAATTTGCAGAATCGGGAGTGATTGAAATAGTTCGTGAAAACTATAAATTGAAAGCAGCTGAAATAATCGATAAAATATTTAAAAGTGTCATAAAATTCAGTTCTTCCGATCAATTTATGGACGATCTAACATTAGTTATACTAAAAGCAGAATAATTTACTGCTCTTCTCCGCTTAATTTTATGAGTTCTCTAATATCAGATAAAATATCCTTAACCAATTCTTCTACAACAATCTCTCCTTTCTCTCTGGAAGCTAATGTAGGATCACCCCATACCCCAGTAGGAGAATAAATTCCACTCCTCTTTTCAGAATCTCTGGAGAAAGGACCGGGCCCTTTTCTTGGATGGTAATCCTTCTTTGCTTTTTTCATATTAACCACTTCAGGGGCTATATAAAGCATCATAGATGTCTCGATCTCATCTGCATGGCTTCCCCCTTCCTGTTTTTCTACTTGTGCAACAGCTTTTTCACCATCTTTTAAAAGATTTGTATATCTTAATATAATTCCTTCTTTCTTTAACTTTTCTGCGGCTTTCGATAATCCCTTCAAAGTGGAGATTCCTGTATTAACGATATAGAAGTGCTCAATACCCTGTCCATTGAATGATCTACAAATATCAATGAGGACATTGGTAAAAGTATCCAATGATAGAGATGCTGAACCTGGATATTCTAAAAATGCAGGATAATAACCATATTGAAGAGTAGGAGCTACCATAACCTCAAGCTCAGAGCATACCCTTTCTTTTAGATATTCTGCCATAATAAAATCGTTATTAAGTGGTAGGTGTAAACCATGCTCCTTGCATCGGGCCCCCAGTGCAATTACCATTACTTTATATTCTTTAAAAAGCTTTTCTGCTTCCTTCCAGGTAAGGGCCTCTAAGAATACTCCTTTTTTCATTGTCTGAGAAAATACTAAAATAGGAACAAGAATAAAGCTAATAATAAAAAGGTATATTCTTTTTCTAATCATTTTATTCTCCATATATTTTACTTTTACTAAAAATTTATTATATCTAAGTTATATTTAAAGCCACTATAGCATTAAAATTATAAAAAACCTTTTCAAATAAGCAAAGAAATTTCAAAAAAAAGAATATGAAAAATATAAGATATATATTTTAAAAATGGCTTGACTATGGGCTATAAATAAATTAGTATTTTAAGCGATTATTTTACTCAATTTATGTTATGACTGATAAGAAAAAGGATAAAGCTCAGAGAAACAACAGTGTATTATTAGAGATAGCAAGCGATTTGAAATACCTCGAACTTGTTCAGGTTGTGGTTAACTGGCTCACTTCGCAGCTTAATTTGACTGAAGAAGAAGCTTTCCAGGTTGCCTTATCAGTAGGAGAAGCTGTCTGCAATGCTATAATTCACGGCAATCATGAGGATGACGAAAAACACGTAAAAATATCTATTGCCATCCTCCCTGATGCACTGAAAGCAACTATTCGAGATGAAGGAAAGGGTTTTGATGTTGAGAATGTACCAAGCCCTGTGGAAAAATGCAATATATTAAAAACACGTGGAAGGGGAATATTTTACATGAAATCTTATATGGATGAAGTTCATTTTAAGCGTATTCCGAAGGGGAAAGGGATGGAAGTAACCCTGTTAAAATATGTTAAAAGCAAAGCAAATAATAAGATTAACTCTTGCCGGGAGGCAAGATGAAATTGTCTGTTAAGATGTTAAATGATAATATTTACAGGAGAGGGAAATGAAAACAGAGAAAAGAAAAAAGGATGATGTGATAATTCTTGATCTTAAAGGAAAACTAACTATCGGTAAAGGTGATGTCTTACTCCGCAAGCATATCGATGAGTTGCTTGGCAATGATGAAAAGAAAATTATTCTTAATATGAATGATATTTCCTATATGGATAGCTCTGGTGTAGGTGAGCTTGTATCAAGCTTCACTTCAGTTAACAATCGAGGCGGTAAACTTAAGCTCATGAACCTCAGTACCAAAGTTCATGATTTACTGCAGATAACCCAGCTTCTCAGGGTTTTCGAAATATTCGACAACGAAGATGAGGCTGTAGGCAGCTTCAGCTCTTAGGACTTATTTTCTGATCAGGATTTTTTAATCGATCCAGATATTCAGGACCCACCAAAACTTTCCGTGGCTTTACTCCATCTGTAGGTCCGATAATACCCTCTGCTTGCATAATATCAACCAAACGAGCAGATCTGTTATAGCCAATTCGTAATTTTCGCTGCAAATGTGATATTGAAGCAGCGCCTCTCATAATCACTATTTGCACTGCTTTATAATATAATTCATCATCTTCATCAATGAGTTTTGCTTCTTCCTCGAAAAATGACTGAGTGACTGATTCATCAAAACTCGGACGACCTTGATATTTCCAAAAGTTTATCAATTTTACAGCTTCAGCCTCCGTTATGTAAGCAGCATGTATTCTGATTAATCGTGCAGTTCCCGGAGGGAGGAAAAGCATATCACCTCTTCCCAAAAGTTTTTCTGCACCATTGGTATCAATAATGGTTCGAGAATCAACCTTGGAAGAAACCCTGAAAGAAATACGGGAAGGAAAGTTTGCTTTAATAATACCGGTTATTATATCGACAGAAGGACGTTGAGTAGCTACTATCATATGAATTCCAACTGCGCGTGCCATTTGCGCTAAACGCGTCATTGATTCTTCAACCGCTGCTGAAGAAAGAATCATCAAATCCGCTAATTCATCAATTATTATCACTAAGTAAGGCAAAGGCTGCAACTCTTCTGCATGTTGACGTGCGAGAGTAGAGCTTTGAATCAAATTATTATATTGCTCAATATTACGCACTCCAAAGGATGCTAATATCTTCAGTCTGCTCTCCATTTCAGTGATAGCCCATTTAAGAGCATTTGAGGCCAATTTAGCATCAACTACCACAGGCGCTAATAGATGAGGAATATCTTCATAGATACCCAGCTCAAGCCGTTTGGTATCTATCATAATAAATTTTATATCATTAGGAGTTGCTTTATAAAGCATGCTGCAAATCATATTATTCAGGGCTACGCTCTTACCCGAACCAGTGGCACCAGCAATAAGAAGGTGGGGCATTTTTGTTAAATCAGTTACATAATTGCTTCCATCTATGAGCTTGCCCAAGCAAATGGTAAGCTTACTGGGTGAGTTTTGAAATTGATCATCCTCGATGATTTCTCTGAGATATATGATTTCCCTTTCTTCATTTGGAACTTCAATGCCCACTGTTGATTTACCGGGAATTCTGCTTATTCTTATCGATTCTGCTTTAAGAGCTAAACACAAATCATCGGTAAGGCTAATAAGACGGCTATACTTAACACCGCTTCCCGGTTTGAATTCAAAAGTGGTAACCACAGGTCCCGGGTGAATTTGCACCACTTTACCTTCAATTGAGAATTCCTGATATTTTTTTTCTATATTTCGTGCTTTCTCCACTAATTCTTTTTGATTTATGCTTAATCTTTTTGTAGGAACGTTGAGAAGAGAAGTTGAAGGTAGGGTAAAGCCCTTACTTTTTCTCATGGGAGTTTCTGTTTTCGGCATAGGCTCTGATTTTGGCCTGCTCTCTTCCTTCATCGCCTCTTTGCGTCCTACTTTAATAGTTGTTTTTACCCGCTTTTCATCACCCTCCATCTGTTTGAGATGCTTCATGATAACTTCTCTTTTCCTTTTTTCTTTTCGATGAATCTCTGCTTTTCTTAATAAGAAATTTTTTAAATTTCTTAATACATCGACAAGAATTCTCTTTATCTGGTTTGCCAAGGTGGTAAAGGAAATCCTGCTGGCAATTACTAGAGAAACTATAGCGAAAACAGTGGCAATTAAGATTGCCCCAGTTTCATTAAGCTGCAAAACAATAAAATTCTTTATGGCCAAGCCAATACTTCCACCAGATTCAATGGTGCTCTTACTATAAGGTATATCTCCAGCAGTGAGGCTTAGCAAAGTCACAATTGAAAGAATAAAAAATATATGTCCAATAAATTTGGGAATAAAAGATAAGAAGTCCTCCCCACGAAATCTATTCCATCCAATGGCAAAAAAGAAGATGACCATTAAAAACGAAGCTATTCCAAATAACTGAATGAGAGTATCAGAAATCTGTGCCCCCACAATACCTATCAGATTACTCGGCTTTTGATCTGCTTGGTTGCTGTAGCTGGTTAGCCATGTCCTATCCTTTTCATTATAGGATATCAGACTTAAAAAGATTATTATCGCCAAAGCAAAACAAATAATACCCAGCAGTTCATTAGCCTTTCCTTTATTTAACATAGTACTTCTCTTTGCCATGACTTTTAATCTAAAAAAGCTTGTACCTAACCAAGAGCCCCAAAAATCATTTTTCTAAATTTTACAACGAAATGACACAATTTTCCAGTCAATTTAATAATATATTAACTCAATCTGTTACTAATACTAATTAATCTCGTTTATATATAATAAAAAATATATCCCATCTAAAGAATATCCTCTGATTTATCGATAATTTCTTTAAAAAGTATAAATAAATGCAAAGCGCAATTGATTCTTTTAATAAATTTTAATCTAAGTATTAATAGCAATTACGCTTTACAATAAATTTGAAGGCTGCTAAAATTACTTTTAAAATACAATGCATAACAAAATAAAATGTTTTTATTTAAACCACATTAAGAGAATATTTTAATGAAAAAAAAGAACGGGCCAGAAAAAATGGAAGATTTATTCTCGCATCCTGTTGAAGTGGATTTTTCTACTCCTTTGGCTGATAGGATGCGACCCATTGCTCTTGATGAGTTTGTTGGTCAAAACCATATTCTTGGTCCCGGAAAATTACTGCGCAATCTTATCGAAAAAGATGAGCTTACATCGCTTATCTTCTGGGGACCCCCTGGATGTGGAAAAACTACACTGGCGATGATAATTGCCCGCATGACCAAATGCTATTTCGTTAAATTTAGCGCTGTTCTATCCGGTATAAAAGAAGTCAAAAAAGTTATGCTACAAGCAGAAGAACAGAGGAGGTTGTATGGGCTACGGACCATTCTTTTTATTGATGAAATCCATCGCTTCAATAAAGCCCAGCAGGATGCTTTTCTTCCATATGTGGAACATGGGGATATAGTGCTCATCGGCTCTACCACAGAAAATCCCTCATTTGAAATAATCTCGCCATTGCAGTCTCGATCCAAAGTTTTTGTCTTCAAGCAGCTACAAGAAGAAGAATTAATAGCTATTATGAAGCAATCTTTAAGTAACGAAGAACGGGGTCTTAAAAAATTTAAACCAAAATTCGCCGATAAGCAGCTCAAACAGATAGTTCTCTTTTCCAGCGGCGATGCTCGTTGGGCACTTAATGCTCTGGAACTTGCAGTATTGAGCACCAAACCTGAGAAAAATGGAACGAGAAGAATTGAAGATAGTACTGTAGAAGAAGCCATGCAGAAAAAAATGCTGCTTTATGATAAGAAAGGGGAGGAGCATTACAATCTGATCTCTGCTCTCCATAAAAGCTTGCGCAATAGCGATCCGGATGCCGCACTCTATTGGCTTGCTCGAATGATAGAATCAGGGGAGAACCCTATGTATATCATCAGACGAATGGTGCGCTTTGCCTCAGAAGATGTAGGGATAGCAGACCCAGATGCGCTCACCGTTGCTATTTCTGCCACGCAAGCAGTGCATTTCATCGGAATGCCTGAAGCTAATTTAGCTTTAGCTGAAGCAGCAGTATATTTAGCCGTCGCACCCAAAAGCAATTCCCTTTATAAAGCGTATACTGAGGCAAAGAAAGATGTGGAAAAGACCTTCACCGAGCCAGTTCCCCTCCACATCCGCAATGCTCCGACTCAGCTTATGCATGATTTGGGATACGGTAAAAATTACCAATATGCTCATAATTTAAAAGAGGGTATTGCACCCATGGACTGCCTGCCAAAAAAATTGACAGGTAAGATATACTATCAACCCACTAATAGAGGCTACGAAAAAGAGGTTGCGAACCGATTGAACAAATGGCGGGAAATCTTAAGAAAGATGAAGAAAAGAAGTTAAGCCAAAAAAATCCTATTTTTCTCTCAAGGATAGTATTTTATCTTTTAATTGCAAAGCTTCCCGATTATCTGGCTCTAATTCCAAACATTTTTCCACTTGAGACAAAGCATCTTCACTTTGATTAAGACTTAAGTACATTTTTGCTAATTCCAGGTGGGCGGGACAATTTTCTCTGCTCCAAAGAGACATTTTCAATTCATTAATTGCCTTGGCTTTCTGATCTTTTATCGAGTATATTTTCGCCAGAAGCAAGTGAGCTTTCTCTGAATAAGGGAAAAGATAAACTGATTTCTTAAGCTCCCTTAAAGCTACTTCGATATCACCCTTATTAAACATGAGCTCTCCTTGCTTTCGATAAAAATCTGCCAAGGATGCTTTGAGAGATGTATTATCCATTTTTTGCATTTCCAACCCTTCAAGACCCTTAATAATTTCTATATTAACTTTTATTCTTTCCAGAGTGTAAGAGCCTTCTTCTATTTTCTTGAGCACAGTTCGGTCCGGTGCATATCCTTGAGCTAACAGATATTCCTCATGCGCTTCATCCTCTTTTCCAAGGCGCTTTAATATATCGCTCAGAAGCCAATGTGCAGCAAAAAGAGAGGGTTCCTTCATAACTACTTTTTTTAGCCATAGTAAAGCTTCACTTAATCTTCCATTTTTCCAATAAAAATAACCAATATTAAAGGCGTAATCCATATCTTCTGGCTGTAACTCCTGTGCTTTTTTCAGATACCATAAGCCCCTTTCAAAATTTCCAGTCTTTAGAAAACTAAGGCCCAAATTATTAAGAACCTGATCAGTGGGCAACGAACTGAGTAATCCTTCTAAGACGTTGATAGCACTATCATATTGCGATTGATAATAATAAGATAAAGCAAGGAGGAAATTTGCTGATATATCATATCCTTGAACATCAACTAATTTTTTAGCAATAGTCTCAAAATCTAAATAATCACGCCTGAGAAAGTATTCTTTGGCCAGCTCCCATTGAGCTCTTAAATAATTGGGATAGATATTAATTGCTTCTTTTAGATACTCAATTTTCCGATCTACATCTGTCTGTTCCAATCCTTTCATAAAAGCTCTGAGAGCCTCAAAGGGCGGATTTTCTTTCGGTATGCTCTGACTGAGCAGGGTATCATTTTCTCCATTTGGAAGCTCTGCAGCCAATTCATTTTTCAAAGTTGCTATAAGATTATTTAATTGTTTTATATCGTTATTGCGGGAAATTTCGCATAGATATTGCCCTTTACGCAGGTCAATTAATTTAGCTGTAATTTTTATTGTTGAAGCATTTGCCTCATAATTCCCTATTATAAGAAAATCTGCTCCCAAATCGCTGGCAATTTTAATAGCGCTTGCGCGACTGAGATTCACTTTTGCTGGAATACCTAAACTCTCGCTGTATTGATGCCAGACTTTCCAGCTAATCATGTTTATCCCTTGGGCAACCAGTTCTTCAGTTAGCATGATCGCCAAACCCTGGCTAAGCCATTGTTCTTTCTGAGCAGAAGGGTGGCTGGCAAAGGGCATTACAATAACTATTTCGGCGAAGATAATCATAGATGTTAAAAAGATTATACTCAATAAAGCTAATGTTGCTTTCATAATCTAATTAGGAGTATTTTTTAATTAGAAATAATATAAGAGTAATTATTATACTTACAATAATGCATGTGGCAAGTGGAAAATAAAAGGAAAAATTTCCTCTTTTTATATAAATATCACCCGGTAGCTTTCCCAGAAAAGGTATTCGGGGTCCGTATAAAAGAAGAAAGCCAATAGCCACCAAAATAATTCCTGCTATAATTATCACCCAAGCTATAACAGTAGTGGTATTCATTATTCATCCCAGATAAATACAATATTAAAATATCACGAACCATTGTATAAAGAGCAATTATTTAAGTCAAGTATTTAAAATAATATAGTCTCAACCAAACGGTAGTGAGATTTGCATAAGGGAAAAAACTTGTTAAAATAAAGAATTACTGCTATAATTTCAACTAAGCACAATGTTAACACCTTGCTTAAAAAGAATGTGAGCGTAAAGAGGGAAAATATATTATAGGAGGTTAGAATTTATGGATCTCGAGGTAGCAACTGAAGGAGAAGTCAAGATCATAAGAGTACTGAAAGAAAAACTGACGTATGATACATTAGAGCCCATCAATCAGCACTTAATAAATATAATTGAAGAAGGAAATTATAATATCATTCTAAATCTCTCTGATGTGACATATATAGATAGCTATTGTGCTGGATTTTTTATGGATATTTATCGGAAATTATTTAATAAAGAAAGACGGCTGAAACTTGTGGGATTAAATCCAAGAGTCAGAAATGTCCTAACTTTGGTTAGAATTCATAAAGTTGTGGATATCTTTGATAACGAAAAAGATGCGGTCAATAGCTTCGCTAACTCTTAATATCAGTTCTTTTACTCTCATCAATTATTTATAAGTCAAGGGAAGGCTTTATGAAAAAAATAAAAATGCTATCAGGTGCAGAATTAGACCTTGATGGGGATTTAATGCTTATTATCGAAACTCTCTATCGTGAAATTGTACTAAAAAAAGAATTCAATCATACATACGAGGATATAAAGAAAGAAATCGAAAATATTGTTGAACAGATGCCTGACAATGATAAAAAGAACTACCTTATTGAAAGCCTATTCCTTAATTCAGTAATCTATCAAAATGAGATGATAGAATCTTTTATAAAGAAAATCAAAGATGAGCAAAAAGGTGTTAAAGGCAAGTAATCCTTATTAATCATAGGTTGCAATTGCTTCGCCACCATTTTTTGTTATCCTGATATTCCACCATTAAATCCGATTAACACTCTTTAGCTATTTCAAAACTAGTTCATTTTATATCTATGATTCTATATAGCATAAAGAAACTGAATAAAAATATTTTTATAATGAGGATAGATAGTTCAGTTAATCTTGCTCTGTTAGCTTTACTTTTATGTAAAAATGTGATATATATCAAAAAAGTTGAGAAAAATGTCTATAGAAATTGAGCACTATATTATCGACAGGAATATTCTGCGTTTGCAGCAAAATATTTCTCAGAAACCGTCAGACCATACTCTTTTATCTGCGCTTGCTTATGCTTTTAATATTCGCAGTTTGTTTAAAGAAGCATTGACCACTGCCAAGAAATCAACAGAGATAGAACCTGATAATCCACAAGGCTGGTATGAACTTATCACCGCTACTGCTTTTTCCCGAGAGGATGAGCTAAAAAACCTACTGCCACATTGTCAGCAGATGGTAGAAATTCATGCACAGGAAAGCTGGTCCTATCACAACTTAGCTCTCCTCTATTATTATCTAGAACAATTAGATAAGATCGAATCTACTTGCGATAAAGCATTAAAAATTGATCCATCGGATGAATCCGCTTATCGAATAATGGGGTATTATTATTTTTCTCAACATAACTACTCCGAAGCAGAGAAATATTTCCGATTATCTATTAAGAAAAAAGCTCGCAATTGCCGCTCCTTAATGATGTTAGGCCACTGTTATTTAGAAAATAACAATCTGGATAATGCAAGAAACTGTTATCAAAAATCCATCGATCAAGAGGAATATTTCATCTTCGGTTGGAATGCATTAGGTCGTCTTTATTTAAATGAAAAAGAAAACGAATACAAAGCTCTTCAATGTTTTCATAAAGCTTTATCCATTAATCCTCGTTTTTGGCAAACGTATTTTATCCTTGCGGATTATTACTTCGGAAATAAACGCTATTTTGAAGCCATTTCCCAATATTTACATGTACTCACTTTAAATCCAGAAACTCGTGTAAAAGCGGAATGTCATACTACACTGGGCTTCCTATTTACTTATCTAAATGAAACAAGCAAAGCTTTTTATCATCTTAATCAGGCAGTTAAAACAGTTGATCATTCAGCGGCTGCATTTCATCACTTAGGTTCTCTTTACCTTAAAGGGAAAAAATATAAAAAAGCAATGGAAAGCTTCCAGGAAGCCATCGATACTGATCCCAGCTATATTTGGGCTTATACCAAAATGGGAGTCGCTTATCTGGAGCAAAATAAATTAAGAAAATCTAAGGAATATTTTAACCAGGCTCTTAAATTAGATAAAGAGGAATATTGGGCACATCTCGGTCTGGCAGATATCTATCGCAAGCAAAAAAAGGCTGATAAACAGCTTAAGGAATGTATGGTAGCTTTGACCATTGCACCAGATGACAGTGATGTAAGAAATTATCTGGGAATAGCTTATGAATGTAACGAACAATATGAGGAAGCAATCGCCCAATATAATAAAGCCTTAGAATTAGATTTATATAATAGGGGAGCTGCTAATAACCTGGGCTTTCTCTATGAGAAGCTTTTGCAAAAACAGCCTTCAAAGGAATTAAAACAAAAGGCTGTAGAAGCATGGAAAAGGAGGCTTCTTATCTGCCGCGACACCTCGCATTCAATACAGGGAGCTGTACAACACCTCAATAACCTGGGGATAAAGAATTCTGTAATTGAAGAATGGCTGGAGTCTGGTCAATTAGCCCCGATTGAATAATTATCATCAGTATATAAAGCAATACACAATTCGTAAAACCTACGCCTATAAAAATCCTGTTTCATACTCTAATAGAAAAAATACAAAGTTTCACTATTTTCTTTTTTCTTTTCGTTCAAGCTGATATTCATAAAATGGATTGCTGCAGGGATTACCGCGAGCAAGGAGCATTTGAAGATTACTCAGATTTATTATTACCGAAAAAGTGGTTTTGACCTCTTTACCATGTCGGCAAAGTGAACCAGGATAATTGGTATGATCCGAAAGAAATTCTTTTATCATATCTATAGTTATTTTACCCCTATTGTTGCGCATCAGTCGATTTGCACGATTATATCTCACCATCGAAGTGGTTATATCGTAAGGATCCAGTTCATATTTTCTCATTCGTTGCGCAAGATAATGGTTCGTATGCACCAGATATCCCTCAAGCCCGTATAAAGCCTCATAATCTGTAGCAGAGCCTTCTATGCTGTATATTTCTCCGCTGGAATCGGTTATAACCATATTATAGTTAGAAGCTCTCGGACGCAGGAGCGAAGCATTTATTGCTTCGGTTAAGTTTCGAGCTGCTAAAATCTTTCTTACTAATAGCATACGTGGAACTCCTGGCTGCATATCATTCATGGAGAGCTCATTTCCGGTTAGGCTAATTCCAGCAGCATTATAGCCAATACTTATTGCCAATCCTCCATATCCCACAGCAATAAACTCAGGCTCACCCTCAACTTGATAATGAATAGCTACTGCATGCTGTTCCCATTGAGGAGAGGTATCATTATTA
The DNA here is from genome assembly GCA_964645975.1 of uncultured Acidobacteriota bacterium. Classification (GTDB taxonomy): domain Bacteria; phylum Acidobacteriota; class B3-B38; order Guanabaribacteriales; family CAZYAF01; genus CAZYAF01. The sequence goes on from CAZYAF010000012.1 coordinate 92,449, forward strand.
TGAGCAACCAAAACAGATCCATCCATGGTAACATCATTTGATGCAATGAGATCGCTACATCCTCTCTTCAAAAAGTTTTTATAATAGATTTCCTCACAGACCTCAGAAAATAAATCGATAAAGTCAATTCCCGCTCCCTCTGCTATGCCTTTGATCTCTTCTATATATTCTGGAACATGCACTTCCGAATAGCTCAAAAAAAGCTTCGCTTGTGCTCTTACATCCTCCCAGGACATTTCAGAGTCTTCTTTAACCCATTCCTTTTCAATTTTCATAGTTTCGTGTAAATAATCTTTTAGTTTCTTCCCAATCTGATAACCCACCTCATAATGGTTACCTTTTACCACAATCAATGGAATTCTATTCTCCTTTAGGAGGACAGGACTTTCATTTTTTTCCTGAGCAAAGGCTGCTGTTACGATGATAAAAATAATTGCAAATCCTAAAATTGCTTTTATACTTGCTCTAAAATGAACTTTCATATATGCTCCCTTCGGCTTATTTTAAAAGCATTAATATAATTTCTTCTAATCTATAAGCTTTTTTCTTTTATATGACCATATCCGGTGATGATAAAAATGATTAGAACCAATAGAAGCGCCCAACTTTGAAAATTGCTCAGCCCAATAGTTAATGGCGGCATTTTAGGAGCACCATATTTTTCTCCAAAACTGGTATATGCCGAGGCAATAATAACAGTAGTCATATAGGGAACTATATGCTGGAATGTATTTGCTGCCACATCTAAAATATTAGCGCGGCGATAGGGGTGGATTTTAAATCTCTCTCCAGTCTGTCGCGCAAACTCTCCAAGGGATACAATACTTACAGTATTATGAGCAGTAAGCAGGTTTGTAATAATGGTGCTGAGCATAATGATAAAGTCCGTTTGCTTAACAGTTTTTATTACTCGACTCGCCCAATTGATCAATCGAGTTATCACTCCCGCTCGCTGCAAAGAATAAATTAATCCCAAAAGAAGAATGGTAAAGATTGATACATCAATACCTCCACGCATTCCCTCCAATAAAATTCCTCCAGCGTTGCGATTTTTCACATCAAGATAAAAAAGTTGTGATGGAGTAATCAATCCAAAAACAAGGCCAGTTATACAACCAATTAAAATACCCCAGAAAAGAGCTTCGATAAGATGTCTTTTCTTTAAACAAAGGAAGAGGACTACAGCCGGTACTACTAACATGGGTAATCCTGCCGGACTCGCTTGTTTGGTTATCTCTTCAATACCTCTTTGAAGCACCTCCCCCTTACCAAAGACAACATACAATATGAGCGCCAGGGCACCAGCAGGTATTGCATAACGAAGTCTATCTTTAACCATGCCGCCAATGTCCGCATATTGGGTAAGAGCGGAAGCAATAGTTGTATCTGACAGAGGGCTGAGACAATCTCCAAAAGCACCTCCTCCCACAATTGCTCCCATCAAGATCACCGGATTTGCTCCCAGCAAATAACCTGCCGGATAAAGAATTGGTGTACAGGTAATTATAGTTCCTATACTCGTACCGGTTGAAGTACCGACCAGGGAGGCAATTAAAAAAGTGGCACCGGCAAACCAGCGGCCTTTTAGATTAAGCTGCCAGCAAACCCAAACCAACGCCTCCACAAAACCGGTGGCATACATCAATGTGCCAATTATCGAAGCAAAAAGCCAGGCAGCCACCATTATCATTAATATCTTCTGCGCCATACCGTCAACGATTGCATCTGTATAGGCAGAGCGATCCTTCGATAGAATCATGCCGATGATTAATGCTACAGTAGTGATTGGCAGGTAACCACTAACATCAGGGCTTTTATTAATACCAAGGTAGATAGCACCTACGATGAAAAGAAAAAAGGGTGCTAAAGCTCCCAGAAGACCACCATAGAATTCTAATTTTTTCGCTTCTGGTTTCATAATGCTCTCTCCATAAAGATTACTTGCACTTTATGCGATACCTTTTATATGGGGATAATAAGTAAGTTTATTATTTTTTTCCCGGACCATAAATAATCTTACCGGGCAATGCTCCAGAATGCTTACCCTTTTCAATTACTATCTGGCCATTAACTAATACATAATCTACACCGACAGGAAACTTATGAGGTTCGATATAAGTCGCTTGATCTATTATGGTGTCCTGGTCAAAAATGGTGATATCGGCATACATCCCTTCTTTTAATAGCCCTCGATCCTGAATTCCCATTCTCTGGGCTGGCAAGGATGTCATCTTTCTAATAGCATTTTCTAAAGTCAATATCCCCTTTTCCCTTACATATCTTCCTAATACCCTGGGATAAGTCCCATAAGCCCGCGGATGAGGTTTCCCTTTGCCTAATAATCCTATGGGTGATAATGCATCAGCGTCAGTAGCAATGGATACCCAGGGTTGTTTCATCTTGGCAGCTATATTTTCTTCTGACATCATGAATAAAACAGCTCCGACCTGAGCTTTCTCCTCAAGGATCAGATCGAAGAACGCTTCCATTGGAGGTTGGTTGCGAATTTCAGCTACTTCTGAAATGTTCTTACCCTCCAAATGCTTATTTTTTTCAGTACTTACTGAGGAAACTAAAATCTTATCCCAACCACCACTGGCCAAGTAAAAGTTTTCCCACCCCTCAGAGTTTGTTTCAATCTGATGAGCTATCTTCTTTCTTGTGGTTGGATTTTCTAAGTGCTCAAGAAGTTTCTGCGGACCACCATCAGAGGCCCATGGTGGTATTATGGCAGATAAGCTGGTGGCACCGGCAGTATAAGGGTAGATGTCAGCGGTGATATCTTGACCTTGAGCGCGAGCCTCGTTTATCTTTTTTATTGCTTTCTCCATGAGGTGCCAGTTTTTCTGACCGGCAGCTTTAAAATGGAAAATTTCTACTGGAATATTAGCTTTTTTACCTATTTCTAAGGCTTCATCTATTCCCTCCAGAAGATTCTCAGCTTCGCTACGCATATGGGTGATATAAATCCCGCCATATCTTGAAGCTACTTTGCTGAACTCTATCAATTGATCTGTGGTGGCAAAAGAACCAGGTGGATAGACCAATGCACTGGAAATGGCTAAGGCACCCTCTTCCATTGATTGAGCTGTAAGCTGTTTCATCTTTTCCATTTCCTCTTCTGACGGAGGTCTATCATCAAAGCCTAATACACACATTCGAATTGAAGCTGCTCCTACATAGCTGCCTGCGTTTAGGGAAATCCCTTTCTGCTTTAGCTGGCCGAAATATTCAGTGAAATTTTTCCACTTTACTTCAAAAGGTAAAGCACCATACCATAAAATCAGTTGCTTGCGAAGTGAAGGAGTGATTGGTGCAACTGAAACTCCCTCGCCAAATATTTCAGTAGTAACACCTTGAAATACTTTACTTTCTGCTTTGCCATCTATCAAAAGCGTAAAACTTGATTGACCCATAGTATCTATAAAACCCGGGCAGACAACTAAACCCCTGGCATCTATGACACGGTCAGCCTGGACATCCCCCAGTTTTCCAATTTTTACTATCTTTTCTTCTTTAATTCCTATATCTGCATAATAATAAGGATTACCACTACCATCTATGATTTTTCCATTCTTAATAACAATGTCATAAGTAGACTCGTCACTCATGATGGCTGATGCTAATAAAACAATGGGGAAAATAATGAAGTAAATAAGAAAAATACCTAATTTCATTATCATTCTCCTTTTAATCCTTTACTTTTATTCGTTATTTTTTGAAGTCGAAGTAATCGCAAGCCAATTTTGCAATTCGAGCTATTATCCTTTCGGCTTCTATTCTATCACCTTGCTTATCCTTGGTAAAAACAGTAATGGCAATATGACAATGTGGTAAAAATATAATACCTGCATCATTTGTAGTAGAACCTATTGTTCCTGTCTTATGAACAGCAGTACTTCCCTTTGGTAAATAACGCGGCAAGCGGGTATTGAACTGCTGCTGTCCTAAGATTCTCAACATTTCCTTACAATATAAAGGGGAAACTGCCTCTCCTTTGAAAATCTTTATCAGTAAGGCATTCATATCTTTCGGAGTCGCTACATCTTTCATTATCTTGCTAAATTCTTTTTCAGCCAGCTTTCTCAATTCTTGCCGGCTCATTCCTTTCAGTTTGGGATCCATGAGACCTAAATAGTCTCCAATAAGTTCTCTGGTTGTTCGATTGACTTGAATATTGTTTAAATCCAGCTTTTTCATAGTATTGTTAACATTATCGGCACCTACTTTATTTAATAGAATATCCGTGGCCTCATTATCACTTACTATAATCATTAAAGTTATTAAATCCTTTATTGTTGGCTTTAGACCAGCATCCATAAGTGTCAATATGCCGCTGCCAAGAGTTCTCAAATCTTCTGTTAGTTCTACTCTGTCATTTAATGAAAAATGGCCATCCTTTACCTGCTGAAAAACTTCAACCATGATAGGTATCTTATAAACACTTGCCATGGGAAAGAGCTCATCGGCATTGAGCTGAGCTGTCTCACCAGTCTCAATGTTCTGGATTGCCGCTCCTACAGTACCATTAAAGTTTGCTGAGATAGTTTCTAATCTTTTCTGCAGCTTAGAAGCTTTTTGCTCTACCTTCTTCTGTTCTGCAATTAGGAAAGAAGAGTAACCAAAATATAACATTGATAAAATAATTATACCTGTTAAATATTTTCTAAATAATTTCATGGAAGGATCTCCTAAATTTCAGGTTCATTAATATATACTCTGGGCACTCGGGAAGAAATCCAGCAGCATACCTCGTTGGCCAAAGTGTCCAGCTTTCGACAAATTTCTTCCATAGTTATATGATCCTCATCCTGTCTTCCAAGGAAAACCACCTCATCACCCAGCTCAACACTCGTACGAGGACCCAGATCAATCATCACTATATCCATGCATACTCTTCCGGATATGGTATGGCGTCGTCCTCTGATGAGCACTTCACCGTTATTGCTCATCCGCCGATTATAACCATCCCCATAACCAATGGGTATGGTGGCAACATAAGTATCTGCTGGAGCAAAATATTTTCTACCATAGCTAATGCTTTCACCTTTCTTTACTTTTTTTATAAAGGTTATTTGAGATTTGAGGGTTAAAGATGGATGCAGCTCAACACGCTTGCTGGTAAAAGGAGAAGGGTAATATCCGTAAAGCACTACACCTGGTCTTACTATATCGAAATAAGAACCAGGCATATCAATAATAGCTCCACTATTAGCTGAATGAATTAAAAGTGGGTTGATTTCCTTTCTTTCAAGCTCTTGGAGAAATTTATTAAAGCGTTTTAGCTGCAAATGAGCATAGCTCTTATCTTCTTCATCAGAAGTGGCAAAATGTGTATAAACACCTGCAAAATGAATATTCTTTAAATTAATTATTGTTTCAATCTGAGGGATAGCATCTTCATAAAAGAAACCAGCTCTATTCAAACCTGTCTCTATTTTTATATGAATCTTGGCAATTTTACCTATTTGCTCTGCTTTTTTCGAGAGCTCCTGGGCAAAAGCAAGGTAGCTTACCGTAGGAGAGAGATCAAATTTTATAAAGAGCTCAATTTGCTTTTGAAGGTGCGGTCCTAAAACCAGTATCGGACAGGTAAAGCCCTTCTCTCGAAGTTCAATTCCCTCTTCGACAATTGAAACAGCTAACATGGTTGCACCGGCTTTCAATGATACTCGGGATATTTCTTCAGCTCCATGTCCATAGCCATTATCCTTAACCACTGCCATAACATCGGCAGGCGCAACTTTTTCTTTGATATTTTTGACATTCAAGCTTATAGCCATTAGATCAATCTCAGCTCTTGTTGGCCTCATTTTTTACCTCCCTCACTTTATTTCATCATATTACAACAAGCTCATTTTGAAGTGTAATCATACAGAAATTACTCATTATATAACACAACTTTGCATTATTTAAAAGGAAATTTAATAAGCTAATAAAATTAGAAAATCATCAAAAGAAAGTATAAAAAATTTTGACATTCCTTTTTAAATCACGTAACATTATGAATACAAGTCAGTTAAATATTTTTTTCTAATCAAGGTAATCTTAGAAAGGTAATAAAGAATGAGAAAAAATAGAGTAATTGTTTTATCTTTAATATTTTCTTTAATATTTAGTTTAGGCACTAACTTTGATAAGAATACTTCTCCATCTGAGGGTGTAGTAGTTTCATATGATGACCGAGCTTCGCAGATTGGTATGGAAATAATGAAGCAAGGAGGTAATGCAGTGGACGCAGCCATTGCAGTTGGCTTTGCCCTTGCTGTAATACATCCGGCAGCAGGAAATATTGGTGGAGGAGGCTTTATGGTTATCAGTCTTGCTGATGATGCTCATTCAGCTATAGTCGATTATCGGGAGATGGCACCAGCAAGAGCCACAAGAGATATATTTTTAAATGAGCAAGGCGAGATTGATCGAGAGCTATCTTATCTGGGCTATCTTGCTTCAGGAGTGCCAGGAACAGTAGCAGGATTCTATTTGGCGCATCAACGGTTCGGTTGCCTGCCCTGGCCGAAATTAGTAGAGCCTGCTATAAAGCTTGCTGAAGAGGGTTTTATTGTGGATGCACGATTAGCTAAATCTCTGGAAGCAAGTGCGAAACGGCTGGAAAAATTTCCCTCTACCCAAAAAATCTTCTTTAGAGATGGGCAGACATATAAAGAAGGAGAACGCTTGATCCAGCCTGATTTAGCTAAAACTCTTAAGCTCATCGCATCCAAAGGAAAGAATGGCTTTTATAGGAGTGAAATTGCTCAGTTGATAGCCAAGGATATGAAAGCTAACGGCGGAATAATAACCGAGGAAGACCTGGCAAGCTACAGGGCAATAATAAGAAAACCTTTAATAGGCTGGTATAGAGGATATCAAATCATTGCACCTCCACCTCCAAGCTCAGGCGGTGTTGCTATAATTGAGATGCTCAATATACTTGAAGCTTTTAATTTACCTCAATTTAAACCCCACTCTCCACAAACGATTCATCTAATAACAGAAGCTATGAAGTTGGCATATTATGATAGGGCACGCTACCTGGCTGACCCAGCTTATGTAATTATGAACCTAAAAGAGCTTACTTCAAAATCCTATGCTTCAAGACAAAGAAATAAAATAGATTTAAACAAAGCTCTACCCAGTACAGAATTAGGAAAAGCATTACTTATCGCTTCTGAAAGTGATGCTACTACTCACTATTCGATAATTGACCCGCAGGGCAATGCGGTCTCCAATACTTATACCATTAATAGCTGGTTTGGCAACCATGCGGTAGTAAAGGAAGCTGGTTTTTTATTGAATGACGAAATGAGCGATTTCAATCTCAAAGCTGGTTTGACTGATGATAAAGGCAATATCGGCACCTGGCCCAACCTAATAGAGCCAGGAAAGCGCATGCTCAGCTCCATGACCCCTATCATTGTTCTCAAAGATGGAAAGCCTTATCTTATAACTGGCTCTCCGGGGGGACGTCGGATAATTAATACGGTGCTACATATTATACTTAACATGATTGATTTTCATATGTCGATAGAAGAAGCGGTCAAATTTCCCCGTTTTCACCATCAGTGGATGCCAGATATCATTGCTTTTGAAAAAGATGCCATAAGCGAAGATATAGTAAACCAATTAAAAGCAATGGGCCATGAGGTGATCATTAGAGAATATCATCAGGGTAATGCCCACAGCATTTTTATTGACCCCGAAACTGGCTACTATCAAGGTGTGGTAGATAAACGGCGATATTAGGAATTTTAAATTAACTCTATTATTCAGGCTCTAAATGACGAGTCCCATCGACGGGGGCTTCCATCCAGAGATTATAGTTATTATCAGGTAAGCGTTTAAGGTTTTTAAGATTGTACTGCTGCCTGTTAATATTATATTTATCATAAAAACCATTTTCAAATTCGTAAACTGCCCCTGTGTCCGGATCATAAAGTCGCTCTTTTCCAAGAATAGTATCGCTCCATTTTTCAGAAAGAATATCATGAGTTTTATTTCTGTTCTCCCAGCCGCTCATGATGATGTCTGAAGCTTCACTCAGCGTCTGGCCAGCTTTCATAATGCCGGTCCAGGTCTGATTCTGCTGTCTTATACAATTCTCAACATAGGATTGGCTTAGGGTAAAACTCTCCAGAGACCGGATCAAATCTTTTTGTATATACCTGAACTCTTCTTGAGGCGCAGTTATACCTAAAAATAGATATCCCACTCCAGTTCCCCATCCAGGATTCCCGGTAAAAGGTAATACCTGAGCGACTGTCAACAGGAATAAACCCTCTGCTACTCTGGCATTTTGTACAAAAAGCGCTCTCATAAGCTTCGTTTGTCCGCCGGAAATAAAACTCTGCTGCGGAGTGGATGAAACGATTTGAATGTTCTCCAGTCTTGGGACTTGAGGCATAAAGTTTTGTGCTATCTGGGTTTTGGTAATAAGGTGGAATTGTTTGAGAAAATTTTCCGGTGTTAGAGGATTAATAACCGGCATTTCATAATAAGGTGTGGGGTAACCGCCCATCTGCATGTATTGCTGGTCTATCTGTTTTTGTTGATGGCTCAGGTATATGGGACCAACGGAGCCAAAGTTGAATATTTGCCGCCTGGGTTCTTTTTGATCTCTAATAAGAAAAGCGAATTCAGAGCAAGCTCCGGCAGTAATGATATTCCACCCTCTTGGCTTATCAATGGAGAAAAAGCCAGCATTGTGCTTTTCTAATCTTATCTTCGGTACTGAAATCTTTCGAGCGGTAGGTTTAGTGCTGGGTAATTTCATCGGTTCTTCGCTTACAATATAATCTTCGCTTTCCTCTTCCTCTGGCGGGAGAGTGACGGCAACCAAAATGAAAAATAGTATAACAATACTACCATATATCAATAATACCATCTTACGGTTTTTCTTCTCCCCCCATTTAATGACTAAAGCTGGCTTAAAGAGTCCTATAAGTAGAACTATACATGATAATAAGAAAAGAATAACAAAAAGAGTATTCATTTCACATTTCCTCCATTGGAAAAATATGATTAAGCTTCGATATTATCAATTTTATGAAACTATCTGAGCTTATGAACATAGAATTCTATTATATAAATTTAATTGTAAGAATGTAAAAAGCAGCTCTTTGTCTATATTGAAAAAAATTATGCTAACTGCTTGTTTTGGTAATTATTCAATCAGAATCTTTTTGGCATGAAAACCGTAGTTGATGCCTTTATAATCGGTTACTCCTGCCATCATGTTCCATCTGCCAGGTGCCCACGAAATCATCGACATCCCATTCCTTCATAGCAAAGGCAATTGTTGCCACGAAATATAGTAATAACTAAAATCGTAATAAACGATCTCATTACTCCGTATTTCATCCATGCACCTCCCGGATATAAAATTGTTTCACTGATATCACTAAAAAACACACCATATTTACATGACAAAAGTCACCCGTTTATATAAAAAGCTTATATTATTAACTAAGGAAATTGGAATCATTCAGTTTTTATTGCTATCATTGAAATTTCTACTTTTGCCTTTTTTACTAATTTCGCGACCTGGACGCACGCTCGAGCAGGTGGTTCTATATTTTTGAAATAACTCGAATAAACTTTATTCATTCCCGCATAATCATTAAGATCAGTTAGGTATACCGTTGCTCTAACCACATCGGAAAAATCCATACCGCCTTGATTAAGTATAGTTTTCAGGTTTTCCATGGTCTGCCGAGTTTGTTCTTCTATATTGTCAGACACAACTTCCTGGGTCTTAGGATCAGAACCGATTGTTCCTGAAACAAAAAGCATGTTACCTACTTTTATTCCAGGATTGAATGGCAGGCCTGCAGGATGAGTTCCTGGAGTTTTAATAACTTCTCTTTTTGGTACAGGCTGATTAAACAGTGCTTCTTTATCATAACCCATTAATAATAAGCCTCCTGTAATTAAAACTATTAAAATAAGAGCTTTAGCATATCTCATTATAATAACCTCCCTTTATATTAACAATTCATTTTTTTTTATCAGAGATAAAAATAATATGTGAAGTATATATTGGCGGTTTTATAGTTTTCTGATCTCTTTTACAGGATAGAAAAGAAAATATCAATTATTCTCTGATGGAGTCGTCGATCAGGTCTAAAGCCTCGGCTGTCTGTTTCCCAAAACTTTCTTTAGCCTTTTTAATAACCTTATCCCACTTGCTAAAAATAGCTCTTAGAGAAGTTAATTCTTGTTTATCCAGGGCGTTAAGAATTACTTTAATTATCGGAGGTACATTGCTCTCATCGGGATATTCCGATTCAAGAATTTTTTGAGCCTCATCAAGTTTTGGATATCTTATGGAAAAGACATCGAAAGATTGTGTGGGCACATCGAGGCTTTGGGTGGATATTTCTTTTTTCTCCTGAGTCTTTTCTTCAAATTTAGCAAAGGCTTCATCAGCCTCAGGAGGGATATCTACCTGCGATCTGCTCGTTTCTCCTACTATATCTCCTTCTTCTGTAAGCGGTGGTGGCGCTGCTGAAGATGGTGGAGACAAAAATTTATAATCTTCTGTTATATGAAGTTTTCTTTCCACCTCGTGGAGAGCCTTTTCGCTGAGGATTTCTCTCCGGTATTTTGCTAAATAGCCTAATAGCTCAATGTCGCTCTCAAATCCACCTTTAAGCTGCGCTGAATCGTCAATCTGTCTCTCTTTAACATTACTAATCATAATTGTTCCTTTTACATCATTTTTCAACACCAGCTTATCTGCATTGATAGAACCTATCTCCACAATAGCACCATCTATGGTTAATTCTTTAGCTTCAATATAGCCCGATTCCAAACGCCCTCCATTAAATTCTACCGATTTAGCTTTTATGCTGCTGCTTCTCACTGTACCATCCTCTAATTTTAAACTTTCAGCGTTTATAGAACCCGCTTCTAAAGTTCCTTTTACTCGAACTATTTTGTTTGCATTTATTCTCCGGCTTATTACTTCCACATTTTCATCAATAAGGATGCTGCCATATTGAGAATTCATCTCATTAAAACCGGTTTGAGATTCCTGCAAAATAAGATCCCCCTTGACATCGAAGCCAATTTCCATGCCTTCAGGGACTCTTATCTTAGCTCCTTTGGGCACTACCATTGCTTCGTAAAATTCTTGCTTTGCTTCTTCTTTCATCCCTTATCTCCTAATAATTAGGCTTTGCTCTTTTAATCATTGTTGAGCTAACTTTTTCAATGGGATTTGCAAGTATTACAGCATTCTCTGTTCACCATAAAATCTTATATATTATACTAACATACTATGAGTAAATGATATAGATTTTTTAAACTTATTTAATCTTATCTTGATAATAAACCTGCAAATTTTCCCTCAGTATTTTTAATATCAGGCAAAAAATTAACAGGATTACAAGCTCGCTGGCGTAATCTGATTTCATAGTGTAAATGTGGTCCAGTACTGGCGCCGCTTGAACCAGAAACTGCTATTACTTGTCCTCTATTCACCCATTGTCCTTCCTTAACATATATTTTACTACAGTGGGCATAATAAGTAGCAAATCCACTGTCGCCATGCTTTATTACTACAATCTTACCAAATCTTACTCCGGAAAAATCTGGAGAAAGTGTATAGTGACCTGCACAAATTATTTCACCACAGGCAGCTGCTAAAATGTCTGTCCCGAAATGGCAGGAAAAATCGATACCCTTATGAAATTCTATTTCACCATTAAAGGGCGACCGACGAAATCCGTATTGAGACGTTATTCCCTTATATTCTGCTAATGGAAAAATAGATGGTGTAAATAAAAACATTCGGTATCCTCTATCATTATAGAAAAGAACCATCTGTTCCATTTGATCATGAATGTTTTCTACATAACTTTTCAGCTCTTTGTAATCCTTTTTTTCTTCTGCTGATTTGTTTGAAACTATCAAATAAGAAAAAGGTTTCAGCTCTTTCTCTCGAACTAAATTTTGATTAAGATCACTAAAATAATAAGCTTTTTGCTCTAATTCCTTTAATTGCAGCTGATAATTATCTTTTTGTAATCTATATTTGGTATTATTTTTCTCAATGACTCTCAATATCTTATATTTTTTATTAATATAATGATACCTATAATAACATGTTCCTATACAATAATAAGCAATACCTTTAAATATAAAAAATATAAGAAAGCTCAGAAGCAGTACTCTATTTTTCTCAATATAGAAAGAATGATAATTACCTTTTATAGAAGGAGGCTGAATTTGAATATAAAATAACTTTCTCCTGTTTCCTATAAGAAAAAAATTTGTCGCTTTTTTGATTAATACTTTCTTTAACACAATATAATTCTTATAACAAGTTGCAAGAGTTATACTTAATACCTATAATGAAATAATTTTAACTCTTTTTGGAAAGAAAGTCAAATAAAAAGTTGAATCATTGGCTGGAATTTACTATTCGGCTTATAAGCGCAACAATAGAGAGGGATGAAACCGCTGTAAATTAACCTAATTATTAAACTTAATATATAATATAAATAAGCTTATGAAGCTCTGGGAATTACTCAATATCCTTAGAAAGATCTACCACAGCTAAAAATAGAATCTGAGCTAAATCTTCCAAGATTTCCGGTGTAATAGTTTCTATAGTGTCCAATGGAGTATGATAATGAGAAGTTGCACCATAAGCACTAAAGGATATGGTAGGAATTTTCTTCCACATAAAACGAGCTGCATCAAGTCGAGGCCTTGCTATATTTGCAAAATATGTATCTTCAATGCTTCTATGAACATATCTTTGGTTTGCATTATCTATATATTTCCACAAATCAGGAAAATTCTGAGCTGCAATGGCTCTTAATTTATCGCCACATCCCACACCATCCATATTGATAAAGCCTATTGTTTTATCCAGGGAGAAAAGAGAATTGTTCAAATAATATTCTGAACCAACGATACCCTGTTCTTCAGCACCAAAGCAGATAAAAATTACCGATCTCCCTAATTGCCTGGAACATTTAGATAGAGCTTCTGCTATACCCAGAACCACAGCTACACCCGAAGCATTATCATTGGCTCCTGGCATTATTTCATGGCATTTACCGAGGTGGTCCAAATGGGCGCCCACAACAATTGCTTCGTTTTTTAGTTGCGGATTATTTCCCGGCAAATAACCAATTACGTTGTAACCAATTCCATCTGGGTGATGCTCTGTAGCATTCTTTATTGTGAAGATCTTGCCAGTGGGAAATGATTGCGGCTTTAAATTTTGTTTTATGTAAGTAACAATCTTTTTATGCTCTTTCCCTGTGCCGGCAAAAATATCCTGCACTACGGATTCGCCGATATGGGAATAAATAAAATCTTTACGATAAGAATTGTTAGGATTACCAATAGGCCCATAATTATAAAGCATACCTGCTGCTCCATGCTTATGGGCATTTTCTAATTTATATTGATGAAAAGAGTAAGGTCTCCATTTTTGAAATTTTTCTGGCTCTTTATCAGGAGATACCGGCACTTCTCGCTCCATCAATACAATTTTCCCTTCGACATCGACTCCTTTATATTCATCGTAATTGAGTTCAGGAGCTGTAATACCGTAACCGACGTATACAACTTCCGCTGTGACTTCGCCATTGCCGGAGGTAGATCCAGGAATATATTCTGATACATATTTATAATGTTTTTTTATGGTACCATCCTTGTAGGGAATGTGCATGTAAACATGGCATTGGGGGAAAATCAGGGTATACGGTATAGGAAAAGCCTGCATATAGGTATTATTATCACCGCCAGGTTTAATTCCCCATTTTTTAAACAAGTCTGCAACCCACTGTGCTGCCTGATTATATTCTTCTGTCCCTGTTAAACGACCATCATACTTGGCATCAGCTAACTCCTCAATATAACCAAATAGAGTATGACTGGATATAGAGTGCATAATATCCAGTAGTGACTCTTTACTTTCTACGTCGCGGGGATGAGGCTGAGCAATAATCAAGCTTTCTAAAAACCAGAACAAAAAGAGAATGACTATTCCTTTTTTCAAACATATGACAGCATACTTCATAACAAAACCTCCTCTCGAGAATAATAAAAAAAATTTATCCGAGTATAAATTGATTTCTCTATATTATAATATAATTGAGCATAAAAGCCAACATTACAAACTAAATAAATAGAACTTTTCCCTCGCTTACATAAGCTTAAGTAACAAATTAATTACTCTATTCAATATTTTATGAAAACGGAATTTGATGAGTGATAAAACTTTTTATTGAGCTTCTTCTTCCTTTTTTAACGGTTTAATAGGACCAACTCTATCTGGCATTTCTGCTACGGAATATACACAGGCAGCATAGAAAGCGATACCAATCACCAGATTATCACGCTCCATCCACTCGAAAGTATCAGTGCTTTGATGATGTATTTCGTTATATCCTTTCATGCCAACTTTCATATCAAATACTGGTATTCCGGCTTCATTAAAGGGCACCGCATCTGTTCCGCCAGGATTCCAAAGCCGAAGCTCAGTGGCTCCCAGATTTGCTAACTTCTCCACAATTTTGCTCATTCTCTTTTTTACTTCTGTGCGTCCCTCTCCTATAGCAAAACCAAGCGGTTCACCTGCGCCATTATCATGATTAAACATGGCAACATGATTCGGAATATCATTCTTATATTTCTCCAGGTAAGCCTTGGCCCCCAAATAGCCTTGCTCTTCTCCACCAAGACAGATAAATCGAATCGTACGTCGCGGCTGAATTCCGAGAACAGCAAAAGCACGAGCTGTCTCTAATACAGCTACGATTCCCGAGCCATCATCCTGAACGCCATAGCCTGTATCCCAGGAATCGAGATGACCGGCGATTACGACAATCTCATCGGGTAGTTCTCGACCGGGGATCTCCCCGATTACATTACAGCCCTGCCCTTCATCTTTATTCCAGGTATCTTCAAATTTAAGATACATGGTAACCTTAATATCACCTCTTCGGGTAATGCGCTGCAGAAAATGTCCATCTTCCATGCCAACGGAAATAACGGGTAATGGTGAGGGATCACCATAACCTACGTGAGGTCGGTTACCTTTCACCCTGTACGGTATAAGAACAGCTAATGCTCCTGCTTTTGCAGCCTTGTCAAAGAGTTTGTTTTGCATTTCGAATATCTTAAACCAGTCAATATGTTCGGGCTTTTGCTCCGGCTGCGGATCACGGGAAGGATCAAATAAAAGAATCTTATCTAACCATAAAGAAACCTCTGACTCTTCAGCTAATTTAAAGCCACCGATGTTTATCACTTCCGCCTTTATACCTCCTTCTGGAGTCGCTGGGCTCCAACCCATGTTTTCTGCTTGGATCTTATGTTCGAATGGTGTAAGTAAATAAACCTCTGATCTGCCTCTTCTCCATACACCATCCTCAATAGGCCACATCTCTTTCCGGACATTTTTAAGTCCCATATCCTTCATCTGTTCTAAAGACCAGTCAGCGGCTTTGTGAAACTCTGGTGTTCCTGTTACTCGGGGTCCTATCACATCGCTAAGCTCCAATAGCTTTTCATAAGCTGAACCTTTTATGAGTATTTCTCCAACAATTCCGCTGGTTGTATCTTTCCAGCTTTTCTCATCCTGGGCTAACAATAAGATTCCAATAGAAAATATTAAAGCGAAAGTAATAGTGAAAATTAATGCTGTTCTATGCTTAGCCATTTTATTACTCCTTAATAACACTTAACATAGTAATAAAAAGTATCACCTGAACTATATCTCATTTTGATAATAAATGCATCTTTCTTCTAATACTAACGATAGATTTCCCTTCCAAAATATAGGCAATTATCAATGCATCAAACTGTAATACTATTTTTCCGCTTTCCCCTCTTTTTTGGGAGGTTTGAATTCACCAATACGGATAGGTAAATCAGCCACAGAATAAACGGACGCGGCATAGAAAGCAACACCAATTACAAAATTATCCTGCTGCATCCATTCAAAAGCATCAGTATCCTGATGATGAATCTCCCGATATCCTTCCATTCCTACTTTCATATCAAATACTGGTATTCCGGCTTCATTAAAGGGCACCGCATCTGTTCCGCCAGGATTCCAAAGCCGAAGCTCAGTGGCTCCCAGATTTGCTAACTTCTCCACAATTTTGCTCATTCTCTTTTTTACTTCTGTGCGTCCCTCTCCTATAGCAAAACCAAGCGGTTCACCTGCGCCATTATCATGATTAAACATGGCAACATGATTCGGAATATCATTCTTATATTTCTCCAGGTAAGCCTTGGCCCCCAAATAGCCTTGCTCTTCTCCACCAAGACAGATAAATCGAATCGTACGTCGCGGCTGAATTCCGAGAACAGCAAAAGCACGAGCTGTCTCTAATACAGCTACGATTCCCGAGCCATCATCCTGAACGCCATAGCCTGTATCCCAGGAATCGAGATGACCGGCGATTACGACAATCTCCCCCGGGAGTTCACTACCGGGGATTTCTCCGATTACATTACAGCCCTGGCCTTCTTCTTTACTGAATTCATTTTCAAAATTTAAATACAGAGTTACTTTGATATTTCCTCTACGGGTTAAACGCTGTAAGAAGTGTCCGTCTTCCATTCCAACCGACAAAACCGGCAGCGGTCTGGCGGTACCGCCACCTACATGGGGTCTGTTTCCCTTAACCCTGTAAGGAATAAGAATAGCTACTGCACCAGCTTCAGCAGCTTTTTCGTATATTTTCTTCTGTAGTTCTCTTATCTCTTGCCAGCGCATTCGAGGTGTACCCGGTTCCGCTTCTGGCTCACGTGAAGGATCAAACAAAAGAATTTTATTAGACCATAAAGAGTGATCTGCTTCTGATGCCATTTTAAAACCACCAATATTAATAACCTCTGCCTGCACTCCACCTTCAGGTGTACCTGGTGTCCATCCCATGCTTTCAGCATGAATTTTATGCTCAAAAGGTGTAAGCAAATAAGCCTCTGACCTTCCTCTCCTCCAGGTTCCTTCTTTAATAGGCCACATCTCTTTGCGAACATTCTTAAGTCCTATGTCCTTCATCTGTTCTAATGCCCAATCGGCGGCCTTGTGAAACTCCGGGGTTCCGGTCACTCGAGTTCCAACCACATCGCTAAGCTCCAATAGCTTTTCATAAGCTGAACCCTTTATGATGATCTCTCCTATGATTGCACTGGTGGTATTCTTCCAGCTCTTTTCATCCTGGGCGAAAAGTGCGCTCCCTATAATAATCAAACACATGAAGCAGATACTTGCACATAGTGCTAATTTTCTTTTGCACATAAAATCCTCCCTTTATCAAACAATTAAATCTAATTCAATTTTCATAACCACCATTTTTATGATTTTTCTAAAAGGCTTTTCTTTGGAGGTACCAGATATATTTTAGAAATGCCCTATTAATTTTCAGTGAGCAAAAAATTGGCGGAGGGAGCAGGATTCGAACCCGCGAACCTTTCGGTTAACGGTTTTCAAGACCGCCGCCTTAAACCACTCGGCCATCCCTCCGCCGATAATCAATTTAATTTTAGTAATATATTATATTTTCTTAATCGCTTTATGTCAATATTTATAAAGCATCTAAGTATTATAATAGGAAGCAATACAGTGGGATAATTGCTATTTTTAAAGGATTTTTGGTTTTAGACATATTATAACTGAATAAGATTTTTAGTAAATAATTAATAGAATATTGGCTGAGTCAATGATTTTTTAAAGCGCTATAAAAGAATTAAAAATATCACAGTATCTCTACTCTCAGCATTACAGCCAAAGAATATTTGATCTGTTTCTTATTTCCTTTGTTATAACTGCTTGCTTATATCAATAGATTGTCAGGTCATCGAAGAGGGATTTGCCTGGACCTGCATTACTCAGCGCAATCTTTCCCCAGGTCGGCTTATCTCCGCGCAAAAACATGTTTATTTTTTCTACATCATCAACTTTAACTATTATCTGCTCCCTACTAATTTCAATATTCAACAGATACTGTTGATTACGATTCATGATATCAGCAATGCTATGCTTTTCCACAAACATACCATCCTTCTTATGCCGCAGAATCCACTTCCCGGTTTTTTTCGAACTCACACTATAGAGCTGCATCCTGAGCTCCCAGAAATTTCTATTATCTTTATAACTGAAGAAAATGGAGCTGCTTACTTTGGCCAGTCTTCCACCTGCCCGAGTAACCTTAGCTTCTATAGTGCATTTTTCTTCTAAAGCCCCTTTGGGAAACAAGCGAAAGTTATTGCTTGTTCTTCTGAGCATGAGCTGCTCATCTACTACTTTTGCTACACCGCTTCCTTTTCTCTGCCAATCTGCTATATCGGTATCGAAGAAGTCGTAGTCTATGGGAAGTCCGCTGCCGAAGATGACATAGGTCTCCCCGGCATCAGCGCCGCCTGCCGGATCAGCACCATATGCACCGATGATTACATCAGCATAGCCATCGCCGTTGATATCGCCGCTGGAAACGGAAGAGCCAGACCAATCACCAGCATCATCTCCGTAGATTGTCATATCGGCAGAAACGCTGTTGAGCTCTACGGTGGCTGGTGGTGCAGCGCTGCCGAAGATAATATAGGTCTCCCCGGCATAATTGCCACCTGCCGGATCAGCACCATATGCACCGATGATGACATCATCATAACCGTCTCCATTGATTTCGCCGCTGGAAACACTACAGCCAGAATGATCACCAGTATCATCGCCGTAGATGGTCATATCAGCAGATACGGAATATAGGTCTATTGCAGAGGGAGGATTATCTCTGCCGAAGATGATATAGGTCCCACCAACATCAGTTCCGCCTACATCAGTTCTAGCACCTATGATAACATCAGCATAGCCATCGCCGTTGATATCTCCGCTGGCAACATCTATGCCTAATAGATCATGATGATAGCCGCCGGAGATTGTCATATCGGCTGGAACGCTGTTGAGGTCTATGGTGGCTGGCGGTGCTGCGCTGCCGAAGATGACATAGGTTTCCCCGGCATCATATCCTCCTGCTGGATCAGCATAAGGAGCACCGATGATAACATCATCATATCCATCGCCATTAGCATCGCCGCTGGAAACGGAATGTCCAGAATGGTCAGAAGCATCATCGCCGTATATTGTAATATCTGCAGCTACGGAATTGAGATCTATATTGGCTGGCGGTGCAGCGCTGCCGAAGATGACATAGGTCTCCCCGGCATCAGTGCCGCCTGTTGGATTAGCATAAGGAGCACCTATGATGACATCAGCATAACCATCGCCGTTGATATCGCCACTGGAAACGGAAAAGCCAGAATAATCAAAAGTATCATCGCCGTAGATGGTCATATCGGCTGAAACGCTGTCGAGGTCTATGGTATTTGGCGGTGCAGCGCTGCCGAAGATGACATAAGTCTCCCCGGCACCAGTGCCGCCTGCTGGAACAGCACAATTAGCACCGATGATGATATCAGCATAGCCATCGCCGTTGATATCGCCGCTAGAAACGGAAACGCCAGAATAATCAAAAGTATCAGCGCCGGAGATGGTCATATCGGCTGGAACGCTGTTGAGGTCTACGGTACCTGACGGTGCAGCGCTGCCGAAGATGACATAGGTCTCCCCGGTATCCATGCGGCCTGCTGGATCAGCATAAGGAGCACCTATGATGACATCAGCATAACCATCGCCATTGATATCTCCGCTGGAAACGGAATAGCCAGAAATATCATCAGCATCATCGCCCAGAATCCTGATTTGTTCATCCCCTTTATCCAGATCAATTACCTTTTCAGATGGCGGCTGTCCGCTGGCAACCAGCAATACCAACAAAAAACAAAAACACATAATTACAACTGGTTTAATAAAACTCTGAAACATTGCTATTATCCCTCCTCTATAATAGAAAACTATATTTTTAAGGATAATAATAAAATTGGTTATATTTTAAATTCAATAATATGAAGTGTCAATTATAATAACAACCTTTAAATTAATAACATGAGATATTAAAAGGAATTAATGATGGGATAATAGTGCTAAAAGCTTTAAGGTGGAAATAAATAATAGCACCAATGAAAATAAATAAATAGATTATTGATTGATCTAATAATTGGTTAAAATGTTTTTATCACGTTTTATAATGCTTTTTTCAATATTTTAAGTGACTAAATGAAGAATAAATCAATGCTCTGCTATAGCTTTTTATTCGCATAAATGATATATTGACATAGTAAACTCTTTAAAAACAATCAGACCTATTTCAAAAAATAATGGAATTACTTCAAAAACTAATTTATACAGAACAAATAGGATGCTATTTGTAAAATGAGGAGACATTATTATGAGAAAAGGAAGAGTTTGTAACCTTTTTATTATTCTAATTTTTTTGTCATTTTTATTAAGTGCTCGTCATGCTGAAAAACAATCCTTTGAATATGCCAGCTTAATATTATTTAATGGGAATATCATCACAATTGATCCTAATACACCCAAAGCGGATGCTATTGCTATAAAAGAAGATAAGATACTTGCTGTGGGAAAAAATAATGAGATTGAAAAGTATAAAGGAGATAAGACGAAAATAATTGATCTACAGGGGAAAACAATGTTACCGGGATTAATAGATGCTCACATGCATTTCCCTTTACTGGGTATGAGGCTTAAGCAGCTCTATTTAGATAAAACAAAGAGTGTAGAGGACGCTCTTGCTATAATATCCAAGGAAGTTAAAAAGGCTCAACCAGGCGAATGGATTACCGGGCGAGGGTGGCATACGGTTTATTGGAACATGAAAGAATACCCGGATAATAGCGGGTTAAACAAAATTGCACCGAATAATTCGGTCTTTCTGGTTGGTATGGCAACGCATGCTGCCTGGGTAAATGATAAAGCGCTGCAACTGGCAGGAATTACAAAAGATACTCCCAATCCTCCTGGTGGAGAAATCGTGAAGAATCCTGATACTGGAAGACCAACGGGTATTTTGCTTGAAAAAGCTTTGGAATTAGTAACAAAAATTTTGCCTTCGGAGAAATATTTCTCAACTTTTGTTGAAGATGTGAAGGAAGAGAATATAAAGCTCAGCATTCAAACAGCATTAAAATTGGGTCTTACAGAGGTTCATGATGCTGGTGTAGGATATAATATAATCAAAGCCTATAAAAACCTGCTGGATAAAGATGAGCTTAACCTCCGCCTGTACGTTATGTTTTTAGTTCCTGATGGAGGAGAGATCCTCGATGAATATATAGCACATTCACCTCAAATCGGCCTGGGAAACCATAAGCTTACTTTACGCTGCATAAAGGTGTTCGTTGATGGTGCTCTTGGTGCTCGAGGAGCTGCCATGCTGCAGCCTTACAGCGATAGCCCTGAAGATATGGGTATGATTCGTAACGATGAGGAACAAATCTATAAAGTGGTGTCTAAAAGCATGAGAGCTGGTTATCAGGTGGCAATGCATGCCATTGGCGACCGCGGGAATAGAATAGCACTTAATGCCATAGAACGCGCGCTGAATGATGTCCCAACTGAAAACCACAGAATGAGAATTGAGCATTCACAGATCCTCTCTCTTGAAGACGTTCCTCGCTTTGCACAATCAGGAATCATTGCTTCCATGCAACCTATACATTGCCCCATGGATATGGGATTCACCGAATTACGAGTAGGCCCTGAGCGCGTTAAAGGAGCATACAATTGGAAGAGCCTTATAGAGAGCGGTGTTGTAATTGCAGGTGGTTCAGATGTCCCCGCTTTTCCGGTGGATTATACTAATCCTTTATGGGGAATCTACGCTGCCGTTACCCGACAGGATAATGAGGGTAATCCTCCGGGCGGTTGGTATCCGAATCAAAAAGTCAGCCGCATGGATGCATTAAAAATGTACACTATCAAGGCCGCTTATGCTGCTTTTGAAGAAGATATTAAAGGAAGCCTGACTCCGGGGAAACTGGCTGATATAACGGTTGTTTCTCAAGACATTTTATCAATTCCTGAGCGCGAAATAGTGAATACGGAAGTTTTAATGACCATAGTTGGAGGTCAGATCGTTTATCAAAAATGATTTTCAATTTTGCGCCTTCTATTATTAAAAAAATTATGTTAAGCTGTTTTTATATGGTATGCAATTTTGATATTGTTTGTGAGAATAGAGAACTCTAACTATTATAATTATGAATATTAAAAAGATAAAATTCACAACTTTACTATTTACCTCTACTCTCATTATTCTTTTTTCTATTAATGCTCTACCTCAGGATGAAGATTATTATACTCGCATGCGCAAGCGAATGGTTGAAATTGACCTTAAAGGCAGAGATATTGCAGATAAGAAAGTGCTGGAAATAATGGGTATTGTACCGCGCCATCTCTTCGTTGATAAAGATTTACGATGGCAGGCTTATTCCGACCATCCCCTTCCCATTGATGAAGGGCAGACCATTTCTCAGCCTTATATCGTAGCGCTCATGACTCAAGAACTTAAACTGAAACCGGGTGAAAAGGTTCTTGAGATTGGCACCGGTTCAGGTTATCAAGCTGCTGTTTTGGCTGAAATTACAGACCAGGTTTATACTGTTGAGATAAAACCGAAGTTAGCCAAAAAAGTGCGCAAAACTTTTGAAAAGCTTGGCTATGCGAAAATAAAAAGCAAGCAGGCTGATGGCTATTATGGTTGGGAGGAGTACGCTCCTTTTGATGCCATTATAATTACTGCAGCAGTTAACCATATACCCCCTCCTCTTACTAAACAGCTAAAGAACGGTGGAAGGCTCATCCTTCCTCTGGGAAGCACCCAATTTTTCCAAAACCTTACTATGGTTACCAAGAAAAAAGGCAAGCTCAGGGTGCGATATATTAGTTCTGTAAGATTTGTCCCTATGGTGGGTGAGGCGCTCAAGCATTAAGAACAGTTCCAAAGTCCTTTCTAAGTTTTACACCACATAATGATACGCATAACAAACCTGCAAGATAGCATATTCCCGCAAAGGTTAAAACTAACCTATAACCTATTGATAATGCTAATATCACTGCGAGAATCGAGCTGATTACTGAAGCACAGCCATTGACACACCAGGCCCAGGGAATAATTTCAGGAGCACATCCGGATAAGATGCGTATACCCTGCGGAAAACACATTCCCATAAAAAACCCTAAAGGCAAAAGCAACGCTAACGTGAGAAATCCCCGCAAAGCAGCGTTAAGTGAAATAATATAATCCGTGAGCACAGGCATAGTAATGGAATAAGCGGTTACTATAATTGTCAGGGCTATAATAATAGTCTTTAAATTTAGAGAAAATCTTTCGGAGGTTAGGCTACCGAGACCAGAAAAAATCAATAATCCCACTAATACGATGGACATGGAGTAAACCGGATGTACAAGTACGAGAATAAACTTCTGAATCATAGATATTTCAATGAACATGAAACCGAAGCCAATGAAAAGAAAATAAAGAAGTAAAAGGACATTTCTTCCTTTATACGGCTTCTGTGCTTTATAAATTCTATTTTTTCTAAATAACAATGGTATAACAATAAAAATGATACTGGCTATTACCGCTTGTACAAAGATGATAAAAATAAGATAATCACCCTGAACAAAGGGTTGCCATTTACCTCCTACGCTGTGATAGATTTCTGGAAATTTCTGCAAGCGAAAGAAGTGATAGAAAAAAGGCTTATCATCAGTTACTGAGGCAACATCATAAAGATATTTTTGGTAAAATTTTTCTCTTTCCCTTTTATCAATAATCCTTGAAATTGCCTGGTAATAGATTGGCTGGGGAAATTGGTTATATTGATTGACTTCATCAGGCTTTATGCCATCATAATAAACGATGTCAAATTGGCGATTATGACAAAACGTTTTAATTTTACTAATTTCCTCAAGGCTAAAAGGAGTTCTTTTCATAAGAATGGTAAACGTTCCCCAACTACGCATGGCTACTAAGTGTTTTTCCGGATATCTAACCTTAAGAGATTCTAAAGTATCAATAATTAATGAAATCGCTTTTAGCTCCTGGCGCGGAGGTGGTAGTAAATAGAGAGTCAGGCAAAAAATACCATCTTTTTTAAGATGATGGTAAAAATTCATTATACTCTCTTGCGTAAAAAGGTAATTTTCATGTAGGCCGTATATCCCACTGGATGATGCACCCAGGACATCACTGGGGCTGAGCAGGATGATACCATAGTTCTCATTATTTCTTCTTAGTAAAACCCTTGGATCTCCTATAGATACACTAATTCCTTTTTTTGAATATAAATGCCCGGAAAAATCTCCATAGGTATCATTTACCAAACTAATTACTAAAGGATTAAGTTCAATAGCATCTATTTGATTGCATTTATGGTAGAGGGCAGTCAAAATATCCAGACCCCCCATGGGTTCAACTATAAGCACGCTATCGTTATCTCCAACATAGAAAGGTAATGATGAAGGAAGATATGCTGTAAACTCTAACTCTTCATTCTTACCGGAAAATTTTGTAATCGCGTTAAGATTATCTCCGTCAATAGTGATACCTATTTGCGGTGGAAGAGGCTCAAGATAGCTTAAGCTTAAACCGGGAGCAAATCGCACCAGAGCACTTCTTACTACATCTACTCTGGAAAAAGTATTCCAACGGATTTGTAAAAGTTTGGATTGAGGATATTTAAGGGCTAACATCAAACCCTTATAGGGTGATATATCTATTTTGAGAAAAGCTGGTTGAACCCAAAGAAGCACAAAAAGGACTGCGATCAAACAAAGCAAGCCAACTATGAATTTCTTCCCCTTTGATATAGAAAAGAACATAGATGCCACAGCTCCAATTAGAGCTGCTATTAAAACAGCACCTGACGCTTTAAATGGAGCAAATAAGACAAGAGCTCCCAACCCACCAAAACCCGCCCCTAACAAATCCGCAAAATATATTTTCCCGGCTACTTTTGATCTATAAGTGAAGGCAATTGAGATAGTCAAACCGGCAAAGAAAAAAGGGATACCAAGGAAGAAATAATACCCCAATAAACGGAGAATCTGGTATTTATCCCAGGCTAACTTCACGGGATCAAAAGGAATGCGATTAACGACAATGTAAGAAATGATAGTACTGATGGAGAAAAGAAAAGCTGTTATAGGAAGGGCACTTTGATAATTTCCTTTTAACCGGGACTGAAATAGCATCAAAAATGAGCCGCTGGCACCATATCCGAGCAGGGCAATGCTTACTACCATAAAAGCAAAGTGGTACCACTGAGAAACGGAAAAAACACGAGTAAGGCTTACTTCGAAGAGGAGGGTTGCCAGGGAAATAAGGCCTATTCCGATATAAAAATTAACACTCGAACTCTCATTTTTCATGATATTAGCTTATGATGAATATGTAAACACCATATTAAGAATCAATTAGAGATAATTATTAATTGTAAATACAGGTTGTCCTTTTAGTTTATTTTATTCTCCTGTTAGAAAAATAGTGAAGGAGTAGTGTTATTACTATAACCATTATATATGAATAAATCGAACTATCACTCTTAAAAGCCGCGCCATTTCCAATACATCATCCGTGGTATAAGATATTGTGCGATTAGCTTCCCGTTTAATTCCAGGTATCCAACTCGCTACCTCTGCTAAGTATTCGGACCTGAAGTCAATTTCCATTTTATAAGGTGCCTCAAGCTTATAAGGTTTGAAGTCCTTCAAGCGCTTTAGTGCTATCTCTGCTTTATTTTTGATCACCTCACAGGCAGCTTGAGGACTCAGTGTGTTAGTGGCTTCGGCTATCCCCTCCATTACCATTGCAGTTTCAATATCACCAAATAGATTTAGACTTTGATTTATTACTGCCTTATCTCCTGAAATCATCACCACCGGAACATCATAATAGCCTGCAATTATTGCATTAAAACCCGCTTCAGGGAGTGTAATACCGTTCACCCTGAGGTTATAAATGTTGCCTGTCATTGTATGGTCCAAAACAGCATCTTTGCTTCCCGCTTGAGCGTGATAGCCGATAAAAATTACCGCATCAAAGCTCTCATCAAGCCCTTGCATCATGGCATAAGGTCGACACCAACCCCGTAAAAGTCGAGTATCAGGACCGAACTTATCGGGTAACAGATTCTGCATACTGCCGTGAGAATCAGCTACCAGAAATTCCGTTGCTCCTGCAGCTTTGGCTCCCTCAATGGCTGCTAATACTTCGTTGGTCATCCATTCCCGGGCTTTTGCATACTCAGAACCCTGCGAGGAAGATTGAAGATAAGTCACCACTCCTGCAATTCCTTCAATATCAGCAGAAATAAAAATCTTCAATCCTTTCTTTTTTTCTTCAATAGAAGCAGCAAAAGCCATTGTATAAATCAAGCAAAAAATTACTGCTAATAAAATTATTTTTCTTTTCATCGTTTATCCTCCTTAAAACCTAATCCAAGATAATAATAAATTGAATTAATAATTTATAAATACTATAACCTACTTTAGTAATTAATAAAATATTCTTTACGTAATATTTTCATAGCACTTTCTTAATTTACTAAAAAGAATTTGCTAATTAAACAATTGACATCAATATTAATCTATCATATATTTATGAAGGTTTAACAATTATATTTATCATCTGTAATTGCTCTAAGATATTCAACCAGCTCGAAAACAAATTAGTTGCTTAGCCATCTATAAATACTAATGCTTGATAATATCTGCATTTAATAGCTATAGAGGATCAGATGGATATTGCTGGATTTGATCTATTCATTGTCGTTGCATACTTAATCGCTATTCCCATCTTTGGTGTTTATTTCAAAAAATATGTAAAAACTGAGCAGGATTACTTTCTGGCTGGTAAAATGCTTCCCTGGTGGGTCATCAGTATGTCCATCATAGGCACCAATATAGGTGCCTACGACTATATGGGTGCTGCTGGCGGTGCTTATCGCTTTGGTATTGCTCAGGCCCATTATGAGTGGATCGGAGCTATTCCCGCTATGATTCTCTCTGCCATGCTCTTCGTTCCTTATTATTGGAAGGCAGGTGTATATACAGTTCCCGAATTTTTAGGTAAACGCTATAGCACTGCTGTTCGTGTTATTGAGGCATTGCTCTGGGGTTCATTTCTTGCCTGTGTGCTGGGAGTGTTTTTCTGGGCCAGCGCTCTCATGCTCGATGAATATCTGGGTATCCCCATCCAATTAAGCCTCCTGATCACTGCTGCCATCGTCGGCATCTATACTATTACCGGCGGTCTGGCTGCGGTGGCAATGACCGATGTGGTGCAGTTGTTGGTGATGTTCATCGGTGGTGTGGCGCTTACAGTGCTCGGCCTCTGGACCGTAGGCGGCTGGTCGGGCCTGGTAAATGCTATCGAACCTGCTCATCCCATGCACTTCAAGCTGTTTCTCCCTCTGGATAATCCCACCTATCCCTGGCTGGGAATGATTCTGGGCTTGGCGTTCGTGCTGTCCCCTGCCTGGTGGTGCTGTCATCAGGCCATTATCCAGAGAACCCTGGGAGCACGCAGCGAGTGGGATGCCAAAGCGGGTATGCTCTTTGCTGCTTTTCCCAAAATGTTCATCCCCATTATGGTTGTTCTGCCGGGACTTCTGGCTTTAGCTCTTAATCCTCATTTAGTTGGTGCTGAGATGGATAAAGCTTTCCCCTGGCTTATTAAGAATCTTCTTCCCGCGGGTTTGGCAGGATTGGTTTTTGCTGCTTTTATGGCAGCGCTTATTTCCAGTGTAGATTCAACCCTGAACTCGGCAGCTACTCTCTGGACTCGGGACATCTACCAGCGCTTTTTTGTGAAAAATGCCTCGGATAAGCATTATCTTAACGTAGGTAGAATCCTGACATTTATTTTTGTACTCTGGGCCATTGCCTTTGCTCCGGTAACAAAAAAATTTCCCGGTATTTATGTGGCTATGCAAACACTCCTTTCGATCTTTCAGGGACCTACTTTTGCCATCACCCTGCTGGGCATCTACTGGAAACGAGCCACTAAATGGGGTGGATTGTTCGGTTTGCTGGGAGGTGTTGGTATCTCAACTTCTCTTTTCTACCTGATGAAATGGAGCTTTCTTTATATTGCCTGGTGGTCTTTTGTTGGATCGCTCATTATTACCTTCTTGGTCAGCCTATTTACCAGGCCCGAGCCAGTTGAGAAATTGGAAGGGCTGGTGTATGGTTTAGTAATGAAAGACAAAGGAATTCAGGATATGCTGTCTAAACGAGCTGAAGGAGGAGAATAATATGTACCAGTGGCTTGCAGATTTACCGTTATACTGGGGGAAGGTTGCAGCAGTTATAGGATTTGCCGGGATGATTATGTGGGCATGGCTGCGACCGAAAAGCTTTATCCTTCTGGATGCTCCGGATAAACGCTGGTGGCGGGACCTGCGCATCTGGGCCACAGTACTTCTGCTCATTCAAATTATTATCTATTTGAGCTTTTAAACGAATATGGAGTATAGAGGTGGATACTGAAAAACAAGAAGTGGAAGCTAAGAAAACCTTCGAACCCCTGGAGATTATGGGCGTTTTCTGGCTGGTATTTGGTATTATTGTATTAATTGCCACCTTTTTCGTTCGAGCGAATCCGCGTGTCCCTCTGCTGCGAGGGGTAGTGACTAATATCATTTCCGGAGTATTGCTATTGGGTGCGGGAATTGCCTGTTTCCTTAAAGGCAGGGCCAACAAGCGTAAGAAACTAAAAAATAGCTGAACTCCCTGATAATGTACGTCAAACCTGAAATCATAGAAGAAAAAGCCCGGGAAATTTTCGCCCGCCGAAAATCCTTCCTTTTTTTTAAATTCCTGAAAAAATCCCTCAAATTGAAGCGTGTCGAGCTTATATATCTCCCCTTTTACCTGTTTGATATTAAATTGTCTATAGATAAAAAGGTTACTATCGCCACTGACGGGCTGCTTGGCTATTCAATTCTTTTTGTAAAAGATGAGCTAAAATTTAAGGACAGTACAAAGTACCCGGTCTGTAATTTTGTGCTTCCTGCATCAGAAGCTCAGGAAGTGGCTTTAAAGGAATATAAAGCTATCCTATTAGAGCAAGGGCTAAGAAGCCGAAAAACCGTAACAGTGGAGACCATAAGTGAAGGCAATAAAATCTATTACCCCTTCTGGATTGGATATTACCGAAAAGGCAAAGCATACGAATTTAAAGCCCTCGATTCCCTCTCCGGCCATATCCAGGGAATCAGAATGCGCAAAGTCTTTCTCAAAGCGTTAAGACTGATGAGTCAAATCGACAAATAAAAATGTAAAAACATTTTATAAAGCACCATTAGATCCTAATCTTGAGAAAGAGATAAATGAAAAATAGTCCCATCTCTTGGAAGAACCAGAACAGTTATAAGAAAAAGAAATGGAAGATAGAGAAGAATAAATAGCTCCATATAGTTTATTCTAATTTTTAAACAAAATTTGTTTATACATACAGTTGAAAATATTGTATTTTTTGCATTCTTAACTATATATTACCTCCCTATTTACTTCTAAATTTTCATCTTATCTAAACATTACTTCTCTGTTATTACTTAATTAATTGTTAACTTGAGTGAACTTTTCTTCCGTTAGCAGCGTCTTATTTAGTAAAGATGGAGGAGCAAAATTGCACAAAATAAAATTGTTATTAACTCAAAAAGGAACTTACAATTTTAGTGTAAGATTTCTCCTTATTTCCTTTATAATTGCTATCTTCTATTTCCCTCTGCTTAATGCTATAGACGATGAAAATATCTCTAAGCCTACATCGTATACTGCTGACGGTAGACCTATTTATACGGTACCCCGAATTGATTCGCCAATGCATATCGATGGCATTATCGATGAGAAAATCTGGAAGAAAGCACTTGTTTTGGAGCTTAAATACGAGGTGCGACCGGGCGAGAACATACCACCACCAGTGCGCACTGAAGTACTTCTTGCCTATGACGAAACGAATCTTTATATAGCTTTTCGTGCCTACGACCCCAACCCATCGGAAATCCGGGCACATCTCCAGGACCGTGATAACTTAGGAGGAGATGATTGGGTCGCTGTGATGCTTGATACCTTCAATGATGAGCGCCGATGTTTCGATTTCATAGTCACCGCTCTTGGAGTACAAGCCGACCTGATCGAGACTGCTACCAATGAGGATATTAGCTGGGATGCCATCTGGGACTCCGCTGGACGAATTAACGATTGGGGGTACGCTGTTGAAATGGAAATACCCTTCACTTCTCTGCGTTTCCAGCGCAACGATGGACCTCAAATCTGGAGCTTTGATGCCACCAGAAGATATCCTCGCAGCAAGCCTCACCATATTGGTCTTTTCCCTCGGGACCGCAGTAATAACTGCTACTTATGCCAGGCAGTGAAAATCAGCGGTTTCGAGCATGCAACACCAGGGCATAATCTGGAAATATCTCCCACTGCATATGCAGTTCGTACAGACGAGCGAACGGATTTTCCCGATGGCGATTTTCAGGTTCGAGACCAGAAGACGGAAGCCGGACTAACTGCCCATTGGGGAATGACTCCTAATCTGACGTTGAGCGCAACAATTAATCCGGACTTTTCCCAGGTTGAAGCAGATTCCTTGCAGCTCGATATAAATGAGCCCTTCGCCCTCTTCTATCCAGAAAGACGCCCCTTTTTTACTGAAGGAACCGATTTTTTTGCTCATCCCATGCTGGATATTGTTTATACTCGTACTATGCGTGATCCCTCTTTTGGGCTAAAACTTTCTGGCAAAGAGGGAGCACATACTGTAGGTGCTTATATGGTTCGCGATGAGTTTACCAACTTGATATTCCCCGGAAGCCAGAGCTCAAATTCGACATCTTTACGAATGAAGTCAACGGCATCAATATTTCGTTATAAGAGGGATGTCGGGAACAGATATACCTTTGGCTTTTTCTTCACGGATCGCGAAGCTGAAGATTATTTCAATCGAGTTTTTGAGTTTGATAGTGACATTCGTCTCACCAACACAGACCGTATACAACTACAGGTGATGGGTTCAAGTACGATGTATCCGGATGAAACGGCTGCGGAGTTTGATCAACAGCAAGGAAGTTTTAACGATAGAGCTATATCATTTGAATATGATCACGATACCAGAACCATTGGTTGGTGGGCAGATTATGAAGAGGTTGGTACTGGCTTCAGAGCAGATTTAGGTTTTATACCAAGAGTCGATTATAGAAACCTCGAAGGAGGCGTGAACTACACCTGGAATGCCAAGCCGGGATGTTGGTGGTCACGATTATGGTTAGGTAGCGAATTCAACTTATTTAATGACTTTGATGGCAATTTACTCTACAAAGCAGCCAGTTTGACGTTTGTATACGAAGGCCCTCTACAATCCAATTCTGTAATACACTACAGGAGGCTTCGTGAAGCGTTTAATGGTGTTGAGTTTGAGCAAAATCTTCTCTATTTATACAACTCCTTGAATCCCAGCGGTGACTATAATCTGGGTGTGGAAGTCCTTCTCGGTGACCGAATCGACTATGCCAATACACGCCTGGGCAAGAGGCTGCAAATCGCACCATATATTGAATACAAACTTGGACTTCATCTTAGACTCAGCGCGGCACACACGTATGAGCGCCTCAATGTGGAGGAAGGGCGACTCTATACAGCAAACATTAGTCGGATTACTGCCTTATACCAGTTTAACACACGAGCCTTCTTCCGCTCCATTCTGCAGTATATTGACTATCGCTACAATGTTGAACTCTATAATGATGCTATAGATCCCGAATATAAACGCCTTACCTCTCAGCTTCTCTTCTCCTATAAGATTAATCCGCGCACAATGCTCTTCATCGGTTACTCGGATAACCATTATAATACTCAATACTCCGGCATTGTTCAGTCCGAACGCACATTCTTCGTAAAGCTGGGTTATGCCTGGGTGCTTTAAACTATTCGTTCAAAGCTAAACGAATCAGAATATTTATTTTTCTTAGTGGTATCTTGTGAATTTTCAATCAGCTTTATACTCCAAAGCTGCATTACAATCCTCTGAATGGAGATTTTCAACCTTATTTTGATGGCCTATCAGGACTATGGAGTAGGTGATGGAATAATGATTAAGGCCTATGAAATAAGACAAAATAACACAGAAATATTTTAAAATATACTTTTACTGGTATAACTACACTACAAATAGTACAATCCATTATTGAAAGAAAATAAATTTAAACTAGGAGGAATAATGATAAACATAAGCAAGAATAAATGCGTTGGATGTGGAATTTGCGAAAAGGTATGCTCGGAAGGGATAGAAATATTATATGCAACAGCAAGAATAAAAGATATGAATGCGGATTGTTTAGGAAAGACCATAAAAGTTTGCCCTCAAAAAGCAATAAAAGAAATTGAACAAGATTTACTATTTGCTATCGGAACAGATGATGACAAAACTATAAAAGCAGATGATCATGTAGGAATGTCAAAATACTTTCAAATATGGAAATATTCAAAGGGAGATTTTACTTTTAAAGAAAAAAGAGAAAATGTTAAGTATAAAGAAAATGAGGAACGGATTCATGGAGATCCTGGCAAAGCTAAAGCAACATCCTCTGTTCTAATAAATATCGATGTTTTAGTAGGTAAAATGTTTGGTCCTAATATTGTCAGATTAAATAAGAAATTTGTTTGTGCTGTAATTAGAGAGCCGGAAATTAAAAAAGCAAAAGAAATAATTAAAGAAAACATTAATGAAATAGTTGAGGAATATAATAAAAAGGAAAGATATGCAATAATTTTAAAATAGATTTTTAATATCAAAACCTCAAAACGAAAGTTGTAAAATATAGTAGCATATTTCAATCTATCGTATCTCTCATTCAATTTTCAGAAAATATCTTCACTCCCTGAATTGCCTTTTTTATTGCTAAATAATTGAAAATCAACAGAATGTTTATTGAGTCGGCATTGTATTAAATGCTATTATATTATTGCGAATCATAATTTGAGTGAAAATAATTACTGATCGATAATCAATGGTATCAAAAAGGAGGTATAAACAAATGCGAACATTAAGATTTATTGTATCTATTG
This sequence comes from uncultured Acidobacteriota bacterium, assembly GCA_964645975.1. Lineage (GTDB taxonomy): Bacteria > Acidobacteriota > B3-B38 > Guanabaribacteriales > CAZYAF01 > CAZYAF01. The sequence continues at coordinate 125,486 of CAZYAF010000012.1, forward strand.
GTATCACTATGTTATTGTTTACGTCAATTGGGTATTCTCAATCGCGCTTTCAAGCTGGTGCCGATTTTACCCTGGGCTTTCCCCTGGGTGATTTCAAAAATAATGTTGATAGGCTCGGACTCGGTTTCTCAGGGCATTTTCTCTATAACCTTCGAAAATCACCCATTTCCGTGGGAATCTCTCTGGGCTATCTCATGTACGGCAGCGAAACACGAGTTGAACCCTTTAGCCTGACAATTCCGGAAGTATCGGTGGATGTTACCACCAGAAACAACATTCTCATGTGCCATTTTTTGCTGCGTGTCCAACCTCTGAGTGGAGAAATTCAGCCTTATTTTGATGGCCTGTTCGGATTTAACTATTTATGGACAGAAACGGGAATATATAACCGGGGCTGGTATGATGAAATAGCAAGTAATGTAATTTTTGATGATTGGACCTCAAGCTATGGAGTGGGTGGTGGATTGATGATCAAGGTCTATGCTCCAAAATCAGAGAGCTCAAAAAATAATTACGCTCTGTATATTGATATGGGTGCTCGTTATCTAAAGGGTGGCGAGGCGGAATATTTAAGAGAAGGGTCTATTTATCAGGAGAATGGTGATTTGGTATATGAAGTCAGCTTCTCATCCACCGACCTCATCACCGCCCATATCGGCATTACTTTTGCCTTTTAGATCTGCAACCAGAAGAAGAAAATAATGATACGCTTTTTAGTTATTCAAAGGATTGTTTTTAATCTTTCTTCTTAATCCTTATTAGTTACAGTAAACTTTCAACCCTATTTTTATAAATGCATGCTGTTAAATGCTTATATTGATATAGTAAATTAATTCCCAGGTTCTTCCTGTTTACAAACTGTAAAAGTAAATATGCGTCGGTTTGCTGCTCTTTGCCAATTTGCCACTATCTCAAATGTGCAGCACAAATCTGGTGGACCACTACTATAAACATGAATCATAATCCAGGCTGGCGGATAATAACGAACTGTATAATCAGCATTTGTTTGAGAATAACCACCTGGATATTTTCTGCATACTCCATCATTTGGAAGCTCTTTCACCTTAGATACTACTATCTCGAGCACATTCATATTACAGGGTAGTGGACTTATACGATAGCAACGAGCCTCAACTTGATACGCGGTTGCATTTCCAATATTCTTGATTTCCATATAAGGGATAGTTACATAGTCTTCTCCCGGAATAACATATATAGTATCACCATTATATATTATAATTTCCTTGACGGCTTTCGCTCCGACTTGTCCATAAGCCCCTGAACCACTATAAATTCTTGCAATAGCAGAGCAAGACCGAATATTAGCAGCTAATTTTATTGTGGTGGTTGATTTTGCTGTAGAGGTGGTTTTAGTGTCTGGTATTGAGGTAGTAGTGGTAGTAGTCGTTGAGGTAGAGGTAGTGGTTAGCGTGCGGGAGGTGATGATAGTGGTGGTGTTAGTCTTCGATTTTCCTGATTTTATGGTGCTCGGGATGCTTGAGGTGGTGGTTGTTCGTATGGTTTGCTGCGTCCCTTTAACTGCTGCCGTTGTATTTGATTGAGAGGGAGGCTCGGTGGGCGACTTTGAGTTGCAGCTTAAATATAAGGTCAAAGCTCCTAAAATAAGAATAAAGACAAGAAGAAAATAATGATACGCTTTTGAATTATTAAAAGATTTGTTTTTCATATTTTTTCTCATCCCTCATTAGTTATAATAAGTTTTCAACCATATTATATAAAAGGATTTTAATGAATTGCCATATATATTATATATCTTTAGCGCCTCAATACCAATCATTTCATTACAAATTTTTGATTTCCTCCTTTTGCAATAAAATACTCCCATACGAAAATAAAATGCAGCAAGGCGGCGCAGCCGCATTGTTATATGGGCATTCCCATCTAAATACTGATTCATAACATAAAATGTATTTAGATACAATACACTGCAAAAAAGCCATGCCTCCCCTGTTCAAAGCAATTTTAGCTGCTTATGTTTTTTCCCTCCAAAGGAAAGCAATGTAGGGACCGGCAACAAAGTTGCTTTGGCAGCAATGCTGCTATGCTATATGTGCATTTCCATCTAAAAATAGGTTCACCACATAAACTGATATCTGCTTTGATATAATACACTGCAAAGAGGCAGTGCCTCCCCTGTCCGAGCGTTATAGCCGAAGGCTATGGCGATGTTATCTTATCCCCTGAATAAAAGGAGACTACGTCTCCTTCGGATAGCCAATAGGCTATCCTTACTTTTTTCTTTGGAGCGAAGCGACGTAGGGACAGTGCTTGCCCCTGTCCGAGCGGTATAGCCGCTTTTAAACAGCGGACAACCGGATAGGTTGTTCCTCCACGGCTTGCCTTTACAGCTATAACGGATAGGCAATAGCCTATCCCTACACGGGAGTCCTTTGATAGAAAAATTTGCAATAGGGAATAAACAAGAAACTATGTTTGTTTATTCGCCAATGAAGTTACTGCGAAGCTACGCTATCGAAAACGTAGGGATAGGGTATTTCCCTATCCGAAGCAGCTTTAGCTGCTTATGTTTTTGCCCTCAAAGGAAAGCAATGTAGGGATATGGCTTGCCTCTATCCGCCAGCAAAGCTGGTTTGTTATAATTTATTTTAACATTGCCGTATATCGCGTAATAATTGGATATCAAATAAGCCTCGCTTCAAAAATTTCCAACCTTACTGTAATATGGTACCTACATTTGTCGTTTAATCATATAAAGGGGGAATGAAATGAAAAGAAAGATTATAGAAATAATTGAAAAAATATGCAGCAAACAAGTTTTAACTTCATTTTTAGTATTCTTAGTTATTGGGAGTGCTATATTCTTTTATACATTTCATAAGTACAGATATGCTCCAGATTTTCGTCGAGACGTATTAGTTGAAACTCATGGAATGGCTCTGGATATATTAGTAATAGGTACTTTCATCTTCGCCCTCCAGAAAATAGGCAAGAAAAAGTTGGAAAGAGAGCGAAACATCCAAAGATGGCAGGAAGAAATAGATGATTTTAGAGGATGGGATGAAAAAGAAGCTACCTATAGAATAGTGGGAAATATTAGAAGGCTAAATAGATATGGTATTACTGATATTAATCTCAGTAGTTGCTATTTAAAGCATGCTAATTTAGCAGATGCTCAACTTCAAGGAGCTAATCTTTTACTTACTAACCTTCAAGGAGCTTTTCTTCAACATGCTAATTTTGATAAAGCTGAAATGAAATTTGCGAATCTTCAAGGATCCAACCTTATTGGTGCTAGTTTCATATCAGCTAAGCTTAATCCTGCCAACCTTGAAGAATCTGAGCTTTGCGATACTAATTTTCAAAAAGCTAATCTTGCTGGTGCAAATCTTCAAAAAGCCAAGCTTTTTTGGACAGAAGATACTAAAGAAAGTAAAATTTATAGAGCTAATTTACAAGAAACCATTTTAGATAATGCGAAACTTACTAAGGCTAATCTTGCTGGTGCTATTCTTGCAAATGCTTCTTTTATAGAAACTAACCTTCAAGAGGCTGAATTACGAGAAACTATTGGATTAACTGTTGAGCAGCTATCCAAGGTAAAAACGCTTTATAATGCTAAATTAGATCCTGATCTTGAGAAAGAGATAAAGGAAAAATATCCCCATCTCTTAGAAAAACCAAAAGAAGAAGAATAAAAAGAACTGTTGATTTATACTCAACTTTTCCCTAAAATCTAATTGTAGTAATTTATAGAAAAAATACTATTTAACATTTTAAAAACTTCTTTATTGCTTGAAATAATAATGAATCAATTGTTAAAAGATATCATAAATTGGCTCAAGTCGTGCGATTTTATGGCAATTCTTTATAGTGTAATAGGTACATTTATTTTTGGGTTAATTTTAAAATGGATTGGCTTTTTTAGATGGATTTATAGAAAATTTAAATATAAACGAGGAATGCTATCATATCGTAAGCAACTTAAAAAGGAATGCTCATCACTTATTGTAGTTGGCAGCAGGCATGGTTTTACAATGAAAGATGTTTTTGTTCCTCTTGATATTGTAACCACTGATTTAACAACTATTCTCAAAGATTCATTATATTATCCAACAACTTCTTATATTCTTGTTGGAGGACCAGGAGCAGGTAAATCTACGTATGTTAAAAAGCTAATTTTAGATGAATTAGTTAACAAAAATATTATGCCATTTTTTATACGTCTTCGTGATTTGTCTTCTTTAGATATCAAAGATTATCTTATTCAAAAACTAAAAAAATGTAGTATCCCTGAATCTGAAAAGATATTAGAAACTAAGCTCGAAGGCGATGGCTGTCTTTGTGTTCTTGATGGTTTAGATGAAATTCGACCTAATATTAAAGAAAGAGTATTTGAAAATATTAATAAATTTTATTCACAATATTTTAAGAATAATAAAAATAATAGACTTATAGTAACTTGCAGAAAAGAAGCTTACAGATCATTACCTCTTGATATTCCAGACATTTGGGAGGTTCGTCCACTTACAGACGAGCAAATAAAAAGATTTGCTCAAAAGTGGCCTCTTGGCTATCCAGAACAGAAATCAGCTGATACTTTTTGGCGTGACTTATCTTCTATTCCTAGAATATTAGAGCTAGCACGTTCACCCCTTTTGTTAGTTGGAGGACTAATGCAATATACAGAATCGAATTTAGGGATACCTGAAGAAAGGTATGAGTATCTAGAAAGATTAGCAAAATGGCTAGTAAGTGACTGGGCTGTTGCTCGAAATCTTCCGCCTGATCCTTTTCGTTCTGTTTACGACCGAATTCTAATTAAGTTAGCATTTAATATTCATAATTCCTATCGTACAGATTACTTTTCTAATGAAGCTATTAAATTAATAAGGTTATGGCTCCCAGACTATGGTTTCCAATCAAAAGATGCAGAAAAAATATTAGAAAATATTATGATTAAGACAGGAATTTTAGTTCGAGATACACCTACAACTGTAGTTTTTTCACATTTTGGATTTCAAGAATATTATGCTTCAAAATACTTGGTTGATAATATTAGTATTAATAAATTAGTAAGCTTTTCACCTAAAACATGGTGGAGAGAATCGATAATTCTTGCTATTGCACAAAGAAAAGAACCTTCTCCAATTCTTGAGGCTTTATTTTTAAAAAATCCTTTACTAGCTGCAGCAGCAGTAGCAGAATGCCCTACACCATCAATAGCTATGCAAGAAAAAGCAATAAATATTTGTTTATCAGGCATAGATAATAAAAATGCTGCTTTTATTACTTCTACAATTTTATTGATGAGAAAGTTAAAGTATGAACAAGAATCTCAATTATGTTCAGAATTAGAATCACGTATTATTCAAGGTTCTAAAGTAAGTTCTATTGTTGGATTAATACTATCTGCTGCAGGAACTTCTGCTGCAACTGATACACTATCTAAATATCCAGAAGTATGGGATACATGTCTGGAAAATACAGGCTATTTAAGCACAAGTTTTGAAAATTTATTAGTAAATTGGATTAAAAATGGAAATATTAATCAAAGTAAACGCGCTGCTAAGCTAATAACATCCCGTCTTTCTTTTGACCGATTTAATGAATTAATGGACCTCTTGCCTAAATTGTCACAAAAAAAATCAGAATATTTAGCTACGCTTCTTCTTAAGGAAATAGAAAAAGGATTTTTAACTCATAGACAATTTTCTTATGCTGATTTATCTCTTTATCCGTTGGATGAAATATGTAGATTGGCTCCCTATATAACTGATAATAAAAAATTTTTAAAGATTTTTTATTTTAAGAATCGCTGGTTTTCAGTTGCTTCAAAACTTGTTGGAACATCTCTTTTATTAAAAATTGGTAATCGTCGTGCAAATTATAAAGAACTTCTTAAATATTTAGAAAGCAGCGCTAGCTGGCAAAGAAATAAACAAAGCTTATTTTCTTTTCTATCCTCTGCTGTTGTAATTTTTTGCATTTGGGCTAATCCAATAATGGGATTTTTAGCTCTTTTAACAAGTTTATTGATTTTTGCTTTTGGAACTTTAAGGGAACGATCTTCATCTCTCTGGGAAATAAACGATAAAGTTTATTATAATTTTAAAAGAATTGCCATATTTTTAAATGTAGTATTTGCATTTTTTGTATTACCGTGGTTGTTGATCTATATTCTAAAATTAAAATTATATCCACTAATATATATATCAATAGTAGCTTTATCTATATTCTATTTTATACGCAGTTTTATATTACTCTTGGATTATTATTTTACATTTCTTAATTTTAAGATTAAATCAACTATAAGGCTTGAATTTTCGATTATTTTGATATTCTTTCTAATATTGTTTCTTCTC
>CAZYAF010000013.1:0-113036 GCA_964645975.1 uncultured Acidobacteriota bacterium
GCACCATACCATTCAAAATTGAAGGAAAAATCAATTATCAAGCGAAATAATTTTTTGTTTGAAATAAATTTATATAATATAAATATCTTTCCATATTGATGTTTAATTAAATGGATATAGTCTATGTTAAAAAAATCTTTCATATCTTTTAAAATTTTCATACAATCTTTTAATTGTTTTTTATCGATTAAGAAATCTACATCACTTCTTACGTATTCTGGCAAATTCTCATAATTTCTTAATACGCAATATCTTATATTTCTGCAATTTAATTCATTAAATAACCAGTTTAGATAATCCTTTAACATTTTATTGGAGTCCATGTTCTTATTATTTAAAGTGCAAATGGATTTATAAAAATTAAGTTATTTTATTGAGCAATCCAATTTTAATCTTTTCCTCATTAAAGGCATTCTCTGATATAGTAATCGTCTAATAGAAAAAATTGGAGTTAAAGCTATTGAACTTGATATCCAAAATAGAAATTTTAATATGTTTTTCTGAGCAAAATTAATAGCAGCCTTTCTATACAAGAATTTTCCCATATCTTTTCTTTTCATATTAAACTTCAGATAAAAAGGTCTTTTTTTCAAAATTGTAAGAAATTCTTCCAATGAGATTTCCGGCTCTCCTCGCCGGCGTCGTACCATGCATTCGCGCACCCATCTATGATACAAACGACCCTTAAGATAGTTTCTGGTTAGAAAAGAACCTCCGTGAACTCTGTAAAGGACTAAAGGTTCTTGATTCACCAAAATTAAATTTGCTTCGTCAGCTACACGATTCAATAAATCTAAATCATCGCTGGGAAAGAATTGTTGGCGATATCCTCCTAACGATAATACTGTATCTCTATGCATAAAGGTACCAGGGTGTAAAAAATTGAAGACTATATTTTCTTTTAAAAAACGTTGGAATTCTTCTCTGGTTTTAGGCTGACCTTGTATAAAGCCTATAATTTCTTCCTTCATATTGATATGATATCCAAGAGAACCAGCGATTTTTACATCAGGATTTGCATTAATAAAGGCAATTTGTTTTTCTAATGCATATGGTAGAAAGATATCGTCGTTATCTATTCTCACTACCCATTCATTTGAACAATTCTTCATTGCTTTATTGAGGGCATTACCAGCTCCGTTATTAGTTTGGGATATTAATTTCAGTCTTTTATCTTTTGCAGCATATTCTTTAATAATCTTTTTTGTTTTATCTGTTGAGCCATCATCTACAATAATAAATTCAAAATTCTGGAAAGTTTGCCTTATGATGCTTTCTATGGTTCTCCCAATTGTTCTTTCTGCATTATAAGCAGCCATAATTACTGAAACTGACTTAATCATTATATTTTTCCATTTTTGCTTTAACTATGATTCCATCTGCCAAATAATTAAAAAAAGGAAGGCTTTTAAAAATTTTGTTGGCAATTTTAGATAATAACCGCTGTTTTACGTATCCATCTCCTTCGCTTATATAAAATGTTGCAGAGCTCATTATAACAAAATCATATTTTTTCAGCAGCGAACGCAGGGTTTTATATGAAAAATAATAATTATGGTCTGGCATGCTAACGTCTTTTCTTACGATTGCTCTTAAAATATGCTTGATTGCAAATGCATTTGGAACGGAAATTAATAAAACACCATCGGGTTTTAAGAATTTTTTAACTTCTCTTAACATTAAACCTACATTATCCAAATGCTCCATAAGCTCACCGACCAAAACAACTTCAAATGATTTATCAAATATTATGTCCTCTAAACGTTCAACATTTGCTATAAACAGTTTTTCTATTCCTTGATTCCTCAAATATTCGATGCTACTTTTATCTATGTCAATTCCATATAATTCTTTTGTAACTTTTAAAAGATTCTTATGCAATAAGCAATCACTCTTAAATCGTGCTATTGTCGTTGGTGAACCAGAGCACCCTAAATGTAAAACGCTCTTATTGGCGCATTCGCTCATTATATAATTTAACCGGCTTACGCATTTAATTTTTGGTAATATCATATAGAAAAACCTCTTGTATAAAAGCAAATTAGCAGATTATATGCAATAATTATATTTATATTTGTGTAGTTTTAATTTCGCAATAATCATAAAAAATTGCTTGTCTAAATTGAAGATCAATAATTTTCTTATAGAATATTTTCATGTAGCTTTCTATATCAAATAATTATTTTATATAGCTTTTTAGCACCCCAAAGCTAAATATGTCTGCTTCATCGTAATTAATAATTAATACTATGAGATTTTCTATGAAAATCTCATAGTTCGGCAAAGCAATCGAGCCAGTGTTTATTTGGCAAGGTAACCAGAACCAGGTGCAATAAAATAACATCAATAAATCGGCTTATTCAATTAACATATTTCTACGATATCACGAATATATAATGGGATCACAAACTACATTTTAAAATTGCTTATGCATTTCCAATAATAATAATATATTATAACATTAACAATTATGGCGGATATTAGAATGCCTATAGCTGCGCCGACAATGTCGAAATATTTTATTAGAGGAATACTTAGCACTATTGTTATAATTGTCGAAATAAGATAAGCATAAAATATGCCTTTCGGTTTTTTTATAGCCTGTAAGCCTACACCTGGTACTCTCATGAGAGTACTGACCAAATACATAATTGCAAACAAAATAACAATATGCCCATATCCGCTATATTGATTTTTATACAGTAACTTAAGTAGAAAATTAGCACTAAAAGATGCTAAGATTCCATAAATACCTATTGCAATTGCAAGTAGTAGGAGCACCTTTTTTAAAAAACTGTTTAATGATTTGATGCCATGTTCACTATATTTTTTAGATGCCATTGGAGGAAAAATGTTCTCTACCCCTCTTAATAAGACATGAGTTGGGCCATATATATTCTGGCAGGCCCTCAATACAGCTGGAGCGATTGGTCCCAGCATAAAAGCAGCAATGAAAATATAAGCCTGACCTGAGGTCCAGGTAGTCAGGGTTGAACCCAAAAGCCATTTTCCAAAATCCCAGTTTTCTTTAATAGCACTGCGCCACAGCACTAAACGAGGCTTTAATAAATTATGGCATTGATAATATCCATAGATAATTGCAAGAAGAGCTGATAAAGCAATTATCCAAAAGGTATTTACAGCATTTAGAATACCGGCATAAAAGAGGGTTATTATTCCAATAATCTGTAAGCCATAACAAACTATATCATTTTTAAGTGCCTCTTTGGCTTTCAATTGTGCAAAGAGCGTTCTACGAAAGAATTCTTGCCCCAAAAAGCTGAAGGAAGTAATTGACATAGCCAAGAAGATGTAAGTAGTTTCTGGTTTTTTATATATAATATGAAGGATACCACTGGTTATTAAAAAAATTATGATTACTGTAATGCCAAAGATTGCCTGCATTATTCCGGTGGAGGTAAAATAATTTTTGGCATCATCTCCCTTTGTCGCGGCACCTAAAACCATCATAGGACTGATTATAAGAGCGTGCTGCACACCATATGCAAAAACAAGTACTGAATAGGCCAAAACCCAAATTCCAAATTCGGCTGGGACAAGAAAACGGGCAAGTAAAAGACTCGTGAGGAAATGAACGAAAGAGACTATGGATTGGTCTATGAAAGTAATATATCCTTTTTTAGCGCCGGTGCTAAAAAATAACCTTCCTACATACGAATTTTTCCAAGATAAAATTCTTGCATTCCAAGGGGACTCTTTTTCCATTATGTATTTTGTAAATCACTATATAGCCAATGCATTTTGCCTTTTGCATATTGAATCAATTTTTTGTCTTTAAAATCCTAAGTAATTTTAACAGCTTCTTCTATAATTTAAAAATAATATACTACTTATCCGATGTGGTATTAATTCTCAAAAGTCTTTTATTCATTATCCTCTTTAACAAACGTCCATTAGCGTATGATAGCTTAAGCTCATCTAAATAACCTAATTTTTTAGCAACAATCCAGAAGATAAAAAGCATGAGAATTAAGACTAAAGCGATAAGAATATTTTTCCCTATGATTACAATCATTGAAAATATCCATAAAATAAGACAGAATATATATATATAAATAGCAATTTTTTTTCTACTAAAACCTTTTTTTATAAGTCTATGGTGGATATGATCAGAATCTGCCTTAAATATAGATACACCTTTTATAAATCTACGAGCAATAGCAAGAAATGTATCTATAATGGGGATTCCTAAAACGATAATAGGTGAAAGCAAAGCTACAGTTGTTGCCCCTTTCTTGGCTCCACTAATTGCAAGTATAGAAATAGTAAAGCCGACAAATTGGCTTCCAGTATCCCCCATAAATATCTCAGCAGGGGGGAAATTATATCTTAGAAATCCGATAAGACCACCAAGCAATGCTAATGAGAAAAGTATGAGCAATGTGCTATTATTTAGAATGGATGTAATCAATAGATTTAAAACAACAAATATTGAAATACCTGCTGCCAGTCCATCGGATCCATCAATTAGATTAATAGCATTAGTTATTCCAACAATCCAAAAGATCGTAATTAAGTAACTAAAAAATCCAAGCTCTACCAGCGAGTGATAAAAAGGTATGGAAAGCCTTACGATTTTGAATCCAAAATAATATACTATAGTAGCAGCCAGGATTTGTATTAATAATTTATAAAGCGGCTTTATTTCCTTCAAATCATCTAATATGCCTAAGATAAAAATAATAGTTCCTCCTATAAATAGGCCTAATACTAAATTATAATCAGATGTGAATAGCTGAGATATTTTATTTTCGTATATGAGTAGACCAATAAGCGGAATATAAAAAGCTGCAAATATGGATATACCGCCTAATGTTGGTGTAGGTATTGTATGAATCTTTCTATTCCTATCACCTTTATCAATAGCTTTGAAAAGAAACGATATTTTGCTCAAAATGGGAGTAAATAAGTCTGCTATTATGAATGAGAGCATTAAAGTAATAAGATATGTCTTCATAATTACAATCTATAAAAGTATAAATATATTAATGCAATGAGCTTGCCCTTTTTTGCTTGGCTTTAAGTTTTATTATATTGTTAAGCGCTTGGGAATAATAAGGTAAATATCTTGCATTATTTTTAGCTAATTGCATTATGTGCTGCCATTCATTCATTGCGCTGCTAAGCTGCTCAATTGATTCATAATTTATTGCTAATGTTAAACGAATATTAATGCTATCCGGTTTTAACTCTGCTGCTTTTTCCAGGTGGTAGATACCGTCAAGCTTTTTCCCTAAATTAATTAATGAGAGCCCTTTATATAGATAAGGCGTATGGTCTAAAGGGAACATTTTAATTAAATAGTCCGTCTTATTTATCGTCGCTTCATACTTCTTGTTAGAATAGAGTGCTTTAGCAGTGGTTATATGGAATAGCTTATTTATTTTAGTGTTTGAAGTAATATAGCGCTCGTATTCACTGTTTAATCGTAAAATATTCTCCACATCATTATTTTTGCTGCACGCTAAAGCAAATTTGTATAAGATAACTGATTTCTCCTCCATAGGAGCTAATTTTATTGCCTTATAATAGGCTTTCTTGCTATCAAGCCATCTGTTTTTATCTTTGAGGAAGGTCGCTAAAAAAAGAGACGCTTTATAAGATGAAGGACAAATTTTTGCTAAAAAGGAATATTCCGAATTAAATGTATAGACTTGAGGTAAAATATTACGGTAATATTGTGCTAAAAACGTGCTTGATGAATTTGGTATAATAAAGATTTGTCTAAACTCTTCCAAAGCTCTTTCCAAATTCCAATTCCACAGATAATAGGTTCCAATGGAGTAATGAGTTGAGATGTTATTTGGATCCATTTTACATGCCATTTTAAAGAAACCATCATTATTAACTGGTGGATTTAGTTCTGCATACATCAATCCCACTGTAAGATAGGCTTCGGCGTTTAAGGGATTATAGCGTAAAGATTCTCTACAAAGAAAAAGGGGGATTAGGTCAGGGTTGTTATTTTTTGCAATCCATCCATCCAGCACTTTTAGATTAACAAAGGCTAATGAGGTTTCTTCTCCGTTTATTTTTGAGCGGGAAGTGATTGCTTCAGAGAAATTTGTTATAGTTTTTAACTCATAGATGATCTTCCCGCATTCATAGAGATATTCTGGACTCGACTTATTTAATGAGATTGCATTGATGATATATTCAAATTGTTTTTTATTGTCCGCAGTATTTTTCTCTTTTATATATTTTTGATAATAAATATCAGCTAATAAATTTTGGACAACTAATAAAGATAAAATGAATAATAAAGAAAATGCGAGGAGATATATACCGATCACCTGAAATCGACTTTTAATAAAAGCCTTCTCCTTCATAAAAAATTCAATCATAAATGCAAATAGTTATCTCCACTAAACAAATATAATTATATCAAATACTTAGAATAATATCAAGGTCTTATTACTATATTCTCCTTATTGCTAAGTCTAAAGTTCATTCCTAATATAATAGAAAATATCATTGCGTTAGCAGGGATATGAAGATTAAAGTCGAAGAAGCTGTGAATTAATAAGGCAGCAATACTACCGAAGAAAAATATAGCAAGCTTCTCTTGTGCTATAGTTTTAAAAGATGATAATATGACAATAAGAATCCCCCACACTATTATAAAAAATCCTATAAATCCTGCTTCAGAAAGAACTTGCAAATAATCATTTTCAGCGTATAAGAAAAGTATTTGTTCACCAGAGCTTTTATATTTTGGAAAGATATATCTAAATGTCCCCAACCCAGTTCCCAATAGGGGAAAATCTTTAACAATATTTAGGGTATCTTTCCAAACCAAAGGTCGCTTTATTTTAGAAATACCCTCTACGTCTATTAAGCTGAGAAATCGCTCACTGACAGCTGAAAAAAATTGCAGATAGAATATAAACATAAAAATGCCAATTAATAATAAAATAATGACTATCTGATGCTTTTTAAAACTTTTATGAAGAAACAATATCAATGATATTGAAAATAAAGAGCCAAGAAAAGAAAGCATTCCACCTCGTGATAAAGATAAAAAAATAGTTGAAGCCATTACTATTGCCATAAAGCCGTATATTATTTTTTTATTTATGCTACGAGTAGTAATTAATGCTGCTAATGCAAGTGGAATAGCCATTTCCATAAATCCGGCATAATGATTACTATTTACATAAGGACCAAAAGCTTTTCCCCCATATCTCAATTCCCTGAACCAGTAAATCTTACCATTCCAAAATGCTTTTTGAATTATTGCGAAGAGTGAAATACAAAATGCTAAAATTACGATGGTGAGCATTATTTTTTTTAATTGTGCCGGTCTTTTTATATTATTGACGATAAGAAAGAATATGAGAGCATAGCCTATGAGTTTGTAAAGTTCTTCTTTAGTGGCGTTTGGGTATAGAGAAAAGGTATTGAAGATAGTTGATTGGTTTTCTCTCAAAGGCAAAATTTTTAGAAGATTATCGCTTTCGTTGTAGATATCTTGTGTATTTGGTGAAATAAAATGAACTATATTTTTAGGGAAAGGGATCAGTTGGATTACTATAAGTAGTATAAAAAGAATGATAGGTAAATTTAAAGGTGATTTGAATAAGTTGAATCTAAAATTAAATTCATCTTGTTTGAATTTGTTGTGGGTGAGCCTATTTTTAAACCATATCTTAATAAGCCATACAATTGTGAGAAAAATCGCACCCAAGATAATAATCGAATAAGCCCATACCTCCACTGACCCAAAAGCCAATGGAGAAAATATTATAAGTAGAATAATGCCGCTTTCGATAATGTAATTACAATATCTTATAGAGTGAAATGACATTTAATAAAGCTTAAAATTAAATAATATAATTTATGTGTTCGCTATCTGGAACAACTCTATGTACGAATGTTTTCGTAGTTTTAAAAAACATATTATTTGTATCTTCGTGGTTAACAGTAGTTATTAGATTATTTTGATCTATTAGTTTTAATACCATCAGGCAAAACATATCTTCTTGCTTTAATCAAGTTTTCTTCCAGAAAATATAGTAATTTATTTTTAAATTAAATTTTTCACAAAGCTTTTAGCATTATCGAAGTAGGTTATTATCATGAATTTGATTAAAGCTATTTCCTGAATTTAATAACGAGCTTTTTATCTTTCTCTTTGCTGTAGTAATGATAGTAGTGTTGGTAATAATATCCATGGTTTTCAAGATCGATTTGATTGAGAACTACACCAATAATATTGGCATTTTGTAGTTTTTCCTTGCCTAACTTTACCGCGTCTTTTGGGGTAATTCCTCCATGGATTACTAATACTATTCCGTCTACTTTATTAGCTAATATTTGGGCATCTGTAACTGCCAATAAAGGTGGAGAGTCTAATATTATGAAGTTAAATGTATTTTTGCAACCTTCTAACAAGCTGGTCATTTTAGGAGTTGCTAAAAGCTCAGCTGGATTTGGCGGAGTAGGACCGCTGGGGATAATATAAAGGTTGGGAATTTCTGTGCGAAAGATAATTTGATTTGGAGGAATAGTTCCCGCCAAGAAATTTGCAACCCCTATCCTATTATAAATTTTAAAAATCTTAGAAATCCGCGGCTTTCTTAAATCAGTGTCGAAAATAACAACTTTTTTATTAAGTTGAGCCAATGATATTGCAATATTAATGGCTGTTACTGTTTTACCTTCTTTAGGTTGACTGCTGGTTATCAAAATAGTTTTCGGTGGCGAGTGAGGGGTTGATAGCAGAATTGAGGTTCGTAGAGATCTATAGGCTTCAGAGATAGATGATTTTGTGCTTGTATGCACAATTTTTTCAATTGATTTAGGAGGTACTTCATATTTTCCTTTTCCTAAGTAGTCCTCATATACATAGGTATAGCTCGATGCTTTCCTGGTTCCATCAAGTAAAGGGATAATACCAATAGTAGGGAGTTTTAAATATCTGTCTACGTCTTCCTTATTTTTAAAACTGCTATCTGAATATTCTAAAAAGAACGTAGTCCCAATGCCTATCAACAAACCAATTGCTATGGCCATTAAAATATTAAGTTTTTTATTGGGCTTATAGGCTTTCCGTGGCACATCAGCTCTATCAACAATTCTAATATTGCTGCTACCTAAATCTTTAAGTTCTGCGGATACGCCCGCTTCATTTTGCCTTTTAATGAGCGATTGCAAAAGAGCTCTTTTATTATCTACCTCGGTTTTTAAATTATTGTATATAATTGCATTTTTATGAAGATCGGTTGTCTTTCTTTTCTGCTGATTGAGTATATTCTTGATAGAGAGTTCCTGCTTTAAAGCGGTTTCATATTCAGTTCTCGTACTGCTCCTCACCTTTCTCACTATGTCATAGGTCTCTTTACCTAATCTCTGTTTAACTTTGTCGAGCTTCGATTTAAGTTGCATCATCTCAGGCCATTCCGCTTTGAACTTTCTCGACTTTTCTGCATACTCACTTTCTAAACGAGCGTATTGCGTTTTTAGCTCCTGAATTAGATTATTATTCAATACCTCCGGAATTGAATCGGATGAGGCATTCATTACTCCCTTATAAATGGCTTCTTTTTCTATACGTTTTGCCTGAATTCGAGTATATTCAGCACTAAGATCTACTAATTGCTGGATAGTGATGTTTTCATTATTATCTAAAGATACTATTTCCTTCTCCTGGGCGTATTTCTGCATTTCTTGCTCTTTTATCGTAATATCATTCATGAGTTCTTTTATCTGAACATTCAGAAAATCATAGGCTTGCTTGGCGGTAAGATATTTAGCTTCTAAATTAGATTCTATAAAAGCGTCGGCCACCGCATTTGCCACTTTAGCGCTTATATCAGGATTACGGTGTATAAAGGAGATGTTTATTATCTGGCTATTCCTATCGGGTTGGACTATTAATCGGCTTAAAAAATTATTTATTATCGGGGCATAAGCATCTTTATTTTGAGTTTTTGGTGGATTAGAAAAAGAAGGAATTAGTTCTTTTAGTTTCTGTATAATACCTATTTTATTGAAAGAAGACGATTGCGAGCTTTTCGCTAAATCATGTCTATCAATAACTTTTTTTGCTAATGTCTTGCTCTTTATAAGCCTTACTTGCGTTTGGTAAAAGGTTTGCTGAGAAGAATCAAGTGCGTAAATTTCCTCAAATGATAATAGTTTAGGGTTTTCCCTTTCGATTTGAATTGCTGCAGTAGCTTTATATTTCGGTTCGATAAAAAATGAACCGATGGCTACAATTGAAACAGTTATTATTAAAATAGTAAATATTGTCCATCGACGTTTTTGAATTATGTGCCAGTATTCTCGAAAATCAAATATATTATCATCACTATTTTCCATTTGTTCTACCTGTTAAAAAAATGTTTCTGGAACTACAATTACATCTCCTTTTTGTAAGAGAATATCCTCTTTTTTACCATTAATAATATCTTTAACATTGATCTTAATAGTCTCTTTATTTCCACTCGCTAATTGACGAATTATTTTAACCCTGCTCTTAGCAGCACGCTCTGAGAAACCACCTGCTTTGGCTATAGCTTGTAGAACAGTTATATACTCTGATTGCTTAATAGCGAGTGCTCCCGGATTATTGACAGCACCAAGTACATAAATATTTATTATTTTATCAATGGGTATATTTATTACATCGCCTTCCTGAAGAGTTTTATTCAATGCAGGATTTCCTTTTGAAAACAATTCTTCAAGGCTAATATTATAAGTTAAATCAACTTTATTAGAAGAAGCTTTTCGAATTAATAAGAGCTCTTTTCCTGCATTTTCGTTTATACCACCCGCCAAAGCAATAATATCCAAAATTGTTCTCGCACCAATTAATTCATAAAAACCGGGCTTTTCTACTGCTCCTAATACCGCAACTTTCCTACTTTTATGTTCTCTAATAAAGATGCTTACCTGCGGATTTTGTATATATTTTTCTGCTAAAAGAGTTGCAATCTTTTCTTCCAGTTCTTTTTGGCTTAATCCTTCAGCCTTTACGCTGCGCAACAAAGGTAAAACAATGGTTCCTTCAGCAGATACTCTTACAGTCTTATTCATTTCTGGTAAGCCAAAGACTGAAATCTCTAAAAGATCTTCTGGTCCGATAATATAATCCAATTTTTTAGCTTCATCTTTGGCAGTATCTACAGTTTCTTTAATAGAAGCAGCTTTTTTTAGCTCTGCTTTCTGGGTTTTTGGGGGGGGTTCTTTATTAATTGATTCCTTAACTGCTTTACGAGAGGCACAAGCTGCTGCGAGCATAATTAGAAAGAAAACTACTGCTGCCTTCATTATTAATTCTTTTAGATTCATTACTTTACTGTCCTCTTGATAAGCTTATTATTTAAAATTCATAACTAACAACACTGAAGACATTAAATCCTTGTAATGTTGAATCTAAATTCGACATCCTAATCCAATAGACTCCAGCTATTCCTACGCTAATATCTTCTGTCAATTTATATTTAATAGTCATATTATGCCTATATGCTCTATTAAATATTCTTTCTGAATTTTCAATTTCTCTTAGCGGATAGTTAAAAGTTATATAAGTTGAGCCAAAATCAATGCCAAATTTTTTAGTTAAATAGAAATCAAATGTGCCTCCATACAAATCACTAATATAATAATGTGCAAAATAAGAATACTGGGCGTCTCTGTCATATTTAAACAAAAAAGATAAACGTTCACTAAATCGATATCTTAACGATGCAGAACCAGTTAGCCCGCTAAAGTCTTTTATATAAGGTGATGAGAAAATTAAATTCTTATAACCGAGCATAAATATTCCTTGAATAAAAGCGCTGGCATCAAACTCTGCTCCAGCTACAATTTCGTAAGAAAGAGAGTTGAGCTCAGATGTAGGATTTTCGAAATTATATTCTCCATATTTCAATTCAATAAGCCCTTTCGTTTTTGGCAGCATCTGATAACCAAAAGTAAATGTACCAATAATCCTTTGATGATCTAAAGTTTCACTCAAATCATATCCTCTAAACGTTGCCTCTGAATCGTATTTTAGCAATGCTTGAGAGAAGGCTACCTCTAAAGACGTTTTTTTGGAGGGCTCATAAAGTAAACCAATAGTTGCTGTATTGGTCGTATGAGTGGTCCTATAATCGATTTCATTACCATATCGATCTCTGACATTTGCGAAATCTTCTTCTATATAAATAGAAAAGTTAGATAAGCTTATTTCAAGATGTGCATCAGCATACTTATTAAGAAAATTTTGCGACTTGGTTTGATAAAACCAGAGGTATCCTAATTCTCCACCGATACTAAAAAATCCTCTTCTTCCAAGTAGGGCAATGGACTTCAGCCCAGCTGTGGGAGTCGCAGTATAGTCCGCTATCAGTTCTTTCTGTGTGTATAAGATATTACTATCATAACCCGTATTTTTTATAGAAAGAAAGGGCTCAATTCTGAAAGGTCCGATTTTTAAATCTGCGGAATAAGCAAATGAAGGTAAGGATTTTTCTTGCTTTGATTTTTTCTTTTGCGAAATGCCAGAAATTGTATACGCATAAATTGTGCCCAGGCAGAATGTCAACACTATTACTGTAACTATATATATAACAAATAGTTTCGATTTAGTAACTGTCATAATATCTTACAATTAGCAAATATTATTCGAAATATTGAATCTAACTATCAGAACAAGCGAATACATATATCCATTGTCACAATAATATAGCTTTTCGTAGAGTTGTCTTCTTGAAGATTCCTTTTATTCTCCAACCGTCATAACCACATAAAAAGAAATTTACAACTCGAATTGTTCGATTCAATTACATTTACACCAAATTTATTCCTTTGCTGCAAATGCAATTTGTTAAATAATAACCAACTACATTCTCTACCATAATAATACATCTTTTATTTACATTGGAATTTATTAAATTCCTTTTTCACGGCCTAATTATAACACTTTATTAGCATTCTTTCAATAAAAAACACTTCCTGTCAATATCATTCTTTATATGCATAAATCTGATATCTATATTATTGCTCAGCAATTTTGACATTTTTTGTTGTATCAGCTCACCTAACCATAATGTGAATTTTTTGCCTTAAGGGGAAATTTTTCCTAAAAAGCAATAGATGGCAAGTGCAAAAACCATTACTATTTGTAAATTCAAATAATTTTATACAAACACGTGTCGTCTTAAGAATTATCCCTAATAACAGTTAATATATTTAAGCTATAATTATTAAATTCTAAATGTAGATTTTTATTGACATTTTCCTTTTATTTTAGTATAATTAAAAGAGGTAAGTTTTTTTCTAATAAGCAGATAATGACTTCATTAGAATTTCAATCTTAATTAATCTCAATTTAATAGTGTAATTTTTTGTTATATCTATGATATTGCCATATATATTTGTTTAACAAGAAAGCTACATTTTTAAAATGCTCTATAAAACTGTTCGTAAGTTTTTGATTTTTATTATTTTGCTTGCTTTTTTTTCTGGCTGTTCGCAGCAAAAAACGCCACAAGCCACACCGGAGAAACCGCAGACCAAGGATAAAATTTTTCTTATGGGCATAGGAATGCTACGCTTGAACTGGACGGAGGTGGAGGGGAACGAGATTCGATTTCGCTACAGCGATCTCGGACTGCCGGCAGATTTTTCCACGCGAGAAAGAGCTTCCTTTATGCTCGATGGCACATTCGGTGGAGGTAAATACGATATTAATGGAAATCTCAACTATGATCCGGAAAATAGAATAACCGAGCCACCCCTGCAGTTTCTTTTTAATTTAGAAAGAGGAAAAAACTATTTATCAGCAGGTGATTACCGTCAGGGATTTTTTCTTAACTCAGTATTTTCCCGTTACTACCATCCTTTCCGGGGCGCCCTGGTGGGAACACAGCGAGATTATTTTGGCGTTGAATTTATAGGGGGGATGGCTCGAGGAGAATCGGGCATTGATGAAATCCCTGCTGATGCGGGAGCAGGTCCTTATTATCTCATTGAATCACCTATTCTAAGAGGAAGCGAAGTGGTATACGTAATTGTTAAAAGCGCTTCAAATCCGGATTTCGAGCTTAAGAGGACCTTGATGGAGCGAAACAGAGATTATTTCATCGATTACGATAGGGGAGAGATTATTTTCAATTTCCCTATTTATCCTTACGACGAACTGGGTAATCCTGTTTTTATTTTAGCGAGCTATCAGTTCGAGTCATTCATAGGACGATTTACTCGTGACGTTTTTGCTCTTCGCTCCTATGTTACACCGTTCGACTTCTTAACGTTTAATTTTTCATATTTAGCCGATGCCGATGGTACTCTCTCACTTTCTGAAGCATTGGAGCAGAGAAGAGAAATTTTTACCCTGGGGCTTAACATAGATTCAAGTCCACTCACATTTTTTGGTGAGTTTTCTTTTACCTCCGACCCTACAATTGAGACACAAAAAGGCTTTTTCGGTGGAGGAGTAGCAAACTTTACTGACGATCTTCACCTCTATTTTAATAGCTGGAATATAAATTCCGAGTTTCCCACTTTTGCTAACGAGCAACTTCGCTATGGATATAGCTTGTTTCAGATTTTTCCTGATTATTCCGAAAGAAATATCTTCCTTTCTCCCTACCAGTTCACCAGAAATCTGGGTGCGGAACTCTTCCCCTTTACCCTTTCCAGGATATCTATAGATGAACAGGAAACCCATGGATTTTTGGAATGGAATAAAAATTTGGATAGAGTAAGTGTCGGCTATGGGAGACAGAAATCCCTGGCAGCACCGCTTTTTTCTAATATATTCTACCTCTCTTCCTTCCATAATGGTGAGAACACCAAGTTCTGGGGGAAGGTTGAGCTCGATGATCAATATGATGCAGATAAAGAAAATAAAGATACACAGGCAAAAGAGCTGCTCCTGGGTGCGAGACAGAAACTATGGTCGAGCTCCAAAGGAGACCTTTTCTTTCAGGTAGATTACGATGGAAATTCATTCAATGATATTCTCAATCTTTCGCCCGATACATTTAACCACTCCTTTTCCATCTTTTCTGAGATTCTTACTGGTAATGAGGGAATATTCGGTGGATACAGAAAAGAGATTATAACCAATCAGGATGAAAATACAAAAACACTCGATGCAGACATTTATGAAGTCGGTATTAGGCGACATATCTATAGAGGATTTTTCCTTGATAGTAGATTCAGAGATGAGGAAAGTACCAGTGAAGCTGGAAAATTAAGTAATAAAATTATCTCACTTGGCGGGGGAATTGAGACCCAGCAATTCAGAGCCATGGCTCGATACGAGATTCAGCTCAATAAAACTGATGAACAGGAAGGGCGAAGAGAGCTGTGGTCTCTTTTCCTGTTTGGCACCCCCGTCAAGGGTATGAACCTCAATCTGAGATATTATAACCGTATAGGCAAAGAAGAAGCTCCTGTTTCCCTGGCTGAGAGATCAGAGGAACAATTGAATCTTCGTTTTCTATGGCGAATACGCCAATTTTTTTCTGTTTATTCCCAATGGCGCTATGACACCAATATAGAGCTCTTCCCCCCATTGGACAGGACAAAAAGTAATACGCTGGCATCAGTTCAGGGATTTAAAGTAAGCTTTACCAACAAATGGGAAATGCTGGCGAATTATAAGCTTTTAAAAGTGTGGGGACCCATAGAAAACAGAAAGCAAACCATAGCCGCCGAGCTGGGTTATCTCATCTATAAACATTTGCGGCTCGGTGTGGGAGCTGAAAAGATAGATTTTGAAGATAAGTATAATATAGAGGGGAACTACCACTCCACAGTGGGTTATTTTAAATTAGTTACCCTCTTTTAAGGAGTAAAATATGAAAAAAACCCTTGCTTTACTTTTCATATTAAGCCTCCTGATTTGCGGAGTAACTACTAAACCCCTGCATATTCAGCCCCCTACAAGAACCGTAGAACAGGGTGATTCAACGTTCTATACCGTAGTGGTACATAATTTTGCCACAACATGCGGCACCCTTTATATTGATGGTCTGCCTGCACATACCACCTCCTCATTCGATGACAATCCTTTATGCCGCAATGGCGCTTCGGTGCAGACCAAGCTGAATATTAATACCACATTAAATACTCCGCCGGGAACCTATCCCTTCAAAGTCTGGATTGAATTTGCCGATGGCACGAAATACTATGATGATGCTACGCTCATTGTTGAGGAGAAGCCATGCCCTTCCTTTAATGTATCCATAAAAGCAGATCCAGAGAGCGGCAAAGCTCCATTAGAGGTGCAATTCAAAGCCAGGATCACTGAAAAGGATTCATCCTCCGATAAAGAGCTCTCTGAAGGATATACCTATAATTGGGATTTTGCTGATGGAGAAACATCTGACGAGAAAAATCCTGTACATACTTTTAAGAGTCCAGGTGAGTATACTGTTAAACTTGAAGTTACAAACAGATGCGGACAAATTAAAGAAGCCGAGAAAAAAATAACGATCGTAAAAAGCTGTCCGCCATTTAGCATAGAGATAAATGCTGAGCCCGAGGAAGGTTTGGTTCCTCTGGAGGTTCAGTTCAAAACATTATTATACGAGAAAGGGAAGGGGAGCTATAGCTACCAGTGGGATTTCGGCGACGGTAGTACATCAACAGAAAAGGACCCATTGCATACCTTTAACCAGGCAGGAATATACAATGTAATTCTCGAAGTTGAAAATGAGTGCGGCAGCCTCAAAAAAGCAGAGCGGGAAATTAAAGTCTTCTCCTTTGAAGGAATTATAGGTAAGTCTTTTTCCAAAACAGAAGCTCTACCGGGAGATGAAGTGCTCATGACCATTCAGTTCCAGAATGACGCCGATATTGACTTCGAAAATGTCACAATCTGGGATGACCTTTCAAAATATTTCGTTTATATAAAAGACACTGCCAAAGTACCCCATAGCTGGGAAGGAGATAGGATAATATGGGATTTTGCCACTCTGAGACAGGGAGAAAGGATAAGCTTTGAGGTCACCTTAAAGGTTTCGGATAATACTCCCCGAACTCAGATAGATAACTTTGCCTATCTTGAGCATCAGACCATCGAAGAGCCCTTAGCATCCAATAAAGCGGTGCTTAAAATTCGACCAGCGGAGACAAAAATTGAAAAAAGCGTGAACAAAACATCCGCTAAACCGGGGGATGAATTAAATTACCGCATACGGATTAAAAATGATTCCCCCTTTCCTCTCACCAGTGTTCAAGTAGAGGATGAATTATCCAGCCATCTTGACTTCATTTCTCAGGATAGCCCTTTCACTTTTTCTCAGCAGGGAGGTAGGCTCACCTGGAAAGGAAAAATAGAGGCTGAAGAAATAGCTCTTATCCAATTTAAAGCAAAGGTAAAAGATGTTACTTTTGCCGGTACACGAATTGCTAATACGGTAACCTTCGATGCAGAAGAGATGGTAAAATCAGTTACCTCAAATACCGTTTACACTACTATTTCCTCAGAGCCGATTTCCATTACTCAGGTTAGATTCAGCAAGAAAGCCGAGATACCACAGGCCGAAGTGGGGAGAATTATCAGATACCAGCTCATCATCGAAAACCGCTCCAATTCATTGCTGCTCTCTACCACCATAGAGGACAATCTACCCCAGGGTTTTACCTATGTTCCCAACACCAGCTTGCTCAATGACATACATTTTACCGATCCGCAGGGCAGCAGGAGGCTCTTCTGGACGATTCCTGACATCAAGCCCAGCGAGACAATAATCCTGCGTTATCAGGTGATAATCGGAGCCGATGCCAAGAGAGGAAGAAATATAAATAGAGCCACCCTGAGAGCGAGAGATAGCTCTGGACAGGATATAATGTTGGAGGCTTCGGAATTCATCAATGTTTCCGCTTTGAGCTTTATATTTTATAGTGGAGTAGAGGGATTTGTCTATGTTGACCACGATGGCAGTGGAGACTATTCCGCTCCGGATACACCAGTAGAGAATATCGAAGTTAGGCTCTCCAGCGGAGAGAAAGCCTACTCGGATTCGGAGGGACATTATCTCTTTGAAACCCTTTATCCCGGCGAATATGCTGTGGGACTCAACACCAGCACTCTGCCTGATACATTCATATTGACAACACCATCCCCGGTAGCAGTGGTACTGCCTGATGGTTTCACTGATATGGTCAATTTTGGCCTTAAGCTTGCTCCCGTATATCAGGTTAAACCATGCCGCCTGGAGGGAATTGTATTCTTCGACAAGAACGGTAATCAAACATACGAGATTGATGAGCCACTTCTTCAGGATTTTAAAGCGATACTCGATGCAAAATTGATAACATTGGGAAAACAAGGGAGATTTATCTTTTCCCATATAGAAGAGGGAAATCATTTTGTTGAGATAAGCTATGATAATCAGCTCATAAAATGGGACGTCGAGCTTAAGGCGGGAAAGAGCAAGTTGTATTTTCCTCTCAAATTTTCTGGTATTCGAGTTTATATAAGGCGTGAGCCATGAGAAATAAAAAGACCGCATTTTTACTGATTTTTTTGCTTTTGGGTTTTAGCTCATCCCTTTATCCCCAGAGTTCGTCCATATCTGGCTCTACTCAAGTAAACAAATGCGAAACCAATCAATACACCATAACCATTGACAATACCTCAGGTCAGCCCATAACCAACATAGTAGTAACCAATACCATGCCGAGCCCTAGTTTTTCCTATGTCTCCAATAGCTCTTCAGTTTCTTCTCCCACATGCAACCTTGCTAATATAGACCCAAGTAGCATAAGCGGAAGCGATCTTATTTGGAACATAGATACCCTCTGCGGCGCAGCGGTCACACTTAATCCCGGGCAGCAATTAACAATAACCTTCAGTATGGAGACTGATTGCAGTGCAGTCTCCGGGTCCAATAATGTTCATGTTGATTATGATTTAGGTGGAAATCCATCTTTTGACGATACATCTCTATCTATTAGAGTACTTCCCGGTGCAATTACTATCAAGAAAAATCCTAATGTCATCCCCGCTGCTGTAGGTGATACCGTAACCTGGACACTCAGAGTTGAGAATACCGGTTTGGGAAAAGTGGTTAATGTGGAGATCACCGATGTTCTGGGTGCTGGGCTTTCTTATGTAAGCTCAACACCAGCAGGAAATAATATCGGACAGACCACTACCTGGGATAGCGGTATTATCCCGGGATTGGCTGATATGGACCCCGGAGAGTTCGAAGAAATTACCCTCGAGGTAACAGTCTCTGCCTGTGAAAATTTGGACAACACCGCTGATGCCAAATGGGGATGCAGTCCTACTGAGACCTGTTATGATACCGCTGTCGATGGTGGCACTGCCACGGCTGCCATCCAGCTCGAGGTGAAGAACCCGGACCTTGATATGAGTCCTCCTGATTTTTCTTTTACCAACTACTGCGACGATACAACAACCATCAGTTTTCCCATAACAAATAATGGTGATGGCAATGCTCAAAATATCAAACTTTATGTGGATTGGACAACTTTCACCGTTGACAATGTAACAGCTCCTGCAACCTATAACACTGTTGCGGGGTGTTTTGAAAATATACCCGATCTCGCACCGGGAGGTAGCTTTACCCTTGAATTTGACCTGAGCTGCATCAATTGGTGTACCCGTCCCCTTCCTACTTCCACTCATCTATGGCAACCCATCTATGAAGACGACTGCGGAAATGAGTTTTATCCTCCTGTAGGATTGCAGTCATGTTTTACCCCACCGCAGGTTCCCAGCCTTTCCGTCTCTAAAACAGGAGGACCTGCGGAGATTCAGATCGGCTCCTCCATCACATACCATATAACAATAGACTATTCCGGTGTTACCAGTTGCGGCAGCGGTACCACAGGTGATGTTACCATTGTGGATACTGTTCCCCATGGTTTCACCGTTACTACTCCGGTTCCTAATGGAGGTGTATGGGTTGATAGCGGCGATGGCACCGGCGGAACCGTAACCTGGACTTATAATCCCACTATTGATCCTCACTTTGAGACAGACCTGGAAATCAACCTACCAGGTACTGCTGATTGCGAGACCTATTGCTTTACTACCTTCACCAATACGGTGGATGCTTCGGTAACCGATTGCTGCGGCTGTGACCTTACAGCTTCAGCTTCACAGAGCACTGCGATAGAATGTGAGCAGTTAGTTAATTCGGAAAAAACTGTAGTTCCCTCAACAGCGATAAGATGCAGCACGGTCCAGTATACAAATACTTATATATTTGAAGATAATCCAGTGCTTGACACTGTCGATCTATCACAGCTTGTTTTTACTGAACAAGCTGACAATGAGCAGGAATATGTCCCGGGCTCTCTTTCCGTAACCTTATCCAGCTCCGGAGATATAACAGCCTGTGCGCTATCAGGATTGACAGATACCACGCCCGGTGCTGGAGGTAATCTCGTCATCAACTTTTCAAATTGTAATACATTTGGAAGTGTAAAAAACAAAACCCTTACTATAACTTATCAGCTTGATATAACCGAAGACACAGCAAGCGCTTGTTCCGGAAGCACTTTTTATTCCTGGTCATCCTTAGATTTGAATATAACAACAGGAGCCTGCCTGCAGGATGGAGTAATACACGAGACTACTCAAGTTACTATAGACCCCCCAGCCATGAGCATTTCAATCTACAGCTTAACCACCTTAATGAACAAATGCCAGACTGAGACCGTTTCTCTGACTATAACCCAGACCAGCAGCACGGCAAATCCCAAAGATGTCATGGTAGTTCTCTCTGGTTTGAATTATTATATTGTTAATCCAGCATCAACATTCTGCACTGGAATTATACCCTTGTCATGTACGCCTGGCATTGATGGAAATGGTGATTATGTATGGGCCTTTTTAGATTCTTTCACTGGTTCCGGACAGGACGCGGTCATTCAGTTCGATGTGCAAAAAAGATGTACTGGCTCAGGTGACCTTACGGCAACAGTTTATTACGATGACCTGTGCAATGATGATTATCCTATAGATTTTCCTGATGAAATCTGTTCCAGCTCAGATACATATAGTCCTCTTCTGCTCAGCGGAGACCTGCTCATAGAGAAAACACCGGAAGTCTACTATGCAACAACCAATACAGTTGAGTTTAAGATATATGTCACTAATAGAGGCACCGGTACTGCCTATAATGTCTGGATTGACGATGTTCTCGGCGCTGGACTCGACTATAATTCGGCCGTTGTTGACAACATGACCGGAGTGACCATTACGGCAGATCAAGACCACAGCGGAGGTGCGATAAACGGAGTGACCATAAGCATAAACGAAATGGCTCCAGCCGAGCGCCGGGAGATAAGCCTCACGGTGAATATTATTGACTGCGACAATCTTACCAATGATGTCTCCACCTCCTGGGGCTGTAACAGCGTAGATTGTCAGACTCCTGTTACTGACAGCTCTACGGTGCTCATTCTCTCGCCCAATCTGGTCAATATCAATGTGACAGGCACACCAATCAACGCCTGTGCTACGGAAACAGCTACTATTACTATTAGAAATGCCGGTCAGGTTACCCTTTATAACCTACAGGTTACTGAAACTCTGCCCATAGGATTGACATATGTTGATGATTCTACACAATGGCGCGTCAATGCGGGTGGTTGGAATGGACCTGATGGGGCTTATGATCCTGTGATATCAGGTTTTCCTCAAATGCTTCAATGGACATCTACTCCAATTTCAACTTTAGCCAGCATAGACCCGGGAGATATCATTGAGATACAGTTCCAGGTATATGCTGATTGCACTTTCAGCGGTGGTCAAATAACCGTTAATACCTCATATGAGACCCCCTGCGGAGAGAGCCAGACCAGCGCAGATAGCGTATACTCTGTAGTCCTTCGTGAACCTGACCTTTCCATAAATAAAATACGGACAGTTCCTCCGGAAGGACAACCGCTCGACTGCAACCAGAATATAAGTTGGGCAATCACCGTAATTAATAACGGAACCTATACTATTCCCATAGTCTGGGTGGAAGACACCCTGGGAGCCGCTTTTACCTATGTTAGTTCTACAGGTGATCCGGTCTATGGACCTGCTGATAATGGATTTAATATAGGTCAGAATGTGTACTGGGAGATCAAGAATCTTCCTGCCGGACAAACTGCCACGCTTACCCTCGATGCCATTACCGATGCTCCACCCGTGTGCGTGGATGACCTTGACAATACCTATACTGTGTACGGTGGCTGCGGAGATTCGGACGGTCTCTCATCCACTGATCCGCGCACTGAAATGGATGTTTGCCTGTTTGGCACCGGTGTAACCGGCACGCATTCATCCACCCGGCAGCCAGGTGATGCAATAATGGATATTATAGTTGCACCTATGCAGGTCAATGCCTGTGACGATGATGCGCAGTTTACCGTAACCGTTCAGAATAATGGTCCTACGGATGCAAGTAATGTTGATTTAGTCATAACCCTCCCGCCAGGGCTTGTTTATAATGCAGGTTTGACAACTGTGACCTGTCCTATAGGAGGGTCTAATGCCGATCCTACCATAAGCGGCAATCAGCTCATTTTCTATGATGTTGGTAGCACTGCAAGCAACCTTTGCAATTCTATACCCTCTGGCGGAACTGCTACTCTCGTTTTCTCAGTCCATGCAGATTGCTTCGTCACCTCTGATTTGAATTTAATCCTCTATTACTATGACTGCTGCGGCAATATACAGTATCGTACCTCAGCAACACATACGTTAACCTCAACCTATCCAGATATATCCGTTACCATTACTCCGGATACTGTTGATCTCGACTGCTACGATTCCGGAGATACGGTAACCTGGACTATACAGGTTAATAATACCGGAGCTGGTAATGCTGATTTGGTGAGGATTGAATATGATCTCGGTGCTAATATTGCTTATGACAGCTCCAATCCTCCGGCGACCAATATGGGAGGAGGCGTCTATGGTTGGGAGATAGGTCCGCTGACCTCTAGTAATACTATCACAGTTCAGCTTACTGCGCATCTAACTCAATCACCTTATGACTGTTATGTAAACAGGAGAAGAAGTACCGTAAATGTTTATTGGGGCTGTGCTGTTGGAGGAGTGGATGGTGATCCAACAACAGCAGATTATGATTGCGAATACAATACCTCTGTTATTGATTCTGCTATTGTGAGGGTTCCTGACCTTACTATTTATTCTGATGATATAACAGCTCAATTCACCTGCACAGCAGACGGCAATAACTCTGCCACTATATCAGCCACAGTAAGAAATGAAGGCGATGGTCCTGTTTCTAATAATTTTTATATACAAATTTCCGATAATCATGGACGGACCACCGTTGGAAGTTTCACCAGCTTTGGTGGGACACTTCCGCTTGCTGCTAATTCAAATCAAACGATTTCTATTGATCCCTGGCCTTTTGATTGTATGACCTGCTCATCCGACATCACGGTAGTGCTCGATAACAATAATGATATATGCGAATGCGGTGAAGGTAACAACTCAGGAACAAGATCAAATATTGCTACTCAGACCTATAACCTGAAGGTTAACTCCATTACTGCAGAGTGCGAGGATGATGGACTCTCTACTGTCCATGTGCAGATTGAAAACGATGGCTGTCAGGATATCGCTGGCAGCTTTAATCTTTATTTAGAGGATGATCAGGGCAACAGCGCTACTATTTCTGTTTCCGGTCTTGCTGCTGGCAGCACTACTACAGTGGATTTCACCAATTGGCCTAATGACTGTACTGCATCGGTTAACTTTACGGCAACAGTAGATTCCGGCGATGCTGTCTGTGAATGTGATGGCACTGATAATACATTATCCGGTATTGTATACAGTAACACCTCGCCAGATTTAACAATAACTTCAGTTACACCATCCACCACCTGCATTGCAGATGGAAATATAACCGGTACTATTCAAGTCACTATTCAAAATCAAGGGAATGGCCCTGTAAATACTGATTTCAGGATATCAGTAAATGATGGACAGGGCTGGACATCGGAGCTCTGGTATAATGCAGATCTGGGTGGAACTCTGCCTTTAGCAGCAGGAGCTTCTGAGACGGTCACGTTTAACTGGACCAGGAGCTTTACAGCCGAGCCCTATGTCTGTGATTTTAATATAACCGCCACGGTAGATTCGCAGAATGATATGTGCGAGTGCACTACAACAAACAACGCAAAAACTGATACTTATAATCAAAGCTATCCCAATTTACGTGTATTGAGCATTACACCGACCTGTACTGCTGATGGAGTATACAGCATTGATGTAGTGGTGGAGAACAACGGCTGTATGAGGGTAGCGAATGTGGTGGTTCGATTGGAGGATAACGATGGTAACAGCAGCAGTCAGAATATTGGCACCTTGAATTTAGTGCAGCAGACCGTGACCTTCTCCAACTGGCCGGTTGATGGATTTCCAACGACCCTCACGTTTACCGCAACCATTGATCCCGCTGATGATATTTGTGAGCTTAATGGCACAGATAATAGTATGAGTGTGGATTACGCCCAACCGAATCTGGAATTGACCGGAATAAGTCCCTATTGCATAGCTGATGAAAACTATGCTGTAGCTCTCACAATATGGAATACGGGTTCAGGGGCGATACCGGCAGGGAATGACTTTATGGTACAGCTTTCCGATAATGATGGGAATACAGTGGAGCAGAGCTTTACCGCTCTTGGAGGTTCTTTGCCTTTCAATGCGGGGACGAGCCAAACCATCACCTTCACAAACTGGCCGGTGGACTGTGATCCAACCACGCTCAACTTTACTGGGCTGGTTGATTCCCAGGGTGATGTATGCGAGAGCATCGGTACTGACAATACCACAACACAACCTCGCCTTGTAGTTGACCTGGAAGTGACCTCGGTGAGTGCTTTAGCAGTCTGTAATGCTGATGGTGATATAACCGGAACTATTCAAGTAACAATAACCAATACTGGAGGAGCGGCGCTCAGGGGTGATTTTCAGGTACGGGTCAGCGATGGACAGGGCTGGACATCGGAGCTCTGGTTCTTTGCCGACTTAGGGGCAACATGGCCCTTTGCAGCAGGAGCTTCTGAGACGGTCACGTTTAACTGGACCAGGAGCTTTACAGCCGAGCCCTATGTCTGTGATTTTAATATAACCGCCACGGTAGATTCGCAGAATGATATGTGCGAGTGCACTACAACAAACAACGCAAAAACTGATACTTATAATCAAAGCTATCCCAATTTACGTGTATTGAGCATTACACCGACCTGTACTGCTGATGGAGTATACAGCATTGATGTAGTGGTGGAGAACAACGGCTGTATGAGGGTAGCGAATGTGGTGGTTCGATTGGAGGATAACGATGGTAACAGCAGCAGTCAGAATATTGGCACCTTGAATTTAGTGCAGCAGACCGTGACCTTCTCCAACTGGCCGGTTGATGGATTTCCAACGACCCTCACGTTTACCGCAACCATTGATCCCGCTGATGATATTTGTGAGCTTAATGGCACAGATAATAGTATGAGTGTGGATTACGCCCAACCGAATCTGGAATTGACCGGAATAAGTCCCTATTGCATAGCTGATGAAAACTATGCTGTAGCTCTCACAATATGGAATACGGGTTCAGGGGCGATACCGGCAGGGAATGACTTTATGGTACAGCTTTCCGATAATGATGGGAATACAGTGGAGCAGAGCTTTACCGCTCTTGGAGGTTCTTTGCCTTTCAATGCGGGGACGAGCCAAACCATCACCTTCACAAACTGGCCGGTGGACTGTGATCCAACCACGCTCAACTTTACTGGGCTGGTTGATTCCCAGGGTGATGTATGCGAGAGCATCGGTACTGACAATACCACAACACAACCTCGCCTTGTAGTTGACCTGGAAGTGACCTCGGTGAGTGCTTTAGCAGTCTGTAATGCTGATGGTGATATAACCGGAACTATTCAAGTAACAATAACCAATACTGGAGGAGCGGCGCTCAGGGGTGATTTTCAGGTACGGGTCAGCGATGGACAGGGCTGGACATCGGAGCTCTGGTTCTTTGCCGACTTAGGGGCAACATGGCCCTTTGCAGCAGGAGCTTCTGAGACGGTCACGTTTAACTGGACCAGGAGCTTTACAGCCGAGCCTTATATCTGCAATTTTAATATAACCGCCACGGTTGATTCACAGAATAACATCTGTGAGTGCACAACGGCGAATAATGCCACAAGTACAACGTATGATTTGCTTTATCCTAATTTAAGGGTATTGAGCATTACACCGACCTGTGCTGCTGATGGAGTATACAGCATCGATGTGGTGGTGGATAACAACGGCTGTACTGCTGCAAATAGTGTGGTTGTTAGAATGATCAGCGACTGCGGTTTAGTTTTTCCCGATCAGGTAGTTAATCTGCCGCCTGCTGCACAACAGACTATTACTTTCATCTCTTTTCTGTCAGGCCCCATAGGAGCATGTATGTTTACTGCTGTCATTGATCCTGGTAACATAATTTGCGAGTTTGCAGCAGCTGACAATGTTATGGCATCACCCCCATTCCGTACACCTAATCTTGATATAGTAAGTATAACACCGGAGTGTGTGGCTGATGAAAACTATCGGGTAAGCATCGTTATAGAAAGCAATGGTTCAGAGGCTGTTACCTCTGACTTTAGAATACAATTATCCGATAACGACGGGCATACATCGGAGCAGTGGTTTAGTGCCGATCTTGGCGGCTCTCTACCTTTTTTTGGTGGTCTTCGACAGACAATAATATTCAGTAATTGGATGGTAGATTGCGACCCGGCCACTCTCGCCTTCAATGCCATAGTCGATTCTCAAGGCGACATCTGCGAAAGCAATGCCGCTGATAATACTGGCACCGGTTCTCTAACTGTCTTAGACCTCGAAGCTACCTCCGTGACTGCTTCTACTGTCTGTAGTTCAGACGGAAGTATAACTGGAACCATAACAGTAACAGTGACTAGTACTGAAGGAAATGCGATAAGCTCCGATTTCCGTATTAGTGTTAATGATGGTCAGGGGTGGAATTCGGAGCTATGGTATCAGGCAGACTTGGGAGGTGCATTACCTATTGCTGTTGGTGCTTCTGAGTCCGTTACTTTCAACTGGACCAGGAACTTTACAGCAGAGCCTTATATCTGCAATTTTAATATAACCGCCACGGTTGATTCACAGAATGATATCTGTGAGTGCACCACACTAAATAATGCAACAACTAATACTTATATTCAACCTTATCCCAATTTGCGTGTACTGAGCATCACGCCGAGCTGTATTGCAGACGGTCAATACAGCATTGATGTGGTGGTGGATAACAATGGTTGCGGTAGTGCTATTGGTGTGGTGGTTCAACTGTCAGATAACGATGGTCAGACTCAATCGCAGACTATTAACATAGCAGCCGGTGCTCAGCTAACGCTAACCTTTGCACCCTGGCCGGCAGATGGAAATCCGGCAAGCCTCACCTTCACTGCCATCATTGATCCAGGTGCGAGCATCTGCGAGCTTTCAGGTACGGACAATAGCATAACACAAATCTACACTCGTCCCAATCTCACCATTATAAGCATAACACCTGAGTGCCTTGCTGATGAAAACTATCAGGTAAGTATCCTTATTGAAAATAATGGCTCAGAGGCAATAAACTCTGACTTTATGATACAGCTTTCTGATAACGATGGGAATACCTTTGAACAAAGCTTCATTGCTTTGGGTGGTTCCCTGCCTTTCAATAATGGAATCCAGCAAACAGTGGTCTTCAGCAACTGGCCGGTGGACTGCGATCCGACGATCATCAATTTCACCGCTACGGTGGATTCTCAGAGTGATATCTGTGAAAGCAATGCAATTGATAACACGGGTACGCAAGGGTATCCCATATTAGATCTTGAAGCCACCGCTGTAACTCCTGTTACTGTTTGCAGCGGAGATGGAAATATAACTGGCACCATAGCAGTAACGGCGACCAACACCGGTGGAGATCCAGTAGTAAACGACTTCCAGATTCGAGTCGATGATGGGCAAGGATGGAATGCCGAGCTGTGGTATAATGCCGACTTATCAGGAGCTTTACCGCTTGCTGTCGGCACTTCCGAGACAGTAACCTTCAACTGGACCAGGGATTTCACCGCCGAACCGTATATTTGTGATTACACCATTACAGCAGTGGTTGACTCGCAAAGTGATATATGCGAGTGTACTTTTGCTAATAATACAAACAATGCAACCTATCATGTTCCCCTTCCTGACTTCACAATTGATTCCATGTCCGCTGGTTGCGATTCTGACGGGCGGCTCAATCTCGAGCTGGTGCTCTCTAATATAGGCTGCGAAGATATAAGCACTAACTTTGATATCAGAATCTCCGATAATGCTGGACATATTCGAACTGAGACTTTCACTGCTTTGGGCGGTAGTTTTCCCTTCGGAACTGGTACATCACAGACGCTCACAGTGGAAGATTGGGAGTTCAGTTGTGCCAATCCTACAATTGATTTCAATGTAGTACTTGATCCCAGAGATCAGGTATGTGAGCTCAATGGGGATAACAACACGTTCGACTGGACATATAATCTGGTTGAGGGTGATCTTAGAATAGATGATATTACATGGGAGTGCAATCCTGATGGTTCAATAGATTTTGAGATAAGAATTTCAAATAGAGGATATGGTGATGCTTCAGGTGCTGTTTTGAATGTATATGATCCTGATACGGCTCGTATCTATACCCAGACCTTTAACCTTTCCGTGAATGGTTCAACAGTCATAAAATTCACTACCGAACCGTATCCCGGGGATAGAGATAATACCTTCCGTTTCGTTGTAGACCAGGGCGAAGACCTTTGCGAATGTAACAGAGGAAATAATGAACGGGAGATTTTGACAAATTGCTGCAGCAGTGGATTGGTGACAGCGAAGGAGGTTGATAAAACCAGCATCAATGCCTGTGAGGAGGTGGAGTTCACCCTTACGATTTCCAATGTTGGTGGTTTAAATGCCTACAACCTCATCATAACCGATGAGTTGGCAGATGGCTTGAACTATGTGCCCGGCTCTACCAATGCTACCTGGGCCAGCGGAAATTATAGTGGAGACCCTGCTATATCCGGCAATACCCTGCAGTGGACCATCGAAGGACCGCTTAACGGAGGAGACCCGGCAGGGGAAGAGATGGTTCTTAGCTATAAAGCTCAGGCTGGTGCCTGCACTTCCGGAAGGAGGACCTTTACCAATACCTTTACCGTAATTGCTGAGGATGGAAGTGGCACTGCAATACCTCTTGAGGGCTGCGACGGAGATGATTCTGACCCCATTGACAGTGCCTCCGCTGAAGTAACGCTCATATGTCCTTCATTAAACATTGAAAGGTCGTGTCCTGAGGTACAACAAATTACCCTTAAGGACACTTTTGAATATACCATAATAATAACAAATAATGGTGATGGCGGTTCGGAGCTTGCCAACATCGAAGTGAAAGATGAGATACCTGACGGCTGGACGCTGGAATCCTTCACCAGCGAAGGAGCGCAGCCGGTCTCCTCGCCCAGCGCTGGAAGCGGGGGAACGCTTATCTGGAGCTACGGCAGTCTCAAGCTCCATGCCGGTGAAACCATACGCATCACCATAAGAATCAAGCCCAATGAGCGTGCCTGCGGTACTACATTTGCTGACAGCTTAACCGTTTCTGCCACAGATAATTGTGGAACAGCGGAATACTCCGGCGAAGCAATTCAATGTCCTTTATTAGTGGTTTGTGGCATGCCAGTGCTTGAATTAGAAAAGATTTGTCCCAGAGCTGATGAGCCAGGTGGTATCTATCGCTTTGAGCTTATTTTGAGAAATCGAGGAGATGGTAATACCGAGAAAGCTGTTATCGAGGATACATTGCCGGATAATTTCCAGTATGTTCCGGGTTCTACAGTTTTCGATGGACAGGCCTTCTCAGACCCCCAGATTAACGGTCAGCAGCTTGTGTGGAACCTGGGAATAATCAGCAAAGAGACAGAGCATACTCTGAGCTTCAGCGCCATTGCCCCGGCAGACACCGACCCGGGAAGGTATTGTAACAATGCTCAGGCTAAAGGATATGCACCTGATGGCAGCCAGGTCAGTTCTGATATAGCCGAATGCTATACCATCCTGAGGAGAGAAGCTGCTGAATGCTGCTTACAGGCAGAGGAGCAGATTGTGGGCTCTATCCAGATGCCAGAAGGACCGCTCTCCTTTATTGAGCCTTATTTCAAAACTGAAGAAGCAATGTTTACCTCTTATGCAGCGCTTCATTTCTGGCAGAAGGTGAGGTTTGAGGATGAAAGCCTGGCATCCTTTATTAGAGAGCGATTGAAAAACTATGCACTCTCCACCATAGAGGAGTTATATCTCAGATCGCAGTTGGGTATCCTGCTGCCTGATGGCAGTTTGTGGCTGGCTTTTGGCGGTGCTTATCCACAGAGAACTGAGCAAGGATGGGTAGATAGAAGCATTAACAGGAGCATGACCCCAGCTCAGCTTGGTTTCGAGCTTCTCGCTCTCAAGCAGGCCATCGAAGTTGAGGATAATCCTGAAATTAAGGATAAGCTAAAAGAGATTATACATAAAAAGCTTTTATTCTTAGAGCAATGGATTGATGATTTGCCCCATGATTGGAGGCTTGAGAAGGGTAGGGTAGTGTTCATCGAACGTGAGGAGAGCGGAGTACTTCCGCAGTGGAAATTGGAAGAGGGAAACATCGAGCGAGGTAAGGAGCCAGCTACTATCTATGATTGTACTACACTCTTGTTTTCCATGGTTGAGTTGAGAAAGGCCGGTTATGCCACTGCTGAAGAGATAGATAACAAGCTCAGAGCAAAACTCCAGGTATTAGATAACGATGAATTTAATAAAGATAGAATTAAGGAAGAACTTTTCTACATTCTCGCTATTGCTGAATTCGGCAATGTTGAGCAGCCCAGTAAGAAGATAGAGAAGTTTGAAGAATTATATAATAAAGGTGAAATTGATATTGACAACCTTTATCTCTATGCTCTTGCTTCTTATGTTGATTACAAGGTGGGCGGATCACTTTCAAGCAAACTGTTTGCTGATATGAAGGATAGATTTTATCTCGGCAATACAGGTATTTTTGCTGATATTGATACAGATTTTACCCATAAGATAAGCCTGGAAAGCATTGCAGCTTTACTGCTGGCTTTTGAGCCAGAGGTTTTCAAACAGAAAGATTTCTTTGCTGTGTCTCTTTGCCGGATGATAGAAGAAACGGGATTATTCCTCAAGCAGAGAAATATCATAGTGCAGAGAACGCCACTAACAATGCTTAGAAATTATCCCTTTGTCGAGAAAATGCTGCCTATCCTCTCCTTTAACAGAGGAAAAGGAAATATGGCCCCGGTCTTCACTGAAGAGGTTATTATTCGTTCTGCTTATCTGAGGCCTTTTGCTGAGAATGTAATTCCCTTATTCTTCTCAAAGGTATTTTCTCCCAACTATGAATATAAAACATCTGAAATTACTATGCTCTCCTATGCTCTGCAATATATGGGCAGTAGTCTTATGGATGGTGATGAGAGAATAGTAAAAGAAGAGGGAAGAAGCCTCCATGAGCATGGAAGAAAATATGTCGAGGCCCTTATTGAGAGTGGAGCAGGGATAAATGTAGCAGGAGCAACAGTTCTGCCTTATGAAGTAATCGCTCTTAAAGGTGCCAAGGAAGGAGAATTTGACTTCGAGCCATTAAATACCAGTGAAGGATTTCGCACGGCAACGATTGCTAATATGATACTGGCTGAGAAGCTCTATGTGGAGAGCCGTGGAGAGAAGTGGCAGCAAGTGGTAAATTTAATGGGTGTTCAGATTAATATCGTTAAGGAATTTGAGAAATTAGGTTATATCCCGGCTACATTCAGGTTATTTATGGATAATGATGGTCGGGTTATTCGATTGATTCCTTCCGAGGAGAGGGCATCCAAGAGCACCATTGCTAAGCTTTTCTATGTGCTTGAGGATGAATTCCTGAAAGGAGTTCTTGAAAGCAATAAGGGAATGGTACAACCTGAGGATATGATCTTGTTCTCCCTGGCACCAGAGTTAAGCCATTATTTTGAAGAGGAGATTAGAGATTTCATAGAAAGCAGGCCTTCATTGCTTTCTTATAGTGCTGCGGATGTGCTTGCAAGGAGAATCTTTGGGCTTGGAGAAGAGGCATCATTGGATGAGCTATTAGAATTCTGGGATGTAGAGATAGCATTGCCCCGGGCAGAAAAGATAGAGAGCATTGCAAGAGGCTCGATTTATCATTATGAACCTCAAGATATAATCTTATACTTACTTGCCATTCAAGAAAAAGATTATTATAAATTCAGAAGGACATTAGATTTCTTTACCTGCTTGCTGGAGGGCGAATGGGGAGTTACCTGGGAGAAAGCTACCAAGACACTTCCGGCAGCCGAATACTGGCTCTTGAAGGAGCTGCCCAAGGAGAATATTGAGCCCGGAGACCTGCTGACGTTAAAAGCACGAGTAGAAAATCGCTGTCCCATGGCTTATATGAGAGCTCTTGATCTTCCGTCGTTATTCCTTAAAGCAGATTTTGTACCACCCTTGATTTATGCAGGAACAGAATATCTGGAGGAGCTTAATTTCCTCAGAGACTTCTTATGGAGTTACGAGGATTTCGTAGAGGGAGGCGTTCTGGAATATATTTATCAGGCATTGATACCGAAGGAAACAATGGATAATTATATCGAAGGAACCTATACAGCCAGAGGTTACACCGGATATCAACCCTATGGACCAGAATCTGCCTCTGGAGACTACTGCGAAGCTATTCACGACATTGACAGATTACCGATAACACCTCTTATAGAAATAGAGGGTTTGGTTTTTGAAGATAGAAATGTGAATGGTCGGAAGGATGCCGGTGAACGGGGAATACCCGGGATAATGGTCAAGGATACGAGAGGAAGAATCTACCGGAGCGATGCTGAGGGAAGGCTTGTGGTTCTTGCAGGTGATGAAAATGTAGCCGTTCAAATTGAACTCAAATCTGTATCATCGCATTATGTTTTCACCACTGATCCTACTCGCGTGGTAAATCGCCAGTTCAATGGTGTTATTTCCTTCGGTTTAGTTCCCTGCATAACGGTTAAAGGATTTGTCTATAGAGATGATAATGGTAATGATAGATATGATGAAGGTGAAGAGAGGATAAGGGGAGTAATGGTTCAATCAGTGGATAAAGAGACCATAAGTAGTAGTGAAGGAATGTTCATATTCAGAAATTTACCTGTGGCCTGGAAAGAACAGATTACTATAAAGAGCGAACAGCCTTATTACGATGCTGATATTAGTAATATACGTATCCATATCGAGGAAGAAGTAGAAGGAGAAAACGAGTAGATTCTTTTTGAAAATTACTATCATATCTAACCATTTTTATTGCATTTCATATTTAGCAATTTCATCTGTAGTCTATCGCTTTTTTGAAATAATAAAGGGAGAGTTTATAATCGAAGGGGCTTTTATTTTGAGGTTTTAATATTGAGTATATCGGAAATAACACATATTGCTCTTCCCCCACGTCGAGTTCCA
This sequence comes from uncultured Acidobacteriota bacterium, assembly GCA_964645975.1. Lineage (GTDB taxonomy): Bacteria > Acidobacteriota > B3-B38 > Guanabaribacteriales > CAZYAF01 > CAZYAF01. The sequence continues at coordinate 33,560 of CAZYAF010000013.1, forward strand.
TTTCTCGTTAGATGCTCTGTGCTCTTCGGCGGAGTACTTAATCAGATGGGGTGGTTCTTTTTTGGCTTTGGGCTCATTTTTGTCTGGGTATTTGGTTTCAATTCTGATGTGACGTCTTTCTTTTATTTTCTGAAAAAGGTAGAAATTACCAGAGGTGTTATTACAGCTTCGAGTAAAACTGGGGCTTCTGAAGGTGGCTCAAACACTTCTCAAGGAACACCTATATATGAAAATTATTATACTTTTAGCACGCCAGATGGGAGGGATTGTCAGGGGGTGTCTTATGCCACTGGTAGACAGCTTCAGGTTGGTCGTTCAATTACTATAGAATATGCTAAGGGTAATCCTTCCGTATCAAGAATAAAAGGTATGCGCAGAGCTATTTTTGGTCCCTTTGGCCTTATTTCGTTTTTCTTTCCCGTAGTTGGATTTTTTGTAATTTACGCTGGATTGAAAAAGGGATTTAAAGCCTCTCGGTTGCTAAAACATGGCAGAATTGGAGTTGGTAAGCTTAAGTCGAAAGTATCTACTAACACGAAGATAAATGAACAGCGGGTTTACCAGCTTACTTTTGAGTTTTCTCCGGATGAAGGTGGCACCTATGATGTAGTTAGCAAAACTCATTTGGTGGATGCTCTGGAGGATGATGAGCTGGAAAAGCTGCTTTATGATCCTTATAATCCATCCTATGCGGTCATGTTTGATAGTCTACCGGGTTCACCCCGGATAAATGAACTGGGAAGTATTGGTACCAGAAGTGTACTGCGCAGTATGGTATTTTTAGTCATACCGTTAGCATCAATTCTCGGTCATGGGATCTATATATATTTAAAATACTTTTATTAGTTCATGTGTTTTAATATTGTCTGACCAGAGGCATGGTTAGACAATGAGGACCGCCCAGATCATCTGCAAGGTATTTCCCCTCAAAGGTTAGTACTTCAATGCCACCTTTTTTCAAAGCTTCAATAGTATATTTATTGTGGGCATAGGCAAGGACCTTGCCAGGAGCCAACTGTACTACATTCGCTGCTTGCAGGCTCAGCTCATAAAGTGCTCTTTCAAGGATATATTTCTCTTCTCTTAAGTTGCTTCTATCACCTCCTACCCAGATGATTGTATAGCCTTGCTCTCTCAGGTAATCCACCAGCTTTTTGTTTAACTCGACTGCTTCGCCGCTTCCGGCTTTATAATGAGTGAGCCAGCCTACCTGCTGTATATATTTAAGAGCTTTTTCAAATGAGGTAGAAAAAGCTAATTCTTCCCCTTGGTGTTCTTTTTCAGTTTTGAATCTCTCATTTATCGCCTTCAGAATTTTTACTATAGGATGATTCTCGGCATATTTCTTTTCAAAAAGGAAGGGGACGGTTAGAGCCTTATCCTTATCCACCAGATTGAAGACGGTATCAAGATGCATTATTTCGATATTTGTGCCAGAAAAATCCTCAAAAGGTGGCATTGCCACTCCAATTACATCAATATTTAGCTTCTGTGCTATTTTTTTTGCCGCTGCGGCATCACTGAAATTATTTATCCCCATGAGAATAGTGTTTTCATCCTTAACGATTATATCGCCGCCCTCACAGCGAACTCCTTCCTTCTCCGCATCGAAAGCAATCTTATAATCTTTAAGGGCATCAGCATGGGTAAACATAAAACGGCCTATGGAATGCTCATAGTGGCGATATTTAACCTTGGAATTGGTGATGATAACTCCTTTAGGGGTGGTGGCAGCAAAATCGCGGGTATAAAAAAGCTCAGAAGTAGGGGGAATGAGAGGAGAAAATCGGCCTTTATCATCGTAATGATAGAAAAAATCATCCACGCTTCCGAGAAGATGGGTAGCATCAATTTTATCAATTTTGTCCTTCAATTGGAGAAAGTGACGAGGGAAGATTTCCTCAAGTGATTTTTCCAGTTCGCCAGTCTTGCGAGCATTGGCAATGGCATTCTCAAGAAGGTCCATTATATTTAGCACTTCAACGCCATTTTCCTTTAGGATATCCACCATCTTCATATGCTGGCTAATCATGCCATCTTCATAATAAAGTACAGAGAAGTTGCGATCTGCGTAATGGTAATAGGATTGGCGGGCATAATCTTGCAACGGTGATAATATAATGACCTTTTTCAAAGGGGCAATATCAGAGACAACATAGGATGTAGTGTTTATTTTCTCCTGGGCTTGACCTATTAAAGTAAGTATTGAAATAACATAACAACAAAATAGTACTTTTGTTATATATTTCATAGTCTTAACTCCTTAGAGATTTATAAGTTAAAGGTAGCTTAGTAGTTTATAATTTTTTAATGAAAATGGCAAGAAGGGAAAAATTTGCACACCGGAGTTTGCAAAATATATGCTTTATAGGTAAATTTTATATTAATGAAGCAAGGTTAATTGAATTAGAATAAATAACTTGACATTATATGGGAAAAGTGCTATTTTATTCTATAATCTATATTAGAGATTATGAATCTTAATCCATTGCAATAGCATGGAGGGATAGATGGCGAAGAAGCTGTTATTAGCTGATGACAGTCAGACCATTCATAGAGTATTAGAGCTGACTTTTGCTGAAGAAGATTTTGAAATTATCTCGGCATACAATGGAAATGAAGCAGTTGAGAAGTTAAAAGAAGCAAGACCTGATTTGGTTATCGCTGATGTAAATATGCCAGAGATGGATGGTTATCAAGTTTGTCAGCATATTAAAAGTGATCCTGAAACATCCCATATTCCAGTGATATTGCTTAAAGGGACTTTTGAACCTTTTGATGAAGCGAAGGCAACTGCTTGTCATAATGATGGTATAATTGCCAAGCCTTTTCAGACAAAAAATATAATTAAAACAGTTAAGGATATATTATCAACTATGCAGCCATCAGGAGAAGAAGAGCTCCTGGCAGAAGAGGCTGTAGAGGAAACACCTATAGAATTGTCCCAGCCAGAAGATGTTCTTCAAACAGAGGCTGCTGAAATTATTACAGAAGAAAATGAAATGGTTTTGCATGATGAAGGCCCAATAATTACAGAAGAAACCGCAGTGCCGCGACCAGAGGTTACTCCTATAGTCGAAGAAGAACAAATAAAAGAAGCTGTTGAAGATGTGCCAGAATTAGATTCTTTAACCGAAGAGGAGATTCTCGGCTTAGAGGAGCCTCCTGAAGGAGAGATTTTATTAGAGGATATATCTTCAGCAGAAAATGAAGAAGAGGACGAGACCTTAGAGGAAGAGCTTGTAGCGGAGACCGAAAGATTTATTGAAGAAGAACCTACAGAGGCTGAGGCTGAGCCATTAGAGCTTACAGAAGAGGAGATTTTAGCCGAGAAAAAAGCACTTGGTATTGAAGAAACTCCTGTGGAGGAACCACAACCCTCTGTCCAGGTTGAAACAACCGAAGCTCCTGATATTGAGCAAACACAATATGATGAAGAACTGGTTGAAAAAATTGCTAATAAAGTAATTGAAAAGATATCCAGTGAAACTGTTGAGAAAATTGCATGGGAAATTATCCCCGATATGGCTGAGAGAATTATTAAAAGGACCATAAACGAGATAAAAAAGAGCTAAAAGAAAGACCTTAATAATCAAGCTTCCTTAAGATTTTTAGCAAAAGATATCAAGTTTAATAAACAAAAGAGTAGGCTAAACCTGCTCTTTTTCTTTATAATTAATGGGTAGTACAGTGCAAACAGGAGCATTCAAATGATTGGAGAGATAGAATTGGATAAATCATATGATCCCAAAAAGGTAGAAAATAAGTGGTATGATTTTTGGATGGAAAAAGATTATTTCACTGCTGATGTGGAATCAGATAGGGAATGCTTTGTAATAGTCATTCCTCCACCAAATGTTACTGGAAAGCTTCATGTAGGGCATGCTTTGAATAATACATTACAGGATGTTATCATTCGTTGGAGGCGCATGCAGGGTTATGATACTTTATGGCTTCCTGGTCTTGATCATGGTGGGATAGTAACGCAGACTGTACTTGAGAGAGAATTAGCCAGTCAGGGATTAAGCCGTCATGTTTTAGGTCGTAAGGAATTTGAGAAACGCATATGGGAATGGAAAGAGAAAAGCGGAAGCACAATTATTAACCAATTGAAAAAGCTTGGATGCTCCTGCGATTGGTCTCGCCAGAGATTTACCATTGATTCCCAATTATCCAAAGCAGTACGACAGGTCTTTGTTACTTTATACCATGAGGGATTAATTTATCGAGATAAATACATTGTTAATTGGTGTCCGCGATGTCGCACTGCACTTTCAGATTTAGAAGTAGAATATCAAGAAATTGATGGGCATCTTTACTATATCAGATATCCTTTTAAAGATGAAAAGGGTCACATAGTAGTAGCAACGACAAGACCTGAAACTATATTAGGAGATACTGCCGTAGCTGTTAATCCCAAAGATAATAGATATAAAAAATATGTAAGTAAAATCGTGCTTTTGCCATTGATGAATAGAGAGTTGCCAATAATAGAAGATGAAATAGTTGACAGCGATTTTGGAACTGGTGCAGTGAAAGTTACTCCGGCGCATGACCACAATGATTTTTTACTTGGTAGAAAACATAAATTAGAAGAAGTTCAGGTGATAGATGAAGATGGGAGAATGAATCAGGAAGCAGGGCTATATAATAAATTAGATCGTTTTGTGTGCCGAGAAAAAATAGTAAAAGACCTGACAGAAGCTGGATATTTGGAGAAGAAAGAAGAATATTCCCATTCTGTGGGACATTGTTATCGCTGCCAGACCGTTGTGGAGCCATATCTATCCAACCAATGGTTCGTTAAAATTAAGCCACTTGCAGAATCTGCTATAAAGGCGGTAGAAGAAGGCAAAATAAAATTTCATCCTCCACTTTGGACTAAAACCTATTTTGAGTGGATGTATAATATCCGTGATTGGTGTATTTCCCGTCAGCTTTGGTGGGGTCATAGAATACCAGCCTGGTACTGTGAGGATTGTGAGGAGTTAACAGTAGCAATGGAAGAACCTAAGAGCTGCAATCAATGTCAAAGTAGCCGAATTAAACAGGTTCCCGATGTATTAGATACCTGGTTTTCCAGTGCACTATGGTCTTTTTCTACCCTTGGCTGGCCAGAAGAAACAAAAGATATTAAGCGATATTACCCCACTAATGTTCTCATCACTGGCTTCGACATACTCTTTTTCTGGGTTGCACGAATGATAATGATGGGACTTAAATTTATGGGAGAGGTTCCCTTTAGCCAGGTGTACTTGAATCCGTTAGTTAGAGATGAAAAGGGTCGAAAGATGAGCAAATCTATGGGGAATATTATTGACCCTTTGGATATGATGGATGAATATGGAACTGACGCGATGCGTTTTACCCTTACCCTTATGACAGTACCAGGAACTGATTTACCTCTTTCACCTAAAAGAATGTTGGGGTATCGTCATTTTATCAATAAACTCTGGAATGCTGCTCGTTTTGTGCTACTTAGAATTGACCCTACTCAAGGAAGGGTAAGTTACCGGCGTGATGAGCTTGATCTGGTCAGCCGTTGGATAAAGAGTCGTCTTAGTAGAATAGCTGGAACAATTAATCGCACTTTAGAAAATTTTGAATTTCAAGAGACTGCTGATATACTTTACCATTTTGTTTGGCATGAATTTTGTGATTGGTATATTGAAATGATAAAGCCAGTGCTTATGAATGCTGAGGCTGCTAGCAAAGAGCACTTGACAACACAAACTATTTTGATTGAATCGTTAGATACTATTTTGAGGCTGTTACATCCTATAATCCCTTATGTTACCGAGGATTTATGGCAAAAGCTTCCAGGACATGGAGAGTCAATAATGATATCTCCTTTTCCAGAATTTCAATCAGAAGACATCGATGAAGATGCGGAAAGCAAAGTTAAAGTATTAATGGATTTAATATCGAAGATTCGGAATATACGTTCAGAGATGGGGATACCTCCCAAAAAACAGATACCGCTTTATCTTGATATTAAAGAAGACCATAAGAAAGAAATTATCCTTAATAATGTTATACATATTAAAAATTTGGCTGGAGTAAAGGAGCTAAATATTTCTAATAATCTTCCCCGGCATGAGATTTGCGCCAAAGGTATTGCAGAAAATATTGAGATCTCGATTCCGCTCAAAGAGTTCATTGATATAAATGTGGAAAAAAATCGTCTGCGCAAGGAGATAGCTACAGTGAAGAAAGAGCTTCAAAAGGTTAGCAAAAAATTAAATAACCAAGAATTTATAATCAATGCTCCTGCTGAAGTTGTAGATAAAAATAAGCAGCGGGAAGAAAGTCTTACTTCTAAACTGGCAACCCTCAAGCAAAGCTTAGAAAACCTATCAGGTTCTTGACTTTTTAAGCGGATTATGTTTTGATGTAATGAACTTTTATTAAAAAAAGGATAATGCGCTTACCATCACTTTTAATTGACGACATAATTAAGAATGCCTTAATTGAGGATATTGGGCATGGAGATATAACAACTCAAGCAATAGTTCCATCTGATCAAATTGCTCGAGGAGAATTCATTGCCAAAGAAAAACTTGTTCTTTCGGGTAGAGATGTAGTTTGTCGGATATTTTATCTTTTAGATCAAACAACTAAATGCAATTTTATTTTCGAGGATGGAAAAGAAATAAATTCAGGTGAAATTATTGCCTATGCTGAAGGTCCTGGCTGGGTATTGCTCAATGGGGAGCGAGTGGCATTAAACTTTCTTCAACGTTTATGTGGTATCGCTACATTAACTCGCAAATATGTTAAAGAAGTTGAAGGCTACAATGTAGAAATTCTCCCAACTCGTAAAACTACTCCTGGATTGCGATTTTTAGAAAAATATAGTGTCTGTGTTGGAGGTGGAGGAAGTCATCGTTTCAGATTGGATGATGGTGTTTTGATTAAAGAAAATCATATAAAATTAGCAGGTGGAATAAAAAATGCCATTGAACGCATTAAACAAAATCTCTACCATGGTATGAAGATCGAGGTTGAGGTAAGTAATTTAAAAGAATTTGAAGAAGCCCTGGGGTCGGGTGTAGATGCAATACTTTTAGATAATATGGAACCTGGAGAAGTTGCAAAGGCTGTAGAGTTGAACCAGGGATGCACATTATTAGAGGTATCAGGCGGAATAGCTTTAGCTAATGTAAAGGACTATGCTGCTGTTGGTGTCAATTATATATCTATTGGGGCGCTTTCACATTCTGCTCCTGCGGTAGATATATCTTTTCTTTTAAAATGAGTTTTTATTAACCTTTAATTATTAAAATGACGAACTTAAGTCCACTTAATATCTTTACCATTAAGGAAAAATTAGAGACAGCAATTGTTGGTAAAGAAATAAGATATCTTCATCGGATAGATTCTACTAACAGTTATGCTCTTAATGCTGCAATGCATGGTGCAAAGGAGGGAACAGTAATTGTTTCTGATGAGCAAACATCTGGGCGAGGAAGGCATCATAGGGAGTGGAAATCCAATGCATATAAAGGTATATATCTTTCAGTCATCTTGAAGCCAAAGACACTTAAAGGAGAACCAACATTATTAACTCTTCTTTCAGCTGTAGCAGTAGCAGAGACACTTAAAGAGCTTCATCCCTTCAATATAGATATTAAATGGCCGAATGATATTTTAATACACAATAAAAAAGTTAGTGGAATATTGATAGAAATAAGTACTCAGAGCAATAAAATAATGCATATTGTTATTGGGATAGGTGTTAATGTATTACAAAACGAAGAGGATTTATCTGAAATCGGTTTCGATAAAGCAACTTCTCTTTATTTAGAAAGTGGTTCAGAATTTGTGCGAGAAATAGTTATTACCCAGATTTTAAAAAGCTTTGAAAAATGGTATAAAAAATTACAGGAAGAGGGGCCTCATGCTATTTTGGATCAATGGAAAAACCTATCTTCTTACTGGAATGGAAAAAGGGTGAAGGTTTCAACGATAGATCGTTCTTTTGTGGGCGTTACGCAGGGTATAAACGAAGATGGCAGCTTAATGGTGAAAAAAGAAAATGGATTAATGGAAAGAATTTTAGGAGGAAATATTATAACAATAAGAGAAGATAAATAATGCTGATAGCACTTGATGTAGGCAATACAAATACTAACTGTGGTATTTTCCATGATAATAAACTTATTGCTACCTGGAATTTGGCTACTATTAATAATAGAACTTCTGATGAGTATGGTATATTAATCCAACAGCTCCTTAATAGTGTTAATCTTAGGAGCAAGGATGTTAATGGTTTTTGTATCTCCTGTGTTGTCCCACCTTTATTACTGCCATTAGAAGAAATGGCAGAAAAACACTTTAATATTACTCCCTTAATTGTAAAACCAGGGATTAAAACGGGGATACCTGTGCTTTATGAAAACCCTCAAGAGGTGGGAGCAGATAGAATCGCTAATTCTATTGCTGCATACGAGCAATACGGTGCACCGGTTATTGTTGTTGATTTCGGAACTGCTACAACTTTTGATGCTATTACAAAGCATGGTGAATATCTCGGGGGCGCAATTTGTCCAGGAATAATTATCTCAGCAGATGCACTTTTTAAAAAGACAGCTAAATTGCCCAGGGTGGAAGTAAAAAAAACCCCAAATGTTATAGGACGTAATACAGTACAAAGCATCCAGGCAGGGCTATTTTACGGATATGTCAGCCTGGTGGAAGGGATGCTGAGCAGGATACAAGCTGAGTTGGGAGGCAAATGCTTTGTTGTTGCCACCGGGGGGCAGACACATTTAATCTCCAAAGAAATAAAGCTCATAAACAAAATTGATCCTTATTTAACGCTTCAAGGATTGAATATCCTCTACCAGAAAAACCAAGCCGAAAGAAAAAAAAATTAAAATATTATGGTTGGAATAATAGAATTTATTGACGATCCCATTATGCTCATCATTCTTTTCCTCGGAATTTTAATTGGCCTTATAATAAAATCTAGATTACTAATTGTTATAGTTTTTGGTCTAACTGCTATTAGTGGATTAAAGCATTACCTTATGGGAAATTTTATAGTGGAAAATACAGTCCTGACTAGTATTTTATTTATAGGCTTGCTATGCACCCATTTATTTAGACACATTTTCTTAGAGTGGTTTGGCATTGATTTTTCCTTACCTCCAGGGCCTCGAACTCTTCTGGAGGCCTATATCCCAGAGAAGAATGCAGCCGTTTGCGATTGTACACCAGCTCGATAAAGGGTCCAATCCTCTTGTAGGCATCTGCTCTGGTTCTGTATTCCCATAGGTAGACTTCCTCCTGCTTTAAGGTCTTAAAGAAGCTCTCGATTACTGCATTCTCGAAAGGATTGCCTTTTGCTGCCATGCTGATGTGAAATCCATGGCTTTTGAGCAGTTGAACATACTCCTGAGAAGCGTATTGCACTCCTTGATCTGAATGATGTATCACTCCCGCTTCCGGCTTTCTCCGCTCAATCGCCATGGTGAGAGCAGCTACCGTCAGCTTGGTGTCAATGCTCTGAGAAAGGCAGTAGCCTATGGCCTTACGGGAATAATAATCCAGCAGCGCCGCCAAATATAGGTAATATCTGCCACCCATAACTGATTAATCCCGCTCACCGCTAAACCTTTCACCAAATTAGGATATACTCTGAACGAATGCCGACTATCTGTGGTCATTATCCACTTCTTATGCCTCCTGCACAACAGCTTATGCTCTCGCATAATCCGTAACACCCGCTTGTGGTTCACCCGCATTCCTTCTCTCTGAAGCTGCCTGGTGATGCGCCGATAACCATAGCGTGGGAACTCCTCGGCAATCGCCTCTATCCGCTTCAGTAATTCAGCATCTCTGCTCTTTCTCTGAGAATGAGACCGATAGTAATACGTGCTTCTCGTTATGCCCATCAGTTCACATCATTTTTTCCTCGCTCCTCGCCTACAGCCGGCAAGGAACTCTCGCCTCTTTGCCTTTGTGCAGCCAACTTCTGCAAGGCTTTTTTTAACAGCTCATTCTCAAAGGTCTTCTGCCCCAGCAGCCGCTCCAGCTCCCGAACCCTCTCCTCCAACCTCCCTTTCTCCGTGGGTTCGTTATCCAACTTTCCTCGCTCATACTGCCTCTTCCAGTGGTAGAGCAGCCCGGGCGATAGCTCATACCTGCGACAAATCTGCGCTGAGGTATATACCTCACTCAGCAGCTCTCTCACCACCTGCTGCTTGAACTCCAGAGAAAATTTTCTCTTCATCCTCATCACTGAACACTCCTCCTCAATAACAATACCAAAATCCAACTCAATACTCTAACCTTATGTGTCCAGTTTTTGGGGTGCACTCCAGCAGGCATGGTTATGGTTGCTTTTGTAATCATATATCTCGTTCTTGTGAAAATAAAATAATAGCCTTCTAAACTGGGGACTGTTCAGAAGGCTATCGGGGGGCATAAAAGACTTCAGAAAAAATTTGGAGGGTGATGATTTATTTGCCTTTTTTGCCCATCAAAAAACCCTTATACTGTATTAGACGAAATTCAAAGCGAAAAAGTTTACAAATTTTTAAATTTTTTTTTTGTACATTGACAGGAAAATCTGTAGCAAATATATTTTCTCACTCTCTCCTTGTAAGATTTATTTTTAATATATATTAGCAAATTTCTGCTACAATCTAAGGTCAACACTATCATATTTTATTGCAATGCTATGTCGAATATTTTGTAATGAAATTAAAGGGTAATTTTAGTGTTTCGGATATAAAGTGCTCTGTTCATATTATATTCTACCCTGATTTTACTAATTACAAACGTGGCGTTAATTTGCAAAAATTTGTCTGCAACTGTTTAAAGGTGCAAAGAGCATTATCCTTGCAAGCACTATTGCTTTAGAAATCCATAGCGAATTCTCAAATGATTCAATTTTAATATTTGTTTTTTCAATTGATAAAAAAAGCAACCTCCTAAACATGATTATGTTTAGAAGGTTGCGAGGCCTTATAAAAGATATTATCTACAACTCGGAGGGTGAGATATATTATCTTTCATTTTGCCTCAAAAATAGTTCCTTTTATATATATAGACGAGTTTTTTAATGATAAAGTTTATTAAATACATTTTTTTTACAATTAATTATGATTACAATAAAAGTCAACAATATAAATGCTTATTATTCTCCTTATTTTCATCTTTAAGCATATGATGCTTTTCTTTAATACCATTTAATTTATTGTAGCTTTAAATTATGGCAAAAATAGTATAGTTAAATACAATAATATTGGTATAATTGCTATGGAAATGTTTGATTATCATTAGGTATTAATATTCCTTCTGGTAAAAGCTCAATAAGATGGAGGTGAAAAAATATGTCGAAACTTCCATATAGTATGTTAAATAAATATGTTTTTAACCGAACAGGTGCTGAGGATCCGGATGTTATTTGTGGTCCGGCTTTAGGTGAAGATGCTTCAATAATAAATCTTAATGGCAAAGTGCTTATTGTTCATGCTGATCCAATTGTTGGTGCTGTTAGTAATATTGGTTGGCTATCAGTCCATATCGCTTGCAATGATATTGCTGTTCGGGGAGTTAGACCTCGTTGGATATTACCTGTAATCCTTCTGCCGGAAAATTACACCGAAGAGCTTGTCGATGAAGTGACAGGTGATATTCATAGGGCTTCGCTCGATATAGGTGTTGCAGTAATTGGTGGTCATATTGGCTATGCAGCTGGACTACAGAGGCCATTGATAGCAACTACAGCAATAGGGATAGCTCGAAAAGGTGGCTATGTTATGACCAGCACAGCAAAACCTGGCGATGTAGTAGTTGTAACAAAAGGAGCTGGGATTGAAGGGACAGCCATAATAGCTTTCGACTTTGAGGATATACTGAGAGAAAAAGGCGTCTCAGATGAGACAATAACAAGAGCGAAAAAATTAATGACGAAGATAAGCGTAATTGAGGACTCTATTGCATTATTCGAATGTGGAGCACGATCCATGCATGATGCAACACGTGGAGGTATTTTAGAAGCAGCTATTGAGATAGCCTTATCGTCTAATGTTAAGATAGATATTGAGGCAGATAAAATACCTTTAACAGAAGAAACTAATATTTTTGCAGAAAAACTTGCATTCGACCCATTGAAATTATTGAGCTCTGGTACAGTTGTTGCCACTATTCCTCAGAATAGGATTAAAAAAGTCGAAAAAAGACTGAGTAGTTTAAAGATTGTCCATGCAGCTATTGGTGAAGTATCCGAAGGTTGTGGTGTGGCGCTAAAAAGAGAAAATGGTCGTATTGAAGAATATGCTACTCCAAGAGTTGAAGAAGATGAGCTGGCTGAGATATGGAAAAAATATCCGCGACAATAAAAATAAGCGCAATATTTCTGCAAAATACATTTGTTCTATATTAAATACCATATAGATCAAGCAAGGATAGCTTTCAAACAACAATATTCTAATATTTATAAAATTATTTATACGGTCTTTATTTAAAAATGAGTTTATATCAAGATTATTAAGGATACAAATTTTGTGTTAAAAGGAGAAGTAAATGCTATGCATCCATTTATTTAGACACATCATCTTAGAGTGGTTTGGCATTGGTTTTTCCTTATCTCCAGGGCCTCGAACTCTTCTGGAGGCCTATATCACAGAGTAGAATGCAGTCGTTTCCGATTGTACACCAGCTCGATAAAAGGGCCAATCCTCTTATGGGCATCTGCTCTGGTTCTATATTCCCATAAGTAGACTTCCTTATGCTTTACAGCCTTAAAAATATATTGAGTTATAATATCTTTTTATTAATCTCTGCTCTCATAATCAAATTCTGAGCTCATGAAATAGGAAACGCTTTAGGTTCAGTCTTCATCTATAATTGAACATTTGAGATTTCTATCCACATTATAGAAATTAACCTCTTTATATTGAATCTTACCTGTTGCTTGCTTAGTTGATGATTTATTTATACTTTTTTATAAACAGATGAAAAAAGGCCATCTGATTTTACCGATAGGTTAGAAAGCCACAACATAACAGCCTTCTATTAAAATTCCCATTTGTAAAAATATTTAAAATTCTTGCTGCGTTTCGATATGTTCTCCTATGAGAAAGTGCGGTATTTGCTTGCAAGAGACTATAAGATTCTTTCAATTAGCAAAGAGGTTGTGATAGTGGCTATATAAAATTTAGCATTAATTTAAAAAAAATTTGCTAACAGATGTGAGAATTTTGCTTAAATGTCGTTTAATTATAGTAAAGAGCAATAAAATTCGTTTAATATAGCTGGAAATTAATGATGGATAAAACAGTTTTTAGTTCATAGATTAAGGAGGAATTCTTATGAGCATTAGACGTATATTACCATTCCTTTTATTTTTGATAGCATGCTTACTATTTGCCCAGGGAGAGCAGAACCCGAGAGCTCTCAGGGTAGGCATTGACAATGATATCGAAAGCCTTGTTCCATGGGAGTATTTTAATGTAGTAACCGGTAAGGTTCTTTGGAACATATTTGAGCCCCTAATCGTTATGGAAGAAAACAGCACGAAAATTAGACCCTATTTAGCGACTTCATGGCAAGCAAGCAATAACAACCAAACATGGATAATACAGCTACGGCAGGGAGTAAAATTTCATGATGGAAGTAGTATGACAGCAGATGATGTAGTTGTGTCGGCAGAGGCATTTTTAGGATTCGATGCAAAAGCAGAAAAAGTTGATCAATATACCGTGCGTTTTTCTTTGCCTCGACCGAATGGTGTATTTATGAATAGAATGGCTCAGGTTTCTTTTTCCATTGCTCCTGCTGAGAACGCAAGTCTTTATAACAGATTAAAGCGAGAGGGAAAGATTGAAAATTTCGTTCCAATAGGGAGTGGCCCCTTTAAATTTTCTAAATGGGATAAAGGTAGTGAGATAGTACTTGAGTCCTTTTCGGATTATTGGCAGGGGGCTCCCTGGTTGAATAAAATAATTTTTAAAATTATACCTGATTATAAGGAGCGCGCCTCCGCTTTGGAAAAAGGTGATATTGATGTTGGAGACGTATTTGATCCTCGCGAAATATCTCAGTTGAAAAAGAATCAGGATTTGAGAGTATTAGAAAAATATGGTATGACCATTTGTTTTATAGCTCTCAATACTAAACGCAAGCCTCTTGATGATGTGAGAGTTCGCCAGGCTCTTAATCTTGCTGTAGATAAAATGAGGTTGTCCAGAATATTTTATTTTGGCGGTTATGGAGTTCCTACTAATCGATTTCTTTCTCCAGCTTTCTGGGGATTTAACAATATACCGAAACCCGGTAAATTTAATCCGACAGAAGCAAAACGAATATTAGCTGATGCTGGCCATAAGGATGGTTTTTCTCTCGATTTCTTCTGTCCCAATTCTGCAGACCCCTTTTTAGCGGATCCACAAATTTTAGCTGAAGAGATTAAAAAAGAATTGGCCGTTATTGGAGTGAATTTGCATATAGTAATGCGGACTGGTAATGCTAACTGGAACACTCTATTACGCAACGGAAAATATGATATGGTTTTGGATGGCTGGATTGAGGAGAGCGGAAGCCCCGATTATATGCTGAGGTCTTTGCTCGGTAATGAGCAATATTCTTATAATAATGCACACTGGTTTAATCAAATTTTTTATGATAAGTTGCAAGCAGCTCGGGAACTCCCACCTGAAGATACTCAGGGAAGAATTCGGCTCTACAATGAAGCTCAAGGGATATTTCAGCAAGAGGCTCCTTGGATTCCACTTTTTCATAATAAGATTTTTGTGATATATAGTAAGCGTGTTGATAATATCCTATTCTATCCCAGCAGCATGATTTCTTATCATAAGGTTAATATTGTACGGTAATTAATAGAACCTTCTTTAATTGTATTTTTTGTGAAGCAGATTCATTTTAACCTATTCATCTTAAATAGAGATGTGTTATTATTATTTATTGTTTAATTTTTATTAAATAAAATAACGGAAAATAGAGTTTAACTTATGTATGATGTAAGGATATGTTCTTTTTGTGTATTGAGCAGATCTTAAGACTTTATAATTTGTAAATGGAGGAAAAGATGAAAACCAAAATAGTAGTTTTATTGGTGCTGTTATTAACAGCTTTTTTGCTTATTGCTCAATCGGGGAGAAATAATAAAACGCTTAAAATCGGCATTGAGAGCGATTTGGATGGACTCACACCCTGGGATTGTTACACTGTATTGAGTAGCAAGATATTATGGAATATATTTGAGCCTCTGGTGGCTGTAGAGGAGCAGACAACAAAAATTAGACCATATCTGGCGACTTCATGGGATGCAAGCAGTGATAATCGGATTTGGTTGGTAAAATTGAGAGAAGGAGTTAAATTTCATGATGGTAGCATATTGACGGCCGATGATGTGGTCGCTTCATCTCGTATCTTTCTTGGTTTTGGAGCCAGAGCAGAGAAGGTTGACCAATACAGTGTACGATTTATTTTACCCGAGCCTAATAGCGCTTTTCTTGGCAGGATGGCTCAGACTGGATTTACCATAGCTCCTGCTAAAACGGCTGATTCATACCAGAGGCTTAAGAGAGCTAATAGACTTTCAGAATTTGTACCTATAGGTACCGGTCCCTTTAAATTTTCCCGTCAGGATAAAGGTAAGGAGATAGTTTTAGAGTCTTTCTCCGATTACTGGCAGAAAACTCCTTGGCTGGGAAGATTAATTTACCGCATTATTCCAGATAATGATGCTCGTATTTCTGCTCTTGAGAAAGGTGAGATTGATGTAATAGATGTAGTTTTCCCGGCTAATTTACCTCGATTAAAGAATAATCAAAATATAAAGGTACTAAGCAAATATGGGATGAGTGTATGTTTTATTGCAATGAATACAACTAAAAAACCTTTAGATAATATAAAAGTTCGTCAAGCGCTTAACTTTGCCATAGACAAAATGCGATTGGCAAGAATGTTCTATTATGGAGGATATGGGGTTCCGACCGATCGGGTATTATCTCCAGCTTTTTGGGGATTTACTGCTTTACCTCGCCCGGGTAAATATAATCCACAGGAAACAAAGCGTCTGTTAGCCGAAGCTGGCTATAATGATGGATTATCACTAAGATTAGTCTGTGCTCCTAAAGCACGACCCGATCTACCTGATCCCAAAGGTGTTGCCGAAGAAATAAAAAATGAATTATCCAAAGTGGATGTCAATGTGGATATAATAAAGCCATCCAGCTGGAATGATTTTAGCTCAATTCTTGGAAGTGGAGATTTCGATTTGGAACTGTCCGGTTGGATTGAGGAAAGCGGAAGCCCCGATTATATTCTCAGTGCATTGTTAAGCGACGAGGTATATTCATATAACAATGCACGTTGGCATAATGAGTTTTTTGATGAAAAATTAAAGGCTGCCCGCCGGCTCGCTCCCAATGATATGCAGGGAAGTATTAGATTGTACAACGAAGCCCAGAAAATATTCCAGCAAGAAGCTCCCTGGATCCCTCTTTTCCATACGAAAATATTTTTAGTTTATAACAAAAAAATTAAGGGAGTTATCTTTTATCCCAGCAGCATGATTTCTTATCATAAGGTAACAATAGAGGATTGATCTGTTATTTATTTTCTAAAAAGCCTTGCTATAAATAGCATTGAGGGAAATTTATATATTCGGTGCTAATTGGTTCCTGGGCAGTGACCATAATCTTATAAGCAGCAGCAGTTATATCCAATTCCCCAGAATTAGCCTATGTAAGTTAAAGAAAAAAAAGAACTTAAACGCATTTGTTATAAAGAGCTCTAATTGTATCTTCTTATTTATTAATAAGTTACAAAATCAAGCGTCAAATGTAGGTTATATCTTTAGGAAGTAAACTATTTGTTTATTGTGTTTATGTTTTTGAGCAGTAATGATTAGGAATATTCAAAAAAGATTATTGTATAGCTTTTCGGGCTGCTTTGAGGGTCTGTTTTGCTTCGGGATGATCCGCATCTATTTTAAGAGCTTTTTTCAATTGGGTAATAGTCTCTTTATATTTTTTATTTCGATAAAGAAAAAATCCATACGAATTATAGAAAGACGCGTCTCTCATCGGTTGTTGGGGTTCTAACTCGGCTGCTTTTTCGTAGGCTTGTTTTGCTCGTGAAAAATCCTTTAAATCATCATAAGCTAAGGCTAAATTGTACCAACCCAAATAAAATGCTGGATTTTCCTCTATTGCTTGCTCAAATATGTGAATAGCTTCATCATATCTACCATCTTTTCTGAGTTGATATCCTTCCATAAATCTATCATGCTGTTCTGGAGAAAGTGTTTCTGCTGCCAAATGTAAAAATTTTTCGTAATCAGACATTCTTCGAGAATAATATTCTTCATATAATTCCTGAGTAATTTCCATAACTTGTTTCAGTTCATTCGGGATATAAATTCTGTTACGAATGGCAAAAAGTTCAATATCTGTCTCTGCAATTCTTTTATTCAATTTGAACAATGTATAAAAACGATAGGATTTTTTATCTTTATCATAACGAAAATAAGTATCCTCAATTTCACCTGAAGTTACCAGATAATCAGCGAGTAATTCGATATGAAGTCTTTTTGGGTTAAAAGTATAGAGCCTGAATCTTAAATAACGAGTTGCCTCATTAACGGCATTATTTAGGGAATCTTTTTTAGCTTCTTTGATAGATGGATTCTCACCAATACCTACAAAGTAGATGTTGATTACATGAATTGGTGGTTTGGATAACCAGGATGGCTCTTTAATAATTCTTTGCTGAGATTGGGCATAAGCAGTTGAGATTAAATTAATTGAGCTTCCTTCATAGTTAATTGACTTTTTATCTGCGATATGTTCTGATTTCTTAGTCTGAGGATATAGAGTGCTCTCTATCTTGTCAATTTGGTGGAATATTTTCTGTATTTTATCAAACCATTCTTCTCTCGCCTCCAAATTACCTGGTGGATATCCTCGAATTATTTCTGTATAAGCATCGTTAGTTAGATGATGAGCTTGTGCTGCCGTGCTTAGAAAAGTCCGATGGTCATGATCAAAAGCTATGTTGTTTATATAGGTTATCACACTGATAGCAGCACCGGAAATTATTATGATATGTTTGCACCATTTTTTATCATAACCCTTAAGAATTGCAGTAAATATACCCAGGCCAAAGACTACTATAGTGAAGACGATTAAAATGTTTGCCTTGATTTCCCATTTGTCAATTCTATCCTCATATTTTTTCACCTTTTCTTTTAATTCTACCTTTTCGCTTACTTGATCATAACCATCAAAATTGGCTGCAAAACAAAGCCCAATCAGAATGGTTAACATAATGGCAGAAATCTTTATTTTCATCTTAATCCATCCTTTTTTATATATTATGGTTTTCTCCGATTTTCTATGACTCCTTCAAATTATGCTTACTCAGAAATTTTAGGCGTAGGGGTAGTCGATATAGTCTGTGCTGATTGGCTCCTGTACAGTAACCATAATCTTATAAGCAGCAGCAGGATCAAAGAAAACTTCTAAAGTCTTGGTTGGTACTTTTTTCCCAAAACTTTTATTTGTCATATTATAAAATCTTTCTCCCGTAGTTCTGCATTTAAATTCAAATGGCCATGCACCACCAGCGACACGAACATATCCTGTATCCCGATTTTTAGAGCCACAAATACCTGATGGATATTGAATTTTTCTAATAGAGAGTAAATTATTGTGCTGGTCTCTTAGCTCTTTTTTAAAATACTCTTTTCTTGTATGGCTATTATTAATAATCTTATTGGCTAATGGTTTCCAGGTCTTTGTTTCTCTAAATAAACACGGCTTCCATGATACTTTCACTATTTTCTTTGCCCAATATGGGTCTTTCAGAGATTTGCTTAACCATTCTTCATATTTTTTAGGGTCTTTGCATTTATTTTTGCATAGAGAATTATTAGTCTCCCGGCCTGTGAACCATTGCCAAATTGTATCTTCAACATTTTCCAATTGATAATACAGAAGATTTATTTCATTCTCTATAGCATAGGTTTTTGCTTCATTATCATCAGCATGTAATGCAATTATACCGATTGTCTTACTTCCGTCTTTATTTTCGAATTCAAAAGATGGGCCATCCGAATGCCATTTTGATCTCCAGTTGTATCTAAATCCCCCTTTATATACTCCACCGATGCCAAAAATGCCATGTCCTATTTCTTCATTAAAAACAGATGAAATGCTGCCATCTCCCGGCTGTATATATACAACAGGATGTGTATTATTATGAAGAACAATGTAGCCATTCTCTGAAGTGTTTAAATAAGGCGGATGTGGTCTAACAGGATTGTCTTCATTGACGTAATAGAAATAAGCATGGTGGGCATTAGTTGTGACATATTCGACAATATCCTCAGATTTTCTTACTACGACCTGGATGTGCTCCATATCGTGTTCATGGCCAAAAGGGCTTTTCTGATCTAAAGCATGATAAATTGTATAGAGCATAAAGTAATGGGTTTTTGATTCGATAAGAGAGTAATAAATAGATGGTATAAGTGTGCTTTCAATTGCTTCTTCGGTTTCATCGAGATTTGGAAACATCGAATTAAATTTCGCAATCCTATCCTCCATTTCGCACGGTTTCTTATCAGGATGGAAATTGATGGCAGAGAAGCATTCATATATTCGTTTCCTTCTATCTTTGCTCAGTTCGCAGCACAAAACCGGTGCGAATTTCTGTGCAATTTTTAGACTTTTGTTGCTCATTATTTATTCCTCTCTATTTGGTTTTTCTATGAAGTTTCAATATATTAAGAGGTAGGAGGCTATTTGGTTTCTTCTACCGTTTTCTTCTCCGCTGCTTTTCCACCGAAATAAAATCCTGTTATGGCTGATAAGAGTCCAGCAAGAATGCTCAAGACATTGCTGACAATTTGTTGATTCTGTTCTCCAAAGGGAATTTTTACTAAAACATGAATTACAGCAATTCCAAGTATTGTTATAACTGTGAGCGCCATAGTCGCGCGAGCAAGCCCAGGTATTCCGGGAGGTGCTTTATCAATTTCTTTAATTAACTCTTTTATTTCTTCGGTTTTTAAATCTTTTTGTGATATTTTTCCAATTAATAATTTTTTTGTCTCATTATGCGACTGGTATGCTTTAAAGATATCCACGATCATTGGAATAGAAGCAACCAAAGCCAGCACAATCACATAGATTAGAATAAAACTCATTTTTCTTCCTCCCTATTACTTGTTAATAGTTTAATATTTATTTATACAGCAGGCCTGTTCTTATTAAGTTTATTGCTCCTTAAATTAAGGATTAATTTAGGTTGTAGGGGCCTAAGCGGTTTTTAGAACAAAGCTTTTGCCTGCGGATCCTCATCTTTCGCAATATCCTCTTTAACAAGCTCTTCCTTTCCAATACGCTTATATACTTCATGCAAAATTTTTCTATAATAGTCCCCTTCCCAGGTGGTGTATTTTTTTGAAGCCAATTTATATGCATCAGTTCTTATTCCTTTACCTTCCTTGTTTTCGATATAGAAGATATACGTATCAGGAGAAAAAACTTGCGAGGGCACCAACCATCCACCCGTATTCCATACGGTGATAAATTTTCCTTTAATACGAAACTTGCGGTCGGCCTTTAGAATTCTGCCTCCACGATGAGTATGACCAAAGACAAAGTGGAAATCCTTACTGAACGCATCTTCGTATTTCTCTTGAATTTTGCATATTTTTGTAAGGTACCAGAGAATTTTATTCCGTATATAATCATCATAAACCGGAGCACAGTCTTCTTTAAACCGCGTCCCTCGCCCTGCCTCCTTCCATTTGTATTTCTTTTCTCTCCACCAGTCATATAGTCTTTCTCTCAATTTAAACCAGGCAACTCTTAATGGATTTTTGCCTCTATACCAGATATTTTCCATAAAGGAATAGGTACACTTTTCAAGACCTTCAATGTCTTTTGCATCTATTGCTGCGGTAAATTTCTCGAGGGTTTTGGAAAATAGATGACCATGATCAAAAAAGTAAAAGCTCTTGTTACTATTTAAAACATAATATGGGTAATGAACTTCGACTTTAATTGAAGAATAGTTCGGAGGTAAACAGTTGTTGACAAATAACTGAGGTTCAGCAATAGATCGAATGGTTTTTGGTTCACAATCCTTATATGTTTTCTTATTGCAATGCTCCATCAATAACGCAACCCAAAAGTGATGATCATGGTTTCCAGGGATATAGATTATTTTCTCAACATTCACTTTGTTAAGAAGTGCATCAAAAAAGGCTCTGGTATTTTCATAAGCTTCGGACGCCATAGCTTCAGATAACTCGACGATATCCCCAATTAATATGAGCTCTTCGATGCCATCTTCAAAATTTGCATCTCCCCGGGATAATTCGACAATTTTATTTACGGTCGTTTTTATTAAATTAAATTTTGGGTCCTTGTGGTAAAGCATACCCTCAGGCTCCCCCAGATGCAGGTCAGAAATGGCAACTGCTTTCAATTTCTTCATCATATCCTCCAAATTGTCTTATAATATAATGTTAGAACTTTTCTTGTTATGGTGTATTGTTCCTTTACCATGAATTATAGCAATCCCTCACTGATCGCATGTATGAGCTTTTTTACATATTCGAGCTGTTCTCGGTCGAACATCTTCTGCAGATGTTCCCAGGTGAGTTCTTGTCTGTCTCCTTTAGTCCATTCGAAGAGAATTCTGCGGATGGGCTCGCTTAAGAAACGGGCAACTCTTCGGCTGACTTCATCCGGTTTGAAGGTGAAAAACGGATCCATATGTGCCATTGCTGAATACAGGAAATTGCCAAAGGTGTAATTGCGGTCGACTATTCCAAAAGCAGCCTCGGATACAATTTCTGGTACATTTTGCCACTTTGGATAAATTGAATGGTCTCCAATAAGCTTAATTTTAGGTTTACCAAATCGTTCAACTGCTAATTTCATATAATCACTGATCATGGGATCAAGTCCCATCTTGGAAGCTCCTACCCAATCAACAGCCACAATGTTGTTTCCACCGATGATTGTTTCAGTGAAATTGGGCTCGGTATCGGCAAATATCCCGAAAGCGCCATCAGCACTGTAATACCCATCTATCAGACCGAAGTGAATAGGAAACTCCTCGATGAAATCAATAGTGGGCTCATAAATACCAAATCCTGGTCTACAGTGATATTCTTTAAATTTGTTTTTTCTGGGAAGAGCGCCATAGATATTCTTGATGGTTAGTGTGTAGAAAGCGTACGAGTGGCTTTTATTTTTAGCAAAAGAAATCCTGAAGTCGGCATCCTTCCATTCTGGATGCACCTCGTGCTCTCCCAGGGTTCTCTTAAAATCATGTTTAACAAAATTTTCTGAAAGATCGATGATTTTATAATTTTTCCCTCTCAGCCCAATATATTTGGCTAATGTCGGTATATCCCTGTTGGTAAAGAATATTGTATAGGTGCTATGGGCTTCGGCTACTGATATGTTCTTGTAACCTTTATCATAAATTCTATCGATAAGATGCTCTACCAGATCTGGATCGGTAAAGGTAGTTATATCTGAAAGAGAATACATGAAGCTGAAGTTTGGCTTGATGATAATCGAGAACTTATCTTTTGTCTTGCCCGATTGTTTTTGCGCTTCGTTTAGCAGGTCAAAAAAGCCAGTCAATTCAAGTACCTTATCCAGAGCTTTGAAACGGTCAGGATTCTTTATAGCAGCAACAGTTGCGGTTTCTTCACTCCCTTCAGGTTCAAGATCGATAATGCTCATATCTTCTTCCAGAGCTAATACTTTATTGTTCGTCCCATCTGGGAGTACGACGATACGCCGCTGAAATGTTGCACTGGGATAGTGGTCGTTAATTATTTCAAGCAAATCCTCTCGGGGTATTATCAGCGGTGATTTATCTTCCGTCTCCATATCTTCAGCTTGTTCTCCTTTTATTTGCAAATCCATTTTGTTGAATTGCCCAACAACATCACCCATGATTTCTTCAGCCTTATTGGATAGAAAATCCTTTGAAAAAGAGCGTAAAATGCCTGAGCGAATATGAATTCTGAGCAAATCATTCTCCGGATCAACGGCACAAAAATAGTTATAGTAAAGCTTGGGTTTCCTCAAACCTGCTAATTTGCCAAATTCTCCTTCACCCAGAGATTCATCTTTTTGGATGGAATAGCTAACACCATCTATTTCAAAACTTCCTTCAATCTCCGCTAATCGATATATCTCTGTGGTATATCCTGGTGACACAATATCTCTCTGTATTTTTTTCAGCTCTTTATAAAATTTAGATTTTTTGATTTTCTTCCAATGCTTCTTTTTATGTGCTGATTTAAGATTATCGAAATTTGTCTCGAAAGGTATATTTCTGGTTTCAATGAGTTTTGGCTGAAAATGCAAATTAATGGTAGCATCCACGGCCCGTAGATGGCTGGGCAACTTCTCTTGATTTATCTCTTTGAAGGAAGTCTGATATCCTTTAGTTATCTCGAAAAGCTTACCTTGTAAGCTATACGACCCTTCTGTAATTTTTAAATTTAGTTGCGGAATGGCATGCTTGGTGAGAGCAAAACGCCTCCACGTTTCTCCGTCTTTTAAAACTAAACCGATATCCGAGAATCCAACATTGTCACCCCAGGGGAAGCCTTTATCATGGGCTCCGGAAAAAAAGAAGAATTCAATATCCTTGTTATTGGATGTAGAGAATCCTTTACACGCCAGATTGTGGTAGTCCGCCTGGTAGAAGGGATTCACTGCCTGGAAATATTCGCTAATCTCTTTGGAGACAAAAGAGAAAAATTTAGCTGTCATGCGTATTCGATTGATTAGAGTGTCATTTTTTGGAGTTCTGATTGAAAAAACCATTGCCGGAAAGTCTTCCACATGGTAGTGAATAATACCTTTAGCAACAATTGTTTTTTCTCCATTATCGATTTTACTTATATCTGCAAAGAGAGTGGTGTGATCCTCAAGCACATCAAAGATACCTCCGCCGCTAACAATCATTTTTATTCCAAAGAATTGATATTCTTTACCAGCTTTATCCTTGAAATTAAATTTGTAAGAGATACGTCTTTCTCCAGTTTGAGTATCTATCCAATAGAGACCATATTCACCGTCGGTTATCCGCAGCTTTTTACCGAAGAGATTTTCACAGGTTACCCACCCTTCCATCCGAGCTTTTTTCTCTGACGAAGCTGTAAATTCCTTGAAATTTTCGACGTTTAGTGTTACTTCATATTGTAGTTTATTGCCTTTTTGCTTCCCTATTTTATAACCATCTTCATATGTGGCTGCCCCCATAGACATATATCCCCACATGGTCTCAGTTAATTCGAATTCATTTTTGTTATTTATTTGTGGACACATATCCCCTCCTTTTTGTTCATAAAGATTTATTATTTGATACTATTTAGCTAAATTAATTATTTTTAAAAATAATGGCCCGCTTATATATAAGTATTATAACGACAAAAAGTAGAAAAACATACAAAAAAATTGTTAAAACAAGATATTAAATAGTAACGTTTAAGGTAGTAGATTTTACGAATATATTTTGATAAGATTTTATTTAAATAAGCAGAAAAATTTTTTTGACAATTAAAATTACAGTTTTTAATCTTTTAGTATATTATAAATTCATAAAAAAATTTGGAATAGTATTTTTTTATACAGCTTTATTTCTATAGCAATATAAATATCCAATTCAGATGTTGGCAAGTGTCAGCTTGGCTATTTCAAAAAAGATGTATAAAAGAATCTCATAGAATTAGTCTATAAGGGGAACAATATAATAGGAAATAACTTATAAAACAAGGAAGGCATATGAGAAATACTAACATTTTTTTCGTGAGTGCTTTTGCTCTATGCTTTGCCCTCCTTCCAAATTTCCTTAATACGCCCCAGGTTTTGGGTCCTTGTGGAGGTACGCCTCAAGAACAGAAAGCCTTTGAAACTCAAAAAGAAAAAGGTACCCTTATGATAAGAGGTGTACCACTTCCCGGTGAGCGAGCGTTAGACTTCAGTTTACCAGCAGTTGTTGGTGATGAAATTAAAATCATCAAGCTATCCGATTATCAGGGAAAGTGGAGAGTTGTATGCTTTGTCCCGCCGATTTCACCTTTGTATGACCCACAGAGCTTTCTGCAGTTGCAGAAGTATATGAAGAGTTAAAAAAATTAAATGTTGAGGTTATCTCAATAAGTACAGATACACATTTTTCTCACTGGATGTGGAAGAAAACTTCTCCTACCGTTAAGAATGTTAAATATCCCACGGCTTCCGATCCCTCTGGAGCCGTTTCTCGAGCTTATGGTGTTTTTCAGGAAGGTTCGGGATTGAATCATCGGGGACGCTTCATTATTAACCCTGATGGTATAGTAATGGCGGTGGAAGTACTTACCGGGCCCGTCGGAAGAAATGTGCAGGAGTTAATTCGGCAAATTAAAGCCATGCAAGCAGTGGCAGCAAATCCGGGCAAAGCAGCTCCCGCTGGCTGGAGGCCAGGTGATCCTCTAATAGATACGGGAAAAAAATATATAGGGGAATACTAATTTTTTTCCCATTGGATTTTAAAATTCCACCCTTGCTTTTGCAGGGGTAATTTATTTTTGCAATGAAATATCTTGCATTGATTTATAATTCAGATAGTTTATATTTTTTACTGTCAGAAGAGCACTTAACTTATCTTTATAAGCTGCTTATTATAAAATAACCAAGAATTCGTTCTTTATAGCAGAAAAAGTCAGAAAAACTTAATTTTTTTTAACGTTTTATGCCCATCCTTATGGTTTATATTATTGACATATTAAGCTGCATAAAATATAATAATAAAAATTAGGGATAAATAGTTATATGAAGAGAAAAGTTATCTATCTTTTTACCATTTCGTTATTAATGGCTTTTTGCGGTTTTGCCCAGAAGTCGCCAGCGAAAGTGATTGCTATTACTTTAGAAGATAATATCCACTCAGTTACCGCTGAATTTATTATAAATGCCATTGAGAAGGCTGATAAAGAAAAAGCCGAACTCTTCATTTTGCAGTTAAACACTCCGGGTGGACTGGATCAAGCTATGCGTTCCATAATTAAAAAGATGTTGAATTGCCGTACTCCTGTTGTTGTTTTCGTTGGTCCAAGTGGGGCTCGAGCTGCTTCTGCAGGATTCTTCATACTTATGGCCAGCGATATAGCGGTAATGGCTTCAGGCACAAATACTGGTGCTGCTCATCCAGTAAGTGCAATTCCTTTTGTCAAAATCGAAAATGAAATGGCCGAAAAGGTAGTAAATGATGCTGTGGCTTATTTAAAAAGCATAGTTGATAAAAGAGGAAGAAATACCAAATTAGCTGAAGAAGCCATCAGAAAAAGTCGCTCTTTTATTGATAAAGAAGCTTTGCAAGAAGGTCTTATAGATTATATTTGCCAGAATGAAGAGGAAATAATTAGTCGTTTGCATAATAAGAGCATTATGAAATTCAATGGGGAGGAGATAAGATTATATTTAGACAACTATCGCATTGAAAGATTAGAGCTTACTCTCAGACAGCGGATTTTAAGCGCTATTTCTCAGCCTTTTGTTACCTTTATCTTGCTTGCGCTAGCTCTTATTGGACTCTATTATGAAATTAGCAATCCGGGCTTAATTTTTCCCGGAGTAATTGGAGGAATTTGCCTGGTTTTAGTTTTTTTCGCATTTCAGGTTCTACCAGTAAATTTCGTTGGTCTTTTGCTCATTGCTCTGGCTATTATCTTTTTTATATTAGAAGTTAAAATAACAAGCTATGGAATGTTGACAGTTGCTGGTATAATATCATTGATATTAGGCTCAATGATGCTCATTAAAAGTCCTTATCCGGCTATGAGGATACCGCTTATGGCTATAATACCAATTGCTATTGCTATGGGTTTGATAACCACTTTTCTTTTGAGATTAGTCATCATAGCTCATACAAAACCTGTCAGCACTGGAGCAGCAGGTCTATTAAATGAAATAGGGATAACCCGAAACAAGATTGATCCCGAAGGTAAGGTTTTTGTCCATGGAGAATTTTGGAAAGCTGTGAGCAAGGAAAAGCTACCCAAAGGAGTGAAAGTTAAGATAATAGGAGTAAAAGGATTAGCGCTTGAAGTAGAAAGGCTGAAGGAAGAGTAATAACCTAACCGGGAGGGATTCTTAATTTTATTAGATTAAGTTCTTCGGTGCATTAAGGAGGATATTATGTCTTATCTAACTTTATTTGCCATATTTATAGTCGTAATCTATCTCTTATCCGCAATAAAGATTTTAGCTGAATATGAAAGAGGAGTAATTTTCCGTTTGGGCAGACTTCTCCCAAAAGCTAAGGGGCCGGGACTTATCTTTGTCTTTGCGCCAATTGATAGGATGGTACGAGTTAGTCTGAGAACGGTTGTTCTGGATGTTCCTTCACAAGATGTTATAACCAGAGATAACGTATCAGTTAAAGTAAACGCGGTTGTCTATTTTAGAGTACTCGAACCCAAAAAAGCTGTCGTAGAAGTGGAAAATTATATGTATGCTACCTCCCAGCTCTCTCAGACAACATTGCGCAGTGTATTGGGTGAAGCGGAACTGGATGATTTGCTCAGCCAGCGAGAAAAGTTAAATGCTAAACTTGCTGAAATAATTGATGAGCACACCGATCCCTGGGGAATTAAGGTTTCTATGGTTGAAGTAAAACATGTTGATTTACCAGAAACCATGCAGCGGGCTATGGCACGGCAGGCCGAGGCTGAGAGAGAAAAGAGAGCCAAGATTATACATGCCGACGGAGAATTCCAAGCTTCTGAGCAATTAAGCAAGGCTGCACAAATAATAGCGAGAGAGCCTGTAACTATACAATTGAGATTTCTCCAAACCTTAACAGAGGTTTCCGCGGAAAAAAACTCAACTATCATTTTCCCGATACCTATAGATCTTATTAAGCATTTTATCGGAAAAAAAGAAAAGTAACTAATAATAGCTAAATGATAAAGAATAGTGCATTAATCTGTGAGCCGCATACTGATTTAGCGGCGGAATTTTCTAAGATATTAAAGGAATGTAATGTAAAAACTGAAAAAGTAGCTAATGCTCATTCTGCCCTCAAACTAATAGGCAGTCATATATATGATGTGGTAGTGTTAGATTATTCTATTACCCAAGCGGAGGGCAATGATGTTCTCGACAAAATAGTATCCTCTCTACAATCCCAGAGCAGTTTAATTATTACTGGTGAGGATAATAAGGAATATTACAAAAGATCAATTAATAGCGGGGCTTACACTTATTTTGTTACTCATCCTTTTAATAAAGAAAAATTTAGTTTAATTATAAGGCATATCCTGGAAAAAAAGCTGCTCCTGGCAGAAAATATCAGATTAAAACAGGAGGCACAGCTCTTGAGATATGTAAGAAATATTGCTCTAAGTCTTAACCCAAAAGAATTTTCTTCTACCCTTTTGGATTCAATAAGCGACTTAATACAGTGTGACTGTGGATATTTTGCAGTCTTGGATGAGACTATAGGAGAATTAGAAATAATAGCTCGTAAAGGAATTAAAGGAGCCAAGTCAGAAGAAGCTTTTCTTGGGCTCGACACCTTTTTTCTTAAAAAAATAATGGAAAAGAGAAAGCCCGTATTCATAGAAGATGTTCAAAAAACAAAAAATATTGACGCTTCTATTTTAGAATCTGAAGGGATTCAAGCATTCTTTATATGGCCTATAGTGGTAGATAAAGAATCGTTTGGCATTTTAGTGATGGCAGAGAAAGATCAAAAGAAAACCCTCAGGAAAAAACATGTATTTTATATCAATAAATTGCTTAAAGATGCTTCCCTGGCCATTAAAAATGTCCTTTCATTTCAAAAAATAAGTGGGCTCATAATAAAAGATGACATTACCAATGCTTTCAATCGACGCTTTTTCGAAGCTTTTATGGAAGAAGAGATACAAAGGAGTAAACGATATAAATCGAATTTTTCTATTATTTTCATAGATTTGAATAATTTTAAGAGGGTAAATGAGCTTTATGGCCACTCCACAGGCAGCCGAATGTTAGGCATGGTCGCAAAGAGAATGTTTGATCAAGTCCGATCAGTAGATAGAGTTATACGATATGGAGGAGATGAGTTCTGTATAATACTTCCTGAAACCGACGCTCTCGGTGCTTTTAGAGTGGCAAAGAGAATCAAAAAAAATATCGAGAGCGACCCTTTCCGTTTTGGTGATATTAAAAATACCTATATAACTGCTAGTTTTGGCATATCCACTTACCCACAGCATGGCTTAACTAAAAAGAGATTAATTAGCCTGGCTGATAAAGCTATGTTTGAAGCAAAGAAAAGAAAGGATAATCAAATAGCCATAGCTGATGGGATTAAGTAATTGGATTAGGCAAAAGATGAATTGATAAAAATATTTTTTCACACTTGGTAACTAAAGAAAAATAGCTGAAAAGCTATTTTCCTTTTGGAGGAAAGTGATGACTAATCGAGATGATAGAAATTATTATGAAATACAGCTCGATAACAAGCAGTTAATATTTATTTTCCTCATTGCAATAGTTATTTGTGCAGTATTTTTTCTTATCGGCGTAAAAGTAGGTAAAAACGCTAAAGAACTTGAATACTCTTTAGCTAAAACAAGCGCTATTCCTGGAGAACAAGCGGACCTTCCTATTACTGAAAAAGAAGATAAGGAGGAGGCTTCTTCAGAGAAAAAAATTAGCCCCACCTTTTATCAACTTTCCGAGAAAACTACTAAAGAAAGCGATTTTAAACCTCAACCGCAAAAAGGCGAAGAATCACCAGAAAAAAAGACTGAAGAAACGAAAATAGAAAAGCCAAAGCCGGCGGACATTAGCACAACCGCCAAAGAAAAAGAAGAACCTTCAAAAGATATTAGATACTCAGTTCAAGTCATGTCAACTTCTTATAAAGATAAGGCTTTGGCCATGAGAGATAGGTTAAAAGCAAAAAATCATCCTGCCTTTATCAGACAGATACAGGAATCTGCTGGAAAGGTAGTCTATAAAGTACGAGTTGGAAGTTTTTCTACCAGCGCCGAGGCAAGAGACCTGTTACAGAGACTTAAAATTCAGGAGAAAATAACCGATGCATGGGTTGCCCAGGATACATCATAACATTATTTGTATTTTCCACATTTTAATAGAACCATCATATATCTTTTGCCCTGCACAATTTAGGCCTAAGGGCTGAATCCCAAAATAGGAGTATAATAGAATCGATGAAGTTAACAAAAGAGATATTTTATGTAGCAGCACCCATCCTTACGGGAATATTGCTATTTCTCTCCTTTCCCATTTTTGATCTTGGATTTTTGGCCTGGGTGAGTTTAGTTCCCTTGATCTATTTTGTTAAAAAGGAAAATCTACCATTCTCTTTGCTTCAAGGTTTTATAGCTGGAGTGATATTCTATTTTACATCCCTTCCTTGGATTGCCCAGGTAATGAATACGTATGGTAACTTAAACTTAGCGCTGAGCTATCTTATATTATTATTATTAGTAGTATACCTTGCTCTTTATATAGGTTTTTTTACTTTCATTTTATCTTTTTTATTAAGGAAGTATGAAGAGAAAGCCCTACTTTTAGCCCCCTTTATTTGGGTAACATTAGAGTACGCAAAGAATTATCTTCTCTCCGGTTTTCCCTGGATTCTTTTAGGATATTCCCAGCACGCCTATCTACCACTTATTCAGATAAGCGATATTTTTGGCGTTTATGGAGTATCATTTTTGATTATAGTAATAAACAGTTTGATTGTATGCTGCTTAAAACAGGGTTTCAAGAAAAAGCTAACATTTATATATAGTATAAGTGCTATTATTCTCATTGTAGCGAGCATTTTCTATGGATTAATCAAGTTGAGAGAATCTTCGCAGACAGGAGAAGCAATAGATGTCGCAATTATTCAAGGTAATGTACCTCAGAGCGAGAAATTGGACTTTCAATTTGTACGGAAAATATTTCAAGACCATTTCCGTATGACCTATGAGGTCTCTAAGAAAAAAGAGATGTTGGTAATATGGTCCGAATCGGCTGTGCCGCTCATGTTTAATTATTCTCCAGCTTACCAAGCAGCTATGTGCGAGCTCACACGAGGTGAGGAAATTTATCTTCTTTTTGGTACTGTGGATAAAAGAATGGATAAGTCTTCTAATAAAGCACAGTACTTCAACAGCGTTTTTATCCTTAATCCTTCCGGGGAATTAATAGGATACTATGATAAGATTCATCTGGTACCTTTTTCGGAATATGTACCTTTAAAGAGATTACTTTTCTTTATTAATAAGCTTATCCCAGGTGATTCAGATTTTACCCCGGGAAAAAATTATACCGTGCTCAGATATAAAAATGTTCCTTTTTGTGTTCCCATTTGCTATGAAGTTATTTTTCCAGAGATTAACAGACGGTTTGTTCACAGAGGAGCTGAATTTATAGTTACTATCACCAATGATGCCTGGTTTGGACGCTCATCCGCTCCCTATCAGCATTTTAATATGGCCATTTTCCGTGCTATTGAGAACCGAAGGTGGCTTGCCCGAGCTGCTAATACCGGCATTAGCGGAGTAGTGGATCCTTATGGGCGGATTATTGAGGCGAGCGAAATTTTCGTTCAAAAGGTTATAAATAGTAAAATATATTCTAATAATACATTATCAATCTATACTCGATGGGGTGGCATTCTGCCCTGGATAGCCATTGTTATTACTTGCACATTTCTTATAATAGCCATTATTAAAAAGTGATAAAAAATAGCGTATCTTGAAAAAAGATAAAGAGTTACAAATTTTTTTGAGGTAATAAATTATGTGGGAAGAAGAAGAAAAAAAACTACAGGATTTGCAGGAAAGAATAGAAAAAATAAGAGGGTTTCTTTGAGCCAGAAAAAACAGAAGAAGAAATAAGGGAAATTGAAAAAAAGATGGCTGCCCCTTCTTTTTGGGATGACCCCACCCAACAGCAGGGCATCCTCAAGAAACGGAGCAGATTGGAGGAAAAGTTGAATACTATTCAACATCTGAACCAGATGCTGGAGGATGCTTCTGTTCTTCTTCAATTAGGTAAAGAAGGGGAAAAAATAGAAAAAGATTTGAAAAAGAACCTTGCCTCTCTGAAAAAAGAAGTGGAACATACTGAACTCAAGGTGATGCTAAGCGGAGAGAATGATTATTCCAATGCTATTTTAACCATCCATCCGGGAGCAGGAGGTACAGAGTCGCAGGACTGGGCTTCTATGCTCATGAGGATGTATCTCAGATGGAGTGAGCAAAAAGGTTTCGGAACGGAAATAATTGATCTTCAACCAGCAGAGGAGGCAGGAATAAAAAGTTCAACCATTAGGATTGTAGGGGAATACGCCTATGGGTTGCTAAAGGCCGAAGTGGGTGTGCACCGACTTGTAAGAATTTCCCCTTTCGATGCCAGCAATCGTCGTCATACCTCCTTTGCATCCATTTTTGTCTATCCAGAGATTGATGAGGATATTGAAGTAAATATAGAAGAAAAAAACCTTAAGATTGATACCTTCCGTGCCAGCGGGCCAGGTGGTCAGCATGTTAATGTCACCGATTCGGCAGTGCGCATTACTCATATACCCACTGGAATCGTAGTACAGTGCCAAAATGAGCGCTCGCAGCATCGC
Organism: uncultured Acidobacteriota bacterium; assembly: GCA_964645975.1. GTDB lineage: Bacteria > Acidobacteriota > B3-B38 > Guanabaribacteriales > CAZYAF01 > CAZYAF01. Next base: position 66,215 of record CAZYAF010000013.1, read on the forward strand.
AACAAAGCTATGGCAATGATGGTACTGCGCTCAAGGCTTTACGAACGAGCCCGCCAGGAGAGGATTAAAGAACAGCAAAAACTTGAAGATTCGAAGAAAGAGATTGCCTGGGGAAGCCAGATCCGCTCCTACACTCTTCAGCCCTACCAATTGATAAAAGACCATCGTACAGGAGTGGAAATAGGAGACGTCCAGAGAGTGCTTGACGGCGATCTGGAACCTTTCATTCAAGCGTATCTGCTGAGTTCCAGTATTAACAGATCAAATTAGGATTTTAATAAAAATAAACATTTGCAGCTTTTATTCTAAGGTGGGTAAAGCTTCAAATTTAACCAAATAGGTTTATGTTCTTCCAGTAACAAACTAATGAAATTTTGATTAGATTAAAATCCTCTTATATATTATTATTTCTAAATAATTCGAAATAAATATTATAATCATATATGATTGTTGTTTGATTTAGCAGTTTTGAAAAAGATTGGTAAATCATATATATTCTTGTTAATACGTGCCATTTCTGCTAAGATGTCCATATGGCTATTGCACAATAATTTATTTCGGATTATTTTTTAAGCCATATTTATGGATTTTAATAAAAATGAAAGAAAAAGAAACAGATCAGTATACAGTTGAAAGCCAGTTAATCGAAGAAGAAAAAAAACGGAAAGTAAAGATAAAAATAAGGGTTGAGACGGTAAACAAAGAAGTACTCGTCGGTTATCTTTATTTGGATAAGGCACTGTATAGAAGAATTTCTGATTTCTTGAATGACACTGCAGTTTCTTTTCTGATGCTCACTGATGTAAAAGATATCTCCAAAGAGGGTGAGGTTACTTATCCTTTTATTGCAGTGAATAAACGACATGTAGTAATGCTCAGCGAGGCATAATCCGTTCTGTTATTAAGTAAGAGGGATATTAATAATAAGCTGATGAAAGAATTGTTATGCGTTGGAGTGATTATTTCATACCGACACTTAAAACCATACCTAAAGACATAAAATCTCCCACCATAAGATATTTAGTAAAATCAGGAGTGCTGAGAATCCTCCGAAAGGGATGTTTTTTTTATTTACCGTTAGGGGTAAAGCTCATCCAAAAAGTAGATAATTTCATTCGGCATATTATTTCCAAGCATAAAGGATTGGAGTTAGATTATTATTTGATTATGAGTTCTTCGGCACCACCAAATGAACGAGAAAAGATACATCGTCAAAATATGGCAAGCTTTTTTAGCCAGATTATTTCTTCTTACAAACAGCTTCCCCTTCTCTTTTATCAGTTTTCAACCTGGCATGATGGAAATAACATAAAAGATGCAGGATCCAGGATAGAACTGAGCATAAGATTTTTAGAAGCTTTCATGGTAGATAGTGGAACGGGCATTGATTTCAAAAAATTGGAGATATTAAACATGATAGTTGAAGATATTTTATCCAATTTGGGTTTAGATTTTTATAGAGTAAGCCTATTACAAGATTATGACGTCTTAGCTCATTGGATAGTATGCGACAATGAGGAAGGGGACCAGAAAATAGCGTTGTGTACCTCATGTAATACTTTATTACATCCGGCACAGATTAATAATATCTCCTCGCTGGATGCTCAAAGGAACCTGCATGAGCTCCAACTAATTGAGACACCAGGGATGGTAACTGTGGATGATGTATGCCGATTTTTTAATAAAAATCCTCAAGAAATATTGAAGACCATAATTCTTACTGCTGATGGAATACCTTTAGCTGTTCTTCTGAGAGGTGATGTACAGCTAAGCCTCAAAAAGCTTAAGCTTTTCTTAGGGAGAAAAAATATACAGTTAGCCGATGAAAATCTTATTAAAGAAATCACAGGTGCTCCCATCGGTTTTTCAGGTCCAATCGAACTTAAAAATGATATTCCGATAATAGGTGATTATTCAATTCTGCAGATGGTCGATTGTATAGCAGGGGCAAATCGTGAGGACTATCACTTTGCTAATGCAAATCTAAACCGTGACTTCAAGGTGGAAAAATTCGCCGATCTCACTCAACCTTATGATGATAAAGTCTGTCCACATTGCAAGGGAAAAACTGTACTCAAAAGATTTAATAAGATAGCTGAGATTTATTCCCCTTTTATAGCTGGAAAAAAACCAATAATAATAAATGGGGAGAAAGGCAAAGAAAAACTATTAATAAGCTATCTCAAAGTTTATTATGCTTCTTTGATTCCCTGCTTGATTGAAGCATATAAGAGCGAACAAGGAATGGCATGGCCTCTGCCCATTGCTCCTTTTAAAGCTGTTATTTTACTCCTGAATCCGCATCTCGCAGAAATTAGAGAGAGAGGAGAAGAGCTTTATACACAGTTAAAAAAAGAAAATATCGAAAGTCTTTTAGATGACAGAAGCATCGGCGTTGGTTCAAAATTCAGAGATGCAGAATTACTTGGTATTCCAATTCAGATAATACTGGGAAAAAAATATTTAGAGAATAAACAGATTGAGCTGAAGCACAGCCAAAGCGGAAAGATAGTGGAAGTTTCCCAGGAACATTTAATAGATAAAGTAATGGAACTGTTAAAAGATTATAATCCAAGAGAAACCTCTTAATTTAAATAAGGAGGGTAATAATGGCACGTTATCATTCTAATCAGTTCTGCTTACCAGTAGCAATAGTGAGCGTTGCGGTAGGGGAAAAAGCTAATATTATGACAGCAGCCTGGGTAGGACCGTTATCACATAAGCCTCCTATCGTATACGTCTCCATAGCTCCAAAGCGCTATACGCATGATTTGATTGTAGAAGCGGGAGAATTTTCTTTGAATATCTTGGCGGATGATCAGAGGAAACTCTCTACTGTTGCTGGAACCATAAGCGGAAGAAAAGAAGATAAACTCGAACAATCTATATTTGAGCACGAACCTGGAATAAAAATTAAAGCGCCAAGATTAAAGGGTGTACGGGCTGTAATGGAGTGTAAATTGATTAACCATTTTACTGCTGGAGACCATACAGTTTTTGTTGGAGAGGTAGTGAATTTTGTTCATAATGAAGATAAATCGCCCCTCATTCTCTTTAATCTTAAATATCATAAGCTGGGAGAATATTTAGCAGACTATCCTTGATCCTAAGTAGATTATCTAATTTATTAATCCAGAAGGTTGATTCTGATGGGGAGATTCTATGCCATTATCTCTCGTGAAATGGGCTATTGGAATAGTAATAACCTTAATTGGTATGGTGATTTTTTTCCCCGCTTATCCATTTACCTACAAAACTATTTTTCCGTACTGGTTGGCAAGTCTTTGGGCAAGAGCTATCGTTTTTATTAGCGGAAGCAGGGTGAAGGTAAGAGGAAGACAAAATGTATCAGGAAACCAAGCATATATCTTTTGCTGTAATCATCAGAGTTATTTTGATATTTATGTTTTACTTGGTTATCTTCCTTATAAAGTGATCTTCATATCGAAAGAAACAGTGTTTAAGGTACCCCTAATTGGTTGGGCGATGCAGGGATTAGGTTATATACCGCTTGATAGATCAAATCCCAGGAAAGCATTACAGAGCATTAAATTTGCCTTAAAACAGATGGAAAAAGGTTATTCTCTGATCATATTTCCCGAGGGAACGAGAAGTACTGATGGGCGAGTGCAGGAATTTAAGATCGGCAGTGCAAGATTAGCTTTCGAAAGCACATCTCCAGTAGTGCCCGTTTCAATTTATGGAAGTGGTAAAATACAATCAAAAGGTAGTATGAAGGTTAAAGGTCAAAGGATTGGATTGGTCATTGGTAAGCCGATGAAGCCTAAGAGTGCCACTAAAGTGGAGCAATCGCAATTTCTAAGGCAGGTAAGGGAAGTAATAATAGAAAATTTGGATTTAGCGGAAGCAGCAGTAGCTGTTTCATCAAAATAATAAAATGTTGATTTTTAATTTAATGACATGGTTTACTTATGTTATAATAGGAGCTTATTTTTGGAGATGAGTAATATATTTATGGCAAAGGAGAAATACAATGGAAGAGGGTGTTATCATTATAACAGAAGAAAATTTTAATAGTGAAGTTTTAGAATCTCCCGTTCCGGTATTAGTTGATTTTTTCGCTGTGTGGTGCGGACCGTGCCAGATAGTTGCACCAATCCTCGAAAAATTAGCGCCAAGATTCCAGGGAAAAGCAAAGATAGCCAGGTTGAATGTGGATGAGCAAGGCAGCATTGCTGCGAAATATAAAATTACTTCCATTCCTACAATGATGCTTTTTGCTAATGGTGAAGTGAAAGATCAGATGATCGGTGCTGCTTCTGAAGATGCCATAGCTCAGATGATTGAAAAAAACCTTTAGTAGATACTTGTAATTTCTGAGTTTTGCTTAATACTGTAGGTTTAGAATCAAAGTGGCTTTAGCAATCACAATAAAAAATATAGGAGCTTTAAAGAAGTTGCTGAAGCAGGGCTATGTTCTCAGAGGCCCCAGAAAAAACTCTGTAGATAATCTTAAAGCTATAGAGATGTACTTTAGCAGAAAACGATACTTTTTTTCCGAGGATTGGCTGTTAGAACAAGGATACGAGTTTGTTGAGCCCAGTACCTTTACCAAAGGTTTGAAATTTGCTTTTAAAGCTAAAGATAATTATCCTGATAAGTATTTTAAGTCGAATTACAGTTTGGTAAAAGAGGATAAAGAAGTTGCCCTCTATCTGAAATACGAAGACAAGCATCTATAATAAGCTGATGGGCCTATTTTTTTCTTTAATCACTTTTATTTTGTAACCTTCAATCTTTACTTCTTCGACCTGACAGCTTTTTCGAGATTGCCTTTGGGCTTCTTTCCTAATATCCATGCATTTTAAGAAAGCTGAAGGAGCATCTTCTGCAACTACTAAACGCCAGCATGGATTTTCACCCAGATGAGAGACTATAAAAAGTTTAAGCTCGCCCATTTAAATGCTCCATATGTTAATAATATATAGCCATTCCCTGTTAGTTTTGCATTAGTTTTAAATTTTATTCCAGGTGCTTAACAGTTCAATAATAAGACGAACGCCTATACCTGTAGCACCTTTAGGTATATAGGGTTTTGCCTGGTCATACCAAAATACTCCAGCAATATCAAGATGAGCCCAGGGTATATTGTCTACGAAATGCTTTAAAAAAGCAGCCGCGGTAATGGCTCCGCCGTATCGACCGCCGGAATTTTTTATGTCTGCAATATCGCTCTCTATCTGCTCTGAATATTCCTCCCATAATGGTAGATCCCACACTCGTTCATAGCTCTTTTCCCCTGCTTCTTTGATTCTCGACATTAAAGTTTCGTTGTTGCCCATAAGTCCAATAGCAAGTTGACCCAGGGCAACTACGCATGATCCCGTAAGAGTAGCCAGATCGATTATGGCATTTGGTTTATATTTCAGGGCATAGGAAAGAGCATCAGCCAATACCATCCTGCCTTCAGCGTCGGTGTTGATTATTTCGATTGTTTTACCTGAATAAGATTTCACTACATCTCCCGGGTGGGAAGCCAAGCCGCTCGGCATATTTTCTGTGGCCGGAATTATTCCGATTATTCTAAGGGGAAACTGGAGCAGAGCCGCTGCTTTTACGGTAGCGAGTACTACGGCAGCACCTGCCATATCACCTTTCATCTGCCACATATCCTTATCCGGTTTAATGCATATGCCACCGGAATCGAAGGTGATACCTTTGCCCGCAAGAACAATATTTTGCAGATCAGTTCGCTGAGCATTATGTTGTAGGATTATTAATTTAGCTGGTTCTTCACTGCCTTGGGCAACTGAGAGGAGTGCTCCCATTTTGAGCTTTTTCAAATCTGCTTTATTGAGAACATGGCAATCTAACCCTTGGTTTTTAGCAATTTTTTCTGCCTCTGCAGCAAGGAACTTCGGTACAACCACGTTTGCCGGTTTATTAGTCAAATCACGTGCATAGCATGAAGCCTCGGCGATGATCTTGCCTTTGTTAATAATCGATTCCAACTTTTTTGCTAATTCAGGCTTTTCAAACCAGATTTTAATTTCTTTAATATCGATCTGCTTTTTTTTCTTGGATTTCTTATATTGCTCAAATTTATAGAGGGCTAAAATACTTGCCTCTACTAATGCCTGACAAAGATCAGTCAGTGCAATTTTCTTGTCAACAGGGAAAGAAGGGAGGTGATAAGTTAGACTTTCTATTTGTAAATCTCTTACATAAATAGCTGCTTTACCCACAGCTTGACGTATCATTTCAACATTAAGCTTATCCTCCTTCCCCAGTCCCATGAGTAGAAGCCTTCTTATTGAGCTGTCTTTTTTCAATCTCAGCAGTAAAAGCTCTTTATGTTTACCCGTAAAATCTTCGTCAGAAAGTACTTCTGATATTACGCCGTCCATCTTTTTATCAAAGGACTTAATAAGAGCTGGAAGGGTTTTCTTTTCTTCCAAAATTGGTATTACAAGCACCTCTATAGATTCAGCAAATATGTCTCCACTTTTAGATTTTATTTTAATATTCATTTTTTCCTATTAATAATAATAAATTTATGTTATAAAAAAGTCGCCCTTCGATCCTGACTTCTCTTCTCTCCAAACGTACATTCAGTAAGAAGAATAATGGGTCCGAAGGCCCACTTCTAGATCACAGGGCGACTTAAAAATCATCATCTGCCATTTATTATTATATATTATTTTGTCAAATTTTTCAACTACTAATTAGCTTAAATTTCTTTATTAAGATGTCAGAATGAGATAAGCTCTGTTTTATGAACTGTTTATATAGCGTTATGTTAGGGTAAGGATGACAGTAAAAAAATTAGTTACTTTTAGGCGCATGAGGTATATTGCAATTATTACGATATTTTCGTAATAATAATATTATGAAAAAACACCCTCTTTTAAATCAGCTATTGTGGTCTTATTTAAAATTCCCATTAAATGTTCCTGGGCTTTCTTCCATAAGTCCTGAACTTTACAAGAGCTTTCATATTTACACTGTTGATTTTGCTGCAGACATTTGCTTATCGCTATTGGACCGCGCACGGCTTTGATAATATCTGCGATTGTTATCTCCGATGCATCTTTTGCAAGCATGAAGCCTCCTTGACTCCCACGATAAGATTTCACCAGACCCTCACGTATTAGATCTGGGAAGATCTTGGCCAAGAAGTGCCGGGATATTCCTCGTGCTTCTGATACCTCTCTTAAGTAAACAAGTTTCCCATCCGGTTTTGTTGATAGGTAGAGGATTGCTCTTATGCTGTAATCGACTTTTTTAGTAAATAGCATATAACTATTCCTAACTTTATAATCCTCAAAGCTTATGGTAACTACAGGCTTTTAGAATGTTATTTTTTCTTCCGCATAATCTTGGATTGGCTTTTTTCTGCTTGGGAAATATTGTGCAAACGAACAGCACAAAATTTACCGCACATAGTACAATATTCTTCTTCAAAAGCCTCGCTTTGTTTCCGCATTTGCTGGGCTCTCTGCGGATCGAGAGCCATTTTAAACATCCCTTTCCAATTGAGAGCTTTTCTGAATCTGGACATCTCCAGGTCTTTTTCCTTCGCTCCTTTTATCCCTTTTACCAAATCTCCACAGTGAGCTGCAATACGGGCTGCTATTACTCCCTCTCTAACATCCTCTACTGTTGGGAGCCTTAAATGTTCTGCTGGGGTGACGTAACATAAAAAATCTGCTCCTGCAGCTGCTGCAATCGCCCCTCCTATTGCTGAAGTTATATGATCATATCCAGCAGCAATATCCGTTGGGAGTGGTCCAAGAACATAAAAAGGTGCACCGTGACACAGGCGTTTTTCTAATTTGATATTCATCTCTATTTCATCCAGAGGGATATGCCCTGGACCTTCAATCATGGCCTGTACACCCTCCTCAAGAGCGATTTGATGTAGTTTCCCTAATATAATGAGCTCCTCAATTTGAACTGCATCTGTTGCATCTGCTATTGCACCTGGTCTCATTCCATCCCCTAAGCTTAGGGTAACATCATACTTTTTAGCAATTGATAAAAGGCGATCATAATGTTCGTAGAGAGGATTCTCTTTCTGGTTTGCTTTCATCCAGTTTATGAGAAAAGCACCTCCACGACTTACAACTCCGCCAACTCTTTTTTCTTTTTCCAAAAGCTCCAGCACCCTGAGAGTCACACCACAGTGAACAGTGATGAAGTCAACTCCTTGTTGTGCTTGTTTTTCTATTATGGAAAAGATAAAATCTGCGCTCACTTGTTTAAAATCGAGATCTTCCTGAGAATATGCAACAATAGCCTGATATATAGGTACCGTTCCGATCATTACCGGAGAGTATTTGATTATTTCTTCTCTGGTCGCATTGAGATCACCCCCTGTACTCAGGTCCATAACGCTTTCTGCTCCTGCTTCTACCGCCACTCTTAGCTTTTCCAATTCCTCATTCAAATCATAATGGTTTTGCGATGTGCCTATATTAGCATTAACCTTGGTTCGCAATCCTTCACCAATGCCTTGAGGGATAAAGTCTCTCTTTATGTTCTTTGGTATTACCAGCTTTCCTTTTGCTATCTGCTCAGCAATAAATTCCGGCTCTATCCCTTCTTGCCGCGCAACTCTCCTTGCCTCAGGGGTTATTATTCCTTTTTTAGCCTCACTAAGCTGAGTCATCCTTGCTCCTCTGGAAATTTAATTACATTCTATGTCCTCCTCTTGTCCTTGGAAAAGAAGAGCACATGTAATATTTGTTTTATAATAATTTTTTACTCATCACAGCTTTGGCAGCTGCTACTCGTGCATCCCTCACAACCTGAAGAGCTTTTAGAGCTTGTAAATCCTTTGCTGCTTTTAAAGCCAAAAAGAGAAGCTTTACGCCTAACATTTTTGCTTTCACAGCAAGGGCATACAATTTCACTTCGATTATTCAATATCAATTTCTCAAATTCTTTGTTACAATTGTTACAGATATATTCATAAATGGGCATTTTTTCTCACTATTGAAAAAATTTCTATGTTGCTCGTCCGGCATCTTTAAGCAGTTTTTCCCAGCGGCGATCAACCTCTTGTTGTATTTTCCCTACTAATTCTTTATTCTGCGGTTCTAATAGATGCTTAAATCTTCCTTGACCCTTAAGCCATTCAATAACAGGTATTTTGACCTTTGGGAAGTAGGTAATCTTCGTTTCGCCATTTTCGACTTCATAAAGAGGCCAGACGCAACTATCAACGGCCTTCTGACAGATTCTCAATCCCTGGGCAGGGTCGCTGTGCCATCCTGTGGGGCAGGGGATGAGAGCGTTAATAAACGCTGGGCCCTCGATACTCATAGATTTTTGTGCCTTGCGCATTAAATCGAGCCAATTACAGCAGCAAACCTGAGCAGCATAGGGAATATCATGAGCAGCCATGATTTTGGTCAAGTCTTTTCTAAATTGCTGTTTTCCCAGAAGTACTTCTCCTACTGGGGACGTAGTAGTTCCCGCGGCAAAGGGTGTAGCGCTTGACCGCTGCCCACCGGTATTCATATAACCCTGGTTATCAAGGCAGATATAGGTCATATTATGATATCTTTCCATAGCGCCTGAGAGAGCCTGAAAGCCAATATCATAAGTGCCCCCATCACCTGCGATTGCTAATACTTTAATTTTTTTATCGGGGTTTATCTGGCCATTTTTAACCTTTGCCCGATACATAGCCTCCACCCCGGCTGCGGTTGAGGCAGCATTTGGAAAACAGTTATGAATCCAGGGAGTAAGCCAGGAAGTATAAGGAAAGGTCCCAGAGCAGATTTCCATGCAGCCAGTAGCATTTGCCACTACTACTGGATCATCAAAAGCAAGCATAAACTGTCTTATGGTCATGGCTTCTCCGCATCCGGGACAAAGTTTATGTCCATTACTAAAACGTTCTTTTTGTTTTGAAAGCTCTTTTAATTTTAAGGTAACCATTACAACCTCCTCTCATTCTCGCAGATTTAGATAACCGACTAATTCGCCAATCTCACCAGTTTTCACTATCTTTTCCAGGCGATGATACGCCTCTTCTATTTGGTCAGCGAAAAGGTCTCGACCGCCTAATCCATAAACATAATTTATAATAGCTGGTTTTAAGTTGGCATGATAAAGGGCAGTGCTAATCTCTAAGAAGAGGGGACCGCCCTGAGCTCCACCTGTCCAGCAGCGGTCGAGCACTGCTATGGCCTTGACATTACTGAGCTTTTCAGCTGTTTCATTAAAAGGAAAAGGCCTGAAACATCGAATTTTCAGCATGCCAGCTTTAACTCCTTTAGCCCGTAATCCATCAATTGCATGACGAACAGTACTTGCTACCGCGCTCATAACCACAATTACATAATCGGCGTCTTCAAGACGATAAGAATCAATCATCCCATAAGTCCTACCTGTTAGTTTTTCGTATTCTTTACCTATCTGTGGTATTACTTCCAGGGCTTCAGTTATTCCACCCAGCTGATTTCTTTTATGTTCCATATAATAATCTGGTCGGTCTGCGGCGCCATAGGTTACAGGATGATCTGTATCAAGTAAAGGATATAATGGTTTATAAGTCCCTATAAATTTTTTTGCTACGTCATCGGGGAGTATTTCTAACGTTTCAATCATATGAGAAGTCTGAAAGGCATCTTCACAAACCATGACTGGTGTTAGTACTTTTTCATGTTCGGCTATTCTTACTGCCTGCAAAACATTGTCGTAGCATTCCTGAGCGTTTTCCGAATAGAGATGAATCCACCCAGAATCTCTGAGTGCCATTGTATCGCTATGGTCTCCATGGATGTTAAGGGGTGAATTTAAGGCTCTATTTGCTACTGCAATGACAACAGGAAGCCGAAGACTTGGTACTACATAAAGAACTTCATACATAAAGGCCAAGCCTTGTGAGCCAGTAGCAGTCATTACCCGACCACCCGCGGCAGATGCACCAACGCAGGCGCTCATAGCACTGTGCTCGCTTTCGGTTGTCACGAGTTCGGTATCCACCACCCCATCAGCAACAAATTGGGAAAAGGCCTCAACAATGGGTGTAGAAGGGGTTATGGGGTAAGCTGCCATGACGTCTGGATTGACTTGTCTCATTGCCTCAGCTAAAGCTTGATTACCGGTCAAGGAACGACGAATACCGTTGACCTTTTTTTCAGTTATTGTTTCTTTCATTGTTTAATTCTCCTTGATCTTTGGATAATTAGCACGAATCTAACTACCTCATAGCGATTCTTCTTCTTCTCTGCCTAATTCCAATGATTTAGGTTCCGTCGGGCAATGTTCAATACAAATACCGCAGCATTTGCAGTGGTAATGATCGATACCTATTACTTTTCCGTCTTTGACCTCAATTGAAGCATCGGGACAATATACCCAGCATTGTAAACAGTGTATACATCTATCAGGATGGAATATAAGCTTCTGTGGACTCCAAGAACCGCTTTCATACTCTACCGAATTACCCGGCTCTATGATAAGACCTCCTATGGGTAATTCTTGCCATTTTTTTAATGTTGTTTTTTTCATCCTACTTTAACCTCCTCATACCCACGTCTTACAGCAGATATATTTGCATCAATAAGGTTCTTCGGAAACTTCTTGGGTAAAGAAGTTCTGAAATTTTCCAGGAAATCATCGATCCCTATCAATCCTAATGATTTAACCAAGGTTCCGAGCATAGGTGTATTAGGAAGATTTCGATTGAGCTCTTCCATTGCGATCTTGGTAGCATCAAGGAGATACAATTTCCTGCTGTCTAAGGTTAATCCCTTTTTTATATCATTAATGGAGTGACTGGAATTAATCATTATTATTCCATCTTCTGATAAGCCGTCACAGAAATCTACTTGCTTTAGCAGGCTGGGATCAAGTACGGCTACTACATTAGGTGTTATAACTCCGCAGTGCAGAAGAATAGGTTTTTCGCTAATACGGGTAAAGGCCACTACCGGAGCGCCTCGTTTTTCAGCACCATATTCTGCGTAGGCCTGCACATACTTTCCCAATTTGCCCATTACTGTTGCAAAGGTATTAGCAGCAGTAATAGCACCCTGACCTGCTCGAGCATGCCAGCGTATTTCAATTATTTCAGCCATATTGCCTCCTCATCTATAAGGGTAAAAATTATATCGTTTAAAACATTATATATTATTAATAAGCTCTATATTATATTATGTTTTTTTCTTTTCTGCCTGTTTTTTTTGATAATCTTTTATTGCTGCCTTCAAAGCATCTTCTGCTAAGACTGAACAGTGCATTTTTATTTTGGGTAATCCATCCAGTGCTTCAACCACGGTTTTATTAGTTATTCTTAAAGCTTCATCTATTGTTTTTCCTTTTACTATTTCTGTAACCATCGAGCTGGTAGCAATAGCTGCCCCGCACCCAAAGGTTTTAAATTTCGCATCAACAATACGACCATCTTTGACTTTAATGGTGAGTTTCATCACATCCCCACATGAAGGATTACCTACTGTGCCGACTCCATCAGCATCTTTTATTTCACCTACATTTTTTGGGTTCTGAAAGTTCTCAATTACTTTTTGACTATAATCTCCCACGTTATATGACGTCATTGTTAACCCTCATAAAGTGGTGAAAGCTCTCTTAGTTTAGAGACACTTTCTTTAAGCTGTTTTATAAATAGGTCTACTTGTTCGATAGTATTGCTTCTTCCTAAGCAGATTCTGATTGAGCCATGAGCAATATGATCTGGAACACCGATAGCTCTTAATACATAGGAAGAACTTAAAGAGCCTGAGGTGCATGCGGATCCAGAAGATATGGCAAAATTCTTCAAGAATAGGATCAATGCTTCTCCCTCAATATAGTGGAAACTAAAATTAGCGTTGCCCGGTATCCTTTTTTCCGCATGACCATTAAGCTGCACATGTTTAATGTTTTTCATTACACCATTCACCAGATGCTCTCGCAATTTTCGCAAGCGCTTCATTTCCTCGGGTAATTCTTTCTTAGCGATTTCACAAGCCTGCCCAAAACCTACAATTCCTGGCACATTTTCTGTGCCAGAGCGTAAGCCTCTTTCATGATCACCACCGTGAATCATTGGAGTTAATTTAACTTTTTTTTTAAGATAAAGAGCACCAATGCCTTTCGGTCCATACATTTTATGTCCAGACATGGAGAGAAGATCCGCATTTAATTCTTCTACATTGACAGGAATCTTCCCTACCGCCTGAACTGCATCGGTATGAAAAATGATTCCTTTTTCTTTTGCTATTTTACCTATGTCAGCAATAGGTTCTAAGGTACCAATTTCAGAATTGGCATGCATTATTGTAATTAAAATAGTTTTATCTGCTATTGCTTTTTTCACATCGTCAGCGTCAATGAGTCCATCTTTATCTACTGGAAGATAGGTTACTTTATATCCCTCTTTCTCCAAACTTTTGCAGGAATTTAAGACTGCTTTATGTTCTACTTGACTGGTAATTATATGGTTGCCTTTCTCTTTATATGACCATGCTATGCCTTTAATTGCTAAGTTATCAGCTTCAGTTGCACCGCTAGTAAATAATATCTCTTCAGGTAGCGCTCCAATGAATTGAGCAACTTGAGCTCGGGCCTCTTCAATGCCTAAACGAGCAACGTGACCAAATTCATGGGTTGAGCTTGATGGATTGCCAAATCGTTCTTTGAGATAAGGTAGCATTACTTTAAGCACCGCTGGATCCATAGGGGTAGTTGCATTATGATCCATATATATCATAATAATTTACTCCTTTTTAACGCTGGTATCACACTCGCCCCTTTCATATATGACTAAAATAGTCCTATTTAAATATACTACCTTCCTTTTCTGTTGTCAAACTAAAAAAGGCCTTTTTTATCCGGAATACAAATCTTTAATGCCCTGGGTAAGAGGCTTATTTTTAAATGTTTTTCGCCCATATAAGCCTCTCCATCTATTTGCGTAGGCCCTGGATTTTTTCTTATGATATCTATTGAGTTTACTTTGTATATGCTAATATGTGGTACTTTTTCGATGGCACCAGTAAAAAGTTTTGGCAAATGAAAGAGTCCGGTAAAAAATCCGATATCTTTGATGATGCAAACATCAAGTAGTCCATCACTTGGGTCAGCAGTAGGAGCAATGATGGCACCAGATCCATATTGATTGGAATTTGCAATAGTAATTAAAAGTGAGGTTATATTAATATTTTTTCCATTGAATATAACTGCTACTTCTTCCCGATCGAGTTTAAAAAATACATGAAAACCAGATAGAATGTAAGAAAGAAATCCTCGGCTTTTATGATATTTCTGGTTATAGTGCCAGCTTATTTGCGCATCAAAGCCAATGCCTGCTACATTAAAAAATTTCCTATTATTAATTATGCCAACATCAATATATGTGAAGCGATTTTCAAACAATGTCTCACAGGCTTTTTCTAAAGTTAAGGGGATGCCTAATGCTCTCGCCAGACCGTTTCCAGAACCTTTTGGAATTATTCCCATCGGTATAGAGCTTCCTTCCAGAGACGTGGCTACCTCATTCATAGTTCCATCCCCACCAACAGCCGCTATTTTGTCATACCCTATATCTATACTTTGCTGAGCAATTTCTATGGCCTCTCCTGGTGAATTTGTCGTTTGAATATCAGCTTGGGCGCTTTTTGCAGAGAATATCTCCTCTATTTTTTGGATTTCCTTTTTAATATCTCTTTTTCTCCCTGCGATGGGATTGATAATAAATTTTACTTTCAATGTTATACAATAATAGTAGCGGAAGTAAAAATATAGCTAAAGGCAATAAATATGTTGTTTTGTTTAAATCTCTAAAAGCATTACAGCAGCTCCTGTAGCTGCGATAATAATACCGGCAATAATATGGGTATATTTAGCCCAGTTCTCTGCTCTGATCAATTTTACACCACGGAAGGCAAGGTAAGCTTGAAGGATCATCATTCCAACAGTTATAGCACTAAAAGAAAGTGCTATAATCGCAATAGCCTTCCAGCTATATTTTACAGCCATGAACATTAGAGGTATGAGTGGCTCACATGGTCCAAGAAGAAAAATAGCTATGAGTGTCCAGATAGTTGTAGCTTTATGGTGGTCCAGTATATGGGAGTGATGATGCCCTTCTTTAAGTCGTTTTAAGCCCCAAACAGCATAGGCGATTCCAAATCCAATAATCAATAAACCTGCGATCTGAGCTCGATTTGATTCTGTTTCTCCTAATCTGCTCAGCCCTATTCCTGCAGCAATTCCGATGGCGCCTAATATTATGGAAGATAGTACATGACCAATCCCTGAAATAAATGTAATCACTAAGAGCTTCTTATCGCTCCACTTCTGAGCTTGACCAATCATAGTGAAAGGAACCCAATGATCGGGGGCCAAGGTATATAAGAAAGCAATTGAGATAGTAGAAAGCAATAAAATAGAAAACGAATTGTTCATTTTATATCCTTAAAAGCCAGGGAAAATATATATGTTAAAAGTATAGTAGTCAATAAACAAAAGTTCATTTTTTTTAAACCAATAAATTATCACAATTTTATACCTATTACAAGAGCTTTTTACTGTTAATAGCTATGTAATGAAGTTATCCAGTTTGCTTTTTATTATTTGCCTTAATGGCATTGTATTTTATAATATATAAATAAGAATAGCAGTTTTTTTGCTGGCTTGAAAAATAACATTAGCAAAAAGGTAAAGAGTTGTCAAGTAGAGACGAAAATTATTATGAGCAGTTACTAAAAGGAGAGCCGAGCTATCCGGTTAAGACAATCAAACAGTGCCAAAAAAACATTGAGAGGATTATGAGTAAATTGGGAAAAGACACTTCCGTAAAAGATGAGTTCATATATGAAATGCAAACTGCAGCAAATGAAATATGCTATAACGCTATAGAACATGGTAATAAGTTTTCCCGGAATAAAATTGCTTATATTAAGTACTATAAAGGAAATGATGAGATAGTAATTATGATTGAAGACCAAGGCACAGGTTTTAATATTCATGATATACGAGACCCAACAGTACCTGAAAATATATTTAAAGCTCGTGGAAGAGGAATTTTTTTGGCACGGCATATGGTAGATAAGCTCATCTATAGTAAAGAAGGTAAAAGGGCTTATTTAATAAAAAAAATAAAAAGCCAGAATAGAAAATAATAGCATTGACAGATTTCATTTTCTGCCATTTATTTTGGGTATAAGGTTGACAAAAAATAAGGCATTGCTTATAATAAAAACCTGAGCCTTTCAGTTTTGATATTAACTGTTTTCTCCGATCGAAAACTCGATTCAGACAAAAAGGTATACTCTTTAGTAAGGTTAATTTCGATTGCTTTAGGAATAGTAATTAAATTATCTGTTTGCTTTGGCATAGTCAGCTAAAGTAGATTTTTCTGCTGCATTAAACACCGAAAGCAATTATCTCTTAATTGTTGCATAAGCTATCAATAAGAAGTTTCACCTGGTCATATGTCATTTTAGGAAAAATTATAGAGGGTATTAAAATATTAAATATTTTGCTTTAAGATTTTTTATTTTGAACTTCACAGAAATAGCTAATTATATTATAATGAGGTTAAACATTTATTATGTTCATTTTGACAGAAAGGATTTAATAGCTACATAATATGGAATTATAATATTGCTTCATTATTAGCAATAAAAGTTAATAATTATTATTTAATCTTTAAATTAAAGGAGAGTGACATATGGCTACTTTACAAGAAAAGATTGCAGCAATAATTCCGGCTTATAGAGATGAAGTTAAAATGATAGCTACAGAGCATGGTGATAAGGTAGTATCTAATGTGACACTTCGTCAAGCTTATGGTGGAATGCGCGGGGTAGTAGGTTTGGTCTGTGATACTTCAGTGGTTTCTCCTGATAAAGGCTTAATTATTCGCGGAATTCCTGTTTCTGAATTAACAGATAAACTCCCAGAGGAGATTTTCTATCTGTTATTAACAGGTGAGTTGCCTGATAATAATGCTTTAAAAGCTTTACAGGATGATTTCAAGAAACATTCTGAGGTTCCAGGTTATGTCTGGGATGTTGTTAAAGGAATGGGTAAAGATGCTCATCCCATGGCCATGCTGAGTGCTGCTATTATTGCATTAGAGAAGGAATCAGCGTTCAGGAAGAGATATACCGAGGGAATGAAAAAGACAGAATATTGGGAGCCTGCTGTGCAGGATGGTATTCAACTTATTGCCAAGCTTCCCACCATCGCTGCGGGAATCTATCGCATTAAATATGATAAAGGTGATTTAATTCCTTCTAATCCCGATCTTGATTGGGGCGCTGATTTTGCCTATATGATGGGTATTGATGATCCAAAAGGTGATTTTGCTGAGCTTATGCGGCTCTATATGACCCTGCATAGCGACCACGAAGGAGGCAATGTAAGTGCCTTTACTGGACATGTAGTAGCATCTGCTCTATCCGATATCTATTATGCCATTTCAGCAGCACTTAATGGATTGGCTGGACCTCTGCACGGTTTGGCGAATCAAGAATGCCTTGCTTTTGTTCTGGGTATCCTGGATCAATACAAAGGTGCACCCAATGATGAGCAATTAAAAGAATATTGCTGGGATACTCTCAATTCTGGAAAGGTAATTCCCGGATACGGTCATGCAGTACTGCGTACTCCTGATCCTCGATTCGTTGCCTTTGTGGATTTCGGTAGAAAATATTGTTCGGATGACCCTGTTTTCCAGATTGTTGATCGTCTCTATGCCATAGTACCCGATATTCTGAAAGAACAGGGTAAAGCTAAGAATCCGTGGCCAAATGTTGATGCAGGTTCTGGTTCTCTGCTCTATCATTATGGTGTAAAAGAATTTGAATTTTATACCGTATTCTTTGGCGTATCTCGAGCTATGGGAATTTCTTCGCAGATAATTCTAAATAGAGCTTTGGGTATTGCAATTACACGTCCAAAATCTCAATCAACTGCATGGATGAAAGATTTTGCCAGCAAGGCTTAATCTATGATTTTAGTTTGCCAATTTATGCCCGGATTAACTTCGGTTAAGCCGGGCTTTTTGTAATTTAATCATATTTGATTTGCACGTATATCTCGATTCGTCAAAAGTGAAAGATTTTCTATAATATTATGTAATAGATGTGATTTTTTTATAAGAATAATTAGTACGTATTTCGTTCAGCTTCCTGTAATATAGAGCCATTTTTAGACTTCAAATCATAAGAATTTTATGTTAACATATAGTTTAGTATTGTTTCAGAGATTCTACATTTAGCTTGGGAAAGAAAATGCAGTGTCCTAATTGTAAAAAACTTCTTAGCGAAAAAGCCAATTTTTGCCCTTTTTGCGGATATAAGCTGGAAAATACTCAGGAAGTAAAGCAAAATAATCCAATCGGAGAACTTATTAGTAATACGGAAGAATTAATATCAGCCGATGAACTTGATGAATTATTTAAACCGGCTGAAGAAGTTGCGGAAGAAAAGAAGCCCACATTAGAAGAAGAGGATCAATTTAGTCCATTTAATATTAGCGATGTAATAAATCACCGATATCAGATTAAGGAATTAATTGGTCGAGGTGGAATGGGGGTTGTATATAAAGTCTACGATACGTTGCTCAATGAAGACATAGCTTTAAAAGTACTATTACCGAATTTAATGCGAAGCAGAGATGCACTGGAGAGATTTCAGAATGAGGCAAAAGTTTCACTTCAATTATCTCACGCCAATATTGTCCGAGTTAGGGATCTGGGAGCTACTGAAAACGTTAAATTTATAACAATGGAGCTTCTCGAAGGAATCAATCTAAGAGAGTTGATGCTCATTAGAAAAAATAGAAGTGAAGAAATTGCTATTGGAGAAGCAATAAACGTTGTAAAGCAAGTTTGTGAGGGTTTAAACTATGCTCATAAGTTCACAGTGCATAGAGATATAAAGCCAGAGAATATTATGGTTCTTAAGAACCTAAAAATAAAAATAACCGATTTTGGTATTGCTCGCCTCCTTACTCCAGTAAAATTTGCATCTACCGTGATGTCTGCAGGTACCGCTTATTATATGGCTCCTGAGCAGAATTTAGCCAGCGGAACGATAGATGCAAGAGCTGATATTTTTTCTGTAGGTGTGATTTTATATGAACTCCTCACCGGGAGAATTCCTATAGGTAGATTTAAGCTTCCAAGTAAACTACGACCAGAGCTTACTGATCAGATTGATGCTGTAATCACGAAGGCTTTAGAGCCTGACCCAAATGATAGATATAAAACAATTTATGAAATGTTAAAGGATATTCTGATAGTTCAAGAGACAATGAAATCTTATATTGCTAAGCAGAAAAGGGAGTTAGCAAAGGAACGAGGTATAGATGAAATACCAGTTCAATTAGAGCCAGATTTCTTCGTCTATTTTGAGCTGGGTGTAAAATTTCAGAAGCAAGGTCAGTATGAATTAGCTATAGAGCAGTATAAAAAAGCTATTGAAATGGAGTACAACTATGCAAAGACTCACAATAATATAGCAAGTGTCTATTTCTTGATGGGAAAATACGAAGAAGCAATTAAGGAATATCGAGAAGCTATTGATATCAAACCAGACTATGCAGAAGCTTACTATAATTTGGGTATGGTTTACGAAGCTTCGCAAGACTATGATCAGGCCATCTATAATTTCAAAATGGTAGTAAGCCTTAAACCTGATCATCCTCGGGTCCATTTGAATTTAGCAGAGATATATAAAAACCAGAAGGATTATGAGAAAACCATTATTGAGTATAGAGCAGCACTCACCATTAATACTAATAGTGCTGAGCTCCATAATAAATTAGGCAATTCATATTTACTCAATAAGCAATACGATGAAGCAGCAGCAGCCTATAAAAAAGCTCTTGAATTGAATCCCAATTATGAATATGCTAAAAAGAACCTGGGAAGAGTAGAGAAAATCAAGAAATCTGTATAAATAACCCACCGGTAAAATATTCCCTTTTAGCTTTTGTTTTTTTCCCTTTAAAAGATTTGTTTCTTTATCACATTTCTAAGCAGGGTATGTTATTTTTGCATGTAATACTGCCATCATAATAAAAGTTTGTATGCCGATATATCTTTTATATTTTGCAAAAAATTATTTCACAATAAAGCTTTATAGAGAATAATTATCAAAAGGGCTTTTAAGTGTTAATTTGCATTGAATTCTCTTTTTTTCAGTGTTATCTTTAAAAGGTGAAAATTAATGTTAAACATATTTAATGAGGGAGAATGCACAATGGCGAATAGAATCACGAATAAGATAGCCGTAGCTTTGATTCTATTTTCTTTTGTATCTTTGCCTGTTTTTGCAGTTAAAGATGAACTTACTAAGCAGAAGAAAGATGCAATAGAATGGATTGATAACCATAAAGAAGAAATTAGCAAAATGAGCGACCAGGTATGGGAATATGCAGAAACTGCACTGCTGGAATATAAGTCTTCACGTTTTCTCATCGATGAGCTTGAGAAAGCAGGTTTTACTGTTGAGCGAGGAGTAGCCGGATTGCCGACTGCCTTTGTGGCTACCTATGGTAAGGGAGAGCCAATTATAGGTTTTTTAGGCGAATACGATGCTCTCCCTGGTCTTTCACAAAAATCAGCAATACCTTTAAAAGAAGCTATTATCCCAGAAAATCCAGGTCATGGCTGTGGTCACAATCTCTTAGGTGTCGGTTCCATTGCTGCAGCAATGGCAGTGAAACAGGTAATGGAGAAATATAGTATTAAGGGCACAATTAAGTTTTTCGGTTGTCCCGCTGAGGAAACGGTAGTAGGAAAAGTGTATATGGCTCGTGAAGGCCTCTTCGATTCACTATCTGCTGCTTTGGATTGGCATCCTGGAAGCAAAACCCAGGTGTCGATTGGTAGCAGCAATGCCATGAATAGTTTCAAGGTTAGCTTTAAAGGAAAAACAGCCCATTCAGCGGGTGATCCCTGGAATGGCAGAAGCGCCCTTGATGCTGTGGAGCTCATGGATATTGCAGTTAATTTTTTAAGAGAGCATGTAAAACCAACGGTTCGCATTCATTATGTGATTTTAAAAGGAGGTAAAGCCCCTAATGTAGTGCCAGACGAAACCGAAGTCTGGTATTATGTGCGTGATCTTGACAGAAAAGGTGTTGAGGAAGTTTATAAGCGGTTGGTTAAAATTGCTGAAGCAGCTGCTCTGGCAACAGAAACCGATTATAAAATAAACTTCATTACCGGAGTTCATCGATTACTTCCGTTGCCTAAAAGTTCAGAAATAATGCAGAAAAATTTAGAAATGGTTGGTTCTCCCGGATTCATTGAAGAAGAGCAGGAATTGGCTCGGCAGGTGCAGAAGGCCCTCGGTAAAGAGGAAAAAGGTCTGCATGATAAAGTTGAGTCACTAAAACCGCCGGAGAAGGAATGGGGGGGAGGCTCAACCGATGTGGCAGAAGTGAGCTGGATTACTCCAACTCTTCGTATGAATGCGACCACATGTCCTCTGGAGGCTCCCGGACATAGCTGGGCGATTGTATGCACCTCAGGAATGTCAATCGGGCATAAAGGAACGTTAGTTGCTGCTAAGACATTAGCAACTACCGCCCTTGATCTCCTCACTCAACCAAAGCTGCTGGAGCAAATAAGAGAGGAATGGAAGGAATTAACCGAAGGTAAATCATATGAATGTCCCCTTCCACCTGATAGTAAGCCACCCGTGCTCCCTGAACCAAAAGAGGAAAGCTAATTATAGATAGAATTTTTTAATAAAACTATTTATTAAAGGAGCTTGGTTATTTCGTCAGAGGAGAGTGGAGTTATTGCTTCAATTCCACTACTCATCTTTATTTTTATACCGTGATGCTTATTTGTAATACGACCTATTACGGCGGCTTCAACATGTTCTTTTTTGTACACGTCTAACACTTTCTCTGATTCATCTTCGCTTACAACAATAAGCAGAGCACCAGAGGCAATGAGCCCCAGAGGATTCAATTTGAAATGTTTGCAGAGCTCCTGGGTCTCCGGAAAGATGAAAATATTTTCTTCAACGATTATAAGTCCTTTATCACATGCTTTCGCCAGCTCGAAAGCACCGGTTAATAGACCTCCTTCTGTGGGATCATGCATGGCCTTAACAGTTGATACTTTATTAGCCAATAATGCCTCCCTGACCACACTAATACAAGGGTCATAAGCAAAATTTTTTGCTCGATTCAGAAATGTTGAGGGAAAATGCTTTTTAAGCTCTTTTTCCTTATCACGAGCGATGATTGATGTCCCTTCAATTGCAACTCCTTTGGTTAATATGATAGTATCCCCCACCGATGCTTTGCTGTTAATTATGAGCTTCTCTTTTTTAACCTCCCCAAGCATCATTCCGGCAATAATGGGTCGGTCAATCCCGTAGGTTATCTCCGTGTGTCCACCGCAGAGGGAAATATGCAATTCATTGCAGGCGTGCAGCAAATCTTCGAAAATAGCATCCACCAGTTTTTTATCGGTCTTTTTCTCCGGCAGCAGCAGGCATGCCAGAAACCACTTAGGCTGAGCTCCCATACAGGCAACATCATTGGCATTTACATTTACCGCATACCATCCCAGCTTTTCTGGAGTAAAAGTAATAGGGTCAGTTTTTGCTACCAAATAGCGATCACCAAAGTCAATCACAGCTGCATCTGTGCCAACTCGTGCTCCAATAAGTACCCTTTTATCTTTTAAAGTAATTTTTGAAAGTAACTTTTCAAGATAATTAATGTCCAACTTACCCATCTTAAATGTCTTCAATTTAACCACCTTTAAGAATGAATTGATTAGAAAATAAGATTGATTAGTTAGGGAATGATTACTGTACGAACATGGCTTTGAAATTGATTTATACTATCCAATACATCATTGATAGCACTTGCTTTAAGAGGTATTTTTTGAGTAACCACATGCGTAAAGTCAAGGCGTCCTTGAAGTGCATATTCAAGCACAATGGGTAATTCAGATAATAAATGGTCTGAACAACCGATGATTTCTGCTTCTTTTCCCAATACTTCTTCATAAACATTCACTTCAAGGGCTTTATCACTGAGGCCTACCATTACCGCTCGTCCCATTTTACCCAGGCTTTGAATCGATTGTTTCATTGTTAAGGGAAGGCCAACTAATTCCAGGGCAACATCCACTCCGTTTTCCGTAGTCAATTTATTAAGGGAAACAACTGGATCTTCCTTAGCAGCGTTGATGGGGATGGCTCCATATTTTTCCGCAATGGCAAGTTTGTCGGTCTGTATATCAATAGCAAAGACTTCAAGAGCTCCCATAATAAAAGAAAGTTGCACAGCGGATATTCCCAATCCACCAGCACCAAAGATTGCCACTGATTCCCCGGCTTTTAATCGCCCCTTCCGTAAAGCATGCAAAGAGGTTGCAGTTGAACACATCATTATTGCTCCGTGTTCAAAAGGAATATTGTCAGGCAATACTACAACACTTGAGGCTGGAACCACGATATATTCAGCATAACCACCGTTACGGTGTTTTCCGATCATCTCCCCGGAAGGACAGAACTGCTCATTGCCCATCAAGCAATAGGAGCAGGTACCACAAGTTACCATATAGTGGACAGCTACTCGCTCCCCGATTTTAAAATTATCCACTTGTTCTCCAACTTTATCAATAATACCAGAAACCTCATGTCCCAGGGTGATTGGCAAAAATGCTACAGAAGAGACACCAGTGTGATAATGCTCGTCAGAATGACATATTCCTGCTGCTTTTACCTTGATCAGGACATCTTTTTCTCCCAACTTTGGTAAGGGCACAGTATTTAATTGCAGCGGCTGACCAATTTCAACCAGTTGAACTGCTTTCATGAGATTGAACTCCTATAAAGCTCGTTTATGAATATAATTATATAGAAAATTATAACGGAAATACTCAGAGGAATGCAATCGCTCTTCTTTGCAAAAATTACTAATGGGATTTGATTAAACTGATTTTCTTTCTATGCTTAGTATCATTAAAGTACTCTTCAGCAATCCAAACTACCTAAATGCTCCCCATTAATGCTCTTATTTCAATTAAAATATAAATTATCATTATTTGCTAAAAATAATTTAAATTTTATTTCTAGATAATAAGGCTGCAGCTGATATGAAATGTAACTATACTTTTAGAAACGCTCTCTTTCTATTGTTTTCTTTTAAGAGGGAGATTTTTATCCCAGTGAAGGGCATTGTATTTTTTACAGATTTCTAACACTTTATCCTGTGGAATGGCTTCGATATGGTGCCCCTCTCTTCCGGTCATGGAAGTGGCTTTAAACATGGAATTTAGTATTGCTTCCTCAGTAGCTTCCACCACTGCTAAAAAGAGGGCGGACATCTGGTAGTTTTTCAGAGGTGCGTCTATTTTTTCAGGTTTAGAGGAGGTAATTCTCGATGATTCATTGGTTGTAAATGCTATTACGTAATCACCGCTGCCGTTAGAGCCGAAGGAGCCGGTTCGTACCATGCCAAATATAGCTCGTTTGGCCAGGCGTTTGAGATTTCGAGTGAGGAGGGGAGCATCAGTAGCCACCACTATCATGCAGGAGCCGTCATCGTCATCATCAGACGCAGGCAATGGGGAATAAAACCTGTCAAGCTCTCTTCCTACCGGCGCTCCGTTTATGCGCAAGATACCGCCGAAATTTGTCTGCACTAATACACCAACGGTATAGCCTCCAATTTTTTCTGGTAAAACACGGGAGGAAGTGCCAATTCCACCTTTAAATCCATAGCACGTGGTTCCGGTGCCAGCTCCTACGCACCCTTCTTCAACGGGGCCTGATGCTGCGTTTTCGATAGCTTCTTTTACTTCTTTAAATCCCAACGGTCGGCTGCGGCCATCGCTGAGCCAGCCATCATTGGTTTCTCCTACTACAGGATTAATTGACCACACATCTTCGTTACCGGGAAGTGAGAGCATATAGTGCATTAAACCGTCAGCCACTTTTGGGACATTGAGGGTTCCGGTAAGTAGTATAGGTGTTTCTATATTCCCCAATTCTTCCACCTGAGTATAACCTGTCAGTTTACCGTAAGCGTTTCCCAAATGAATTGCTGCTGGAACTTTTTCCGGAAAAATATTTCCTCCGTGAGGCAGGATAGCTGTAATACCGGTCCTGATATCATCGCCTTTGATTACTGTACAATTACCCACCTTTACTCCTGGAACATCGGTTATTGCATTAGTGGGGCCAGGGGGGATAATCCCTATTATTATTCCCATTTCTCTGGCACGAAGCCGTTTTTCTTGCATATTAGTCTCCTTGCCATGTGCCTGGATTACTATTAAAAATATTGAGACAATTAACAACATTAAAATAATACATATAGTCTGCTTCATCTATATTTCTCCTTGTGTGATGATAAAGTGGATACATATTGAAAAAAGACATCGTTTCCTTTTATAATGATAATAACTATGTGAAGATTTAGAATATGCTTAACTAAGTTAGATTTTTAAATCCCGCAGAAATTGAGCACTTTCTTCAGGTAAGGAACTGTTAATATACATACCGGAACCGAGCTCAAATCCAGCAACCCGGGTAATTCTTGGGACTATGCTCAGATACCAATGAGCGTAGTAAATTTTTTTATAAAACCTTGGTAAAGAGCGGATAACGTAGTTGTAATCCGGATCATTTAATCCATAATAAAGTTTAGCCAATGTTTCTCGAAGCACAAAAGCAAGATCTTCTATCTCATCATCTGAAATTTGAGTAAAACAATGGATGTGGCGTTTCGGATATATCCACATATGAAATGGTGATAATGAGGCATAAGGGATAAAAGAGACAAAATGGGCGCTTTCTACAATTATTCTGCTACCATCTTTCAATTCATCCTGCAAAATACGGCAATATACGCATTCCCCGGTATCATCATAATATCGCATGGCCTCTTCTACCCGGCTTCTCACCTGGTGGGGCATTATAGGAAGTCCGACGATCTGGGAATGAGGATGCTCTAATGATGTTCCTGCTCGTTCACCATGATTTTTAAATATAACGACAAGCTCTATTCTGTCATCAGTAGATATTTGCAAAAATCGTTCTTTATAAGCTGTTATTAAGCTTTTTATTTCGTTTATTTTCATTGTAGCTATGGATGCATTGTGAAGGGCAGATTCGATGAGAACTTCATGATAACCTATCCCATTAATAGACCTTTTCACGCCATTAATTTTTCTGTATGGTAATCCTTCTTGATCCAATGAAGCATATTTATTTGGCACTAATCTTAACTCCCACTCCGAGCCACTGCCTTTTCGCCAGATTTCAGGTGGGGTAAGATGTTCATTTCCCGGGCAGAAGGGACAATTCTCTTCCCAGGAAGGTAGCTCCTTTTTGCATTCATTCGGGTTGCTGAAATGGTGGGGCCGCTGTGCTCTTTCTGTGGCAATAATTACCCACTCCCTTGTTACTAAGTTCTGTCTAATTTCAGGCATTAAAAAACCTCCCTATCTAATCTATATTAAATTCACAGTTATAAACTATTAGGTCAATCATTTATTTTCCCGTTTAATTATAATGAATTTAGAAAAAAAATAAAAGGTTAAGATAGGTAGTGATATAAAGATGTGAAATGGTCAAAAAAATGTAGCTTGACAAATTTACCTGTTTTTAGCAGAAATCCCACTAAAAGAGAGAAGAAATATGTATTAAATACATTATGATTTGCTTCTTCTCATGAAGAGGAGAATATAGGTTACACTCAATTTGAGAATGGTTGAATCCTTCTAATCACTTCTTCTTTTTCAATTGCTGAGGTTTTCTCCATCGATATTAGAA
Organism: uncultured Acidobacteriota bacterium; assembly: GCA_964645975.1. Taxonomy (GTDB): domain Bacteria; phylum Acidobacteriota; class B3-B38; order Guanabaribacteriales; family CAZYAF01; genus CAZYAF01. Next base: position 92,965 of record CAZYAF010000013.1, read on the forward strand.
GCGGTTGTCGGATATAACAATTGATTGCGCTTGCTAATATTATTCTTCTAAATTAATATTCAGATCTTTCAATAATGTGCCTGAAATTCTTTTTAGGTTGAAGAGTGATACATTATAATCGATGACCGCCCTTTTCTCATCAGTGAGCGCTGCTGCTAAATCCTCTTGCATCTGCAGTACCTGAAAGTTGGTAGAGGTACCAACGGCAAATTTCTTTTGCTCTGCTTCCAATTGCTTTTCAGCTAACTCTCGTGCTTTTTTCGTAGCGTTTACCATTTTCTTATTAGTTTCTATAGCTCTTACTGCATCCTTTACCTGCAGGATGATAGTTTGCATGGTATTTTTATATCGGTTTTTCTCTTGTTCCAGCTCGACTTTGGAGCGAGCATAAGCTCCTTCGAATTGCTTATTCTGAATAGGAATAGTAACATTAACTCCGATTGTCCAATATCGGTAATCAAGGCTAAATAACTCTTCAAGAGCACCTCCCAAACCACCAGGAATAACTCCTATAACTTCTCTTTCGCCAGTGAAGATATTACCCTCAACAATGGGCTTGTCTCCATCCAAACCATCAAAAGATAAGCTACCGGTAAGATCTACCTGTGGAAGCTTTTGATTTTTAGTAAAGTTTACATTGAGCTTTTTATTATTAACATTCAGCTCTGCCTGAGCTAATTCGGGACGATTTTTCATTGCAATCTGGAAGCATTCTTCAAGGTCATATGCTTTTGGTTCAAAGGATAGTTCCGCGGTAGGTTCGATAGTTATTTTCCATGAATCATAGTCGGTTTTGGAGCTTATAGCCTTCATAAGTTGGTCCTGTGCAGCTTTAACCGCGCTTTCTGCTGATATTATCTCCGCTTCCCTTCTGGCAACTGCTGCGTCTGCCTGGGCAATCTCTATGGGAGCTAAGGTCCCGACTTCAACCTTGGTTCGAGTTATTTCTAACTGATCCTGTGCAAGCTTAAGAGAGCCCTGCTTTACCTTCAAATCCTCGATAGTAAATATTAGATTGAAATAAAGCTGATGGACATTGCTCAGTATTTCCATCACTCGCAGGGCAAACTGATGGCGAGATATTTTATGATTGTTCTGGGCTATATAAATATTTCTTTTGCTAATCTCTATGCCACGGCCTTTCAGGAGGGATTGAGTAACCTGCAAACTTAATACTGGCGTATGACGAGGATTAAAGAGTATAAAAGGACTGTTGCTCTCTGATCTCACATTCTGAAACTGAACTCTATAGTTTCCCCCAGTGGGAATATTTTGCTCAATTCCTCCTCTAACCATATTTGAAGTGTCGATATCCAGAACACCAGTAGAAATAATGCTATAAGGTTTGCTGATATCTTTGTTATAAGAGGAATAGAAAAATCCTTGTAGGTCGAAAAATCCCCTGGCTTCTTTTATTTGACTCTCAGTGATGTTCTTGTTAAAGCTCTCTATTTTTATATCAAGGTTTTCCTTTAAAGCCATTTCTATTGTATCCATTAGAGAGAGCTTCAATATTTGCTTTTCCTCTGGCTGATTTAAATTTTCAGTTGATGGCGTGATGTTATTTTTGTGATGGGGGGCAGCACTTAAGAATACGGAAGTACTAAAAATCAAAATTATACACCAAGACAATAATTTTGTAAATCGAAGATGGGTTGCTGCTTTATATCCCCTTTTTAAAAACCTAATAGTACTAATATCTGATCTTACTAACATATTCTCCTCCTCAATAAATAATAAAATTTTCATATTTATATACGATTTAAGGACTCATTTTGTTTCAAACTAAGTTAAAATTATCCTTGTATTTATTGCTATTCAGATAATAAAATAAATTTCCACGGTTTTTGATTATATCATAGCTGTTATTTAATGATATAATTTTCTGTTGAGGAAATAGGGAAAAATATTTCTGATCTTAGATCAAGAAAATAAGCAACAGCAGATAATTGTTAAGGTTATAAAAGGAGTTCATGCTATGAAAATAGCTGAAAATGATATATTGCAAATGCTAAAAGATAAAGGAGCTTATCTTGAAGGTCATTTCCTTTTGAGCTCCGGCCTTCATAGCCCAGGATATATCCAATGTGCCCAGGTACTTAAGTATCCAGAATTAGCAGAGCGATTGGGTGCTGGGATAGCCAGTTTTTTTCCTGATCAGCCGGCGGATACTGTTATCTCACCCGCAATTGGAGGAATTATCATAGGATACGAAGTTGCACGTAGTCTTGGAGTTTCTGCCATTTTTTGTGAACGGAGTGAGGGTGAAATGAAGCTGCGCAGAGGCTTTGAGATAATTCCTGGTGAACAGGTACTTGTAGTAGAGGATGTCGTAACAACGGGAAAATCAACTAAAGAGGTTATAGAAGTAGTAAGAAGCAAGCGCGGGAAGATAGTTGGTGTTGGAGCTATTGTAAATCGTGGAGCAAGCTACCTGGAACCTAAGTTGAAAATCCATAGCCTGATTTCAATAGAGATTCCCACACATAAACCGAAAGAATGTCCCCTTTGTCGTGAAGGGAGAATTCCGTTAGTTAAACCGGGAAGCCGAATTCAGCCTTAGGAAATGATAATTATAATTTTATCTTTTTAGTAGATAATTAATTAATAGAATCATTCGTATTGTTAGCATAAAACCAACTTTATCAAAAAAAGCACTCCAGCTGGTAATTTTTTCCAAGCAACAAGAGGCAAGTTAAATATTTTTAAGCTAAAATGCAGTATATTTAGTTAATTTATGCTTGACATTTCATAAAAATCTTTTAATATAAATATAATAGTATAAAGCTATCTCCTATAATGGATAAGATTTCTTAAATGAAATCATAGCGGGGGAACGAAGTCCATTTCTCAAAAGAACACAATGAGCTATCTCCTTTTGAGATTTCTCCCCCGCTCGTATTTTGCATAGTAATATTAAAAGCAAATAATTATACCTGATAAAACAGATTAAACCGGGATATATTGATTTTTTCTTAAGCAGGAAAGGAAAAGAATAACAGATTACTCTAAAATAGTTTTATTTGGCAGGATGCCATTTACTAACTGCTCTCTTAATTCTCGCTTGAGGACTTTTCCTGTTGAGCTAATGGGCAGTTGGTTGACAAATTCGAAGAGCTTAGGTACTTTATAATCAGCAAGTTTTTGTATGCAATGTTGTTTGAGGTCTGCAGCTGTAATTTTAAATCCCTCTTTTAATACGACAAAGGCTTTTGGAATTTCTCCTCGAGAAGCATGCTGAACACCAACAACAACAGCATGTTCAACTGAAGGGTGGCTATGGAGAACATCTTCTATTTCCCTTGGATATATATTTAATCCCCGATAAAGAAGCATATCTTTTTTACGGTCTACAATATATATATAACCATTTTCATCTATTCTTGCAAGGTCCCCCGTATAAAGCCATCCATCGCGCAGGACCTTCTCATTATCCTCAGGTTTTTTATAGTATCCCAACATGACATTAGGTCCTTTTACGAGGAGTTCTCCAACTTCATTGGGTGGTAGCTCTTTATGTTCTTTATTTACAACTTTTACTTCGACATTATGTATTGTTAAGCCGACGGATCCAACTTTCTTCACACCATCAAGCGGATTGACGCAGACAACTGGCGAGGCTTCTGAAAGGCCATAACCTTCTAATAAAGGAAGGCGGAAAATCTTATTAAATGATAATAAGGTTTTTTTGCTGAGAGGTGCTGCTCCACTAATATAAACACGCACAGGATTAAGCCATCGTGCCAACCAGGATAGTTTTTGATTTACTAAAACATTATATATAGAAGGTATACCTACAAAAATAGTAGGTCGATATTTTAATATGCTTTTTCTTAGTTCTTTTCTTTCGATTTTCGGTATGAGAATGATAGTATTGGTATTATAGATTGGAAGAACCATACAGACGAGTTGAGTAAATGAATGAAAAAGAGGAAGGAAGAGGAGAAAGCGATCTTTTTCTACTACTTTTATTGCTTTTAAGCAGGATTTGGCATTAGAAATAAGGTTTTTATGGGTAAGCATCGCTCCCTTGGGAAAGCCGGTTGTGCCTGAGGTATAAATTATTACCGCTAAATCTTCAGCAGAAAAATTTCTATTAACAGAGGTGAGAGGTTCTCTTTGATACAGTGAGTTAAAGTTATGAAGAATTATTGAGGATTCATTCTTGGATGAAAGAGATTTAATTGTTTCCTCATCTTCATCTAATATTATATGTTTAAGCTTGTCCAAGCTGCTGACTGTATTATCTAATTTTTCTAAATATTCCTTTGAAGTTATAAAGCAGCTAACCTCGCAGTCCTGTAAAATGTATTGTATCTCCTCGCCTTTGAGGAAGTTATTTATGGGAACGCAGACAGCTCCTATTCGGGCGACGGCATAATAAGATATGATATATTGAGGAGAATTTTTTAATAATATGGCAATTCTATCTCCATGGTTAATACCCAAATCCATCAATGCCCCTGAAAGTCTTTGAACTCTATCTAAAACTTGCTGGTAACTATACCGTGCTCCCTGAAAAATAATGGCAGTTTTGTGGGGTTTCTTTTGAGTGGAAAAATCAAGAGCATCCGCTAATCTCATTTTCGCCTCTTTCTCATTTTAAAATAATAAATAATTTAGACTAAGTAAATACTTGATTATATTTGGTCTTAAATATATAATACATATTAGATAATAACTAAATCTAATAGTGCCTATTATAAATCAAAAGGGGAGAGATTCCAATGAAAAATATAATAATAATCATTTTGGTTTGTTTGGTAATTATTGCGGGAGCAATATTCATTGCCCGAATTACCTCGCAGCCAAAATTAGAAAAACTATTACCGGTATCTACGGCTGCTTATCTCTATACTTCAGACTTACCTTTTATGAAGAATGCATTAAAGGAAACTGTAATTTATAAGGAAACCAGAGATTTAAAGATAGGGAAACTTTGGCAGAGCAATGTTCGGGATTTTTATGGAAAAATGGAAGACCATATTGGGTTCGATTTTCGACAATTGGAACCCTATTTTAAGAAAGATGCAGCATTGGCTGTGCTTGAGTTCGGTAAATCGCGGAAAGATATACTATTTGCTTTCCTTGCCAATGTCAAAGATACAAGAAAAGATTTGAACAAATATATTGAAGAACAGCTCAAACCTCAGTTACAAAGTCGAGGATACAAGATTGCAAGCAAAAATTTCAAAGGGAGCGATTATTATGTCGTCGCCCATGATAAGCCACTTTGTTATTACGCTTTTTTTGAAAAAGCCTTTATTTTTGCTCCAAGAGAAGAAGTACTACTTCAGATAATCAATTTACAGAAAAATAAAGGAAAAACGCTAAAGGATGATGAAGGATTCAGAAATGCTACAGGCAAGTTGTCTTATGAAAATGGATTGTTAGTTTATGTCGATATTACAAAAATGTTGGCCCCTTTTGAAGAAAAATTAAAGTTGGAAAAGAAAGAAAAGAGGTTTATTAATCTTTTTAAGCTCATGGGGATTGGCTCTCTGGATTGCTTTGCCCTCACTTCTTCAATTCAAGAAGGAGGTTTTCGCTCACGTTATTATCTGCAAATGAAGAAAGACGTTCCAGGCCTTATGCAGATAGTTCTGAAACAGAAGCCAAGAAAAGTAAAAAGCCCCAAATATATTCCGCGCGGCTTTCCATTGGTAACAATCGGGGCTTATAATAATCCTTCACAAATATGGGATAATCTTTTAGCTCAATTATCTGAGCTATCACCACCTGAGCAGTTTAAAAAATTTCAGGATCGGATTTCCGCAGCGGAAAAATTGTTAAATTTAGATTTTAAAAGGGATATATTCGACTGTCTGGGGAATGAAATGGCTTTTTGTGCTCAATTGACTAAGTCTGAGAGTGCTTCTGAAATAAAAGGACCATTGGAAATATTAGAAAAGGGTTCTTTTCTTCTTTTTCTTGAGGTTGAGAAAGCAAAGAAATTTTCTGAGTTTTTGGAAAGGATCAGGGCCGCTGGAAATCTATACCTCCAAGCAACACAGCAAGAAAAGGAATATAAGGGATATCAAATTAAATATGTACAGGGTGGAAAAGTCTCCCCAGCCACACCCTGTTACACGTTTATCGATGAATTTTGTATCGTAAGCCCTTATATCGAGAGCATAAAGAAGGCAATAGATGGCTATCAAGCTGGCAAAGTGCTTGATACTTATGCAGATTATCTGAGATGTTACGGTGATATGGAGAACAGGGTAAATCGGGTAATGTATGTTGATATTGCTCAGCTTTTGGAAAAGACACCCCAGCTCACTTTAAATATGGTTTTGCCAAAAGAGCTTGACGAACAGCAAAGAGAAGTATTCCAACAGGAATTGAAACAGTTGAGTAAAGTACTTTTTGGTTCATGCCTGGTAGCTTGGGTAACCCGAGATGGTATTAGGATGGAGAGTTTTTCATCTGTTGGTTTTATCCCTATGCTTTCTGGTAAATCATTGTTAACTCCCTTTATGGAGAAGATTCCATCTCTGGCACAAAAAAAGAAATTTTAGGCTAATATAAGCATAATTAGAACTCTAAGAAAAATGAATTTTGCCACTTTTGGATGGAGAAGCTGATTTTTTCTCTGTTTGAATTTTATCTTTAAAGTAACAATAATAGATTGTCTAAAACTTAGTAGCATTAAAAATTAAAAAAAATTTCATAAAAATCATTATTTTGTCGTTTATTAATAGTGAAGGAAGTATTTTATCAATAATGATGCGGAGGATATTTTGGATTTATGATTCGGCTTTAATTTTTTTTATAGCTCCAATAAATACTTAACCTTTTTAATCCTCTAAATCTCGGCCATCAGTGGAGTAAAAGCCTATGAATTACTCCAGGAATTAATTAAAAGGAGAAGGGGAATGAGGATAAAATTATTAATAACGGGGATTATTGTAGTTTGCTTTATTATTACTATTCATACCCAGGAAGCTAAGCCTTTTGATAAATACAATGGAGCAAAATGGAAAGAAATGAACAAACCATGTAAGGTTTGCTATATTGAAGGAGCATTGTCAAGTGCGCATTATATGCATAATTATGTTTTTGAGAACATAGACTCCTGTTTTTCAGAAAAAATGCTATTAGCGTTGAAAAAGGGTAGGCAATTAACAAGGTCTGAACGTGATTTGATTCAGGGAGTAACAAAAAAAATTGTATAAATGTGATCCAGAAGAAATTTATGGGAGCTTGATCTTGAATCAATACGTAGAATCGCTGGAAGAATTTTACGAAGATTTTAATAATATAGCAATACCAATTGCAGCCGCAATGACTATTGTGAAGAAAAAAATAGATGGTGAGCCAAAGGAAACAATGGAAAAATATATAATAAGCTTAAGAGAAAAATTCTCAGAAAAAGAAGAAATGCAGCAAAACATATAATATCCATGGATTTTAGGCTTAAAACTTGTCATGCGAATCTTAGAGAAGGGAGCATGATTTGTCGTATTTTTTTCAATTAACAATATATTTGGGCATAAAGCATTTGTTAAATAAAACAATACTATTTTAAAAAATGATAGCCTCTTAAGCAAATTTACATTATACTTTTAATAAGTGTTTTTTATAATAATAATCGCCAGTGGGTATAACTATGAGATTCTCGCAAAGAATAGGGAAAAATCCCATCAAAACTGATTTGCAGATCAACTCAATGGATGAAAATTTGAGAGTTGGTTTATGGAATGTTTTTAGGGGATTTTTTCTTGAGCAAATTAAAACAGAAGATATTGAAAAATCACCCCTCGCACCATTTTTCAATGCCTTGCAGAATAATTTTCTCAAAGATGCTCTCAATAATGTAAGCAATGATATTCAGAAAACATCACGGTCTATTATGAGGTGGTTTTTTGCCTGTAATTGGTATGAGGTTTATGACTTTATTGAGTTTGTCTCGCAGTTTAAGGATATTCCTTTAGATATGGAAATGTTTAAAAAAGAATGCAATAGAGTATTAGAAAAAGAGTGTTCAGCATATAGATTTTTAAGCGGTCATATAGTGTCGGTATCTGATGATGTTGAGATTAAAGAAATAGAAGATGTAATTAGAAGGTCACAAAAGGCTAATATAAATGAGATTATTTCCTTAATTAAATCTGCATTGCAGCGACTATCGAAAAGAAGAGATCCCGATAATAGGGGCTCAATAAGGGATTCTATAAATGCTGTTAAAGTACTATGTCGGCATGTATGTGGTGATCAAGAGGCTACTATTAATCATGCCCTTGCACGCATAGAAAATAAAGTTATCCTACATGCAGCTCTTAAAAGAGGCATCAATGCACTATATGGATATATGGAAATGATTGAGAGTTTAGAGGATGCAAAATTCTTGGAGCCTAAGGCTGATTTGGAAGACGCTAAATGCATGCTGGTTTTTTGCTGCACATTTATAAACTACATTATAAGAAAAGCAGAAAAAGCGGGATTGGAACTAAATAGTAGCTCTTTATCAGATTGATTCTGTTACAATATTAGAGGTACAAGATTATCAATTGTGTATAATTATATGTTCCTTACAGGGAATTACTGCTAAAAGACGAATAAATATTTATAGATAGGATTATATATGTCCAAAGTTTTAATTCATATTATTTATGTGCTCGTTATCGCAGGTGCATCATATATTTCTTACCGCTTAGGTCAGAGGTCGGCCAGAAATGCAATTAAAGAACTGAAATTAATGAAAGTTGAATTAGAAAAGAAGTCCCGCTCTTTTCCTCTTGCAAAGCTCGCATCTGTCAATCCGAATGACGGACGGATATCTTTGCGTATAGTAAATTCAGCTAAGGAAGAAATAGTATTAGAAAGAGTTGAAGTGAAAACGGAGACCTTTTATGTCAATCCAGATATTCGACGTATGGCAAAAGAGAAAGAATTTAAGCCTTTCGAATTTAATAAATATTTACTCTTACCTGAAAAAACCATATCTATAGAATTTACTCTTGATCCAATGAAGCATTTTGATAATGTTGATTTCAAAATTGATTTCAAAGATTCTTATGGCAATATTCTATGGGTAAAATACCGTTTGAATTCAGCAGATAAAAGCCTTCAACTTATCGATTCTGTATAATTACTATCATTTTAATTAGAACAATAAGAATCACACCTTAAATTCCATTTATCCCCTAAAGAATTCTCTATCTTGAATCATATCAAACAATATCTACAGTAGTGTTATAGAATATTGCTATAGCTATATTAAAAAAATTTTAAAAAGATTGTAATATAAACCACCTTTTTGTCGTTTATATACTATGAGGGGATGTGCTTTTTATAAAGCTCGGTGAAAAGCACATTTGTTGTGGTAGAAAATAAGGGTATGAAAAATATAAAACAGCACAGAGAATAGGGTGCTAATACAGCATATTTATCGGAGGCTATATATTGTGAACATATATGTGCATGTCTTCTACATAATTGGTATTACGTTAGCTTTTTATCTTGGTATAAAATTTGCTCCTTTATTAATTAAACAGGAAAAATCCACCAAGCTCCCTTTAAATGTTCTTAATGATGAATCAGTCATTAAACCTGAAGTATGTTTCTTAATAGAGCTTAGAAATATAAATGATAATAGAATTAAATTTAAAATAACATCTCTTAGCAATAAATTATCGACAGTTATCTTAGAAACGGTCGAAGCTGCAACAGAAAGTTTTTATAAAGATCCCAAGGATAAAAGTAGGCTTGAAAAAAGAAAATATTATGCCAAATATGATAAGCCGTTACGGGCAAGAAAAACTGAGTCAATAATATATCTGCTATCTCATCCTGTTATAAATCATTACTGTTACCTGGATTTTTTATTCAACTTTAAGGCTGATGATGAGAATTATTTCAAGCTCTATCGTTTGAATTTAATAAATTCGCCTGATTCACCGAAACTGTATGAGATTTATTGATATTATAAAATTTTCTCATGACAGGAATTGATTAGAATGAGATGGTAGAATAATACAAAAGGTAATATGTAATGTCTTTTAAGGCATTTAAATATAAGCATAAAAAATCTGAATTAGAAGAGTTTATAGCAATAGAAGCTATACCCGCCTTTAAGGAGATTATGAAGATATTGCAAAGAAAGGGTAAAGAGGTCGTGCTAAATATATCGAATAAATATGTTGTAATGACCGTTAAAGATAAGGGAAGTGAAATATTTGGATTTAAGATAATACCCAGAATATCTTATGAAAGCATTTATCCCCTTGGTGTGGCTGTATACCCCAAGAAAAATGGAACAAAGGATGAAGAAATAATTACTCTTCGAAATACCTCTAAGAATGAAATTGTTCGCAAAATATTAAACCGCTATAAATACTATAGCAAAATAATATCCAAAGGCTTTAGCCATTCTCATTAATAAATTAATATAATTCCCTCCTATTCTCAGATTTTAAAATAAAATATTGATTTAACGTTTTAACCATAACATTATTAAATAATACATATTCAGCTCTTGCTTTACAAATAAGTAAGTGGCACCTGATTTCCTGTTTTGTCCACTATTGAGGACAATCTGAATTCGATGGAATTTAAGTTTGCCAAGCTAAGCTGTTAAAAATAAATGGTTTATGTAAATTTACCGCTCTGGCATAAAGATTGCTATATAGTAAATTGGAGGGTGGAACTAAAAGGAGGTAATGAAATGAAGAGGTTATTTACAAAAGCTGTAGTTATTATTATATTCGGTTCCTTATTTTTGCATATCTCTTGCGCCACTATATTCAGAGGTACTCACAGCAGTGTTGATTTTTCTTCTGATCCTGCTGGAGCTCAGGTGTATGTTAATGGATTTTATATGGGCGATACACCCATTAGGCTGAAGCTCGAATCCAAGAGGACATATAATATAGAGTTCAAAAAAGAGGATTACAAAACAAAGACTTTTACTGTTACAAATCATATTGGAGCGGGGTGGGTAGTATTAGATGTGGTTTTAGGTTTAGTACCAGTAATAGTTGACGCTGCTACTGGTTCCTGGTATTCCCTCGATCAAGAACATGTTAATGCGATGCTTGAGAAACAGCAAAAAGAAATTGCAATAGTTCAATAAACTACTCCACTTCTATGTCTATTTTTTTAACAAAATGTGGGAATAATAGCAAGCGGCGCTTTCCCTTTGTGGAAAGCGCAGCTTCTTTTGCAAATTAATTATCATATGTTGTATTCGCCAGTGGTAAGCTATCATCATTAGTAGAAACAGAACGATACGAAAATAGATTTTTATGAATAAAATAGAAAAGAATTATCTTTTTTAATAACAAAATTACTAAACATAAACTGTAAATATTATAGGAAAAAAATGAAAAGAATTATATATTCGCTTATCGTTACAATTTTGCTTTTTTTTAATGTTTTTCTTTGCCAGGCTCAGGAATTAAAGATTAAATACCCTCTAACCAATGATGATATGGAGGAGGCGATTAATTTGGGCTTTGAAAGAAAGAGATGCGGCATCTATTTAAAGGACCAGTGGAAAAGTTGGTGTGGTTGGGGAAGTAGTGGATTTTCCTTATGGATATTGACGCCCTATGGAAGGGTTTGTAATGCTGCATATGAAGCGCAAAGGAAATATTTAAATTTTTCCCGAAAAGATGTTACTGAGGAAATGCTTTTGCCTTATGTTTTGATCATAGTATATCCCGATATGCCAAAAAGAGCTGCAATAGATGATTTCGAGCGAGCTCAAGGCCTTGAGCACGTTGTGCTGGCGGATACAAAAAAGACATTAATAATACACCCCAGTGCTTTAGAATTGTTTGATCAGGAAAAGAAAATGGAGAATGGGACGGTAGTTATTTATAAAGGTGCTTATGTTGAATTTACCATAGAAGATGTTCTTAGAGTAAGCAGGAAAGATTTTAGGAAAAAAGGTGAATTTTTTATTAAGGTTATAGGAACTAAATCAGAGAAAGAATTTAAGATCAAAAAAAAACATTTACAACACCTCAAATGATGATTCCTAACTTATTGTAAATCAGCCTCTGAATTTCTAAAAAATACATTCATTACCTTACCTTGGATTTTCAAAAACATATTGCCACTATACTTCATAATTATTAGATTTCTTTTGCAATAGCTTAATAATTGTGGCAGAGTGTGAAAAAAAACAATTTAAGCCAAAAAATCCTGCATAAGGAAGATTTTATCTGTATCAGGATAGCAGGATTTTAGCGCTTAGCTATAATAGAAATTTATTTTTTTTTTAAAAAATAACAATATTTTTCCTGCAAATGTAATATAACCCGCTATTTTGTCGTTTATACTTAGTAGAGAGGAAAATTGCAGAATAAAAAAAATGACTAATTTAAATAAAATTTTTAAAAATTTTAATTGCAAAAATAATGTAATTATATTAAATTATATAGTAATGAATAAATTCATATCACGCCTTCTAAATTTAAAAATAAAACAAAAATAGGGGATAGCTGGTCGGTCAGAAAAACAACATGCCAGCAATAACTGGCAAGGAGATAAAGATGCTTTCAGAAAAAAGGCTTGTACCAGATATGAAAGAAAAAATTAAAATAGCAGAATTGGGAGAGATTTGCACAAGAATCGGCAAAAAATTGATAGCTTCTTCTATTGAGGATCTCGAGTATGAAGAACTTGTAGTAGGGAAAAAATCTGATAAAACAATCGTTAACCATTTTAAGGTGGAAGTTATTATTGATAATGAATCGTATAATATTTATGCCAAGTTTAAGGATTTTGGAAAAAAAGACCTGAATTTAGCTGAACTAACGGTACTGATTAGTAAGTCTTAAAAATAGTACAACCGTAAAGCTTGCTTTAGCAGAGAGGGTATTCTCACATATAAATCTTTTCTTACTAATAACAACTTTTCAAAAAGATGCAGGTAGTGTGATGAAAAAATTTACTATAATTTTTCTTTTATTAATTTTAGCTTTATTTTTGGCATGCCATCGCAATATAGACACCGAGATTACAAAAAAAGAAAAAGAAATTACGACATTAAAAGCACAAGTCGCTGAGCTTAAAAAGGAAAATGAAACACTGGGGAAAAAGCTTTTCGAGCTGGAAAAAGTAGTGGAAGAGCAGAAGAAAATCCTGGATGCTTACAATAAATTTGATAAAGACAAATTTAAAGCCATGAAAGCAAGGGATGTAAATCTAACGCTGTCTAAAATGAAAAATATTATTATAGCTCTGAATATGTATTATGCAAATAACAATGAATTACCTTACGGCCTTGAAGAATTGCAGCCCAATCATACATCTCCAATGCCCCGCATAGATGCCTGGGAAAATGAGATCTTATACCTCATTGACATTGAACACCGGGAATTTCAGCTCATATCCAAAGGTGCCGATGGTGAAATTTATACTTCCGATGATATTCAATATGTTAAAGGAGAATATTTAGCACCCCGCACATACTGATTGTTTAATATTGAGTATTATCAGAAACATCTTTTGCACAATTATATAAACGACAGCTACAATTAATGCCAAGCAGCTTTACCAGGTTTTAAGTGCGTGACTGGTAAAAAAATGAAAAATTAATTGTATCTTCGAAATTAATTAACAGTAGCGATTTATAGTTATATGTGAATTCATACCGTTGCACAAAGCTGCCGGCATTAAGATTAATAATAAGAGCAAAATGTCAATAAAAGAAGTATTTGTCGGCCTTAAATAAAATTAAATGCAAGGAGCAGTAAACAGCACGAATCTGATAAGGAAAGAGGAAATGAACAAAAAAAGCTCACTTTCGCAGATGGAGGATTTTATTGTAATGACAGCTCTCCCTTCCTTTAAGGAGATAACGGCTAAATTGCAGAGTGATGGGAAAGAAGTGCTCATAAGCTCTAATAAGAAATATGCCATAATAAAAATAAAAAACCATAGCGAGTGGGAGTTTGGTTTCAAGATAATTCCCCGAATAACAAAGGATAGCTCCTATCCCCTTGGTGTGGCAGTTTACCGCAATAAAGACGGCAGCATAGATGAAGAAATATGTTCCTTGCAAAACATTTCTAAAGATGATCTCATACAGAAAATCTTAGACCGCTATAATAACTATAACAAGCTTATATCTTATGAATTATCTGCGGAGAAACAATACTGGACCGATTACATACGTAAATTCTGTCGCTTTTGGTCGTAGAACATAGAAAAATATTCCCTTTTCTCTTAAGCGCGCCTTTTTATCCTCCCGCCCTAAAGGCAGCGCATACAGGGGACAGGGTACCCACCCCCTGTCCCCGATGCATTTTTATACAGCACCCATAATGCCAGCACATCTGGTTTTTTTATTACCTACAGAGGAATCCTGCATAGGGACAGGCGGCACAGCCGCTTGGTGATATGTGCATCCCCATACAAATTCAGCTTCATTAGCTAAACTGAAATGCTTTATATATAATAAATTACAAAGAAGCCCCGCTTCTTGTCCTAAAAAGCGTCAGCTTTTTATCTTATCTTCGAAGCAAGACCGTGTAGGAACAGCGTATTTCGCTGTCCGTTCTTTTTCTCCAAAGGAACACAATGTAGAGACAGGGCTTGCCCCTGTCCGATGCAGCTTTAGCTGCTTATGTTTTTACCTCAACGGCCTCCCGTGTAGTGGCAACTGATTGTTTGTCCACCAGCATGTCTGTTTTATTATTTTAGATTCAATAGCAGGCTTTGCTTAATAATGCTATAATATTCTGGAGAATTATAAAAACAAAGCAAGTACGCCACAATAGAGAAGGCCTATAGCCTACCCTTTGATGTTTTTAAAATTGGAGGGAGAAAAGTGAAAAAAACTATATTTGTGATATCCTTTATATTTGTCTTTTCCACCGTTTTTCTCAGCCATGCACAGGGCTTAAAAATCAAATACCCCCTGACCGAGCAGGACATAGAAGATGCCTTAAAAGAAGGATCGAAGAATGAAGGTCGAGGTATTCACATGAAAGATGAATGGAAATTTCTCAGCAGCACAGGTACTAAAGGATTTTCCATATGGATAGTAACGCCCTATTCGAGAATTTGCAATGCGGCCTACGATGCAAAAAGGAGATATATCGACTTCACGAAAGAGGATGTCATGGAGGATGAGGAATTTTTGGAGCCGGTAATTCTGGTTATAGCATATCCCGACCCGCCCATCAGACCGTTAAATGAGGATTTGAGAAGGGCGCAGAACGTCGACCATGTGGTTTTGGCCGATACCGGTAGAGAAGTGATAGTCCAGCCCCTTTCGGTAGAGCCCTTTGACCATGAATATAAATTTGGGGACGGTACGGAACTGTTCTATAAAGGCCTTTCGGCTGAATTTGCTATCGAAGACGTCTTAAATATAAGCGAGAACGATATTAAGCAAAAAGGCGAATTTTACGTCAAAGTCATAGGCAGCAAAAAAGAAAAAGAATTCAAAATCAAAGCAAAACACCTCGAACACCTGAAATAATAATCCCTCCTTATATGTCGATTCCTTAAAACGTAAGGAAAGGCGGCACCGCCGCTCTGTTATTTTCCTTCAACGGTAATCCGTGTAGGGACAGGCAGCAATGCTGCTTTGTTATTAAACATTGCAACATTCAGCATTATTTCAGAATATGGAAGATTTCGATAATCTAATAGCAAAAAAGCCACGCTTTTGTCCGTCAGCATAGCTTGCCTTCAATGTTGTTATGTTAATAAAGTTGAATAATCATCGAATGGATAAATAACGAGGAGGCAATACCTCTGTAGGGACAGCGGCACAGCCGCTCTGCTATTTTCCTTCAACGGCCTCCCGTGTAGGGATAGGCCTTGCCTCTGTCCGATCGTTATAGCCGAAGGCTATAGCGCTATTATCTTAAAACTTAATACAGGCAGCACTGCTACCTCGCTTCCCCTGGCCGCTGCTACTCAAAAAAACTATGCTATAATATAATAAAGCCTTATGCAGTTTAAATTAGCGGAAGAATTAAATATAAACCGGTAAAAAACTAATTAGTCAATTCAAAAAATAGGAGGCGCAATGAAATCGATAAAGAAAAAACATTTTTATTATCTGTGGACTGCTTTTTTAATTTTAATGACGTTTACAATAACTCTCCCCGCTCAGGAAAAATCGGCAGACAAACTTTTCGGGAACTATCTTTTCGTCAAAGAATCCAGTGACTATTCCTTAGGCGAGGATGCCCAGATTTTATTAAAACTACAGGCACCAAATATCGCCACTATTATCGCAACAAAACCAGGAGTCCCAACTGTTACTGATACCGGGACCTTCTCTATCCAAGGCAATAAAATAACCATATCCTTTCCAGCACTTGGCAAAGAAGCCACCAATGCGGAATATTCATTTGACGGGAAACAATTGATTCTTCCATTTCTCGCTATCGACGACGGTGAAGGAACCTCCACCTGGGAAAAAATTGAATATGATCCCCATGACCTCATAGAGGTTATATCATTATATCACCAGGATTTATTGGCCCATCAATCACGAGAGAGTGCCCTCGAAAAAATGAAAACCCGTTTGGAAAAAAATCCCAGGGTCAAAAAGGTTGGCATAGTGCCCGGTAAATCTATTCTCATCACCTACGAATCCGGGTATCAGGAATTCTTTCTTACGTTGCCTGGATTTTATGATTCCCCCACCAGGAGCAGTTCCACTCCGAAAAAGAATTATTCTCATTTCTTGCAGAGGGTTGTGTATAACCAGGTGGCTTATCCCTTATTAGCTTCCCTGTCCCCACCCCTGAGCTATAGCGGTTCAAAATCCCAGTTTATCGATGATCGATGGCTGAAAACAGGTATATACTTAAAATATGAACCGGAGCCCATATCCAGTGGGGATGCCCCAAAGTATAAAAATGCTTTGATCCTCTCTGCTTTTCATACATTGCCCATATATATATCCCAAAAAGAGGGGGTCAAGTATTCTTCCTTTAGAGATATGGGAGAAAACCTCGATGAGATTATAGCTCCTCTTAAAAAAATTGGCTATCAAACATCCCCACCCTACATTGATGGACAGGTCAGTGTTGCCAATTTATATAAACTGTTTAATCAGTCCTGGGGAGTGGTGTATTTTAATACTCACGGAGGTGTTATTGATGATGGTGATTTCATACTGGCTACCGGCGAACAGGTTCCCATCCAACACTGTCAGTCGGATGCAATAAGGGACCGTTATGTGCAAAACTATTTGAAAAAGCGCCTGGGAAACAAAGTGTACAATCAATTAACACCATATATTCTGGTGGGATTTGTTCATGATGAAATTCCATTTATTGCTATCCGGTCTGGATTTTTCAAACAAACCAAAGGGGATTTTTCATCAAGTTTGGTTTTTATCAATGGATGTGACTCCGCCATGAATGACCGTTTGCGAAAAGCCATTAATCCCAGAGCATATCTGGGCTGGCTGGAGGAGATTGATATGGTACTTGGAGGCGATATAAATGGCCCGCTATGGCAATGCTTGTGCAAAAAAACCAGATCAGCACGGGAAGCCTACGATTACGGCAAGTACTATCTTCTCGAGGTAAAAGCATATAAATACAAAAGGCAGCAAAGCAAAGGATTAGACCCCTATTCATTTGCCCTGTTCAGACAAAGCAGCAATTCCCAGGTGAATGATTTCACCAACGCCCAGAGACGAATGATCACCGCCGTGCGTGAATATGCCTGGCTCAAAAAACGATCATCTAACCCGGAAGACCTCCTCAAGCTGGCCAATACCCTCTATACCTGCACTAAAAGCGATATTAACGGAATGAAGAGCAAACCCTTTTGTCGCAAAGCCTTTGTTCGTGAAAGAGCACCCACTAAAGAAATTGATGAGATCAAAGGGGAATTATGCGGCTACGGCGGCACCATCGCTCGCTCTACCCTTATTGAGAAATAAACACCAAACAGGACAGTCCTCGCTCCTGTCCGCATTACCTTTCTCTCCATTCTTTGGAATGAAATGACGTAGGGACAGGGCTTGTCCCTGTCCGCCAGCTCAGCTGGTTTCTTATGCTGTCATTAATATTTTTATGTTAATAAAATTGAATAGCCATCGAAAGGAAAAATAACAATGAGGCCGTGCCTCTGTAGGGACAGGGCTTGCCCCTGTCCGCATGCGACACCGTCGCATAATTAAGATTTCTTACAACGGCCTCCCGTGTAGGGACGACCTATTGGTTGTCCGCAAAGCGAAGCTTTTTTCTTCATTCTCTACAAAGGAAAACCGTGTAGGGACAACCTATTGGTTGTCCGCTAGCATAACATGCCTTCAATGTTTTTATGTTAATAAAGTTGAATAGTAATTGAATGGATAAATAACAAGGAGGCCGTGCCTCTGTAGGGACAGGGCTTGTCCCTGTCCGCATTACCTTTCTCTCCATTCTTTGGAATGAAATAACGTAGGGACAGGCCTTGCGTCTGTCCGGCGGCATTGCCACATTGTTATCATGTACATCTATATCATGGCATATCATTAATACTGCCCTATTTAAATATATAAACGTAGGGACAGGGCTTGCCTCTGTCCACCAGCACAGCTGGTTTGTTATAACAACAGCCCCTTGCATAGGTCCACAAAAACCACCCGCATATCACCTTAATTATTCCCTCCCCACAAAAAAATCCCACCAAATTGTAATACATCTTCCCTTTTTGTCGTTTATATAATAATGAAGGAATTAAATATTAATCTATAAATAACTTATCCAAAACTGAAAAATGATATATAATAATACTCGCAATAATAATCCCTATCTCATTTTAAAATAAATATACAAAAAATGAATACACAAGAAAGAAATTCATTATTTAATGTATTTAGCGATTTTTGTAATTTAGCTATTAAGGAACTATCCAGCATGTATTCAGGCGAAAAAAGAATAGACACTAATGATTATTTAAACATTGATATTTGTAGTAAAACTAAAATTGTAGAAAATATTAAATCATTAGAAAATAATGTAAAATTTTTATCATTAATAGTAGAAACGGGAAATTATTTACTTACAAGAAAAGATGATATTCAAAGTTTTAGTCTAATGGATAATATTAGAAATTTTTTTAGGAATTCAGGATTTTATCTTAAAGCTTTTTACAATGTGGTTATAAACTTAGAAGATTTATTTGAGATTTATACTAATTCATTTAATATAAGACAAAGAAATGTTTTATACTTATTACCTTTACAAGGAATATACTTCAAAATGACTAATGATATAAAATTTGATGATTTTGAAATAAAGAAATTCACTCATAAAGAGCTTGCAAAACTGATTAGAATGGATATTAATAAAGTATTTTATCCTGGTTGTTTTTTTGATCTCGATGATGTTACTAAATATTGGTTTATTTGTGTTAAAGATAAAGAAAGACTTCGTATAGATCTATCTGGTAAATTATTACCTGAATATACAGACTATCCAGAAAAAATTGAATCAATTTTGAAAAAGATCATTCTTTTTGATTGGCAGGCTATTTTATATCCTAATTCACTCAAGAATTTAGATGAGATTAATGGAATTGTTCAATTTGATTTTTGGGCGGGATTTGAAATTCAATTTGTTATAAAAATTTATGAGAGTTTATTGTTTTTTCCTCAGGTTGCTCCTGATTTATCAAAGCTTATACTTGAACCAGTGCTAGATGCAAATACAGGAGAAGAAATATCGTATAGGCCTGTGGATTGGATGTTATTTAATGAAGAAGATGAAAAAAGATTTATAAATTTTATACAATATATTAATAAAGTTTTTAAAGAAATATCAAAAGTTAAATTTGATGATGAATTTATAGAAAAATCTCTTTCATATTTTGTTAAGGCTTTTTTTTCAAAAGGCATTGATCAATTATTATGGCATATTGTTTCTATTGAATCTTTAATAGGTGAAAGAGGTGATAAAACTACTAATAAAATAGCAAATAGATTAGCTAATACAATTACTAAAAAAAATGAAAAAAAAAGAAAAATAAAACAACTTTTTAGAGAATTATATAATTTTAGGTCAATTTTAATTCATGGTTCAAAGTTTGATAGGAATGTTTATTTTCATCACTTGAAGATTGGCAGAATCATATCTCATAGAATAATTATGTGG
>CAZYAF010000014.1:0-106195 GCA_964645975.1 uncultured Acidobacteriota bacterium
CATAATATAATAATAAAAATAAAAACCCTTGAAGCAAAATATTATTGTTTTTATTTAAACCTCAAGGGCTTTCTTTATTTATCCCTAATTAAATATAACGAATTCTTAATCTATCAATTTAATACTTATAGAACCAAGTCCTGCTTCAACCTTTAAAATTAAACGATACTTCGCCTCATCATATCCCTCGCTATAATAGGTATCATCTTCATGGACAAATCCATTTAAATTCAGAGAAGTAAGAAAAGTTTTTTCTGCTATGAGTTGTACTCCAACGGAACGTGGAATTTTTATGCTTAAATCACCAAGACCGAGCTCAATGTCAGCTTCACAATCGGATTGCCATTCTCCGCTAAAATCGAGGTCATAATCTCCAATTCCGCCTTCGAAATATATTTTTCGGCAATTGGCATTGCCTAAATTAACAGCTTTAAGCTCCCCAACACCGGCCTCAATCTCCATCTTTCTCATGGCCTCTTCGTTAGGTTTGTCGAAATAGAGGTCGATTTCGCTGGCCCCGGCCGATAGCTCTAATCGAGAAATCTTTAAACCGGTTAAATCTATATTTGCTTTACAAGCTCCCATATTTAAATCTAAATCGACGGGCACTGTTGGATTAAGTTTGATGTCGAGCCAATTCTTCTTCCAGTGAGATTTAAACCACCTCCTCTTTTTGCTCTTTATCCGTAAATCCAAAACACCAGTACTTCCTCTAACATTGTACTCTAACTGGTGAGAAAAATGTGCTCCGCTGTATTCAATCTCAGCTTCGAATGCATATTTCTCCGGACCTGATGATACCTCAATTTCTCCAGCACCAAAACTGATGCGTGCCTCTATCTGCTTCACATCTCCCAAAGGCTTAGATTTTTCAATTTTTTTCAATTCCTGGGCAATACCAGCATTAAATAACGCAGCACAAAATATAAATACAATAGCTACTGCTGCTTTTTTCATTACAAAATCCTCTCCTTTTTTCTTAAAATATTTTCAAAATTTTTATACTACCATTCATGGTTTCTAATTCTATTCTGGTTCCCCCTCCGTTTATTTCCCCTCTTAATTTTCTTCGAGAGAAAGAGCCCTCACTTTCGATGGAAAAATCCGAACTAATTCTCCCATTAGCCGTTGTGGCCTTGAGATCCGCCTTTATATCCTCATCCAAATAAACTTTGATACCCCCATTCATGGTTTTAAGTCTTATCCTATCATCTAAGCTTACCTGCAAAATTTCTGCTTCAATGCTCCCATTCATGGTCTCAGCTGCAACTGCTCCTTGCACCGAAGTAACTACTATCATCCCATTCATTGTATTAATATCTGTTTCCTTTTCCACTCCCTCGACTTCTATTTTTCCATTCATTGTTTTTGCTCTGATTATTGTATTTCTGGGAACACGGATGTCGTAGGTTATTTTTACATTTATCTTGCGACCGGCTAAAAAGTCAGAAAAATCACCACCCCTCCTTTTAAATGGATTGTGTGCCGATACTCTCACCTCATCGCCATGATGTTCAACTTCGATTTTAATTTCCCGTTCTGCTCTCTTTGCCATTTGTGGATTTGACGCTTTTATTGCTTTTTGAGCAGAAATATGCAATTCATCTTTATCCCAGGCAGTGATATAAATGGACCCATTTTCATTGCTGAGTACAAACTTTCCTCCATCTTTAAATTTGTAGCTTTTCTCAAAGCTGCCCTCCTGGGAATAAGGGGTTTTATTGACACAAGCACATGCCATTAAACCCAACATCAAAGCAATGAAAATAGCTGTTAGTATTAACGAGTTATTTCTCATTTCCAAATCCTCAAATCTTTTAATTAATATAATAATCCTTCAAAGCTTTCTTTAAAAAGCCCATATGGACTATATGTGAAGCTTAATATTTAAAAAGATCTATATCTCCATTACGTGTTGATACTTTAACGGGTACTCCTCCATTATTAACTTTCCCTTGCAAACGCCCTTTTTTAATTATGCCTGATATCATGATAGGAAAGTGAGTTGTTATTTCTCCGTTATCGGTGCCAATGGAAATATCTGCAGAAAAATCCTGCGGAAATTTGATTTTAATTTCCCCATTACGGGAATAAATCTCAACACAATCTTTGAGAGGAGCTTGGCGAAAATCTATCGTTATATCATCATTCCTTGTCTCAACCTCTAATGAGCCAATCATATCTGTCATCTCAATTTTACCACTGCGAGAATATATATTCATATCTCCGGAAATATGCCTGAGATCTATATTACCATTACGTGTATTTACCTTGGTTTTCCCTTCAACTTCTTCCACAAAAACCTCACCATTACGGGAATAAATATCCAGCTTAATCTCTCGGGGAACATAGAGCTCAAAATCTACTTTAAACTCTATATCTGGACCCCACCTACTTTCAAATTCTCTCTTTGGATACTCTACTACAATGGTTAACGCTCTGGGATCTTTATCAATTTTTATATTCAATTTGGAAAAAAAACGCTCGGCCTTTCTTGTATTCATCGATCTTACCCATTTAACAGCCTCCATATCAATTATCTGCTTATCCCAGGAATGAATGATTATATCCCCGTTACGATTCTGCAACTTTAGCGAGCCGTGAGCAGGAAAATCAAATTGTTTTTTTATAATATCTCTCTTCTGATAGCCGGAAGCGTATATAGATACAAAAACAAAAAGAAGTGAGGTAATAATAATATTAAAAATTTTCTTCATCATTTATTAACCTCGATATAAGGGAATCCATTAACCTCTCTCTCAATAGTAACGAAAAATACTTTAATACATTCTTTTAATTATTGGTTTAATCACTTCAATTTTCTGATAATGATATCCCCATTTTCTACTCTAATATTGATTCTATGTTTACCTTGATTAATAGAGCCGCGCAAAGAAGCTTTGAAATCATCCTCAACCAATTGCAAATTTGGCCCGGAAAATTCAGTACTAATTGCTCCATCAAGTGACCTTGCATCGATATTGAAATTACTACCCTCAGGAAGCTCCAATATAATATTATCGTCAGATGTTGTTAGTTCTATCGTATCATTCAGCTCTAAACAATTCAAAAGCTCTATCCCTCCGTTCTTATTCTCTATTTTTACTGGTGCTCTCCAAGAATATATTTTTACATCATTATCTGTTGTTCTTATGTCCAGAGGACCATTTGTATCTCGCACTATAACCTCAACACCATTTCCTCTCAAATCTACTCTTCCGGTTACTTCTTCAACTTCAATCTTGTTATCCGAGCTTTCGATAATTAAATCCTTCTGAATATTACTTACAAAAACCTCGCAATTAGGAGCTTTTATCTCGGCATTACCAGAGATATCCTTTATTTCAACTCTATTGTCGTTAGCTTCTACAAACACATCTCCTTCCACTTCACTAAGTGAGACCTCACAGTAAAGTGCCTCGATGTCTGCCTTTCCGCTGATATTGTTTAATTCTACTTCTGAGTGCTTGGTTCTTATTTCCAAACCTCCCTCTATTGAAAAGGCAATGACATCTCCATGAGGATTATCAATTCTAAGTCCATTCTTTATATTTTGTGCTTTAATATCGGTATAACGACTGTCAATATCCACAGAGCCTGATATGTCTTCCACTGAAAGGCTACCTTCTCTTCCATTTAATTTCAGATTACCTTCGATATTTTCAATGTGTACTTCTCCTCCTTTGCTTTCTACTTTTTGATTGCCTACAATATCCGAAATAAAAACATCCCCATCATCACAATAAATCTCAAGAAAAGTACGTTTAGGTACCATAACCTTAAGGTCAGCATTAAAATCCATCCACTTGTTGCGCGGTTGGTCAAACTCAGTAACAATTTCAATTTTATCTAATTTTTTCTCTAATGAATGGACTATATTTTTCTGATATTTATCCGCATCACCTCTACTCCTTGCCCAAACTCGTTTGTCCATGACCACTTTAATCTTTTCTTCGGGCCAGGGAATAACATTAATATCACCATATCGATTAGTTATAGCTATAATACTCTCTGGTTGACAGGAAATTTCGCGCTCACTCTTATATGTAAAATCTTCCTGCCCCCAATCAAAGCGAAAATAAGGCTCGAGGTTAGCTATTTGAGTAATGACTAATCCGGCTATTATGATAAAGACTATTAGAATAATATCACCGGCTCTCGTTTCTCTTTCTTGAGTAATAGATTGAAAGATTTTAAATAATCCGAAAAAGATTAAAATTAATGGCCAATACCTCCACGCTTTACTCCAAACATTTATATCAGTAAAATTGCTAACGAGGAATAATATTCCGATTATTATGAGCAGAAGCCCCAGGGTTAAAGATCCGGCACCTATACCTTTTTTACTCATTTTTCTCTCCCTTTTGAGGAGCTGTCTCCTCTTTTACATCCTTTTCATTTTTAGTTCTGATGAAAAAATCCTTCAAAAGATAAACGCCAATACCAATTAGTAATAGCGGCCAAAGATCATTCAGCCAATACAACCTTACGCCAAAATTGTGGAGAAGAAAAAGGAGACCAACTATTATTAAAACAACACCCCACCACATAGAACCTTCAGGAACAGTCCGAAAGGATTCTGCTGGAGCCAATCCTTTAAAGACCAGATTGTACTGTTTTGCCGTTCGATAAGCGTCTACAATTCCGCCCAAAC
This sequence comes from uncultured Acidobacteriota bacterium, assembly GCA_964645975.1. GTDB lineage: Bacteria > Acidobacteriota > B3-B38 > Guanabaribacteriales > CAZYAF01 > CAZYAF01. The sequence continues at coordinate 4,655 of CAZYAF010000014.1, forward strand.
AAACTGCTGCTAAAAGAAGCGGAAATAGTGGACCTGATGAATATATCTGAATAAGAATAATTAATGATACAAACAAAAAGATTATCCCTATAGCTTTAACGATTTGCCCGTTATAGATCTGGCCTAATCCTGGAATTATAGAGAGCAGAGCTGCTCCACCAGGAGATTTATAGTCAAGTTTTTTCTCTTTTATTTTCTTTTCAATCTTCCCATTAACAAATTTTTGCACGCAATCCTTGCAGAAGTATTGTCCTTTAATTTCTTCAACACATTCTTTGCAAAGAGGACGACTGCATAATTTACACGAATAATCAGCCTCTTTGTTTTTGTGGTAATAGCATTTCATAATTTTTCTCCTTTTTATCGTCTTGCTTAATTATGTTCCAGGTTCATTTTATTAAATTGTTTCTTATTGAAATCAATTTCCCTCACTCAGCAGTTGAGCTAAAAGCTTCCTCCCTCTATTAATGCGAGATTTTACTGTGCCCTCAGGAATTTTTAGTATCTTAGCTATTTCTTTATAAGTATAACCCTGCATATCTCGCATTATGACACATATTCGCGAAGATTTAGGTAAACCTTTAAACGCTCTTTTCAATACTGTAGCTTTTTCTTTTTCCTCTAATTTCCACACAGGATTATCTTCTTCCGGCACTATGGCTCTATGATAGTCCATTTTTTGTACTATAGCTGCTCTTTCTTTTTGTCTTTTTCTATAATAATCTATGCAATAATTCTTACTTACCTTCAAAAGCCAGTAGGCAAAACAGGCTTGCATATTAAATTTATGCAAAGAGCGGAATATTTTAAGAAATATCTCCTGGCTTAAGTCCTCAGCTTCGTCAACTCGACCAACAAATTGATAAGCGATATTAAAAATCCTCCGTTTATAACGCCTAATTATTATATCCCATGCTTCATTATCTTTTTTAAGGCAGCGCTCAACCAGCTTACTATCGTCTAAATATTCCAAATCCTGTTTATTTTCTGCTTTCATCTTTAATTACGAAAAATATTAAAGAATTGTTCCATTTTTCTAAATGATTTCAAAATAGCAGGTAAAAATCAAGAAAAAAATTTGACTTATAAACTATAATATAGTAAATTACTTAATTTAAAGAAATGAAAGAAAATATTAAATTACTTATTGGAATTGCAATAGGAGCAATTCTTCTTTTTCTCTTTTTCAGAAAAGCAGACTTTACTCAATTTTATGAAAGTCTCAAGCAAGCTAACTATGGCATTATTTTTATTGTTTTTGTGCTGTTATCTTCTACTTACATTCTTCGCGGATTCCGTTGGCAATATTTTCTCCTTCCGATAAAAAAAGCAAAAATATCCAATTTGATAACAACTACAATTATCGGCTTCACTGTAACTACCTTACTCCCAGGTCGTTTAGGAGAAATTGCTCGACCTTATTTGCTCGGTACTAAAGAAAATATAAGCAAAAGCGCTACCTTTGCTACAGTGATAGTAGAACGGCTATTTGACTTCATAACCATCTTTTTGTTTTTTTCTTTTTATCTGCTTCTTAAACCACCCTCTGTGGATGGATCAACTCAAAAAAGATCTCTCCTGGCAGCATATCAAAAAGGAGGAATAATCGGGATAGCAATATGCGTCTTCTTTATATTTATGCTTATACTAATTCATTTAAAAACTGAGTGGTTCAAGTCCTTTATGGATAAATTAATATCACCTCTTCCAGAAAAAATGTCACAGAAATTAAGAAAACCTCTCAATTCTTTTATTAAAGGTTTAGTGATTATCGATTTTAAAAGGAATCTACCCATTCTAATAATTTATTCACTTATTCTCTGGTTGATCATAGCCTTCTGCTATTGGTTAGGTATGTATGCTTTTGGTATAAAACTGCCCTTATATTTTGCATTTTTTCTCAATACTGCTGCGGCTATAGGAGCGGTCATACCTACACCTGCAGGCGTTGGTGCTTACCATATGGCCATTCAAATCTGCTTGGTTGTTTTTCTCGGATTAGATGCAGAGCTATCGAGAGCATATGCAACAATAATGCACGCCGTCTCCTTCTTCCCCATGGCTATTCTTGGTATCTTTTTGATCTGGACTGAAGGACTGTCTTTTTCTAAAATAAAAAGAATGCGGGAAGAACCAGTTAACAGCAAAAAAACAAATAAGGTATAAATACTCTATTCAGAGGAAGACAAAATGAAATGTCCATTTTGCGGTAATCTTGGTGATAAAGTAGTTGATTCCCGGGAAACAAAAGATGGAGAAGCAATTCGCCGACGGAGAGAATGTCTGAAATGTCATAGACGATTTACCAGCTATGAACGAAGCGAAGAAATTCCATATATGGTCATCAAAAAAGATGGACGTCGAGAAAATTTTGACCGTCAAAAAATCTTAAACGGATTGCTAAAGGCTTGTGAAAAACGACCAGTTAAAGTGAATGATTTAGAAAAGATCGTTGATGAAATTGAGGCAATGCTTCACCAGGGTTCAGAGCGCGAAATAAAAACTGAGAGAATCGGCGCCCATATCATGAATAGGCTCAAGAACCTGGATAAAGTAGCATATGTCCGCTTTGCCTCAGTATACAGACAATTCAAAGATGTGAGTGAATTTTTAGGTGAGCTAAAGGGCTTGCTGGAATCAAAAAAATAGCTTTTTATTTCCTATCCTCCAGCTAAAATCAATCTAATATTTTACTTGAAAAAATAAGAACCTGACTATATATTATAGTAATGATATCACAATATAAGAGGTGAATGGTCGCTATGACTGTAAGGATTTTCGAAACATTTATTGAGATTTCACGTTTGCAAAGCGAGCTCAATAAGCTCTTCAAAGACCTCATAGAAGCGCAACGCAAAGAAGCAAGCAGATTTGCTGGAGAAATCACTCCTGAGGTAGATATATTTGAGACTGAAGAAAATCTAATCTTAAAAATAGACCTACCTGGTGTAATAAAAGAGGATATCAATTTATCCATAGTAGGCAACAACTTATTCATTTCAGGAATAAAAAAAAGAATGGAAATTTCCAACGATAAAATAAAATTTCATTGTTTAGAAAGAACATATGGGGGCTTTAAGCGTTCCATTCATATTGATGTTCCCATAGACAAAAACAATATTACGGCTTGCTTGGAAAACGGGCTACTAACTGTCATATTCAATAAAATCCAAGAAAAGAGCCAAATAGAAATTCCCATTGAAATTAGAAAAAAAAGTAATGAAAGGACATAAAAGAAGAAAACAAAATGAATAAGAATAAAGATGGACTTCCGGATATTCCAAAGACTCTCCCGGTCATCCCAATAAGAGAAATCGTAATCTTCCCCCTCATGATAGTCCCTCTGGTCGTGAGCAGGGAGAAATCTGTCAAGGCAGTAGATCAGGCTCTTGCTCAACAAAGAATGATACTCCTTCTGACCCAAAAAGAGGGGCTAAACGAAGACCCAAAAGCTGAAGATATATATCATACGGGCACCGTGGCCCTGGTAGTTAAAATGCTCAAACTACCTGATGGCAAAATGCGAGTATTAGCTCAAGGTATTGCTCGAGCTAACGTAGAGAAATTTTTAAGTACCGACCCATTTTTTCAGGCTCAGATAAATCTCATTAATGACAAACAAGTTGATAAGGACTCAACAGAATTGTTAGCTCTCAGCAGAACTGTCAAGGAAAACCTGGAAAAAAGCATATCATTGGGCAAATCCATACCACCAGAAATAATGCTTGCAGCTGCGAGTATCGATGATCCAGGCAGATTAGCTGATTTGGTGGTTTCTAATTTGGATATAAAGACAGCTCAAGCTCAAGAAATCTTAGAAGAAGACAATCCAATTAATCGCTTAAAAAAAGCCTATGACTTACTAAATAAAGAACTTGAGGTTCTAACAGTTCAACAACAAATCAGCAATCAGGCTAAAGAAGAAATTGATAAACGCCAGAAAGAATTTCTCCTTCGTCAACAAATGAAAGCCATTCAAGAACAATTGGGCGAAGGGGATGAGCTATCTGAAGAATTAAAACAATTTCAGGAGAAAATAAAAAAGCTTAAAGTACCAGAGGAAGTAACCAAAGAGGTAGAACGAAATATAAATCGCCTGAAAAAAATGCACCCAGAGTCAGCAGAATCAGCTACGTTACGTAATTATCTGGACATCGTAACTAACTTACCCTGGAATAAAAAGACTAAAGATAATCTCGACGTAAAAAAAGCTATGGAGATTCTGGATGAAGACCACTACGATCTGGAAAAGGTTAAAGAAAGAATTATTGAGTATTTAAGCGTTCGAAAGCTGCAGAAGGGAAAAATGAAAGGTCCCATTCTGTGCTTCGTTGGTCCTCCAGGTGTAGGAAAAACCTCCTTGGGTAAATCAATTGCTCGTTCCTTAGGAAGAAAATTTGTCCGTATATCTTTAGGTGGAGTACGCGATGAGGCGGAAATAAGAGGACACAGAAGAACATATGTGGGAGCTATGCCTGGAAGAATTATCCAGGGTATTATACAGGCAGGATATTCCAATCCAGTTTTTATGATGGATGAGGTAGATAAAATTGGAGCAGACTTTCGCGGAGACCCATCAGCAGCTCTCCTCGAAGTTCTCGATCCAGAGCAAAATCACTCCTTTAGAGATAATTATCTGGGAATACCCTTTGACCTTTCCGACGTTATGTTTATAACCACTGCTAATTTATTGGATCCTATCCTCCCTCCATTCCGTGATCGGATGGAAATCCTCTTTCTGCCCGGATATACCGAAGAAGAAAAGCTCCATATTAGCCGAAAATATCTTATCCCCAAGCAGTTAAAAGAAAATGGCTTAAAGGAAAAAGATATAAAATTTAGTGACAATGCTATTAGAGTTATAATATCCCAGTATACTCGTGAAGCAGGAGTTCGCAATCTGGAAAGAGAAATCGCTTCTGTTTGTCGGAAAATTGCTCGCAAGATTGCCGAAGGTAAGAAAGGTACGTTCGTAGTTAGTAAGGAAAGCATATTGAAGTACTTAGGGCCACCAAAGATCTTCCCTGATAAACAGCTTGACAGCGATCGTGTAGGGATAACGACAGGTCTGGCTTGGACCGCAACAGGTGGTGAAATTCTATTCATCGAAGCTATTACAATGAAGGGTAAAGGAAATCTGACGCTAACAGGTAGTCTCGGTGATATAATGAAAGAATCAGCTCAGGCAGCCCTCAGCTATACACGCTCTCGAGCTGATGAGCTTAATATTGACGAAAACTTTTTTAGAACTCACGATATCCATATACACATACCCGAGGGAGCAACACCAAAAGATGGACCATCAGCTGGAATTAGCATCGCTGCTGCTATGATTTCCACATTCACCAATAGACAGGTAAGAAGAGATATCGCAATGACCGGAGAAATTACTCTTAGAGGAAATGTCCTGCCTATTGGAGGTGTAAAGCAAAAAGTATTAGCTGCCAGTAGAGCAAACATTAACAGAGTTATACTACCCAAGCTCAATGAAAAGGACTTGCGGGATATCCCAGCAAAATCAAGAAGAAAAATGGAATTCATCCTGGTAGAGGATGTAAGTCAAGTTATTGATGCCTGCCTGAGGAAGGAACCTATAAGTAGCCGCAAAACTGCTTAATATTACTTTTTCCCAGAAAAAAGCAGGGATTAAAATACCATGAGCAAACTCCATCAGTTGGGAGAATTAGGTATTATAGATAAATTCTCTCAACATTTCTTGCCTGGCGCGTCAGGAGTAAATCTTGGTATAGGTGATGATGCAGCTGCTCTTGAAATACCTAAAGGATATGTGCAGCTCATTACAACTGACATTATGGTGGAGAATATCCACTTCAAACGTAACTATTTTACCCCTCAATTTCTTGCCCATAAAATACTGGTAATAAATCTCAGCGATATAGCTGCCATGGGAGGAGAGCCCCGATATTTTCTCCTGAGCCTTGGATTTCCTGAAGATTTAGAATCGGATTTCCTGGAGGCATTTGTAACTGGCTTACAGCAAACAGCAGAACGCTATAATGTTACCCTCATTGGAGGAGATACCTCTGCAAGCAAAAAGTCTATTATCCTCAGCTTGACCCTTTTAGGACAGGTGAAAAAAAAAGAATTAATAACCCGATCTCAGGCAAAGCCAGGCGATTACATCTATGTTAGCGGACACATTGGCTGCTCCGCTGTGGGACTCAGTTTATTGAAAGCCAGCTATTATCTCGATTCAGATATAGTTTTAAAGGAAGGAGTTCGTATTGATAAAGAAAAAGAAAAATTAGCCAAACAATGCCTTTTAGCTCATTTATCACCATCACCTCGATTGAAGCTGGGAAGATTATTATCCTCAAAAGGATTAGTTAGAGCGATGATAGATGTGAGTGATGGTATATCTCGAGACATGAACCATATCTGTCGTTTGAGTAAATGTGGTGCTTTATTATATTACGATTCACTCCCTATATCTGAAGCAGTACATTATTGGGCAAAAAAGCTAAAGCTTTCTCCCTATGATTTAGCCCTGCATGGCGGAGAGGATTATGAGCTCCTTTTTACAATTCCACCGCAGAAAGCACAAAAACTGGAAGACGAGGTTAAACGAAATCAGCTTATACCTATAACGAAAATAGGAGAAATTAGATATGAGAAAGAAGGAATTAAAATGTGTCATTTAGATGGAAAGAGTATTCCTCTGCTGGACAAAGGCTATGACCACTTCACCTCTCCACAATAAATTTTTCCTATTTAGAAAAGAAGCTGATTTTATTATATTATTATAAATAGAGAAAAGAGTAATTAAATAAATATATATGCTCACGAGCAAAACTTCATTGAACTAATATAAAAGATATGAGCAACTTTAATAATCCCAATACATTGAATAAAGAAAATGAGGGAAAACCAACCTTGCTCCTTCATATTTGTTGTGCCCCCTGTGCAACCCATACCCTTGAGCAATTAAGAAAAGATTTTAATGTAACCGGCTTCTTTTATAACCCAAATATTCAACCCGAGGCAGAATTTAAAAGAAGACTTGAAGAAACCAAGCGCTTAGCTGCTTTAATGGATTTCACTATTATCTTTCTGGAAGAAGGTCAGGATAAATGGAGTGAGAGCACCAAAGCATATGAAGATGAACCTGAGGGAGGACAGCGATGTTCTATATGCTATAAATTCCGCCTTGAAAAAACTGCCCAATTTGCTAAAGCTAAAGGATTTGCCTGGTTTACTACTTCCCTTACTATCAGTCCACATAAGAGAGCTTCGATTATTAACGATATAGGAAACGAATTAGCAGATAACTACGGAATAAACTTCTATAATGCTGATTTTAAGAAAAAGAATGGATTTAAGAAAAGCAGTGAACTGAGTAAAAAGTACCAGCTTTATCGCCAAAGCTATTGCGGATGTCTTTTCAGTTTGTATAATAGGAAAAAAGAGAGATTCCCGCGCTAACAATGATAGTATAAAATAATATATTAAAAATATAGACATTATAAAAACTTTATAAATAAATACGATAAAAAGGTTTGCATATAAAAATGCTTTGTTCTAAAATAGCTTACAGTCTAATACAATATGTAAAGGGTGGATATCGATGCCTAATCATGAGTATGAGCGAAGAGTAATACTTGGGGGGAGAATGACCCCCATGGTACAGCGGTTTATAATCGCAACTGCTATTGTTTTTGTCTTTCAGTTAATAACCCATAATGCTCATATCGGTACCTTTGGATTAATTCCGGCAAAAGTCTGGGGAGAAATTGCCCTTTGGCAGCTCGCCACATATATCTTTTTTCATGGAGGTCTTTTTCACCTCTTTTTCAATATGTTCGCTCTTTGGATGTTCGGCAGCGAATTAGAAAGGCTTTGGGGCTCTAAAAAATTCTCTTTTTACTACATGTTTACCGGTGTGGGAGCAGGGCTCACCGTCTGCTTTTTTACTCCCAAAGCAGAGATACCAACCATTGGTGCTTCCGGTGCTATCTTTGGAATCCTGCTGGCTTATGGTTCACTCTTTCCTAATCGGATTATATATCTTTACTTCCTGATACCAATCAAAGCAAAGCATTTCGTCATTATCTTCGGTGTATTAGAACTTCTTGCAGTCTGGCGATATTCCGCAGACGGCATTTCACACTTTGCTCATTTAGGAGGGATTGCCTTCGGCCTCATCTATATCCACCGAAAGTGGCTCTGGAGGCTCTTAGCACGGTTCCTCTTCATTTTTTACTGGTGGCGGGTGAAAAGAAAATTCGATTTAGTTGAAGATGAAGAGCCACCCAACGTAAACCCACGAGATAATAATACTGTCCATTAAGCATTCCTATTACATTCCTTCCACATATATATCAAAAAATCTCTTCTTAGTGGAATAGCGAACAGACACAAGACCTGTCCCTACACGGTTTTGCTTCGAAGATAAGATAAAAAGATTGCGCTTTTTCGGACAGGAAGCGTGTCTTCTTTATTAATTGATAATCAACACTATACCTTTTATGATAATAGATATTTGAAATGCTCAATAGCAAAGCAGCAATGCTGCCTGTTCCTACAAAGCATTTCTTCGCAGGGGAAAAGCTTTCATATGCCAAATGGTCAACGACAGCACCTACACTAAATAATTTTGGGGGAACTCCCCTCGTAGTAATGCTTGCCTAATGGAAATAAATATGATATTTTATATAATCTTAAAATAAATAGTGTTCTATATCGAAAAGGAAAATAAAAATTGATTAAAGCTATTAAAGGCACACGAGATATTTTACCAGCAGAAATTAAGTACTGGCATTGGGTTGAAAGAACCGCAGCGGAAGTTTTCCAGCAATATGGGTATTCCGAGATGCGCACTCCCATCTTCGAGGAAACTCAACTATTTGCCCGAAGCACTGGCGCGGAGACCGATATCGTGCAGAAGGAGATGTATACCTTCGAGGACAAGGGGGGCAAGTCCATCTCCTTACGGCCAGAAGAAACGCCATCTATAGTTAGAGCTTATCTCGAGCACGGCCTCAGCCAGAAATCGCCCATTAACCGCTACTACTATATTGGACCCATGTTTCGTTATGAACGCCCACAGAAAGGGAGATATCGCCAGTTCCATCAGATTGACGCCGAAGCTCTGGGTGAAGGAAGTCCGGCGGTAGATGCAGAATTGATAGATATGGTCTTCCATTTTCTCAATAGGTTGGGATTGAGCAAAGCTACTCTCCACCTTAATTCCATTGGCTGCCCCAGGTGCCGCCCCCTTTATCTGAAAAAATTAGAAGAAAGTCTTAGTATGGTTAAAAATCAGCTTTGTCCCACCTGCCAAGAACGTTTTGAAAGAAATAGACTGAGAATTTTCGACTGCAAGGAAAAAAGCTGTCAGAGCATTATTGATAAGGCGCCAAAGATCATCGACCATTTATGCTCGGAATGCGAAAGCCACTTTGAGCAGGTTAAAACCTATTTGAAGGACTTATCTATCGGCTACCAAATAAATCCACGGTTGGTCAGAGGACTGGACTATTATACTCGCACTACATTTGAATTCACTTATGCGGGATTAGGGGCTCAGAATTCCTTTTTAGGAGGTGGGCGATATGATGGTTTGATAGAGGAATTAGGTGGCCCCCCAACACCCGCCACGGGTTTTGCTATTGGAGTTGAGCGCTTAATTCTGGCTATTACAAAAGAAAAAATATCTCCTCCATCTGAGGAGATTGACTTTAGTGTCATTCCCCTGGGAAGGGCAACCTTTTCACAGGCATTGCTTCTCAGTCAGCAGCTCAGACAAAATGGATTCACCTGTTACTACCATTCAAAAGAGAGGAGCCTGAAGGCTGAGCTTCGCCAGGTAAACAAAATGGGCTCTAACGTAGCTCTTATATTAGGAGAAGATGAGCTTAAAAAAGGTGTTGTATTAGCTAAACGAATGAACGATGGTTTGCAGAAGGAAATAGAGCTGGAGAATATTATTCATCGGCTCAGGAGTTTTTATAACGATGACAAATCATAAAAATCTCAAGCGAACAGATTACTGCGCCGCCTTTTCAGAAAAAGACGAAGGACGTGAAGTCATGTTAATGGGTTGGGTTAATACCAGGAGAGACCTCGGTTCGCTCATATTCATTGACCTGAGGGATAGAAGTGGTATTATTCAGCTTGTCTTCAATCCTGAAGTAGCAAAAGAATGCCATGAGAAAGCCAAGAAATTACGACAGGAATTCGTTATAGCAGTTAGAGGAGTTGTCAAAAAAAGAGATAAAGAGAATATCAATCCAAAAATATCAACAGGAGAGATAGAGATTGCAGCGCGTGAGCTTTTTATTCTGAATGAGGCAGATACACCTCCTTTTGTTGTGGGAGCGGATGACTCAGCTTCGGAGGAGCTTAAGCTAAAATATCGCTATCTCCAGCTCCGCCATCCTCGGCTTCAGCGCAATCTTATGCTGAGGCATAAATTATATCTGGCCACCCGCAATCATCTCAGCAATCAGGGTTTCATCGAGGTGGAAACTCCTTTCCTTACCAAGTCCACACCTGAAGGTGCCCGTGACTACCTCATCCCCAGCAGAATACATCCTGGCTACTTCTATGCTTTACCACAATCACCCCAGCTCTTTAAACAGCTCCTTATGATCTCAGGTTATGATAAATACTTCCAGATTGTAAAGTGTTTCCGGGATGAAGACCTTCGAGCCAATCGGCAACCAGAATTTACCCAGATCGATATTGAGATGTCCTTTATTACCCAGGAAGATGTTTTTAAAGTGGTTGAAGCATTAATGAAAGAGATATTCTCCATTATCGATGTTAAAGCAAACGTACCTTTTCCTCGAATTTCCTACCAGAAAGCTATGCAGCGATATGGTACTGATAAGCCCGATCTTCGATTCTCTTTAGAAATAGAAGATATAACTGAAATTGTAAAAGGAAGTCAATTCCAGCTTTTTTCAAAAATAATTGAAAAGGGCGGCTGTGTTAAGGGTATTAATCTTGCGGGAAAAGCTGAGAAATATTCCAGCAAAAAGATAGATAAACTCGGTGAATATGTTAAGTCTTTAGGTGCTGGAGGATTAATCGCCCTTAAATTAGAAGGAGGCGAAATAAAATCTCCCATATTAAAATATTTGGGCAAGTCAATCGCTCAGCAGGTAGCCAGTAATATGCATGCTGAAGAGGGAGATGTAATCCTTCTTATAGCGGACAAACCACATATTGCTACAGAAGTGCTGGGTACTTTGCGTCTTTATTTAGCGGAAAAAGAAAAGCTGGCTGACACTGCAGATTGGAAGTTCACCTGGATCACTGATTTCCCTTTATTAGAGATAGATGAGGAAGGAAGGTTGGCTGCCAGGCATCATCCCTTTACCTCTCCTAAAGAAGAAGACATCAAGCTTTTAGAGAAAGACCCGATGCACGTAGAAGCCCAGGCATATGACCTGGTTCTTAATGGTGAAGAGATCGGTGGAGGAAGCATCAGGATTCATAAAGTAGAGCTGCAGCATAGGGTATTTAAAGTGCTGGGCATCGGGGATAAAGAAGCCAAGGAAAAATTTGGTTTCCTGCTGGAAGCCCTGCAATATGGTGCCCCCCCTCATGGTGGTATAGCCCTGGGTTTAGATCGTATAGCTATGTTTCTTTGCGGGGAGGATTCCATTCGCCAGGTTATCGGTTTTCCTAAAACAACAAGTGCTATTTGTTTGATGACCGACTCACCTTCTCCTGTGAATAAGCAGCAATTAGATGAATTATCGATCTGTATTAAAAAAAATAAGAATTAACTCCAATGTCCTCTATTACCGCTAAATTTTTATTACTTGTAATTTTGCTCATAGCCTTACTGATAACATTTACTTTAATCAACCGAAAAATCAAATCGCAACGTGATAAGCTGGAAAAAGAGATTGAAGCATCTCGCCAAAGGATAAGAGAGCTCAGAAAGAAAATAAGAAAAACGAAGGATAAAAAATAAGAATTTCAAAAATATATATTTTTTTTAAATGCGGAGAAAGCGCCCCATAGAAAAGAAGCTTGCTAACAGACCCATAAATAATCCACCCAATACTAAAGTCAAGCAGTAATTGAAAGATAGGAAAGGCATTGTGATAAAGTTAAGCAAGCTTACATGTGAAGAAGCAAGATAAGAGAGACCAAAACGATAGCTCAACCAAAAAAGAGCTATGGCAATGAGCCCGGAAAGAAATCCCTGTATCATTCCCTCTACAACAAATGGACCTTTAATATAGCTATTAGAAGCCCCTACTAATCGCATAATCTCTATCTCTTCTCTCCTGGCGTAAATAAGCAACCTGATCACATTTGATGAGGTAGATATGGAGGCAAATATAAGCACACCGGTAAGAAAGCTGCCAATAATTCTTATTATTTTAATTATAGCAGTCAATCGCTCAATCCATTGTAAGTCATACTGGATGTCATCTACTCCTGGAAGCCTCTCTAAAAGACTAACAAAATCTTTGATAGCTTCAGGGTTCTGGTAAGATTGTCTTATTTTTAGCTCGATGGATGCGGGAAATGGATTTTCTCCCAGCTCTTCAGGTAGGGTTTTTAATCCAGTAAAAAAAGACTTAAATCTTTCAAGAGCTTCATCCTGAGAAATATGAACCATTTCCTCCACCTGAGGACTGTGAGCAAGCCTTTTCTTTATGATGTCCAGCTGCTCATTATCCACCGAACTCTCCAAAAAGATGTTTATTTGAATATTCTCTCTCCAACGTTCGCTAATAACATGAAGATTGCTGGAAATAAAAATAAAAATCCCGAGCACATAAATAGAGATAATAATCGTACCCATAGAAATTATATTAATTCCTTTGTTCTTTAATAAACTGGAAATACCTTCTTTAAAAAAATATCGCAATGCTTGAAACATATTTTTACCTAAGAAGACTCATATTTAATAGTAATCCACTAACTTACCGCGATCCAGAGCAATTACACGTTTTCCGATACGGCGTATCATATCCCTATCGTGGGTGGCTACAATAACCGTGGTACCCTTTTTGTTTATATCAGAAAAAATTTTCATAATCTCCATAGAGAGATCGGGGTCAAGATTTCCTGTAGGCTCATCAGCAAGTAAGATAATAGGCTCATTAATAAGAGCGCGGGCAATGGCAACCCTCTGCTGCTCTCCCCCAGAGAGCTGTAGAGGATAATAATGCATTTTATCCTGAATACTCAATTTCCTGAGCACATCATAAGCCATTTTTCTTCTTTTTCTCTTTCCCACTCCTAATATGCGAGGAACAAAAGCTATGTTATCAAAAATTGTTTTATTAATTAACAATTTAAAATCCTGAAACACTATACCCATCTCTCTACGTAGATATGGTATTTTTGAGTCAGGAATCACAACCACGTTGCGACCATTTACTATAATTTGTCCGGAAGAAGGGAAAAGCTCCCGATAGAGAAGTTTAAGGAAAGTGGTCTTACCTGCTCCACTGGGTCCGGTGAGAAATATAAACTCGCCCCGTTCCACTCTTAAGTTAACATTATATAATGCGGGAGTCTCCCCATATTTTTTGTGAACGTGATAAAGCTGAATCATCTTATTAATAAACGCAAAAAAATGGTGGGAAAATCAGGATTTTTTAGATAATAATTCTTTTGCTAATTGAAATATATTATCAGTTTTGAGACCGACATAATTTAACAAATCATCAGAACTTCCTGATAAAGTGAATTCGTCGGGAACGGCAAGAAACTTCATAATCACCGGTTTGGACTGAGATACTATCTCAGCTACTGCACTCCCTAAACCTCCAATAATGGAATGTTCTTCCACTGTTAATATGGCTCCAGTTTCTTTTGCGGCTTTCAGGATTACTTCCTTATCAATAGGCTTAATAGTAGCCATATTTATAACCCGAGCTGATATACCTTGAGATTCCAATTTTTCTGCTGCCATCAAGGAATGATATACACCGATACCGATACAGATAATGGTTAAATCCTTCCCATCTTTTACTATATTGGCATGACCAATTTGGAAAATATAATTATTATCAAAGATTATAGGGAATTTTGCCCTCGCTAATCTTACATAAGCTGGACCTTTATAGTTTACTATTTTCCTGATTACCTTTTCCGTCTCAATCGCATCTGCTGGACATATAACCGTCATATTAGGCAGCACTCTCATCAGGGCAAAATCCTCATTGCAATGATGAGAGGCTCCATCCTCTCCCACGGTAACACCTCCATGGCTGGCCACTAACTTTACATTTAAATTAGGAATGCATATCGACTGTTTGATTTGCTCCCATGCTCTCCCGGTGAGAAATATAGCAAAAGTACTTGCAAAGGGCAGTTTTCCCCCTAATGCCAAACCCGCTGCGGTGCTAATCATATCCTGCTCTGCAACGCCCATGTTAAAAAAGCGCTCGGGAAATTCTTCAGCAAACATACCTGTTTTGGTAGAGGCAGAAAGATCAGCATCTAAAACTACAATATCTTTATTCTTTCTGCCCAAATCGACCAAAGTCTTTCCGTATGCCTCTCTCGTACCGGATAGCTCCAGAGATTTACCCTCTACCATATTTAATACTTTTACATTTTTCTTTGAAAAATTGGACATATCTCTAACCTTTAGTTAAGCTCTTTTAAAGCTCTTTCTAATTCTTCATTAGTAAGAGGAATCCCATGATAACGGGCGATATTTTCCATAAAGGAGACGCCTTTACCCTTAATAGTTCGAGCTATACATATGGATGGTTTTTCTTTAGATTGATCAGCCCATTCTAAGCAATCCCAAATTTCTTCAAAAGAATGACCATCTATTACTTTTGTATACCAACCAAAGGCATCCCATTTTTCTTGAATGGGCTCAATAGATTTTATTTTGCTCACCTGTCCATCTATTTGAAGCCCATTAAAATCAAGGAAGGCACAGACATTATCAAGCTTATAATGGGCTGCTGTCATAGCTGCTTCCCATATTTGACCTTCTTGACTTTCTCCATCTCCCAATAATGTATAAATTTTGTAATCACTTCCGTCAAGTTTTGCCGCTAATGCTATTCCATTTGCTATGGATAGTCCCTGTCCCAGAGAGCCTGAGGAATTGTCTACCCCTGGGGTCTGCAGCATATCAGGATGTCCCTGAAGCATACAGTTGAAACGGCGCAAGGTATTGAGTTCCTCTTTTGGGAAGTAACCTGCTTTAGCTAAGACAGCGTAAAGAGCTGGAGCAGCATGCCCCTTGGAAAGGATAAAGCGGTCCCGCTTTTCCCACCTGGGATTTTCAGGATTATGCTTCATTCGAGCGAAGAAAAGCGCTACCAGAATATCAATGCAAGACATTGAGCCGCCTGGATGGCCTGAACGAACTTTGGTAGTCATATATAAGATATCCCGCCGCAGCTCTCTTGCTATCTCTTTTAGTTCCTTTATTTTATCTTTAGAAAGTTCCATGGTTATCTCATAAGACCTTTTTAAATTCCTGTAATTATTATAATGGCTGGGAAGATTTCGGGTAGGTTTGCTTTAATATTCAGCTTTTACCTCCTCTTTACAGCCTTTTTCCGCTGCGGAAATACTTAATCGGATTCTAATTTTAGCTTATGCATTTCTCTATTTCAATAAAAAAAATCTTCACGTTCCCACTTTTTTAAAATTTCCTTTTCTTTTTTCTTTTTTCTTACATAACTAATCAAGAAAAGCAGGGTTACAAATATCCAAAATACGGTACCGCTGCTAATAATTGGAAGCCATTTGTATTTCAATTGTAAACCTCTTTTCCATTTCGCTTCAACCTTCTCCAATTTTTGATTAAAGAGCTCCTGAAATGCCACATCAAAATTATCTCCTTCTCGTACTCGAAAAAATAACTCCTTGATTACTTCAGGACCAAATTCGTAATGCAAATAAAGGAAAAAACTCAAGGCCTCGGTATACATCTGCCTTACTTCGTCTTTGGTTTTATTAAAAGGTCTATTCATATCATTTAGAGGGATATACGATCCTCTTATGAGAGATTCTGAAAGAAAAATACCATCCTGTATAGACCATTCTCTGGCTTGCCACATTGCAAAACCTTCATTAAACCACCAGGGTAATTGTACATAATTTTCACTTAGATACTGCCCGAGAATAACATGGCTCAGCTCATGCCTGAAGATCTGGTAAACATTTTTATATAAACCTATACTGGTCGATGAGGTTCTTATAACAATTATTCCCTTTTTTGTATCTGCAAAACCAGCTACCCAATTGGGCACTGAGTTGAATTTATAACCAGATTTTTTTGCACTTCTATTATTAGGAAGAATATAAACTGAAATCTTTTTAGGAAATTGCGGCTGGAAATTTAAATATGAACATAGTTCCCTGAAGCAGCTCCCCGACTCCTCCATTACCAGGGTAACGCTGTATTGGTTATTTGGTAAAAAGTAAAAACGGAAAAGCTCATTTTCTTCAGATAATAAAAATGGCTCTTCGATGGAAAAAGAATTAAGAAATACTATTAAGAGGAAAAAAACCATTATCTTAGAGAATGTAGCTTTAATTATCTCTTCCAAGTAAATTCTTGAGGATTTTATTCGCTAATTGAGGGTTTGCTTTCCCACGCGTGGCCTTCATTATTTGACCTATGAGAAAGCCAAAGGTCCTGGTCTTTCCTTTCTTGTATTCCTCTACAGCCTTGGCATTCTCTCTAATAACCTGTTCAACTACCTTGTTTATTTCATCTTCATCAGTAATTTGCGTAAGCCCTTTCTTATTAATAATAGTATCTGGACTTTCTCCAGAACGATACATTTCCTCAAAAACTTCTTTAGCTATTTTTCCGCTGATAGTACCTTTATCTATAAGCTTGATTAATGCTCCGAGATGTGCAGATGTGATGGGGCATTGCTGGATCTCAATATTATCATTTTTAAGTTCCCGTAAAATTTCAACCATTATCCAGTTGCTGGCAGCTTTAGGATTGTTACAAACCTTCACGCATTCCTCATAGTAATTCGCCAGTGGTTTTTCCAGGGTAAGGATATCTGCATCATAGGCAGGGATTCCATACTGCTTGATGAATCGTTCTTTTTTATCCCGGGGCATCTCCGGCAGTTCTTTGCGTATCTGTTCCACCCATTCATCATTAATCTCAACGGTTACTAAGTCAGGTTCGGGAAAATAACGGTAGTCATGAGCCTCTTCCTTACTGCGCATGGGAACAGTTTCCTGATTTCTCTCATCCCATAATCGGGTTTCCAGCACAATTCTTTCACCATTAGCGATGGCATTTTTCTGTCGCTCAATCTCGTATTCCAGAGCTCGTTGTACTGCTTTAAAGGAGTTAAGATTTTTTATCTCGGCTCTCACGCTTGATCCCTCTGAACCCCGGGGCTTCACCGATACGTTAGTATCGCACCGCAGGCTGCCCTCTTCCATATTGCAATCGCTAACTTCGATATAACGCATTATCGTTTTTAAATTAATCAAATATTGATGAGCTTCTTCTGCAGTTGATATTTCCGGCCGACTTACAATCTCTGCCAAAGGTACACCGCAGCGATTGAAATCTATATAGCTTTTTGTGTCAGATTCGGATAAGCCCTCATGAAGTAATTTACCGGCATCCTCTTCCAAAATAATACGCTCTAAGCCTATTCTTTTAGCTCCATTTCCAGTTTCTATCTCTATATAGCCCTTTTCTGCTAAGGGAAGCCGGTACTGCGTAATCTGATACCCTTTTGGTAGGTCTGGATAAAAATAGTTCTTTCGACTGAAGCTGTTCTCTCCCTTAATCTCACAGCCCAGGCTTAAGGCAGCTTTGAGCGCAAAATTTACTGCTTTCTTGTTTAGTACTGGTAGAGAGCCTGGCAATCCAAGACAAACCGGGCAGGTGTTCTGATTCGGAGGGTCTCCAAACCTGGTGCTGCAGCCACAGAAAAGTTTCGATTCCGTCAGCAATTGGACATGAACTTCCAAACCTATAACGACCTCAAAGTCCATCATTACCCTCTATTTAAATTCACTCTCAATCTAATTTTACTTTCCATCTATAGTAAGCTGCCCAAATTATAGCACAGCGTTTTCATTTTAAAAAGAAAAATCCCCTGATTTACAGTGTATCTTTAAATAGCAGATATATAAAACTAAATTACAGGTTTAAAAGTAATATGTAAAAAAAAGGCCGAGGAATGAAAAGACCTCGGCCCTTTTATCATCTCCTGAATTGGTAAATTTATTCTTTTCCTAAGACATGTTTATTAAACCAGGCTATGGTTCTTCCCATGAAGTCTTTATTATGCCACAATTCTCTGAATCCATGTCCCTCACGTGGATAGGTTACGAACTCAACAGGTACACCAATCTTTTTCAGAGCAATGTAAAACTCCTGACCCTGAGCTGGCGGTACTCGCCGATCTTCTGCTCCATAAACGATGAGGGTAGGGGTTTTAACCTGATTTATATAAGTCATTGCGGACATTTTACGGTAGAGCTGGGGATTTTCATAGGGAGTAACACCAAAATAAGCCTCATCCCAGGCCCATTGAATATCGCTCTGGCCGTAGAAACTGAATAAATTAGTCAATCCTGCACCCAGCATTGCAGCTTTATAGCGGTTGGTCTGGGTAACCACCCAGGAAGTCATATATCCCCCATAGCTATATCCATAAACGGCGAGCTTATCTGCATCAGAGATTCCTTTTTTAATCAGGTAATCCATCCCGAGTATAATATCCTGATAATCTTTTCCACCGAAGTCCTGATAGTTCGCCTCAACAAACTTCTGTCCATAACCTGAACTGCCTCGCGGATTGGGAGCAAAGACAATATAACCCTGAGTGGCGAAATATTGCCAGTTTGGATTGAATCTGAGATTATATACCCCAGCAGGACCTCCATGAATGGTATTAATAGTGGGATAAGCTTTGCCTGATTGGTAATCAACTGGCTTTACTAAAACTCCTTCGATATCCCAGTCATCAGCACCTTTCCATTGAATTACTTCTGTCGTTGCCAGGTCAAATTTGGCTAAATGAGCATTCATATCGCTCAGCTTTATGGGCTCAAATTTATCGGAAGATGTGAAATAGAGTTCGTTAGGATTGGTTGGGTCTGTTTTTAGAAAAGCTATGCCTCCGATTTTCGGATTTGAGGAAACAGAGCCGACCACAAAATCTCCCTGGCAAAACTGTTTAATCTTTGCGTCTGCAATATTGACTATATATAGAGGACCCCTTACCCGATTCGAGGCAGAAAAAATAATATTATTCTGATCTATCCAATCATAGCTAGATACATCAGCCTCGCAATTCTCCGTTATATTTCGAATTTGTTCGCCATCGGATGAAATAAGATAAATATTAGATCCTGTAATGTTACCTTCAGTATAAACACTAACCACAGCAATATGACGACCATCTGAGGACCAGCTTATGCCACTACTCCAACCAAGCTTATAATCTATCTTCCTTTCCTCTTTTTTCTTAACATCTAATACTGTGAGTGAGGTATGGAGCCAATCCTCCAGATCAGGACCGGAAGCAGAAAGATAGGCGATCTGGGCTTCATCAGACCAGGTAAAATCAATAATAAAAAATTTTCCTTTAGTTATCTGCTCTGCTTTATCCTGGTCAATATACTGCAACCATAAATGAGCATAGTGCTCATATTCTCCCCATACTTTCTCATCGGCTCCTTTTTTCTGTTTCTCCTTCTCTTCTTTGCTCTGAGATTCCATTGCTACGAATGTAATAGCTTTTCCGCAAGATGACCATTTGAAGCTCTGCACTCCTGTCTCATGATCTGTCAACTTCCACGGCTCTCCCCCCCTGGAATCCATAAGCCATACCTGGGATTTATCCTCTCGATTGGAGATAAAGGCTATGAGTTTTCCATCAGGTGACCATCGAGGACTTCGATCACTTTTCTTGTGATAGGTAAGACGTAAAGGGGTACCATCTTTTATATCTACCAAGTATAAGTCGCTATTTCTCTTATTTTCGGCCAGGTCATTTTCCGTCACAACGAATAGCACTTTACTGCCATCAGGGGAAATCTGAGGATCAGCAACTGCTTTTATAGAGAATACATCCTCCAGATCAAATCTTTTCTCATCCGATTGAGCGAAGCTTGTTACTGATAAAAGAAAAATTGAAAATAAAGCACATATAAAAATAAAAGATATTCTTCTATTTTTATCCATAGCTACCTCCTCATTATTTCAATAAAAATTATCCAAAACTTCTGAGATTCTATTATAAACCAATATATTCGCTTTATGTAGCATAATAAATCAAAAAATCCAGAGATAATCTATACTAAAAGCGTATTTTGTATTGCTTTGTTTGGATTTGACACATACCTTCACATATATTATTATTAACAGGCTAAAATAAGAGATTATTATACTTTTAATAACGTAGAGCTTAAAGACATGATATTTCTTAAATCAGAAAAAGAGATTAATCTTTTAAGACAAAGTAACCGTTTGGTGGCTCTGGTTCTGACTGAATTGGAAAAAATGGTAAAACCAGGAGTTACTACCCTGATGTTAGACAAGCGAGCAGAAGAAATCATGCGGTCACATGGAGCAGTACCCGCTTTTAAAGGTTATAATAGTAAGCTGTCCAAATTATAGCACAGCGTTTTCATTTTAAAAAGAAAAATCCCCTGATTTACAGGGTATCTTTAAATAGCAAATATATAAAACTAAATTACAAGTTTAAAAATAATATGCAAAAAAAGGGCCGAGGAATAAAAAGACCTCGGCCCGTTCATGCTATCTTGAATTAGTAAATTTATTCTTTCCCTAACACATACTTATTAAACCAGAGCACGGTTCGTTCATAAAAATTTATTATATGCGTCAATTCATTTAATCCATGCCCCTCACGGGGATAGGTTACAAACTCAACGGGCACACCTCTCTTTTTCAGAGCTATATAAAACTCTTGCCCCTGAGCTGGTGGTATGCGCCGATCTTCTGCCCCATAAACGAGGAGGGTAGGAGTCTTAACCTGATTAATATAAGTCATTGGGGACATCTTACGATAGAGCTGGGGATTCTCATAGGGAGTACCACCTAAATAATTCTCCCAGACCCATTGAAGATCGCCCTGGCTGTAGAAACTGAATAGATTAGTCATTCCTGCGCCCAGCATAGCAGCCTTATAGCGGTCGGTCTGGGTAATCGCCCAGGAGGTCAAATAGCCCCCGTAGCTATATCCATAAACTGCGAGCTTATCTGGGTCAGAGATCCCTTTTTTAATCAGATAATCCATACCGAGCATAATATCCTGATAATCTTTACCGCCAAAGTCTTGATAGTTTGCCTCTATAAATTTCTGCCCGTAACCTCCGCTGCCCCGGGGATTGGCAGCATAGACTGCATAACCCTGAGCAGCGAAATATTGCCGGCCTGGAGCAAATCTAAGATTATATATCATAGTAGGGCCGCCATGAATGGTATTAATAGTGGGGTAAGCTTTTCCTGGCTGATAGCCAATCGGTTTTACCAAAATTCCTTCTATATCCCAACCATCAGCGCCCTTCCACTGAATTACCTCTGTGGGTGCCAGGTCAAATTGGGCAAAATGAGCATTCATATCGCTCAGCTTTACCGGTTCAAATTTATCGGAAGATGTGTAATAGACCTCGTCCGGATTAGTTGGGTCTGTTTTTAGAAAAGCTATACCTCCGGTTTTCGGATTTGAGGAAACAGAGCTGATTACATAATCTCCGTTACAAAGCTGTTTAACCTTCATATCTGCAATATCGACTATATAAAGATGGCCTCTCACCTTATTTTCAGCAGAAAAAATAATACTATTCTGATCCAGCCAATCGTAATCGTCTACATCAGCCGTACAATTCTCTGTTATATTTCGAATTTGTTCACCATCGGATGAAATAAGATAAATATTTTCTACGGTAGCCTTACCTTCAGTATAATGACTAACCACAGCAATATAATGGCCATCTGGGGACCAGCTTATGTCACTAATCCAACCAAGCTTATTATCTATCTTCCTTTCTTCTTTTTTCTCAACATCTAATATTGTGAGTGAGGTATGGAGTGAATACTCCAGACTGGGACCGGGAGCAGAAAGATAGGCAATTTGTCCTTCTTTAGACCAGGTAAAATCACGAATAAAAAATTTTCCCTTAGTTATCTGCTCTGCTTTATCCTGGTCAATATACTGCAGCCATAAATGAGCATAGTGCTCATATTTGCCCCATATTTTCTCATCGAATCCTTTTTTCTGCTTTTCCTTCTCTTCTTTGCTCTGAGGTTCCATTGCTACGAATGTAATAGCCTTTCCACAAGGCGACCACTTGAATCTCTGTACCCCTGTCTCATGATCTGTCAATTTCCGCGGCTCTCCACCTCTGGCATCTATAAGCCATACCTGGGATTTATCCTCTCGATTGGAGATAAAGGCTATGTACTTTCCATCTGGTGACCATCGAGGACTTCCATCACTTTTCTTATGATAGGTAAGACGTAAAGGAGCACCACCTTTTATATCTACCACGTATAAATCGCTATTGATCTCATTTTCAGCCTGATTATTTTCCGTTACGACGAATAGCACTTTACTGCCATCAGGGGAAATCTGAGGATCACCAACCCATTTTACAGAGAAAAAATACTCCAGTTCGTATGTTTTTTTATCCGATTGAGCAAGGCCTGTTACTGATAAAAGAAAAATTGAAAATAAAGCACATATAAAAATAAAAGATATTCTTCTATTTTTATCCATAGCTACCTCCTCATTATTTCAATAAAAATTACTTAAAACTTACGAGATACTATTATAATATTCGATTGATACAACATATTAGTTTTTCAGGCAGCTCATTTATTGCTTTGTCAAGCTGATGTTTTATTAGCTTGTTATCCTCGTCAAAAGCATCATTTCCGAGTTTCCATTCCACCTGGTTAATGGAAATTAATTTTTTATCTCTTTTTTTCCATGCACGTAAATAGCTAAAACAAGTATTAATGGCTATACGATAAATCCAGGCTTTAAAAGCTTCTTCTTTTCTGAGCTCTCCCAAACAAGCAAACACTTTAAGAAAAATCTCCTGCAGCAAATCCTCAGCAATCGCATGATCATAGCTTAAACGATAAGCTAGATTAAAGAGTGGAATCTTATAGTGCTGGTATAAAGCTTCCATAGCCAATTCATCTCCCATTCGGCATCGTGTTATTATATCGTTATGGTTTATTTCAGGGTTATACTGTTGCCGACTTGATTGTTCGTCTTTTAAAGCCAATTTTGCTACCTCTAAGCGCATTGAATTATTTTTTCTTCATATCGTTCTTATTTTATCCCAGTTTTTACTATTTTAATAATGTAATCTTCTTAGTCTCATTTTTCCCCTTTTAACTATATAATGACGATTTACGGCAAAAAAAGGTTGCCTGGCTTTTTTTTATGCAATTTAGTCCACTATTTTTCAGGAAATATAGAAAATGGTGAGAAAAAAGGAGTATTTATTTGGAGTTTTTATATAATCTTTAATTTATAATTTTCAGACAAGCTCGCTTTTTATTTTTCTAACCTTTTTATCCACAAATTTGCATATTCTTTGAGCTTTTTATTTTTCTCTTTTTTTGCAATTTTTATCAAATATTTCCTTGCTGTATCGCTTCTTTTCTGAGCAAAAATATTAATTATTCGCATCTTAGTATCTACGCGAGATAGGGTATAATACGTATCTGATAAAGCCTTGAGGCTCTCATTTGAATTGCGCCTTCCCAACCAATAAATTGCATATTCTCTTAGATTCCCATTCTTTTCATTTTTAGCAATATCAGCTAATTTTTTGGTTGATTTAATTGTAGGAATTCTACCTAAGGAAATTACTACATTCATTTTTATGGAAGGCTCTTTAGTTTCTTCATAGATTCTTACCAAAGGCTCAAAGCTCCCTTCGCCACCAATTTCGCTAATTAGCCTCACTGCGTTATTGCGCAACATTGGGTTTGGATCCTTTAATGCTATATTCATGAGCACAGGAAAACTTTTTTCTTTAAGGTGGGTACTTAAAATAAAGGCAGTACTCTCTATAAAACCTTCGCTCAAGCTTTCCCTGAATGTTTCGCTGACAAATTGTATGGCTTCTGGTTTTGATATTTCATCGGGCACATGGGGCTTAGTCTCCGGGACAGTGTGGCTGCGCTGTGTTGATTTTACAATAATCCACTGTGAATCTGTTTTTAGCAGTTCATCGAGAGCCTGGATAGTAATCTCGAACTGTCTAAAGGCTTTTTCCCTCTCCTGAATAGCTCTCGCATGGTTCTTCACGCTTTCCTTATAAATCAAAAAATCCAGAGATAATCTATTAAAAGCGTATTTTGTATTGCTTTGTTTGGATTTGACACATACCTTCACATATATTATTATTAACAGGCTAAAATAAGAGATTATTATACTTTTAATAACGTAGAGCTTAAAGACATGATATTTCTTAAATCAGAAAAAGAGATTAATCTTTTAAGACAAAGTAACCGTTTGGTGGCTCTGGTTCTGACTGAATTGGGAAAAATGGTAAAACCAGGAATTACTACCCTGATGTTAGACAAGCGAGCAGAAGAAATCATACGGTCACATGGAGCAGTACCCGCTTTTAAAGGTTATAAAGGAAGATGGGCTTTATCATCCTATCCTAATACTATAACAGCCTCAGTTAATCATCATGTGGTTCATGGTATCCCTAATAATAAAAGATTAAAGGAAGGGGATATTGTGAGTGTAGATGTCGGAGTTAAACTTAACGGTTATTATGGTGATGCTGCTGTTACCCTTCCAGTGGGGAAAATTAGCAACAAGGCTCAGCTTCTTTTGCATGTTACTCGTGAGGCTTTGCGTCGCGGAATCGAGCAGGCTGTGATAGGAAATAGAATTGGAGATATATCCTTTACAATCCAGAGCTATGTTGAATCTCAAGGTTTTTCAGTGGTAAGGGATTGGACAGGTCATGGTATTGGGAAAGCACTTCACGAGGACCCTCAAGTTCCACATTTTGGTACTCCTCACCATGGCCCCAGAATTAAAAAAGGCTTAGTTATTGCAATTGAACCAATGATAAATGCTGGAAGTTATGAGGTGGAAGTACTGGAGGATGGATGGACGGTAGTAACGAAGGATAGAAGTCTCTCAGCTCAATTCGAACACACTGTCGCTATTAATGATAACGGTCCGAAAATATTGAGCACGCTTTAGTTTAAGAAGATAAAATTCGATAAGCTACGAAATGTATAGATTAACTTTTATTTTATTAAAGTTATAGATATTTTTAGTTTAAAAAATTTATTACTTGACTTATATGAAATAAAATGATATTCTACTACTCATCTTAGAATTGGCTCGCCTATTACAAAACATTTACTTCTACGGGAAACAATAAATGGTTCAGAATGAAAAGACTTATAATGTTCTGCTTATTGAAGATAATCCCGATCATATTGAATTAATATCTGCAGAGCTTATGAGCAGCAATAAGATAAACAAGTTGTTTATTTCTTATGATGGAGAAGAAGCATTGAATTTCCTTTTTTGTTCAAAAAAAATTAAAAAAAAGGAAATAGAAGTATTAGATTTCATTCTGCTCGATTTGAAAATGCCTAAAGTTGATGGCTTTGAGGTTTTAAAGAAGGTAAAAATGCATCCTCAATTTAATCAAATTCCCATCATTATTCTTACAACTTCTACAAGCTCTGAGGATATGGACCGAGCTAAAAAAAGTGGAGCTAAAGGTTATATTATTAAGAAATTCGGTTCCATGCAGCTCTTCGAGGAAATTAACAAAATCGTTTACTCCTAAGCAGGCTGATTTATTGTAATTAAATCCCCTCAAATAATAACTTCAAATTTGCTCAGTTTTATATTACGAAGACCTTCTTTTATTTTTCAAAGATTGCAGCAGTAAAGTATGAATAAAAACCCATATTATTCGGAGATGAGCTTTTTTAGAATAGATAAATTTTTTTTATCCCACTCTTCCTCTTTATCTTTAGGGGTTTCTAAGATAAAAGGAAGCTGAGAAAAACGTGGGTCATTTAAAAGGAGGCGAAAAGCTTCCAGACCGATTTCACCTTCACCGATATGCCAATGGCGGTCCACATTTGATCCCAATCCTTTGCGTGAATCATTAATATGAAAGACTAACAAACGTTCTAATCCTATAATGTGATCAAATTCTGCAAAAGTCTTTTCATAAGCCTTTTTTGTCCGGATATCATAACCGGCAGTAAAAGTATGGCAGGTATCGTAACAAACACCTAAACGGTCACTCTCATTTACTAAATCTATAATTTTTGCTAAATGCTCAAATCGATACCCTACATTGGTGCCCTGGCCGGCGGTGGTTTCCAAGAGGATTTTCATTTTGTATCCTGCCGTATTCTCATGCAAAATGTTTATGCTTTCTGCGATAGTCTCTAAAGCTGTATCTTCTCCCGAACCTAAATGAGAACCAGGATGCATTACCAGATAAGGAAGCCCCAGCAACTCTGCCCGCTCCATCTCCACTAAAAAAGCTTCGCGTGATTTTTCCAGCGCCTCTTCCTTGGGGCTGCCAAGATTTATTAAGTAAGAGTCGTGTGCAACTATAGGCCATATTTTAAATGCCTTCTGAGTGTTTTTGAATTCATCCACCTGCTCCGCTGTTATAGGTTTGGCCTTCCACTGGTTTGCGTTTTTTGTAAATATCTGAATTGTGGTACAACCCAACTCTTTTCCTCGTTCAATTGCCAGATGAAATCCACCTGATATTGACATATGAGCACCTAAAAGCATAACCATTCACCTTTTGGAAAAATTAAATTGCACTAAAGCCCCAGGTCTTCAGAAATCTCCTGCATCCCCTTGAGGCATATATCAACAAACTCCTCCAGGTTAATACCCATATCCTCGCACGTCTTGATCTCCTCACGATTAGCACCTCGAGCGAAGCTTTTTTCATTAAACCGCCTCATTACAAAGGCACAATCTACTTCTTTAAGCTTCTTATCAGGATGCATTAAAGCAGCAGCCACAATCAAACCTGTGAGAGGATCAAGAGCATAGAGGGCTTTATCCATAAGGCTATTGCGCTCAAAATGTCCGGGATGGGCTTTTATAGCATAGAGGATATCCTCTCCCAAACCTTTATCACATAATAACTCCATAGTTACAAACCCATGTTTTTCCGGATCATCTTTAGTTCTGTCATAGTCCAAATCATGGAGTAAGCCTGTTAATGCCCATTTTTCCTCATCTTCGCCAAATTTCCTTGCTAATGCCCGCATTCCAGCCTCTACGGCCAGGCAGTGTTTTCTCAAATTTTTATTAGAAATATGCTTTTTGACAAGCTCTAAAGCCTCTTCTCTATCCATACAAATTACCTTCCTATATTAAATAAACCATTATACTTTTCTTCTACTTTGTTGCTATTGTAATTCAATTTCATCTTTTATGCAAAAAGTTTAGTGGTTTGAAACTGCGGTATATTTCTAACGATTATGCTTTACATTTTCTTAATATCGGGCAGCTGAGAACAATAGAGGAGGTGGCTACCACAATGTTTCTTACAATCAGAAGAACCAAAGCCAGGAATAATAACCTTTGACTTTTTATCTTTCTTCAACTTTTGCACCAATGTGCACTCATCCCCTTTTGATAACGGGTAAGTATAGACCTCCTTAATCTGAGCCAAAGGATGGGCTAATAAATAATCAATATGCCAATGAAGCTTTTTCCCATTCTTCCGTTGGTGTCTGGCTATTCTGGTTTTAAGACCTCTGCGTGCACTGCCAATGTAAATATAAAATCCAGCAGGAAAAAAGCATTCTGCCAATTTTCCTACTTCTATTTGTATAGTATCAGATAATCTTATAAGCAAAATATACGAACCATTATCCATAATTGCATTAACCAGCTTGCTTACCAAACTTTTCTTTATATTCGGAGCTTTGCTTACGTAATTCGACCCATATATCAAATACACCAGGATTATCCAACCAAAGCTTAAACCAGAAAGCAATCTCTTTTTTTTCTTCTCTCTTATGTATTTCGACTTTTTCATTTTTAGCAATCATAAGACAGCGCCTATAACCCTTGTCAGCTAATTGTCGAAGATATTCAAGCCCCGCTCTATCATCTATTTGCTTAAATTTTTTTCCCAGCTCACTCATCTTCTGAATAGTCTCTTCTGCCTCTGTTAAATCTTTAAATTGCAAAAGCCCTTCTAATTCTTTCTCGTATTTATCTGGCGGTTTAGTCTTTACTAATATATCTTTATACTGGACATCTTTGCCAGCTTTAACTAAAACATTTGCAATATAGCTGGGTGATGTTCTTCCTTGAGGGCCTAATTCTTTTTCTAAAAGATCGTTAATTATCTCAATTTCTTTTCTGGTAATAGAAGCGAAATTCTCATGGTCACAGATTTGAAGGATAAGCTCTTTTTTTGTGCGATGATGTGTCTTATCCATTTGCCTTTAAATATTCACCTTTGTTCAATTGTCTCAGGTAGGATTTAATTTCTTTAAGATCTGTTTCTCCCAAAACATCATTACCATAGCGGCATTTATAATAAGTTAATGTAAGCTGATTAACCGTGGCATAAGCCAGAGGATAGCTTACCTGTATCTCCTGGGCAAATTCAAAAGGAGTTAGCTGCTTTGGTTTTTTGATACCTTTCCGCTTAAGAATCTGAAGCATTTTATTATAGAAGGCTATATTCGAACTCACACTTTTATCGTTAACCTTTCGTAGAACTAATTTAGATAAATACTTTCTTGTTGGAGAATAAAATAATATTAAAATAGCTATTAATATAGTAAAAAGCACAGGAATAAGCATCTTTTCAAATAATACCTGCCAATTTAGGAGTGTTCGCCAATAATCCCTTTGACCCCGCAGCCAATGAACGATGCTTCTGCTCATTAAATCTATCTTCTCTCTGATAATAATAAGAAATCTTTTTTGGTCATCGATATTATAAAAAATCACATATCTATCCCATGCTAACTTGACTGAGTCTATAATGCTGGATAAAAGAAATGGGCTTCTCAATTGTTGAAGATCACTATATTGAGTATCGGGTGTTGGATCAAATTCAACCCAGCCATGATCAGGAAAATATACCTCTACCCAGGAATGGGCATCCCGCTGACGAACGATAAAATATCTTCCCAGCTCATTGTACTCCCCTTTCTGAAAGCCGTTAACCAGCCTACATGGGATATTTATGCTGCGAAGCATCACAGTCATTGCCGTAGCAAAATATTCACAGTGACCCTCACGACTTTCGAACAAAAAGCTTTCCAGAGGATTTCGGCTGTACTCATTCAGATCAGTTGTGTAATTATAATTTTCTCTAAGATACGATTCTATGTTCGCTGCTTTACCATAAACCGAGTTTGAATGTGCTGTTATTTCCAGGGCTAATTGTCTTATCCGGGGATTAAAAAATCGAGGAAGCTGCAGATATTTTTCCCTTATATCCCAGGAATACGTTGATGGGGCACTTCTTAATGCTTGTGGCAGATAAGAAGGTAGAATAGAATACACTGTATAGCTACGTCGCCGCGTACTGTTGGTGATGAGATAGAGGGTATCGGTCATGTCACGCAATAAATAAGTAAATGTACCTGATACAAGATACGGTTTATAAGCTCCAAAGATAACCCTTGAACCGATAGGCTCCAAATATACTATTTGCTTGATAAATTCTTTTTCAATGAGCGACCTCCGCACCTGAAATAAGCCATCGGTGTTTCGTCTAATCCAATATTCCCGAGAATCACTTCTTCTCCAACCATAACCATCGAAATAATCAAAACCAATACCACGCCAGCGAGTGATACGACGCGCATCTGGCTTGCTGCCTACCTGCACCCTCATAACTATGCTGGAATTTTGCTTGATTCTTCCAAGCTCACCTAATACTACATTTTCAGAAAAACCAGAAACCATCTGGGTATCGGCAAATCCAGCCCGTAAATATCCTGCTCGATAGCGAGGTATGATAATAAAAATCAGAAAAGTGCCCAGTAATACTGCTAATATAAGAGGAATTTTATTTTTTAGGAACGTTGTTGCAGAAATAAAACTTTCATGCGGCGGATAAATTATCCTTTGCTCAATAACATTTTCATCTTTTTTCTTTTCCAGTTCAGCAAAGGAATAAGGATAAGAGTTTATCAATGAGTAAAGCACTACAGAATTCACCAGGAAAAGTATGAAGGGAAAGAAGAAGCTTACCTCTGCGGTTAAACTGGCTGCTGCCAGGATTTGAAAGAAGCTGATACTATACAGATGAAGATAATCCTTTTTAGTAAAGCGATTGAAAAGCTTATATATTTGTGTAAATATGAGAAGATGAGTAACTGCTACTATGAGAGATTTGCTAATGAGGATCAGGTCGGTAAAAAAATAACAAAGGTAAAGCAATGCAGCCAAAGTCCAGAGCTTTTGATAAACAGTTCCACTGTATTTATTCCCATCAAAGAACCAACTAAAGGGTATACAAAACAAAATGAGTAAGATACTTATCGGCCCCAATGCACCGGTAATAATAAGAGAAAGAAAACCTGTACTCACCTGAAGATAACTAAGAAGTTTTATCAGTACAGATACTTTTTTTATTGATAACGTGCGCTGTCCTGCTTCTAATTTATTTTCCATTGTATTTTAGATATTTTGCATTCCTATACATAAAATATCATTAACTTTATCAATATAACATGCAGTATCTTTTTTCTAATCCTAAGCAAAAGCTTCGACATGGCTTATTTGCCATACTCGTCTGCCGAAGTAGAACTCTAAATTTGCCTTTCGATACGAAATTAAGATCATTAATAAATAAGAGGAATCTGGTTCTTTTAAGCTTAGCTCTACCAAATCAGGCTTATCCCTGCTATCTGCTTCAACCATTGCCAATTGTTTTAGCATTTTATGTAGGTGCAATGCACTCCAGCCAAAGTTGCCAGCATGACCAGAAGTAACCATTCGAACAGAATAATCATGAGAAATAAAATAAAACAATAAAGAAGCGGCTAAGCTCACTCTTTCTTCAAAATTCTCTCGCTGGTAATTATCGAGATTATCGGGAAAAGCGGTATCCAGCAAAAGTGATACTTTTTTCTGTTCCTCTTGTGCGAATTCCTTAGTCATTAATTTGGAAAGCTTGGCTGAAGCTTTCCAGTGCAAAAAGCGAGCTTCGTCTCCCGGGATATAATCTCTTATATTATAAAGGCTAAAACTTCCTCCTGTAATAAAACTCTCCAGGGCCTTGTTTCCTAAGGAACCATTTAAATAGAAATCCTTCAGAGGCTTGATTGGCGGGTATACAACGATTTCTTTCTCCTGGAGAAATAACAGCGCGGAATTGGTGAACATTGCTGAAGGGTAAGTACTTTGGCCTAACAGATTTCTAAGTTTGTACACTCCACGACGCTGGAAGGTGTGAAACATTTTACACTGCGTTTGCTGTCCTGCTTTAATTTGAGGTATGAAAGGAGGTGAGGAAAATTTAATACCATTTACACACTGGAGAACCTGAGGACTGCTGGATACCCATTTTTTGTTATTCTTAACATTCAATATCATTAAAACTTGCCTTTTTGCATAAATATCCTCAGGAATCTGTATTGAAATTTGGAGTTTTTTGTTAGAAAGTGTTATTAATAATCGAGAAAAAATTATGCTCGCTATCATAAAAGAGAGAATTAGATATAAAAGATTGTTTCCTGTATTAAGAGCTGCCAGCAGGATAGCTATCATGAGGAGAGCATATCGTTTCCCCTGGGTAGTAAATTTGGTGCGACGCTTACTCTTAAGAAGTTTTAATGATAATTTTTTATTATCCTTCATTAATGTGTTAGCTATTTAAGAAATGGTTATTACATAGGAACTGGAACTTTATTCAATATATTATGAATTATTTCATCAGCATCCTGACTTCGACGACCAAATCCCTCAATACGGCTGTTAACTATTACTCTATGCGCTAAAACGGACACGGTTAATTGCTTAATATCGTCAGGGATACAATAATCCCTCCCATTAACTAAAGCTTGAGCTTGTGCTGCTCTATGCAAATATATAGCCCCTCTGGGGCTCACTCCTACTCCTAAGTATTCTGAATTTCGTGTCTCATTCACAATAGCCATAATATAATCGGTAAGAGAATCATCCATGCTCACTCGCTCTACCCGTTCTTGGAGTTCAATAACTTCTTCTGTGGTTAAAATAGTGATCAAATTCTTAATGAGAATAGAAGATTTTTCACCTTTTAGTATTTCCTTTTCATATTTGAGAGATGGGTAGCCCATTTTTAT
Organism: uncultured Acidobacteriota bacterium; assembly: GCA_964645975.1. Classification (GTDB taxonomy): domain Bacteria; phylum Acidobacteriota; class B3-B38; order Guanabaribacteriales; family CAZYAF01; genus CAZYAF01. The sequence goes on from CAZYAF010000014.1 coordinate 36,936, forward strand.
TCGCATCATAAAGCGGTCTAATTGCGATTCTGGGAGGGGAAAAGTTCCATAGTATTCAGTAGGATTTTGAGTGGCTATCACGAGAAAAGGTATGGGCAAAGGTATGGTGCGGCTCTCGATGGAGACCTGAAACTCATTCATTGCTTCAAGCAAGCAACTCTGGGTCTTAGGGGTTGCTCGGTTTATTTCATCGGCTAAAATAAAGTTAGAGAAAATAGGACCGCTTTTAAAATCAAATTCCTGTGTTTTGGGATTGTAAATAGAAACACCTAATATATCCGATGGAAGCAAGTCGCTGGTAAACTGAATCCTTTTGAAGGAACAGTCCAGCGAATGAGCTAAGCTGTGAGCCAGGGTTGTTTTTCCTACACCGGGAACATCCTCAATCAAAAGATGGCCTCTGGCTAATAACGCAACAATAGATAGCCTAATAACATCAGATTTTCCCTTAATTACTTTCTCGATATTTGCCTGTAACCGTTCTATTTTATCTTTAATAACCATTTATCATCTTCCTCTTATCTTTTCTTTGCTCTCTACGTCAACCGGATGCTCCACCTTATTCAGCAAGTAATAAAGCCTTGAATCTTTTCTTTATTCTACTCTTTTTTAGCTATTTATTCAATGATGCGTAATAGCTTAATATATTTCAACTCCATGCTCGTAATATTAGGAAATGAGAACAAAACATACCGCTCTTTTCAGGCACACACCTCTTTTCTAACATAAAATAACAATTTAAAAAGATTAAGGTTGCGGTATTTTAAACTTAAAATTTGAAGGTTAGACTCATGGATAATACCTGTGAAAAGCTCTCATAGCTACCCGAAAGGAACTCATTATCCTCAGTCCTTTTTTCATAAAATACTAATCCATACGCAACATCAACATCTACTAGATCCCATTTGATCCCAATTCCTCCACTAACTGATTGCTTAAGAGCATCAGGAACCATTGGATCCAACGTTTCACCTGGTATTGCACTATTATCATAATAATATCCGGCGCGGAATAAAAGGTTTGTTTTATGCTCATACTCAGCACCCAATCGTACAGCAAAGGTATTTTTCCATCTCCTATCAATAATAGTGTCAGTAATTGCATCTGTATTACTGGAGTAATTTATTGGTAAGTCCTCTATGGCTGACCATCCGCTCCATTGGATATCTGCTTCGATAGTAGTACGTTCAATCATGGTCGTGGATACCCCTACCACTATTACCTGCGGCATCTTCAATTTCATGGAGCCTGACTGATCGGGGAATAAGTTATTTATCACATCAGTAGCTTGGGAACCAAGGGAGCTTTCAGGTATTATAAAGTCAAAATTACCTGAAAAATCCAAATCTACTGGTGTACGATATGAAGCTCCTATTGTCCAAAATTCATCGACCTCATACAGAACACCTATATTTATACCAATATTATTCGCCGAGGCATCAAAACGAGAATCGCCTTCAGCATTCAGCACCTGAGGATAATATTGAGAATATGGGGATAAATCAATAGCATTCTGAAAACCGAGGTTTGCATGAATGTAAGAAAGCCCTGCTGCAACTGACATTTTCGGTGAAACCTGATAGGCCATGGCAGCACTATAATAATATGTTTTCAAAGTAAATGACTCACAGATAAATCTGCCGACGAAATCCGATTCCCATTTGCTGCTATAGGCAAAAGGTCTGTAATATCCCATACCTACGCTTAACTTATCGCTTACTTTATGACTGAAATATAAGTTAACAGGATGGAGAACCTGGCTTTCCATTTTGAATTTTCCTGATATGTCGTTATATTCAGTAGTAGGAAATATTAAACTACCTCCAATTGAAATTTGGGTTCCGCTTAGTTGAGTCAAACCTGCTGGATTAAAATAGAGCGCAGACAGATTGTTAGCACGAGCAACAAAAGCTCCTCCCTGAGCAGTAGCAGCTGCTCCTTGCTCTTGCTGGTGCACTCCATCGGCTAATATTGTGCCAATGGCGAAGGTAAAGAGGATTAGGAAAGATAGTAAATAAGGTCTATAAATGGTCCTCATCATTCTCTCCTTTATCTTAATTATATTATTTTTATTTTTTAGCTCTTTGGATAATAGCCATTTGATTTCTTCCGTTCTTACTTACCCTTTAACACACTTCTGGCAATAACCATTCGCTGAATCTCATTAGTTCCTTCAAAAATTCGATTGATGCGTGAATCCCTATAGAAACGTTCAATTGGATATTTCTTCATATAACCCAAACCACCATGAATTTGAACAGCTTTATCAACAATTTTATCCAATGCTTCCGAACAATAGAGTTTAGCCATCGCAGAGTATTTGCTTATTCTCATTTCCTGATCTAACATCCATGCTGCTCGATAGACGAGGCTCTCCATGGCAAATATTTCAGTAGCCATATCTGCTAACATCCATTGAATAGCCTGATTCTGAGTAATGGGTTTACCGAACTGAACTCGCTGTTTTGCAAAGTCAGCACTTATGTCAAGGAGCTCTTTGGAAGCTCCCAGGCAGCCGGCTGCTAAGCTCAGACGACCCACATCAAGAGTTTTCATAGCGGTCATGAATCCATGCCCAAGTCGACCGAGGATATTCTCTTTCGGTACTCGCATATTCTCAAATCTCAACTCAGAGGTAAATGTACCTCGAATTCCCATTTTATCTTCTATTCTTACTACCTCAAATCCTGGAGTATCTGTCTCTATGATAAAGGCTGAGACTCCCCCTCGCGCACCTTTCTCTTTATCAGTAACGGCAAAAAGAGATACAATGTCAGCTATAGCTCCATTAGTTGTATATATTTTACCACCATTGATTACATAATGGTCTCCATTTAACTCTGCGGTAGTTTTAAGGTTGGCCGCATCAGAACCTGCCTCCGGTTCGGTGAGAGCAAAAGCAGAAATTTTTTCTCCACTGCATAATGCTGGCAGATATTTTTTCTTCTGCTCTTCGGTACCATCGAGATAAATTGCCATAGTTCCAATGCTCACATGTGCACCTATAAGAACAGTTGTCGAGGCACACGCTCTGGAGAATTCTTCCAGCATAATACAGTAGCCGATCTCTCCTGCACTTGCTCCTCCATATTCTTCAGGAAAACAGATGCCAAAAAATCCCTGTGCTGCAATCTTCTTTATTAATTCTTTTGGAATTTCGGCTTCACGATCAATCTGTTCTGCTAAAGGGCGCACTTCTTTATCAACAAATTTCTTAATGGTGCTCCTCAGCATTTCTTGTTCTTCGGTAAATGTAAAATCCATAAGTTTAACTCCCTAAATATAATCATTTAATTATTACACATTATCCTTTGAATTAGTATATTCAAGCAAATTGAACCAAAAAAATTGCTTTTTAATTGATATAAACAGCTAATAGATAGCAAAATATACCCCAATTGTCAATCTAAGGCTAGATTTATGATAGCATATTTATTTTAAATGAAAAATAGAATTTAATGAACTTCTTAACAATTTTGCTTGTAATGCAATTTATTATTGGCTTAAATTGTAATAAAATCTGTGCAGCAGATAATTTAATAAAAAAGAGAAAGATGGAGGTTAAGATGAAGCATTACAAATTTCTTGTTTGCATTTCACTAATCATTCTACTAAACTTCGGTCTTATTATACCAACAATTGCTCAAGGTAAAAAAGAAGAGGATTTCCCAAAATTCGAATTCGAAACCTGGGGCAGTGCTCCATCAAGAGATATTTATAAGCTCTCTTATGAAAAACCTGTACAGAAGATCCTCTATACCATAAAAGATCATGCCCTATCAGCAGAAAAGATTGCAGCAAAAACAGGTGAGGCAGAGCCCCTGGTGCTGGAAAAACTAATGGAGCTTAAAAAATATTATCTGGTTAGTGAGGAAGAAAAAAAGTGGATATCAAATATTCCCCTTTATACAGAGAAGGAACTCATGGAAGCTGAGAAAATAGGATTAAAATACGCTGAGGAAGAAGCTGAAATTCTTAGAAATGCCATTCCTAAGTTAAAAAAAACCTACGAAAAAACAGCCGTTTCTCGCTATTTCCCCTGGAATGAAGTCTCTCTTATTATTGTCGGAGCACTCCTCGCCGACTTTTGCGTCTTTGATAGAATACCATTCCGACCAGAAAATTACTCTGAAGATTTGCAACCGCAACTGGAAAAACCTGATGGAGGCAGATGGCAATATACCGGTTATGGAATACTGCCCAAAAGCGCTTCCAGCCGAAAGTGGAGATTTTACCAGAATGTGTACGAATTCAAAGCGGGTGCTACCTCGATGTTTGGCTACTTAGAAGCCAAGAGAAAGCCGCCGATTTCTCAACAATTAGATACTTCATCTGAAATAATACGCACTGTTCTCATAACCTTTGCCGATGGACCCCTCAGCTTTACTGAGATCCAGAAGCAAACAGAATTGAATGAAGAAAATTTGCAAAAAACCCTAAAGGGATTAGAAAGCTTTGCTCCACCTGCTGTGGTTCTCAAAGATGGAAAATACCATCCGCAAATCCCAATCTTTTCAAAACCTGATCTTGATATGCTTGTTTCCGAATGTGATAAAGTAGCGGAAAACATCTTTAAAAATGCGGTGCTTCCTTTTAATGAAAAATTAAAAGAAAGAGCGAAAGAACTTGGCTGTCGCTGGCCTCTTCCAAAAAGACAATTCGTTAGAGACAAAGCATTGCAGATGCTCATAGAAGAGGGACTAATAGGTCCCCTTCAAGAATCACCTGTGGATTGGAGTTTTGGTGTGTGGGGTTGGAAAGGAAATCTACTACTATGGGAAGAATTGACTAATAAATACTAATAATTTGTATATAAATAACGGAGTTAAAGGCTTAATTCATAACTGTTATTATTTAGAATGAAATAGCGTGCAGCACTACCGCAATATTTTTGTATCAATGTAGCTAACTCTTCAATAATCTGCTTCATGTCTTCTTTAGCGAAGGGTGGAAGTCCTTCCACTACTAAAGCAGCATTTTGCGTTTTCTCGGTCATTTTGGTCTTATCACACTCCCTCCAATTCCATCTTCTACAGAGAACCTCATTACTATCTTTATAAACAACTTCTCCTTGTTTTGGAAACTTAACCTCCCTGGAATTGAGCTCAATAAAAGGCTCATTCCCCTGAGCGAAGGTGAGCATTATATCACCTTCTACTTTGTCTATATCATCTCCGCCAGCTGGAATCATGTGTTTTAAAGAAATAAAGTTATAGATATCAACCAGCTTATTTATGTGCCTCAAATCAATACCTGACAAAATCATTCTATATAGAGCTTCAACAGAAGATTTATATTTTTTTGGTTTAGCACTAAACGTTTTATAAGCTTCCCTCCAGGCTCCAATCTTAGGCATTTGAGATAAAGTTTCGGTATTATACTTCTCTCTTATATTCTTTTCGAGCTCTCTGATCAGATAAATAACCTCATCGCTTTTTGCCGAATTATCAATCCCTTTAGCTATAACAACTCCAATGTTCAATTCAGGATATTCTTGTAAGATCTTTTTATCTATGATAAATTTCATATTCGCCCTTCCTGAAAAACTAAAGTGATGGCAGATTATAAGATATACTCTATAGCCCTTTAGCTAAACAATAACGCTATCCCTTCGCCTACATAATGAGTTATAGCTATAACTATAATGGCAATAACAAGATGTTCAGTAATTACTTTCCAAATCTTTGCCTTCTGTGCTTTTGCTATTTTAAAGCTAATAATAGCTAATATAGACAAACCCCAAATTATGCTTATAACCATTGCTATTGTAAGATCAAATAGTAACACCGGAACAGCGAAAGTAAGGGCAAAAATAAATTTAAAGAAAAAGGTGGCTATTGTCGATTCCCATATTTCCTTTTCTGTGTGTTTATTCTCAGCTTCTTCGGAAATATGAATGCCCAATGCATCAGAAAAAGCATCTGCTATAGCTATGGTTAATATACCACCAAGAACTACAAGTTTGGAGTGAGTACCAGAATGCAGCCCTACCATTAAACCGAGAGTGGTGATTACCGCTGAAGTTAAACCAAAGCTTAAACCTGTTGTTATGGAATGTTTCATTATTATGCCCTTTAAATTCTCAATATTAAAATAAATATTTCTTCTTGTTAGACAAACAACATCTTATTAAATTTATAATAACATATTAATTCAACTAAATATTTAGATAAAACGCTTTTACCTTTATTTTTTTCTCTTGGTAGAATAAAATGAATTCCGATGAATTAATAAGCAATATTTTTTTTTCTAAGAAGGAGGTTAGATGTTTGCACATAGAGTGAAATCACTGGAGAGATCACCCTTTTATCAAGTACTTGCTATGGCGGATAATATAAAGGATTGCATTTATCTTTTTGCTGGAGAACCAGATTTCCCCACACCAGGTCATATAATTAAAGCGGGACAAGCAGCTCTGGCAGAGGGTTATACTCACTACGGCAGTGCCAGAGGAGAAAAAAAGCTGCGCAGTCTTATTGCGCAAAAGATCGAAAAAGAATTCGGAGCAATCTACAACCCGGCAGAAGAAATATTAATTACTACCGGGGCTCAGGCTGGTATCCACTCAGCTATTATGAGCCTCATTGAGCCGGGTGATGAAGCTATCATATTTAGCCCTTATTATCCAGCTTATTTAGCAAATATTTTAATAGCTAATGGAAAACCAGTAATTATTAAGTTGCAGCCAGACAATGATTATCTCCCGGATATTGACACTATAGCCAGCCATGTCACACATAAAACAAAACTTTTAATCCTTCACTCCCCGAATAACCCAACAGGGAAAATATATCCTCGAAGCCTATTGTCCAGAATCGTGGAGTTAGCTTGCCAAAAAAATTTCTTCATCATATCTGACGAAGTCTATGAAAAAATTATCTATCATGGAAGCAAGCACCTTAGCATCCTCTCTTTTCCAGAGGCAAAAAAGTGGACAATAATGATCAATAGCTTCTCCAAGACTTACAGCATGACCGGATGGCGAGTAGGCTATCTGGTCGCGGAACGAAAAATTTTGGAGCAGATTCTCAAGTATCACGAAACCATTAGTATATGTGCAAATGTCCCAGCACAAAGAGCTGCTATTGCCGCCCTCTCCGACCCACAGGATTGTGTAAAACAAATGGTTGCTGAATACGAAAAACGCCGTGATTACCTTATCAAGGAGCTTAAATCCATTTCGGGAATCAGATTTGCTACTCCTGAAGGTGCCTTTTATTTATTCTTAGACATTAGAGAATTTGCGCTAACGAGCCAGCAAATGGTGGAATTCTTAGTAACAGAGGGTATACTTGTCATAGGTGGCGATGCTTTTGGTCAGGATGGATTCATACGTCTCTCCTTTTCGGCTTCAATGAAAAATCTTGAAATAGCTATGGACAGGCTCAGAAGAGCGGTCAACAAATTGCTAAATAAGTAAATCTATTTTTATATCATTCATAAGGAGGCACTATGAAAGAAATATTGATTCTTTCACGCAACGAGCTGGAACAATTACTCACTCTGGAAGACATAATACCAGCAGTTGAGAAAGTTTTTAGCCTTCATGCCCAGGGAAAGGCTAAACTGGCGGATAGTGTTCAAATAGATGTTGAGGAGCCTAAAGGTGAATTCCATATTAAATCGGGGCAGCTTGTATTAGAAAAACCCTATGTATGCCTGAAGATGAATGGCGCCTTTTTTGATAATCCAGAGCGCTATGGATTGCCATCTATTTGTGGTCTTATTTTGCTCTACTCCGGTCTCCATGGAAGACCGCTGGCAGTGATGGAGTCTGGCTATATTACCATACTGAGGACAGGCGCAGCAGGAGCCGTAGCAGCTAAACATCTGGCACGGAAAGACGCGAAAAATTTGGCTGTATTCGGCTGCGGCACTCAGGGAAAAATTCAGCTAAAAGCATTGCATTCTGTTATGCCTATGGAAACAGTTTTCGCTTTTGACCAGGATCAGCAGAAAAAAGAAGCTTATGCCGGAGAAATGAGCGATGAATTGGGTATTAAAGTAATTGCCATGAAGGAACCACAAGAAGCAGCAGAGAAAGCTGATATAATCATAACCTGTACGCCAGCTAAACAGGCGATCATAAAAGATAGCTGGGTAAAAGAAGGAACCTTTATCTGTGGTATAGGAGCAGACAGCCCAGGAAAACAAGAAATGGAAACTGCTATTTTTAAACGTGCTAAAGTGGTAGTGGATTCTATTAATCAATGCAAAATTGCAGGCGAGATTCAGCACGCCCTTAAAGAGGGAATCCTCAAAGAAACAGATATATATGCCGAGCTGGGTGAGATAATATCTGGATTTAAACCTGCGAGTGAGATGGATTCAGAAATAATAGTTTTCGATTCAACCGGCTTAGCTGCCCAGGATGCAATCTCAGCCGCCATAGCTTATGAAAAGGCTGAGAGTCAAAACAAAGGTCTCTCTTATAAGATATTTAAATAAATTACTTGTACGAGAAGATTATTTCTTTTCCTCTTGCTCTTTTATGATCTTTTCCATATCCTTCCAGACGGAAAGATTTATTTGATAAACTCTTGGCTGTGATTTTAGTTTTGCATAAACTTCTTCTGCATCCTTTACCTTTTTTCCTATAAGAAGAACTTTTGGAGTCTCCTCTTCTTTCATTTTAACTTCCACTTCCACTCTGGGCTTGTCCAGGCCATAGGGCTTCAAGTCGTCAGCGGATTCCACTGCTATTTTTTTCATCTCCACAGAATCTAATGTCCAAATCAGGTCTTCGGCTTCCTTTTCTTTCTTCTTTAGTTTTCTTGGCTTCTGCACTCTCCATTTATCTCTCGATTTTCCTATAACGACCTCTTCTTCAGGGAATTTAAGGGTAATCTTATCCAAATCATCATGTTGATAGCCAAGAATCTCTTTATTTCTGAGATTGAAGCTAGTCCTCTTCAGCTTTGCAATATCCTCCTCTTTCACCAGAGCAATGCTCTTTTTCTGAGTGCTGCGAACATAGATTTTATTTTCCTCTTCCTCTTTCTCTTCTATTTCCTCTCCTACTATTATAGAAATGGGTGCCTTAGCACCTTTGAGCCAGAGAGAGAGCTTAAGCAAGGGCTTATCAAATCCATAATATGAGTCATCCTTCAGAGGAGGATCAATGAAACCCGTGCTTTTTACATAATCAATATCAGATAATAAACTCGATATCTCCCACCGATCTGCTTTTGCTTTGATGGGTTTGGTCATATTCCAGGTATCTTCCTTCATCTTTCTAACCACTGCACTTTCACCACCAGAGCTTAAAGCTATCCGCCTCACATCATCTCGCTTAAATGTCAGCAGCTTTTTATCCCGCCAAACGAATAGTTCAGAAGGTATATCTTCAAGAAGAGTTTCTTCTACCAGAAATACATTTCCTGCCTCCTGCAGCTTTGCATAATATCCCTTATTTTCTTCCTCCTTCACTTTTTTACTGAAAAGAAGGGATTTGAGAGCTTTTTCCTTACCCAACCATACTGTCAGCTTGGCTTGCGGATTTTCCAGTCCATAGGGTTTAAGGCTTTCAGGTTTTTCATCAATAAACTCTTTAACCTTTGCATTTCTAAATTTATTCAGAACTTCTTCAACTTTATCCCCATCAGCTTTATCTTCAATAGGCTGGTTGAGTACCCATTCATCCTCTCCTTTCAATTGACCTTCTACAAATAGGTTCTCCTTCTGCAAGCTAAATTGCTTTACCTCATCCAATTCAAAAGTAATAACCGCTTTATCTCTCAGATCAAAAAGCTTTTTATTCAAGCTACTCCTCATATAGGAGTCAATAAGTAGCACTTTTTTCTGTCCAGCACACTGAGCATAAGCACCGCTTCCAGTGGGATTTTCATCTCCTACAATAACCGTGTTTTCTTTACCTTTTGCTGAAAAGGTAATTTTAACCAGAGGATCTGCTAAGCCGAATTGATGTAAATTCTCAGGCTCTTCCTCTACCACTCGGCTGAAGTCGAGGTTGTGCAAGCTTCGAATAAGACCATCAATTGTATCCTTATCACACTCAGTTTTTATTGGTTTTACAATTCTCCATTCCTTACCTTTGAGCTGGCAGGTAAGGGTTCCTTCTTCATTAATTATAGTGAGTTTTTTGACGTCATCCTGCTCAAAATGAAAAACCTTCTTAGCTTCTTCCTCTTTCTTTTCTATCTTCGGTGCTCTGTAAACCTCAAAATAGTAATAAAAACCGATGATACAGGCTAAAATAATGGCAAAGATAAGCGTCTTTTTGAAGCTCATCCTTTCCTCCTCCTCGAGATGATTGAGTAAAAACCGACAAACAATACTGCTGCGGGCAGGATTACAACCGGCAGCCAGAATATTATCCTACCTTGAGTTAATGTTAAAGTGATAGGAGTACTCTTCGCATCTTTTGGCCTAATAGAAATGAGATCTTCTTCCTGGGCTAACCAGTTGATTGAATTCAGAAGAATATCAGAATTTCCTTGCTGATGGAAATAGGCATTGCTGGCAAAATCGGAATCACCAAAAACAACAATGCGAGCTTTTTTGTCAACCACAGGCTCGGTTTCCTCTTCAATCTTTTCCTTTTCTTCTTCTTTTTCGAATTTATCTATATCAATAATAGCTGCAGCAGCTATTGTTAATGGACCCATTGCGTCTACTCCTTCATCTCTATTAACCATGCCTTGACTTAATGCTCTTTCATCGGTCTCGCCCCAACTCTGTGGGCTTGTGGATGCCAATCCCTGTGCAGTTACACCTTCAGGCAAATTCTGCTGCACCTGAACAGACCGAGCTAAGGGATAAAAGCTCATAACATTTAAACCTTTAGTTATATCATGTTCTTCATATTTAAGAACTACAGGGATGTGCAGATCACCGCCAAAAATTCGGCTAACAGGCTCGACAATGACATTGTTGCCCACATCGAAGCCAAGATTATTTACTGTCCCGATTAGCTCAGCAGTAGAGAAAGGCTCAAACATAAAAAGTGCTTTTCCCCCATTTGAAATATAATCCTCAATAATCTTTCTTTCAGCCTCAAAGGGGTCTGTTTGAGGTCCAGCAATAATCAGCAGTTCACAATCCTCAGGCAATTCTTCCTGCGCTAAGGCAATTTCCTTTACCTGGTACTGCTGCTTCTCTAATTCTGTCTTTAAGGAACTTAAGCCTAATCCTTCAGTATTATCAATCTCTTTTTCGCCGTGTCCTTTAAGGAAATATATAATTTTCTGCTGCTTTCGAGTTATTTTTACCAGAGCATTGGTCAAATCTTCTTCGTTACTCCCTACTATTTTTTCATTTTTATCGCCATAGATTACAACTGCTGTTCCATCATATTTTATCTCATATTTTTTGGCTTCTGCTGGATTCCTATCAGGATCGATGAAGCGATATTTGAGCTTATCGGTATAATTTTTGTATTGTGACAGAAGATCCTCCATCTGCATTCTATTAGATGCTCCAGCAGTATAAAAACAAAGAATCTCTATGTCATCTTCAAGCGACTTTAATATTTTTTGCGTCTGCTGCGCTAATGTATATCTTTTATTCTCAGTTAAGTCAAATTGCTTGCTGTATTTTGAAGTCAGAATATCCACAAACACAATGATTCCGAGCACAATTATTATCATCAAAAACATATTTAGACCATATCGAGCTGACCGAGTTATTACCTTTTCTCGCAGATTGGAAAAATTAAATATTACAGCCACAATAAGCCACGCTACGCCTACACCTAATATAACCCAATCAACAATGTCCCAGGTTGCTCTGGCTAAATAGAGAAACAACTCAAAGGCTAAAAGAGCCAAACCAATCCACCAAAATGATCTCATAAATTTTTTCATCATCAGCCCCTCCATTTCTTCGATTCAAGTGTTCTGACCGTAAGGAATAAGGCAAAGAAAGAGAAACTGAGATAGTAAACAACATCCTTAGAATCTATGACACCTTTTGAGAAATTCTGGAAATGTTCGATGATTGATAGATAATTCAGCAAACCCGCAATCTTCGTACCAGCAAAAACAGAAGACCACCCAATTATCCAGAAGAAGAGAAGTGTCCCAAAGGTAATTACTGCTGCTACTATCTGATTTTCTGTTAAAGAAGAAGCAAAAACACCTACAGATAGAAAAGTAGCACCCAAAAAGAAAAGACCTAAATAGCCTGAGATTAAGGGGCCGGCTTCAACTGTCCCAAACATCCACATAAGCAAAGGATAAAGCCCTGTTAGAGCAATCATTAAACAAAAAACTGTCAAAGCAGAAGCAAATTTTCCCAATATAGCCTCAGAATCCCTTACCGGATAGGTAAAAAGCATTTCAATAGTACCGGATTTCTTTTCCTCAGAAAAAAGCCTCATGGTTAATAATGGAATAAGAAATATCAACGTAATACTTATATTTCCAAATAAGGGGCGCAGTACCCATTCGGTAATATTTAAATTAGGTGCACCATAACGACTGCGCATTGCCTGCATGCTGTAGTAATTGAAAGCCGCGAAGTTGTTGTAAAAGAAGAAGCCTGCTAATACCAGAAATATGGCCAATACCACATAAGCAATGGGAGATTTGAAATAAGTTCGAAGCTCTTTTTTGTAAATGGCCAAAAAGTTTTTCATTACTGCTCCCCTCCTTCCTCCGTAACCAATTTGATAAAGATATCTTCTAAGCTCATTCTGAGGGGTTTGAGCTCAAGTAATCCCCAACCTTTTTGGTGTACTTCTTTTGCTAATTGGCGTCGGACATCTATATTTTTATCCGACTCAATAATATAGTTATAAACTTCTTTAGTTATTTTATCCTGTTGGGCGACTTTTGTAACTCCTTTGATCGCCTCAAGAGCATTTATTACTTTTGATGACGGGCCGTCTACTTGAATGGAGATTCTTGCCGCTTTCTGAAGTTGTGCATCCAGATTCTGCGGTGTATCCTCTGCAACTATTTTCCCCTCGTTAATAATTATTACCCGCTCGCATATCATACTAACCTCAGGTAATATATGCGTGCTCAGTATAATAGTGCGTTCTCCTGCAAGCCGTTTTATAAGCTTGCGAATTTCTATTATCTGTTTCGGATCAAGTCCCAGTGTTGGCTCATCAAGAATAAGTACCTCAGGATCATTCAGCAAAGCTTGCGCTAAGCCTACACGCTGTCGATATCCTTTAGAAAGCTTTCCGATCATACGATTCTCCACTTCTGAAAGTCCGCAACCCTCAATAACTTTAACGATTTTATCCTTACGTTCTGACCGTGAAACACCCTTTACTTCTGTGACAAAATTTAGATACTCAGTAACCAGCATATCTGTGTAGATAGGATTGGATTCAGGCAGGTAACCAATTCTCTTTTTCACCTCTAATGAATCTTTAAATACATCAAAGCCGGCAACTTTAGCCTTGCCTCTGCTGGGTGGAAAAAATCCCGAGAGAATCCGCATTGTAGTAGTTTTCCCTGCACCATTTGGACCCAAAAATCCCACTATTTCCCCTTTCTTAATAGAAAAGGAAACATCCAAAATACCAGGAAACATTCCATAGTATTTAGTAAGATTCTCTACCTCAATCATATATCTTTACGCCTCCTTTCAACTTTGAAGATAATATAGAAACAGTATTATTGAAATTTTTTAAGGATTCATTTCACGAATTACTCCCATTCTTCTAAATTTTTCTGTTCTATTTTTTATTAATTCTTCATGTGACATGTTTTTTAATTCGTTTAAGCATTTAATAATATATGCCTCAAGTGTTTTTGCCATCTCCTCTGGATTTGCCTGAGCACCTCCTATGGGTTCTGGCACTATCTCATCAATTAAGCCAAACCGTTTAAGATCCTGCGCTGTTAAATGGAGGTTCTCTGCTGCCTTTTGGATATGATTCTGATCTTTCCACAGAATTGAAGAACAAGCCTCAGGGGAGATGACAGAATATATTGAATACTCTAACATGAGCACCTGATTACCTACTGCAATTCCTAAAGCCCCTCCGCTTCCTCCTTCTCCAATAACGATAACGATAATCGGAACTTTAAGGCGAGCCATTTCCCTCAAATTGCAGGCAATGGCTTCGGCCTGTCCGCGTTCCTCCGCTCCTATACCTGGATGAGCACCGGGTGTATCTACAAAGCTAATAACGGGTCGATTGAACTTCTCAGCCAGCTTCATTATCCTTAGAGCTTTGCGATACCCCTCAGGATTTGCCATGCCAAAATTCCGTTGCACTTTTTGTTTCATATTGCGACCCTTTTGATGCCCTACAACTGCAATGGGCTCCTTCTTAAAGAAGGCTAAGCCACCAATAATGGCAGGATCATCGGCAAACCGGCGATCACCGTGAATCTCTGCAAAATCTTCGAACAATAGATTAATATAATCGAGTGTATAAGGTCTATCGGGGTGGCGGGACATTAAAGTTTTTTGCCATGCAGTCAGATTTTTATATACTTTCTCTTGCAGCCTGAGGAGCTTTTTTCCCAGTTTTTTCAGCTCTTTTGAGGGTTCTCCACTTTGAGAAGATAAATCCTTAACCTCAGCCTCAAGCTTTATAATGGCATCTTCAAAATCACCTGCTGCTCTCCTCATTTTCCTCCACGCAAAAATAATAATAGTAAAGTATAATATTTTTTAAAAAGAAAAATCAAGTCTTTTAACTGATTGTCAATTTTGATTTACTCTGTCCATCGATAATATTTAAATATATATTAAGCATATCTCAAACATTTTACAACAGCTTAATCTTCTCTGCTACACTAATGTGTTGGAACCACCGTTTGTATTTTAGTTGATTTTAGATTTCCATAAATAATGTAAAATGTAATTATATCATCCGTCTACCAATTGACCTTTGGTAAGCTATTATGCTATATTATAGCAATATTAAAATGAATGGTATAAATATGAAAGTTTAGCAATAAAATGAAATATAAGCAACCATCAGGATCGGGTAAGCTTCCTATTGATGAATACCATCCTATCGAATCGCCCGGAAAGGAAGCACCGAAAAAAAGAAGCGGGAATATCATCCTTTTTTTTCTTACATCAATACTTATTATAGTTCTGGTTAGTTTAGTAATATTAATTTTTAAACCTGATCTCATCGAAAAACTATCCACTCGAATATTATCAAATAAGTCCGAAAATAGTACATCTTCAGAAGTAGAACAAGAGAATATGTCACCTCCAATTGAAAAAGAGTCAGCATCTACACCCTTATCAAATGAAGAACGTATTGTAGAATTAGAAAAAGAAATCGTAAAAGTACGTAACCGTAATGATGCACTAACATCACAGACAAATGAGCAGAAAAAAGAAATAAGCCGCCTGAATTCTCAGCTCAATAAAGCTCAACAAGATAATAATAAAGCAGAAAATGAAAACAAAAAATTGAGAGCTGAGATTGACCAGAATAAGACTTATTATGAGAATCAAATCAAGCAGATGAGCGATGATTGGGAAGAAAAAATGCAGCAATTGCAGTCTGAATTAAATCAGAAAACGATCGATCTGGAAAAAACGAAAAGACAATTACAGTCACAAAGTAATCTCTACAGGCGACAGTCAGAGAAACAAACTGCAGCCGTTGAAGAAATTTTGCGAGATGCCAAGAAAGCCCAGCAGCGAGCAAACCGCATAGAAGAAGATAAACGAAAAGCGGAAGAAGAGATTGAAAGACTTAAAAAGCAGCTGGCTGAAATGGAAAAAAAGGCCAAAGAGGTTAAAGAAGGCGATTTAGTTACCATAACTTCGGACGTGCAAGAACCAAAAGTGCTCAAATCTCACAATCCCCGCTACCCTATCTGGGCTCGCCGACGAGGCATAAAAGGTGAAGTGACCCTTCGAGTGCTTATTTCAGAAACTGGACAGGTGCTTAACGCTGAAGTAATGAAGTGTACTCAGCCGGATTACGGGCTCGAAGATGCGGCTCTTGATGCCATTAAAAAATGGGAATTCAGCCCGGCAATAAAAGAGGGTAAAAGAGTAAAAGTCTGGAAAAATATTACCATAAATTTCAAACCATAATTTTTTTAATAAGCACGTTAGAAGAAAATACTTAGCCTTAATAATTCAATGTCATCCTTTAAATTGTTTGTTCAAATTAATAGGAAAATTGTATTATTTTAGCATCAAATAAAGGAGGGCTTTAATGAAAATCAAATCAAATAAGATTATTGGATTAATTTTCCTACTTTTAATTGGTTTATCAGCTTTATCATTGACTGCTCCTGAAACTCGCCTTATGCGCTTTCCCGATATCCATGGCGATAAGGTTGTCTTTGTTTATGCCGGGGATTTATGGGTGGTATCCAGCAATGGTGGTATGGCAAAGAAAATAACTTCTCATCCGGGAATGGAAATATTTCCAAAATTTTCTCCTGAAGGTGAGAGCATTGCCTTTACTGCAGAATACGATGGGAATAATGATATTTTCGTAATTCCTTCTCAGGGAGGAGAACCTGCAAGACTTACCTATCATCCCGATAATGATCGAATAGTTGACTGGTATCCTGATGGTAAAAATCTCCTATTCCTCTCCGAAAGAGAAAGTTACAGCTACCGTTTTAATAAGCTTTTCCAGCTTAGTGCTCACGGTGGATATCCTCAATCTCTACCATTACCAAAAGGTGGATTGGCGTCTTTTTCACCCGATGGCACAAAAATAGCTTATAATCGCATGGAGCGCGAGTTTCGCACCTGGAAACGCTATGTTGGGGGCATGGCTCAGGATATCTGGATATATGACCTCAAGAACAATACCATTGAGAAGATAACCGATTATGAAGGCACAGATGCCTTCCCTATGTGGCACAAGGATAGCATATATTTCCTGTCCGACAGAGACCATACCTTAAACATTTTCTGCTATGATCTCAATACTAAAAAGACACATAAAGTAACTGACTTTGCCGAATATGATGTGAAGTGGCCCAGCCTGGGACCCAATGCCATTGTCTTTGAAAATGGAGGCTATCTTTACGTTCTTGATTTAACTAATGAACAATATAGAAAAATAACTGTCCACGTTCCCAGCGACCTCCTGCTTATTCGAAAGGAATATAAGAAGGTTAATAATCTAATTCGCCATTTTGCCATCTCTCCCACAGGAAAACGGGCTCTATTCGAAGCACGAGGAGATATTTTCACTGTCCCGGCAGAAAAGGGTGATGTGCGCAACATTACCAACACACCAGCAATTTATGATAGATATCCTACCTGGTCGCCAGATGGCAAGTGGATTGCCTATTTCTCCCATAAAACCGGGGAATATGAGCTCTATATCAAATCCCAGGACGGTAAGGGAGAAGAAATCCAGGTAACGAAAGAAGGAAAAAGCTATCGGTTTTATCCTCGCTGGTCTCCGGATAGCAAAAAGCTCCTTTTCTATGATTCTACTTTTTCTCTCTATTATGCTGATATAGAGAGCAAACAGATTACGAAAATTGATGAATCTGATATAAGAGGCATATCTGACTATAAATGGTCAGCGGATAGTAAGTGGGTCGTTTATTCCAGAATGAATGAGAGCAATTTTTCCTCTATACATCTTTACTCTCTTGATCAGAAAAAAAGCTATAAAATAACGAGCGATTTTACTGATGACTTTTTGCCGGTATTCGATCCCGAAGGGAAATATCTCTACTTTCTATCAAATAGGATTTTCAACCCCATTTTTAACACTTTTGAGCACAACATATCGTATAACGAAGCCACGACTATCTGCCTGGCAACCTTACAGGCTGATTTACCTTCTCCCTTTGAGCCGGAAAGTGATGAAGAAGTGATTAAGGAGGAAGAGAAAGAAAAAGAAGAAACGGAGAAAAAAGGAAAAGAGGGGGAAAAGGAAAAAAAGAAGGAAGAGAAGGTTAAGCCACTGAAAATAGATATCGATGGAATTGAGAACAGGATAGTAAGCATCCCGGTTAAAGCCGGAAATTATTATGGCCTGGTAGCTGCGAAAGGTAAGATATTTTATATGTCCTATCCCACAAGACCTATCAGTTTCGGCCCCTTCGATAACTCAAGCGTCGCATTGCATATGTTTGATGTAAAAGAACGCAAAGACCACGTAGTATTGAGCGGAATCGACAGCTATGGCCTCTCTGCCGATGAGAAAAAAATCATTTACATGGATAAAAATAACTACGGCATAATCGATGCCAAGCCAAAACAAAAGAAAGAAAAGCCAATAATGACTGCCGGCATGGAAATGCAGGTAAATCCCATAACCGAATGGAAACAAATGTTTCTGGAAGCCTGGCGCCTGGAGCGAGATTTCTTTTATGACCCCAATATGCACGGCTTGGATTGGGAAAAAATAAAGAAAAAATACGGCGAGCTGCTGCCTTATGTAGCACATCGCTATGATTTGAACTATCTCATTGGCGAAATGATCGGCGAGCTCAATTGCTCTCACGCTTATGTCGGTGGAGGTGACCTGCCCAGAATTAAAGGAGTGAGTGTCGGCCTCTTAGGGGCGGACTTGGAACCTGATAAGGAATCGGGATACTATACATTTAAAAAGATTTATAAGGGCCACAATTGGGATAAATCACTGCGCTCGCCCTTAACCGAGCCGGGGATAAATGTCAAACAGGGCGATTATCTGATAGCTATTAACGGCCAAACGGTTCGCTATCCAGATAATCCTTATAAATATTTGCAGAATTTAGCCGAGAAGCTGGTTGATGTGAAGGTAAATTCTAAACCCGAGGAGAAGGATGCACGAGAGATTACCATCAAAACAATCGGCAATGAACAGAACATCCGCTATCGTGATTGGGTTGATAGCAACAGGGAGAAAGTGGCCCGGGCTACCAATGGACGCGTCGGATACCTCCATGTGCCGGATACCAGCCTGCGAGGGCTCAATGAGTTCATGAGAGGTTTCTATCCCCAGGTGAGGAAAGAGGGCCTTATTGTCGATGTTCGATACAACAGCGGCGGTATGATACCCTATCTCTTTATCGAACGGCTGCGCCGGGAGGTGGGTTCTCTGTTTTCAAATCGCAACACTAAAGGTCTTGTAGCGCCTTCCACGGCTTTTCATGGGCATATGGTGTGCATCATAAACGCCTATGCTGGCTCTGGTGGCGATATCTTTCCTAATTATTTCAGAAGGTACAGCCTGGGTCCCATTATTGGAAAACGAACCTGGGGTGGTTTAGTAGGAATCAGCGGAGGAATCTCTCTCATGGATGGTGGTTATGTCACTATGCCTTCCACGGGTATGTGGAGCCTTAATGGCAAATACGATGTAGAAAATTATGGCGTGGACCCCGATATTGAAATTGATAATCGACCAGACCTGGTAGTGAAAGGACATGACCCTCAATTGGAAAAAGCCATTGAGAACGTTATTCAGAAGATAAAAGAGGAACCCAAAACCCTGCCCAAGAAACCTAAATATCCCATTCGAAATTAAGCTGCGCACCAACGCCCGGCTGACCATTCAGTCGGGCGTTTTTTTTATAAAAATCTAGGATATTACACAAATTTGCTTTCTACTCCATTATCGATCTATTTGTATCTTATAGTTTGTTCAAAAAGAGACCGTGCTTTCAACGGGGAATAAAATTTATTTGATTTGCTAATAAATAAATATAGCAACAGGCACATTAATAAATAAGAGGTGCTTCAAATTAGATAAGATGTTTCTGTATTTTTATTGCTTTCTATTTTGCGCTATAATGGTGGGCTGTAATTTCTTTTATTATAACCATAATCTTCGATCTTTTTCAAAACAATGCCAAAGCGAAAGGGATGACATGAAGGAACAAAAACCTTTTGTGGTAAGGTTGAGTGAAGGTGATAAACATCAGCCTTTGCTTACGGGACCGCCGCAGACCAGAGGATTTCAATCGGGCCGCGTGATGCTGCAGCCAGGTGAGGACGTAGGGAAGCATAGTACCAAACACTATGAGGAAGCATTGATAATACTGGAGGGAAAAGGAGAGGCGCTCTCTGAAGGAAACGAACCGCTGGCCATCGAAGCCGGCTGCCTGATCTATATCCCACCCCACACCGAACACAACATCAAAAACACCGGTACTACACCCCTGAAATACATCTACCTTGTCGCCCCCACGGAACAGCGTTAACCAAAGAAAGGCCTCAAAACTTAATTTAAGCAAGTATTAACCCATTATAATGGGCTTAAATCCTAATAATATTAATCAGATAAACTATCTAAAATTATCTAAATATACTCTATAAACATAAAATGAAAAGTGAGTGTCTGATAATAACTATTGATTTATATAAAGTTTTCAACTAAAATTTGAGTATATTAATTTTTTGAAAAATGCTATTTATTCATTTTAAAATTTATTTTATTTTATAATGTGATAATAAATGTGAATTAAATCTGTTATCATCTATCAGCCGGTGATAATTTATATTTAAAACAAGTATAATAACAACTTTTGAGAATTAAATAAGGTGAAAAAAATGAGCAAAATCATTTTGCAAGAAATTCAAAATATAAAAGAAGACTTGCCTAAGATTGCACATCTTTCAGATGAATATTTATTCTCGCTGATGTGTTTCAAATATTTCTATAACAATGGTCATCTTGATTTTATAGACTATGCAGATTGTTTTGTTGATGGCAAACTTGACGGGGGAGTAGATCTAATAACAGTTAATGAAACTGATGAAGAAGCAAGTCTTATTTTAATCCAAAGCAAATTGATTTCAAAACTTGATAATAAACAAGACATTGTCGATATATTTACAAAAATGCATCAAACTTTCAGCAATTTCCAAGAGCATAGAGTATCAAGATATAACCGAAAACTAAGAGATATATTTAGAAACAAGTTGAACTTCGTTGAGGATAAGACACCTAGCCATGAGCTTGTATTATTTATAAATGTTACACTTAGTGAAAATCGAAAAAATGAAATTAGCACAATAATAGAAGATATTGAAGAACTAAAACTATATCAAAAAAGGATTTTTTATGAGAATGAAATTGAAGAGCAAATTAAAATAGAAAAAGAACCACAATTATTTGTTAAAGAAGATAAAGTTGAGATTTTTAAAGATGATGGACTAATAAGATTCGGTAAAAATGGTATACTTGTAAATGTTTCTGCTAATTCGATAAAAGACTTGTATGATAAATATAGAGATAAAGGTTTATTTGAACAAAACTTTAGATATTTTATTAGAAACAAAAAAATAGATGAAAGCATTATTAATTCATTACGAAAAAAAAGAAATAAATTCTGGTTTCTAAACAACGGTATAATAATTGGGTGCAAAGAATTTTTCTTAGATGGAGATAACGTTAAACTTTATGATTTTTCCATTATAAATGGTTGTCAAACTGCTACATTGATTGGCGATTATAGGGGTAGCAATGAAGGCGAAGACTTTTCTATACCTTGCAAGATAGTAAAACCCTTAAAAGAAGAAGAATTTTCTTCATTTATCTCGGAAATTGCAGAAGCATCAAATTCTCAGAAACCAATTTCAGATAGAGACTTAAAATCTAATCGACCAGAACAGCGAGAATTACAAAAACGATTAAAAGAAGAGAAACCTGAAATTTATCTTGAAATAAAAAGAGGTGAACAGCTTATTTCCAAACCAAAAAGAAAAACTTTAGAAAATTGGCAATATCTAAAAAATGACCTTTTTGGGCAAATAGTCCTCTCTTTTCATTTACAAGCTCCTGGAACAGCAAGAGCCAATAAAAGAAAAATATTTGCAGTAGAGAACATATACGATAAAATTTTCAAAAGAAAACTTGATAAAGACAATATTATTGATATGTTAAAACTTTATTCATTGTATAATTATTATCTAAATGAGAGTATTAAAGAGAGTATTAAAGAAAGTAATTTTTCTGATGTAGATCAAGTAAATGTTGCAACCAACGGCAGTTTAATAATTCTTGCAATAATAGGATTTATGATAAAGGAGAAAAGAGGCTTGATTGACATTAGAAAAATTTCAAGCAAAGAAGAATGGGAGCGAGAAATAAGTAAAGATAATTTAATTGGCAAAATTTTTTCAGTTCATCAATTAGAAAATTCAGAGATAACGCTAAATGGATTTTTTAGAGATATTATCATTGAACTTGCTGATCTTTACGCTACTCGTGCAGATGAGGAAAAAACAGTTACAAACTTTTTCAAATTAGATGAAAAATACCGGGACGTGATATTGAAAAGATTCGTTGACCGATGGTATCCAGAAGGCACCATTAGAGCAAAAGAACGAAAAAGATACCTTGAAATGTTTATTTAAAAAAGTAATTTTTTTCATTTATTATGAAAATCTTCATTGTTCCAACTTTTGCAAAATAAGAAAATAGCCATATTTTATTTAATAGGTATTTCTTCAACATTGTATGAGCCACAATTTTTACATTGAATATTAATACTTTCTGATAAATTTATTTCTTGTTCTCTATTTTTCAAGTCCTGGATTATTTCTACAGCCCATTCTTCTTCAAAAGAATAAGTATTATTGCAATCTTTGCATTTCCATATAAATTTCAAATCTTTTCTTGATAAAATAGTTGGATTACTCATCTCCACCACCTTCTAATTTTTTGCTTTAGCAATAGCGCTTATCTTTCATCATCGATTTCTGCAAATGCTGCTGATAACTCGTCTAAGGACCACATTCGTCCGCATACACATTTTCCTTGATATGTGTTTTGATATTGACCACCGATTAATTCAAGGATTGCTTCATTACCACACAAACATTGGATTTTAACTTTATTTTCCATAATCACCTTCCTCTTTCAATTATTCCGAATTGTTCACGATTATCATTATGAATCAACGCTGCATTATAAAGCTCCTCTAACTCCTTATAATATTTAAACAAAAATCTGTCCTCATATTCTCTAAATGGAGTTTGACTTACATATTCATCAAATAAACTCTTCTCTTTTTCACTGGGAGCAATAATATAGAATTTTACCCAAAACCTCTTTGGAATCTTTAAAAGTCTATCCAAACCACTTTTAACTCTGGTTGTCTCTTCAACTTCAAAAGCATATACAGGAAAAAGTCCATAGTCGTCTTCATCAAACCATAGTACATCTATCTCTCTTATCTTTTTCAAATTAGGTCCTTTAAAAATATCAGTACAATCAGCAACAGATACATAATCTTTCAATAGCTTATTTTGAAATTCTCTGACAGATTGATCATGAGGAGGTACATAAGTTTCATACCCATAAATTTCTCCGAGTTTAATAAGCATTCCTTGTGCAATCCCATGATTGATTTCTGGCTCCTCTGAAAATCTTTGAGAATGGGTTTTTAACAGTTGTTCTTCTAACAGCTCATAATGTCCTTTGCCTAAAGGTCTAAATATTTTATATTGCCTAACTACTCTCCTTATTGTAGCTTGCCAAGTCGGATTTGTTTTGGTTTTAGGATGTCCTTTTATTATTTCGTTAATCTCAGATAAATGGCCTTGTCCGCCTAATTTTGCCAAGGCATCTCTTACAACCTCTTTCCAAGTTAATTTTAGAATATTCAGTTTATTATTCATTATCCAGATTATATTAACAATTTTATCTACTTCCTATAATTTTATCTAATATCTATTATAATTAAAAGTAGAAATTAAAATATTATTATATCCATTATTTTATTTTCTTCGCAGGGGAAGATTGGCCGTTCATGTGGAGGGTGAGCTGGGTAATCTCGCCTTTCTCGGTTTTGACAAAGGTAAAGGCCACATCCGCTATCCGGAGGAAGAATTTGGTCTCGGACTCGGCATACATCCTGGCTTTGGTGTGCCCGGGAGCTGCGGCGTAGAGCTGGTCCTTCTCTTTTGTTATGAATATTTGAAACTCCGGAGTAACTTCGTATTCGCCCACGTAGGTCTCAAGGATACTGGGGTCGACTTTTACAGCCTTCTTTTCTTCAGGCAGCTCATATTTCTCGCCGAAAAGGATGGCTGCCTGATCTATATCCCACCTAATACTGAACACAACATCAAAAACACCGGCACTACTCCACTCAAATATATCTACCTCGTCACCCCTACGGAATAGTCTTGCAAAAATGAAACTTCCATCATTAAAATGACAGTTTAATTCTATATTTATTTGATATATCTAAAGACTCGAATTTTACTTAATTTTTTTGGCGGGAGTCTCTTCGCTTTCCATATGGAAAATTAATTGAGTGACTTCGCCCTTCTCGTTTTTGACAAAGGTAATCTGCGCATCCACAATCATTATAAAAAACTGAGTCTCAGACTTAGGATATAGCCTGACTATAGGTCTTCCAGTGACTTGAGCATAAAGATGGTCATCCTCCTTAGTAATGACAAAATGTAGTTGAGGTGAGGCTTCATAATCTCCGACATAAGCATCAAAGATTTTGGGATCTACTTTTATAATCTTTCGCTTTTTGGGAAACTCATACTTTTCGCCAAATACAATGGCGGCTATATCTTTGCTAATCTTTATTATCTTTGCACCTTCGGTGTTACTCAGGACAGTGATAAAAACATCATCGTCAATATATCTGGAGATATCCGAATTAAATCCGTTAATTCCTCCTTCATGATTGATACGCCTGCGATTAAATAGGCTGGTTATAACCCAACCATATCCATAGTATCCTTTGAATGGAGTAAACATCTTCTCCAAAGAGCTCTTTTTGACCAGCTTTTCAGTATAGAGAGCTCTATCCCATTTATAAAGGTCTTCAACTGTGGAGTAGAGCGCACCGCCAGCGTGAGGAACAGTTATATCAATATAGCTCGCATTCACAAGCCCATCCTCCGTTAAGGCATATCCAGCTGCTCGATGCTTCAGCACAGTGCTGTGCTGGTCACATCCAGTATCCTTCATATTAAGGGGTTGGAAAATATTCTCCTGCATGTATTCCTCATAAGATTTACCTGAAATCTTTTCTATTATGTAACCTAACACTAAATATCCTGAATTGCAGTATTTAAATCTTTCACCTGGGGCAAATTCCAACGGTTTATACTTAAATAGCTCTATGGATTTTTCTACTGGAGAAGGGAGCATCATAGTTTTCTCATACTCAGGTAAACTGGTGAAATTAGGTATTCCCGAGGTATGAGTAAGCAAGTGATGGATGGTAATTTCCTTTCCTGTTTCGGGGTAATCGGGTATGTACTTGATAATGGGATCGTTGACACTCAGCAAGCCCTTTTCTTGTAATTGCATTATTGCTGCTGCAGTAAACTGCTTGGTCATAGAAGCTATACGGAACTTGGTCTGCGGTGTATTTGGTACATCATGTTCGTAGTTAGCCATTCCATATCCCTTGCTTATCAAGATTTTCCCATTTTGCGCAATGAGAATAGAACCGCTGAACATCCCCATCTTCATATAGGCATCGATATATTCATCAACTTTAGATTCAATATCCTGAGCTATAACGGCAGTATTTAAAGCATATAAAAATAAAATAACAGAAATGAAAATTATACAATTTTTGCTCTTTTCAATTAGCATTTAAAGCCTCTTTCTTTAAATAAAAAGTTAATATTACACCTATTTTTCATTCACTATAACAAAGACGATAAAATATTTAAAATGTTTCATAAAAAGCAATAATAAAATACAGAATAATCGATTTATTTCACAAATTTTGAAATGCTTATTTTTTTATATAGAGATTTATTTATTTTAGTATTATTCACTTAATTTTTTTGGCGGGGGAGGATTGGCCGTTCATGTGCAGGATGAGCCGGGTTACTTCGCCTTTCTCGTTTTTGACAAAGGTGAAGGCCACATCTGCTATCCGGAGGAAGAATTCGGTCTCGGACTCGGCATACATCCTGGCTTTGGTGTGCCCGGGAGCGGTGGCATAGAGCTGGTCCTTCTCTTTTGTTATGAAAATATGAAATTCTGGAGTAACTTCGTACTCGCCCACGTAGGTCTCAAGGATACTGGTGTCGACTTTTGCAGCCTTCTTTTCTCTGGGCAGCTCGTATTTCTCGCCGAAAAGGATGGCTGCCAGGTCTTTGCTTATTCTATTTACCGGTGCGCTTTCAATATTGCTGAGCACGATAATGCAGGCATCATCGTCCACAAAGCGGATAATATCGGAACGGAAGCCATTAATTCCACCTCCATGTCGGGTACATTTGCGATTAAACAATTTGGTTATGCCCCAGCCATATCCGTAATTATTTTCGAAGGGAGCAAATATCTTCTCCAGTGAGTTTTTAGAAACCAGCTTTTCAGAATAGAGCGCTCGATCCCAGGTATAGAGGTCTTCGACGGTGGAATAGAGAGCACCGGCGCCATGAGGGACCGTCATGTCAATATAATCTGCATTCACCGGACCATCATCTGTTAGATCATAGCCCGTCGCACGATGCTTCAGCAAAGTTGTGTAGTGGTCATAACCGGTATCATTCATCTTGAGGGGCTTAAAAATATTCTCCTGAATATATTCCTCATACGATTTTCCCGTCACCTTTTCAATAACATAACCCAGAAGAATATATCCCGAATTGCTGTAGCTGTACTTCTCTCCCGGCTCAAAATCCAGCGGCTTATCCTTGAAGCGCTCCACTGTTTTCTCCACGGGTGAAGGCATCATAATGGTTTTGACATAATCGGGAAAGCTGGTGAAATTGGGAATGCCAGATGTATGGGTGAGCAGATGGTGGATGGTAATCTTATTACCTGTGTCAGGATAATCGGGTATATGCTTTTTGACCGCATCATCAACATTCAACAAGCCTTTCTCCTGCAATTGCATAATGGCCATAGAGGTAAACTGCTTGGTAATGGAGCCTATGCGGAACTTGGTTTGCCGTGTATTAGGTACATCATGTTCATAGTTCGCCATGCCATAACCCTTGCTAATGATTACTTTACCATTTTGAGCTATAAGAATTGAACCACTGAATCTACCCATCTTTACATATGCATTAACATACTCATCAACTTTCGATTCAATATCCTGAGCAATACAGGCAATACTAAAAATAAATACGTAGAGTAAAATAGGAAAAAATATAATACTTTTCTCTTTTTTTATTAATAGCATTTTGAATCTCCTTTATTTGTAAATATAAATGCAGTAATCATTTTTATAGTATAATATCAATTACTTTTATAAAGCAATCGAGACCTCTTCTTCATAGGGAAGAGCAACACTATTATAAACACACCTGGAGCAAAAAAATCCTTATTACTATCTTACAGTTCTGTATGAGTATAAAAATCATATATAGCAAAGGTGAGCAAAAATGTCAAATTATGTTAATGCACTAGTAATTAATTATGAAAATATGGCTAAAAACCGAATAAAGCTATTAAGGGAAACTACGTAACGATAGCCCTATCACATTTTGCCGTGACGCACTATTGAAACTAACAACCAGAAGCCCATGATACCGGCACCAAGAAATCCAACTATTCCTATTATTGGTATATCCCTCCAGGTAGGTGGCAGCCCTGAAAGAACAATTAAAGAAGAGCCAATAATCAAAGCGGCTAATATAATAGCAAATACAACCCGGTTGCTGATCTGGTTGAGGTTGGTGAGCACTGATTCCATACCTTTATGCTCCAGGGCAAATCGTATATCTCCTTTTTTGATGAGCTCAATTATTTCCTGAGCCTCGGAAGGAAAGTCACGTAATAAAGCAATAAAATCAGCAGTGGATAAATAGAAATCCTTGGCCAGTTGTCGAACACTGAGGCGCTCTTTCATCAGCATTTCAGCATATTCTTTAGCATGCTCTATCAAATTAAAATCGGGGTCCAATTTCCTGCCAACTCCCTCAATGGTTATTAATGCTTTTACCAACAAATAGAAATCCGATGGCATTTTCAGCTCATAAGCAAGGAGAAGTTTGGCTGATTCTTCCAGCAAATCGCCCATATTTATATCTTTTAGCGGTAAATAAGCATATTTTTGGATTAATATTGATACTTGATTTTCCAGCTTATCAACGTCGACATCATTCTCGTGCTCAGCCATCTTCAGCAAAGCTTTTGTTATTCTTTTGGCATCTTTATGAGCAATGCCGATGATAATATCTCTGAGTTGCTCCTTTAATTTTTCCGAAACAACGCCCACCATACCGTAATCAAGGAAGCATATAACATTCTCCGGCAGAATGAAGATGTTACCGGGATGAGGATCAGCATGAAAAAAACCATACTTAAATATTTGCTTAAGCATAAATTGAGCGCCATGTTCAGAGATTATTCTGGGATCATATCCTAATTCTAAGATTTTATCCGTATTAGTAACCTTTATCCCATCAATGTCTTCCATAACGAGCACTTTTTTTGTAGTATAATTTCTAAAAACCTTTGGAACATAGACCGTCATATCAGATTGAAAATTTCTACCAAAGCGCTCAATGTGGGAAGCTTCAATGGTAAAATTGATCTCCTCAGTAATTGTTCGTTCAAATTCCTCAACTATACCAACCGGATTAAAAACATCCATTCCTTCAATATGTTTTTCCATCAGAGTAGCGAGATGGAGCATTATCTCCAAATCTACTTCGATAATCTGCTCAATTTTGGGGCGTTGAATTTTAACGGCTACTTTTTCGCCATCAAAAAGCACTGCTTTATGAACCTGCGCTATGGAGGCGGAGGCCACCGGTTTCTCATTAAATTCTCTGAATATTTCCTTCACAGGCTTGCCAAGCTCATCCTCAACCAGTTTCTTAGCTTCTTCCCGAGAGAAAGGAGGAACAGAATCCTGAAGCTTTTCCAGTTCCACGATGAGCTTATGAGGAATCAAATCCGGCCTGTTGCTCATTATCTGACCAAGTTTAACAAAGCTGGGGCCAAGTTCCTCAAGCACCATCCGTATTCGTTCCCAAATGGAAAGCGATGCAACTTGTTCATCTCTTTCTCCGGGGATAAATTTTCTTCCTAAATCGATTATCTTGCTCAAATTTGTTGCATCTACCAGATAGCCAAAACCATATTTCACCAGAACGGAAATGATTTTTTGGTAGCGTTTGATGTGACGGTAGGTGGTACCGATTACTCCAATTTTACGAATCATTGCAGGTTGCCTTTCATTACCTTATAGGTATTTTTATCTAACTTTTCTGCTTTTCCACGTGCTTTTTTAATTCTTTAATTTCCTTCTCAAGCTTCTTCAAATCGCTCTTGGTTGGAACATCCAGTCTCTCCAGAGCTTTCTGCACCAATTTGTCTACCTGCCCTTCTAATCCCTTTTTTGTCTCCTCGGCTTGTTTATGCAGATATGCTATCAACTTCTTACCTTCTTCTTTAGACAGCTTAGCCTCTTCGGCCATCTTTTTCCCTACTTCCTCAATCTTTTCCTTTGTCATATAAGCAATTCCAATACCGGTTAAAGCTGCTTTTTTTAATTGTTCAATCATTTTAAATCTCTCCCTTTATATTTTTTCTATTGTTTTTTTATTAAATAAGTTAGCTCTATTATAGTAAGAGTTACAGTAATTTTCAATTGTAACCTATACTTAATTTACTTAATTTTTATAATTTGAAATTTATCTCTTCCATTAGTAAAAACTAAAGCATTATAATAGAGATTAATAATTATTATTTAATAACTAGAACTCAAAGGGGAGTAACGTTATGAAAGCAAGAAAGCTGTTTATTATGGCTTTGGTTTCAATCGCAATACTACTATCAGCATCATTGATGGGTTTACAAAAGCGGGAGAATAAAACCAATTGCAATTGCCAATTGTATGATCATCTTTTTGATGAAAAATCTTGCACTTCAATGGGAGTAGGTAAAAAAGCAACAATAGATGGCTCCACTATTATTTCGCAATCTGCCGACTGTGGCTCATGCGATTTCCGTATCCTGCTGGAGCCGTCCGCAGACCATCCGTCAGGGACAATGAGGATGCTTTGGCACTTACCGCAAGGCTCTAAAGGTCTGACCATCGATGATGTGAAAAAATCAACTGGAATTGAGATACCACAACCAGAACACACCTATAAATACCTCAAAGCAATCTTTGGTCTTATGAATGAACATCAACTGGCTGTTGCAGAGGCAACCATAGGGGGTCGGACAGAATTGCGAAATCGCAAGGGTCTTTTTGATGTAACAGAGCTTTCCATGCTCGCAATGGAACGATGCAAGACCGCCCGTGAAGCTATAAAGCTTATGGGCAAGCTGGCGGAGAAATATGGTGTCTATGTTGGTGGAGAACAATTGGTAGTAGCTGATGGTGATGAGGTTTGGGATTTCGAGGTTCACGGTGTAGGGAAAGAATGGGAACCTGACAGTGGTAAGCCCGGAGCAGTATGGGCAGCACAAAGAGTACCCGATGACTGTTTTTTTATATGTAATAATATGAGCCGCATTAAGGAAATTGACTTGAAGGACACTGATAATTTTATGGCATCAAAACACGTTATTTCCTTAGCAGAAGAAAAAGGTTATTGGAGTAAAGACAGCGGCGAACCTTTCCGCTTTGATAAAGCATATACAGATTATTCCCCATTACGTGTTAAGTGGGACCGTCGAGCATATGCCGCTTATCGATTGGTCGCTCCTTCGCAAAACTTTGACCCAGATGATGATGATTTTCCATTTGCCATTAAACCGGACCGCAAGCTTTCCGCAGCTGATATCATGGCACTATATCGAGATCACTACCAGGGTACCAAATTCGACCAGACAAAAGGATTGGCTACTGGTCCTTTTACCAATCCTGATAGACCGAGAATTGATAGAAACAAAGAAGAAGAAGTCGAGGCAATAAACTATATTAGACAAATACCTGTTATTAACTGTGATTATACGGTCATAAACCAATCTCGAAAGTGGCTAACTGATGACATAGGTGGTATTGTTTGGTGGGGAGCCGATTGTCCGGATACTACCGTGTTTGTACCTTTTTATATTGGTATTAACGAGCTTCCTCAATCTTATACAGTAGGCCATCATAAGGAGTTTGGCAGAGAATATGCCTGGTGGGCTTTCAGCTTCGTAAACAACTGGGCACATCTGGTATATAGCTATATGATAGAGGACATAAAGGAAGAACAAAAAAGGCTTGAGGATAAAGAATTTCAAACCTTACCTGAAAGCGATAAAAAAGCTCTTGAGCTTTATGAGCAAAATAAAGAAAAAGCCAAAGAGTTTTTGACACAATTTTGCATTGATAACGCTAATAAAGTGGTGGAGGATTGGTGGCGGTTGGCAGATCAGCTCATCGTAAAATACAATGATGGTGGACGGGTAAAGCCTTCGGAAGAGTGGATAAAAGCTTTGCAAAAATCCCAGGAAAAATAATGTAAATAAAAATACTGGACCTCCCGGAGATGGACTTTTATTAAAGCAGTATTGATATAAATCTTTAAAATGGGAATTTTTTTAATAGCAATATAGAGATGGAATATTTTTCATCCGGACACTATATTATTTATTAAGGGAGGTCTAATAATGAATTCAGATATTATTCCTGATGCTGAAGTTGACTGTGTTGGTCTTTACTGTCCAATACCAATCGCTACCACTAAAGAAGAAATAGACAAAATCAAAGTAGGGCAAGTGTTGAAAGTAATAGCAGATGACCCGGCGGCAGAAGAAGATATCAAACGATGGGCAAAAAGGACTGGCCATGAAATTTTAAAATTTGAAAAAGAAGCTACAATACTTACTTTTTACATTAAAAAGAAGAAATAGCAAACATCTTTTGCAGTAATCTTTCGATAAACATACGGAGGAAATAAATGACAGACAAAAAGTTCATCCTATATGTGCAAACAAGCGACGCTCCAGAAAGACAATATTCTCCGCTTGTATTAGCTCAGACTGCTAAGGCAATGGATTTAGACGCCAAAGTATACTATTTAGGCATGGGGCTAAAAATATTAAAACCTGGTGAGGCGGAGAAAATAAAGCTCGGAAATTTTCCCAGCGTAGCGGAAATGATTAAACAGACGATCGATATGGGTGCCGAAATATATGTTTGTGAGGCATCCAAACAGATGCTGGGATGGGAAAAGGTAGATTTAATCCCGGGCATTAAAATAGTAGGCGCGGCAACCCTTAACGACCTTGTTCTGGATGCCGATGCTACGATGTGGTTTTAGAGGTGGCTCATGGACCGCATATACTTAGACCATGCATCAGCAATGCCCATTGACCCCAGAGTATTAGAATTTGCAGAAATTTACCTCAAGTCTGAATACGGCAATCCCTCTACACTTCATTCCTCTGGCTTATCTGCCCAAGCTGCGATAGAAGAAGCAAGAGAAAAGATTGCATCGCTGATCAACGCAGAGAATGAACGGACAATCATTTTTACCAGTTGTGCAACCGAATCTAATAATCTGGCTATTAAAGGAACTGCCTTAAGGAATATAACAAAAGGAAAAAAAGTTGCAGCCAGTGCAATTGAGCATATCTCAGTTATAAATCCCATGAAAGAGCTGCAAAAAGGAGGATTTCAATTCTCCACCATTCCGGTTGATTCCACAGGAGTAATAAATCTTAAGGAACTGAATATAACAATAACAAATGGTACTGTTCTAACATCAATTATGTATGCAAATAGCGAGATTGGAACTGTTGAGCCAATTAAGGAGATTAGTGAGATCGCACATAAGAAGGATTCGTATTTACATGTAGATGCCACCGCAGCAGCAGGAAGGATACCAATTGATGTGCAAAGTGACGGCATTGATCTACTAACCTTGTCTGCAAACGACCTCTATGGTCCACAAGGTGCTGGTGCTTTGTATATAAAACCTGGTTTACGGCTCCAGCCAATCCTACCGGGAGGGGGACAGGAACGTGGACTGCGCTCAGGAACAGAGAACATATTCGCTATATCTGGTATGGGTGAAGCAGCACGAATAATGAAGAACGAGATGCATAAAGAAAGTGAGCGACTCAAGAAAATAAGGGATAAACTTATTAAGGAAATACTTGAGATTGAAGACTCTCACCTCACCGGCCATCCAACGCAACGGCTTCCCCACCATGCAAGCTTCTGGTTTAGAGGAATTGAGGGGGAGAGCATCTTATTGAATATGGACAGCATGCATAACATTCAAATTGCCACAGGTTCAGCGTGTTCTTCAAAAACGTTAGAACCGTCAAGTGTGCTTTTAGCAATTGGATTAAAGCATGAAGAGGCTCATGGCTCAATGGTCTTAACCCTGGGGCGCTCAAGTAATGAGGAACAAATTCCAAAAATTACAAAGGCTGTAAAAGAAACAGTCCATAGGCTGCGACAACTTTCACCATTATAAATATGAAAGGCTATCTCAATGAAAGAAAAACAAATAGGATATAGCAAAAAGGTAATGGATCACTTCATGAATCCAAGGAATGTGGGAACCATAGAGAATGCCGATGGTTATGGAAAAGTAGGGAATCCAGTCTGTGGAGATCTTATGGAAATGTACATAAAAGTAAAAGATGACGTTATCAAAGATATTAAATTCAAAACCTTTGGCTGCGGGTCGGCTATTGCCACCAGTAGTATGGTCACTGAATTAGCTAAGGGAAAACATGTTGACGAAGCTTTAAAAATAACGAGAGATGATGTTGCTGATGAGCTCGATGGGCTGCCACCTAAAAAAATGCACTGCTCCAATCTGGCGGCGGATGCCCTTCAAGCAGCAATCAAAGATTACAAGGGAAAAAAAGAGAAAAATAGTAAGACACATTAAATATGGGTATAATAAGATATTGAAATTGGGGGAAATTTTTATTACCACAGTTTTTCCTGTTTGTATTTCTCAGGGTCTTTGCCCAGCCCAAAATGTTTATAAGCTAATTGAGTAGCTTTTCTGCCGCGTGGGGTCCGATCCAAAAATCCACATTGCAATAAAAAGGGTTCGTGCACGTCCTCTATGGCGTCCTTTTCCTCTCCAATTGCAGCCGAAAGGGTATTAAGACCAACAGGACCCCCATTAAATTTTTCAATTATAGTAAGCAAGATTTTACGGTCTATCTCGTCAAAGCCAAGCTTATCTACTTCCAGCATCTCGAGGGCAGCAAGAGCCACCTTCAAGTTAATTGCTCCTTCGGCCTTTACTTCTGCATAGTCACGTATACGGCGCAGTAATCTATTTGCAATCCTGGGAGTTCCTCGTGACCGACGAGCGACCTCGGTAGCCCCTTTATCATCTATCTCAACACCCATTATTTTTGCCGACCGCAAACATACAGCCTTAAGCTCTTCTGCTGTATAGAAATCGATGCGGTGAACTATGCCAAATCTTCCTCTTAG
The DNA here is from genome assembly GCA_964645975.1 of uncultured Acidobacteriota bacterium. Lineage (GTDB taxonomy): Bacteria > Acidobacteriota > B3-B38 > Guanabaribacteriales > CAZYAF01 > CAZYAF01. The sequence goes on from CAZYAF010000014.1 coordinate 71,111, forward strand.
AGGTGAAGTTAGTAATCCGGTTCTTGTAGTTGCACCAACCAGGGTAAAGCTTGGTAATTCAAGTTTAATACTTCGAGCGCTGGGACCCTGGCCTATGATAATATCCAGTTTGTAATCCTCCATTGCCGGATAGAGAATTTCTTCGATTATATTACTTAAACGATGAATTTCATCAATAAAAAGCACCTGGTGATTGCTCAGGTTGGTGAGTAGTGCAGCTAAATCTCCTGGACGTTCGATTGCTGGACCTGAAGTCACCCGGATTGGCACTCCCATCTCATTGGCAATGATATGAGCCAAAGTGGTCTTGCCCAGCCCAGGAGGACCTGAAATTAGAACATGGTCTAATGCTTCCTTTCTCTTTTTGGCTGCTTCAATAAAAATCTTGAGATTTTCTTTTATTCTCTCCTGTCCGATGAATTCATTCATTACTTTCGGTCTAAGAGAGACCTCGTAGGTAAGATCGTCTTCTATTGGTTGTGCAGAAGTTATTTCTTTCGCCATAGTATCCTTGATAAATCTCTACAAATTATTACACATCAAAACCGGCTTCCAGTTAAAAGATTTAACGCCTTGCGCAATATATCCTCAAAGCTGGCATCAGAAGCCAGTTGTTGACTTGCGCGCTCAACAGCCCACTGCGCTTTGTTCTTCTGATAGCCTAAATTAATTAATGCCGAAATAAGGTCTTCCCTGAGGTCAGGTTCTAATATCGTACCAGCCTCAGTTTCTTTTTGCTCTACTCCTTTAAAATCAAGTACCTTATCTCTTAATTCCAGAATAATGCGCTCCGCTGTTTTCTTTCCAATGCCTGGTATTGAACAAATAGCGAGCAGGTCGGATTTTTTAACAGCATTGATTAACTTCTCTCCTGGTATTCCTGATAAAACTGCTATTGCCATGCGTGGTCCTACTCCAGAAACAGATATAAGCTTTTCAAATAACATCTTTTCTAAATCGGTCATAAATCCGAAAAGGCAAATTGAATCCTGCCGCATTATAGTGCAGATTTTCAGCGTAACGGGCCCGTTAATTCCTTTTAACTGGTAAAAGGTAGAAAGTGGAATTATCACCTGATAACCGACACCCCCAACATCCAAGACAATTTCATTAGGGTGTTTGAGTAAAATATTTCCTGTAAGCTGTCCTATCATACAGTATTTAAAGTTGTTTCTATTTAAGCTCTTTCCTTATTTTTTCGGAATGAGCATGGCAGATTGCCAAAGCTAAAGCATCTGCCGCATCTGATGGTTGGGGAATCTCCTTTAAATGTAGCAGATTTTTCACCATTTGCTGAACCTGGCTTTTCTCCGCACGCCCATATCCTACAACAGCGCTCTTCACTTCAAGAGGGCTATATTCGAATATTTCAAGCTCCTCTTCTATTGCTGCTAAGATTATTACACCTCTGACGTGGCCCAATTTAAGAGCGCTCTTCACATTCTTAGCATAAAAAAGACCTTCTATGACCAAAATCTGGGGCCGAAAATTCTGGATTAAACTAACTATCTCGTGCTTTATTTTTTTTAATCTATGAGGAAAACTGTCCTGCGAGTTAAGTTTAATAGCGCCAAAATCAACTACCTTGAGCAACTCATTTTCTTTATCAATGACACCATATCCTGTACAACTCGAACCGGGGTCTACACCTAATATCCTCACTTACAATACCTTCTAATATGGGAATATAAAAGCAAGTTAATATTATGAATTTAATTATATTCGAATGCCTGTTATTAGAAACCTTGTCACGATGCTTTCTTTTAATGCGGATGAAATCATCATAGAAATGAAAACAATTTTATTCTTCAATTTCAGACTCGTCAATATCAAAGTTAGCCCATACATTCTGAACATCATCATGTTCCTCAAAGGCTTCCATCATCTTTAACATTTGTTTAGCAATTTTACCTTCAATTTTGGCAGTACTCTTTGGTAACATAGCCATTTCATTAGCAGCCATCTCAATATTATTATCCTCCAATATCTTAAGCACCTGTTCATAATTCTCAGGCGATGTAACGATTTCGTAATTACTGCCATCATCTCGCATATCTTCTGCTCCTGCAGTAATTGCAAGTTCCATGAGATCATCCTCAGAGACCTTACTTTTTTCTACTACAATATATCCCTTTCTGTCAAACATCCAGCTCACGCATCCAGTTTCACCTAAATTTCCAGCATATTTAGAAAACAAATATCTTATTTCTGAAATAGTACGATTGCGATTATCAGTTAAAATTGATACCAGCAAGGCAACTCCTCCTGGTCCATATCCTTCGTAGATTGCTTCCTCATAATCAGTTCCAGGCAGCTCACCAGTTCCTTTTTGTATTGCTCTTTTGATATTTTCAGACGGCATATTATAAGCTTTTGCATTGAGTACTGCCTGACGGAGTCGTGTATTAGCATCAGCGTCACCACCTCCAACTCGAGCAGCAACGGTAATCTCTTTCCCTAATTTGGTAAAAATCCGCCCTCTCTTAGCATCTTCCCTGGTTTTCTTTCTTTTGATAGTACTCCATTTAGAATGACCTGACATATGAAATCTCCCTCTTTAATTACTAATAGATAGTATCATAATTGCAATTTTTATCCAAGTGGATTTTGGCTTATCACTATAATAGAAAAACAATCCATATTCTCCTTATTAACACTGTCGAATGTTAACATTTTTTAGTCATAATTGAATACAGCTTATGTATTGTTATTTTAACACCTTTTAAATCGTTAACATCTCTCAATGATAGATAATAATATCTTATTTAAATCTATAATTTTTGACATCTTATTGTATTCGTGCTATAAATCTACTTAATATTGGTTGTATTTAATTAACAATGTGTGGTAATTTTTCCATGTGGAAAGTAATAGAAATAATATATAACATAAGGGCCTTTCAAATTGGATATCACATTTGAACTAATCGATATTGTTAATATAATAACTGTCTTTCTGTTATTACTATTATCGTTTTTTTTATTCAGCTACAAAAAAGGTAAAATATTTATCAATAGAATTCTTGCTATATTTTTAATAGCAAAAGCAATTGGTATCATAGACGTACTTCTCTCTCGATTGCAAATACCGGCATATGGTGCATATCCCCAAATTTTTTATACTGCAAACTTATTCTCTTTTTTATGGGGGCCTTCGCTTTATTTCTACACCAGGTCATTAAGCTACCACAATTTTAGTTTTAAGAAAAAACATATTATTCACTTAATTCCATTTGCACTCTATTTAATTTATATGATTTTTTATTTTCATATCTTTAGCAGAGGATTATTAATTCCGGTAAGGGAGTTCGGTCATTTAGAAGTAATAATCGTTACAAGTATTATTAATTTATTCATCTTAGGCTATTTAATAGCTTCATTGCATACTCTTGGAACCTATCGATTAAAAATAAAAAATTGCTACTCATCCATTGAAAATATAAATCTATCTTGGTTAACATTTATACTTCTTGGATTTATAGCAGTATGGATGATTGAATTCTCCAACAATTGTATCTGGCTAAAAACATGTTTCCGAATATCATACTTGAGCTATGCATCTGTAATTCTCATGTTTATCTTTACAACCATCATAGTCTATAATGGATTAAAACATGCTGAAATATTTTCTGGAATTGAGGAAAAAACAAAATATGAAAAATCATTATTGAGAGAATCAGATGCGGAACTTTATAAAAGAAAATTATTATCTTATATGAATCAAGAAAAACCCTATCTTGTAGCAACATTAAGTCTCAATGAGCTCGCCGACAACTTGGCAATCCTACCTCGTTATTTATCACAAATACTTAATCAACATTTTCGCCAAAATTTCTTTGATTTTATAAATAGCTACCGGATTGAAGAAGCAAAAAATATTTTGCAGAATCCTTCAAATAATGAACTGACAATCTTGCACATAGTTTTTCAGGCAGGTTTCAATTCCAAATCGGCCTTTAATTATGCTTTTAAAAAACACACTGGTATGACACCTACCGAATTTAAAAAATCAGATCAAGCCTAACTCTTTTATCCTTCCTTTCACAGCACGTTAAGCATAAAAATCAATACATCTCTTATCATCTTTAATCCCATATCATGGAATTGCCTGAGAGCTTTGCAGCATTAATCTAAGTTAAGTATTTTTATATATACATATATTTCTTGGAGTTGCACCTTTTTTATTGATGATTTTCGTCCAACTTCATGTATCAGGTCGACAATGCTCTTTTTTTATGTCACTTAAATTGGCAGGAAACAATAATAATGAAAAATAATAGCAGAATAATTACTTTGATTTTAATGTTCTATATATCTTTTAACTTCGCACAAACTTTTGCTCTGAGACAGGTTATGATTATAAAAACAAACAAACCACCTTCTATCAACGGTAAATTGGATGACAAGATATGGCAATCAGCACCAACCTTCTCCGCATTTAAAACCATGTTTCCTGATTATGGCCTTAATCCATCTGAAAGGACTGAGGTTTATATAACTTATGATAATAGCAATCTTTATGTTGCTGTCAGATGCTTGGATAGCGAGCCGAATAAAATAAAGGCTTCAGTAACCAAACGCGACAACATAAGTACTGATGATTGGGTGTGTATCGAGCTGGATACTTTAAATACCGCCCAGTCAAATTATTTCTTCATGGTCAATCCCTTGGGTATTCAAGCTGATGGTATGCTTAATCAAAATGAAGAGGAGAACTTAAGCTTTGATACTGTCTGGTTTAGCAAAGGTACTCGAAACAAAAATGGTTATGAGGTGGAAATAAAGATACCCTTTAAAAGCCTTCGCTTTCCTTATGGAAAAGAAATTATTATTGGTATGGCAGTTAGACGCAGTATTGGAAGAAAATCTGAAATAGTTACTTTTCCAGAATATGATCCCCAAAAGGGTTCCCGATTAATGCAACGATATAATATAGTAATTTCAGAAATTAAATATGATCCAACAATAGAAATTATCCCCGCTTTGACATTTAATCGAAGCAGCTCACTTACAGCAGGAGAGTGGCAGGAAAGCAGCCGCTTAAATGATTTTAGTCTGACTGGAAAAATGGGGATTACGTCGGAACTGACCCTTGATGCTACTTATAACCCAGATTTTTCCCATGTTGAAAGCGACGTTGGGCAGGTCGATATTAACTTACGGTATGCGCTCTTTTTTCCGGAAAAACGATCTTTTTTCTTAGAAGGGCAGGAACATTTTATCTTTGCCAGCAGTAACATTTATGGAACTCCTTTAGAACACGTTGTCAATACTCGCACTATTGTCGACCCTCTTATGGGCTTAAAATTGACTGGAAAAGTTAGTGATAAAAATACACTATCAATACTTTATGCTTTGGATGAATATCCCAAAAAAATTGCTCTTGATGCTGGGAACAGTGAGGTTGCTAATGCCGCAATATCAATAGTACGGTATAAACGAGGATTGAAGGAGGACAGTTATATTGGAGGAATCTATACCGGCAAAGAACATTCAGGGTCTTTTAACCGATTAATAGGTTCGGATGGTCGTTTCCGTTTGAGTGGCAAGAGTATAGTAGAGTACCATGCCTTCGCATCTTTTACTAAAAATAATGTAACAGCAAATACCGATACTGGAGGGTCATTAGGTATTTTATATTCATATTTATCACGGCGAATACAATTAAAAACTGGACTCTATGATGTTACTAAAGATTTTAGAACTGATGTCGGCTATTTAACCCGCACCGGCATCACTTTGATTCCTATGAGATTCTATTATAAAATCTATCCTAAATCAGATTTTTTTCAACGGTTAGAAATTCACGTAACCGCTTATAATAGACGAGATAAATATAGTAGCCTTTATGAAAGATTTAACAGAGTCAGCTTACATGTATACATGCCCCGTCAAACAGAATTATCTTTTGGTATTAATCTTGATCGTAACGAAATCTTTAGCAGCAAAAGGTTTGATCGTAGTGGTTTCAATTTCGGTGGGAATAGCCAGATAAACAAACAGCTTTATTGGAAATATTATTTAGAGTTAAGCAAGCGAATTTATTATGATCCCATTAATCCCTATCAGGGTAACGGCACAACAGCTACTGTTGAGCTGATTTTTCAACCATCAGAAAAATTGAATAATAGTCTAAAGTATACTTTTGAATCTTTTTATCGTGATTCCGATGGAGAAAAGATTTATAATTACTCCATTCTGCGTAACAAGACTACTTATCAGTTCAATAAATATCTCTTCTTTAGAGGTATCATGGAATACAATGACTACTACAAACGCATTAATACAGATTTCTTAGCTTCTTTTACTTATATCCCGGGGACTGTCATCCAGCTAGGCTATGGTTCGATTTATGAAAAAATACATTGGAGTGAACAAGAGTACCTTCCCAGTGATGATTATCTACAAACCAGCAAAACTTTCTTCTTTAAAACCTCGTATCTCTGGAGATTTTAATGTTTAATATTTTTTTTATACAAGGAGTTTTAGCATAAAGTTTTAATTATATTATTCTCAATTACCTCAGGGAATATATGAATATACATTCCGTTCAAGCAATGTTTTATTAAAAGAAATGGACACTGGAAAGCTATTGCCTCTCATGTTTCAGGAGCAAAAAGTAAATAAAAAATCTTAATCTTTTATCATACTCATTATCAATCAGGATGAAAAATAAGCAAGCAATAAAATTTTCATTTAATTTCTTTAAAAAAACATATTTTATGCTGATAATATAATTTTCCTTACATTATTGCTTTTTCATTATTGAAATAATTAGTTATTATTAGCTAATAGAGACTAAAAAATGAATTCATACCATAATATGATATTTTTTATTTAGAGTTAACTAAAAAATTGTATATCAGAAAGCCAAAGAAACTAACGATTCAAGATGGTAAAAAATTAAAAATAATCTTGACAAAATCAGAAAAAAATTAGCGGAAAAAAGCAAGGAGAAGGGAAATCAAAAGTAAGTTATATTTGAAAGCAGCATTTTTTCTTTCTATAATTATAATCGCAACATCAATATCTGGAGGAACAAATATTCCAATGAAAGATTATAAAATTAATCTTCCTAAAACTATTGGTATATGGACACGAGCTGATGAACCACGGATAATTACCGCAGAAAATATATTCGACTATATGGATGGCGCCGGTGAGCTTTATTTAGGCTATCGGTTTGATCACTTGGAGGTGTATGAATACACTGCTGATAAACAAGACGATATATTAGTAGAATTCTATTTCATGGAAACTTCTGACGATGCCTTCGGTTTACTATCACAGGATTGGGGAGGAAACCCTGTAGATTTAATTCCTGCTCAAAAAGATAAAACAACAAAATCGACCGCACCTTCAAGCCGAGCTCTGTATGGTGGAGGTTTACTGCGCATGTGGTCGGAAGATCTCTATATTCGTATTATGGCATATCAAGAAACACACGAGTCAAAAGAAGCGGTATTATCCCTGGGACAGGCCCTTGCAAAAAATCGCAAAACTACCCCAGAACCGCACTTGTTAAAAATCCTTCCTTTAGCTATTAATTCAGATTGGAAATTACGAACCGATAGAATTGTATATTTTCGTTCATATTTAGTATTAAACTCCTTTTATTATCTCAGTCATCAAAATATCTTAAACCTGGATAACTCAACGGAAGCATTAACAGCACCATATGAATATCGCAATAATCAAGAACAAGGACGAGTACAGCTCCTATTTATTAAGTATGAAAATCCAAAGAAAGCAGAACAAGCTATTACCCATTTCCTTAAAATTTACTTACCTGAACATAAAAAAGAATTATTACAGGCTTCAACTATAAAAAACTCAAATTTTTACGAAGTTGAGGATGGTTGGTTAGGATATAAAATGTTTGGTCCTTGTATTGCCATAGTATTTGGATGTCCTAATCAGGAATCTGCGCAAATGATAATTAGTAAAATTCTTAATTAACTTACAAAAAGAAGAGGAATTTTATGAAACACGAATATAAACTCATCACTCGAAGGGATTTCATGCGGGGAACTATTGGTACTACCATCGGTGCTTCTATTCTTAGCCTTGGATGGCCTCAGAAAAAGACGAAAGCCGCTCGGTCGAGTATTGTCACTATTGTACGTAATAAAAATGTATTGGATTCAAACTTTACTGTTAACATAAGCATCCTAAAAGAAATGCTTGACCAAACCATATTGAAAGTTACTGGTAAAAAAAATAAGAAGAATGCTTGGTTAACTTTAGTAAAACCAAATGATATAATAGGAATTGTATATACCCGATGTCGTCTTAATGAAACCCATAATGAATTAGTAGATGCGGTTAAAAGTGCATTAATCGATGCCGGAATTCCAAAAAAGAAAATAGTAATGGCATGGGGTGGACCTGAGAAAGCAAAAGCATGTACTGCCTTGATCGCTTTGCCAGCTTTAAAGGCTCACTATTTAACAGGAATCGGCACCGTACTTAAAAACTATATCTTATTTTCCAGACATCCCAGCACATATCACTATGAAAATAGTACAAAATTAGGAGAAATATGGATGCTTCCCTATGTTAAGGGCAAAACTAAACTCATCATAGTTGATGCTTTATATCCACTCTGCGATAAAGGGCCGCAGTCCGATCCACGTTATAAATGGGCATACAATGGTTTGATTGCTGGTACTGATCCGGTTGCTGTTGAAACAGTTGGCCTGAAAATTATCACCACAAAAAGACAAGCAATTCGTGGAGAACCCTGGCCTATTTCTCCACCACCCATTTGTGTGGAGGCAGCAGATAAAGTATATGGATTAGGAACAAGCAACATGAAAGCGATTACAATAAAGCATTACGGTTGGGAGGAAGATTTATTAGTGTAATATAACTATATCCTTTTTAATTAAAAAGCAGCTTAACTTTTTAATCATTTAATTAGCAACTAATTTAATAAAAATAGGAGGATAATTATGAATGAAAAGAAAAGATTTGTAACCAGAAGAGATTTTATGCGAGGAGCCATCGGAGCTACTCTTGGTGCATCAATGCTCAGTTTTGGCTTATCAAAAGGAAAAGCAGACCGTTCAAGTTTAGTAGTTATTGTACGTGATAAAAATGCCATGGATGCGAACTTTGTTGTCAATAAAAATGTCTTGAAGAAAATGCTCGATGAAACCATTACCAGATGCACAGGCAAAGAGACCGTCAAAGATGCCTGGCTAAGTCTGGTAAATCCGAGCGATAAGATCGGACTTGTTCCCACACCCCATCTTAATCCAACTCATGATGAAGTGGTGGATTGTGTAAAAAAGACATTAATAGAAGCTGGTATTCCTGAAGCCAATATTATGCTGGCACAAGGAGGACCAAACAAACCAAAAGCATGTACCGCATTAATTGCTCTACCAGGTCTAAAAGCGCATTGGCTTACAGGTATCGGGACAGTATTAAAAAATTACATTAAATACTCTGGAAATCCAAGTAGCTTTCACAATGAAAACAGTTCAAAATTAGCAGAAAACTGGACTCTTCCTTTCGTGAAAGGAAAGACAAAGCTTGTATTAGTGGATGCCCTTTATCCTCTTTGTGACAAAGGACCTCAGCCTGATCCTCGATACAAATGGGCATATAATGGCTTGATTGCTGGCACTGACCCAGTTGCTGTCGAGACGGTTTGTTTAAAAATAATCATGGAAAAAAGGAAAGCTATCCGAGGAGAACCCTGGCCCATCTCTCCACCCCCAATTTGCATTGAGAATGCTGATAAAGTATACGGATTAGGGACAAGTAATATGAAGGAAATAACCATCAAGCACTTTGGCTGGGATCAGGATTTACTGCTATAGCGAGCTTCAGCTATAATTAATAAACACTCTTAATCATTTTTTCTCGCTTCTCTGCAATAATACGAAATGAGAAAAAGGGGAATTGGCGTGTCAGAATATATTGACACTCCGTAAATTATCCTATAAGATACTTTCTTAGTTTGCTATACATCTTACAATGAGAATTTCACCAGCTAATGGGAGGAAAAAATGTTCATAAAGATACAAGAAGACATGAAAGCAGCAATGAAATCTGGTGATAAATTAAAAGTCTCAACACTCCGTATGATTTTATCTGACTTACATAATTTAGAAAAAGAAAAAAATGTGGGGAAAGAAGAGAAGGAAGAGCTTACCGAAGAAGATATAATCAGTATTATTCAAAGGGGTATAAAACGAAGAAAGGAGGCTATCGAACTATACCAAAAAGGAGAACGAGAAGAGCTGGCGGAAAAGGAGAAAAAGGAAACAGAAATCCTCAAAGCCTATCTGCCCGAAGCTCTCAGCCCCGAAGAGGTAGAAAAGAAAGTAGAAGAGATTATTGCTGAATTTGATGTAACCGACAGGAAGCAAATGGGTATAGTTATGAAGGAGATGATGAGCCGCTATAAAGGTAGAGTTGATGGCTCACAGTTAAAAGAAATTGTTTTAAAAAAGTTAGAATAATAATATCAATCTCCTTTAAGTATAAATGCCTTATTCTAATTCTTCTATTTTTACTCTCCATTAATAGAAATTCTGGCATCTACAACCCGACTCTGCTCACCCTTATGACAGACAATAAGAGGATTAATATCCAATTCTTTAATCTGGTGAAAATCAGATATAAGCTGAGATACTCTGAGGAGTACATCTACTAAAACCTGCTGATCAACTGGTTTCTCACCCCGCACACCCTGGAGAAGCGGATAGCCGCGTATACTTTGAATCATCTCCACTGCATCCTGATCCGTTATGGGATGAATTCTAAAGCTGACATCCTTCATGATTTCAACATAAATACCACCTAATCCAAACATTATCACCGGGCCAAAGTTGGGGTCCATTAAAACGCCGATAATAGTTTCTTTACCATGTGTTATCATCTGCTGGACGATTACACCTTCGACCTGAGGTTTTGGATTAACTTTCTCCAGTCGGACCATAAGTTTGTTATAAGCCTTCTGCAGCTCTTGCTCACTTCTAATGTCAAGCATCACACCACCTATATCAGTTTTGTGCACTACATCTGGTGAATTAATCTTAAGAACTATTGGATATCCCATTTTATTTGCAGCTTTAATGGCCTCATCAAGATTTTTTGCAGGTTCAGAAGCAACGAGGGGGATTCCATACGCTTGCAATACATCTCTAACCTCATAATCAAAAAGCATGTCCCTGCGCTCTTTTATTGCTCTCTGTATAATTCGATTTGCAGATTTTTTGTTTACCTCAAACTGCTTAATATTACCGCGGGGCTTTTCCTTCCAACGATTATATTTAACCATAAGAAATAAAGACTTAGCAGCTGACTCGGGAAATTTATAAACCGGTATATGATGATTCTCCAACTCTTCAATGGCCTCCTGGGCCTCCAGTGAACCCATAAAACAAGCGAGGATTGTTTTTTTGCTACCCCGACTGGCGGATAAAATTGCTTTTGCAATTTCCATGGGATCAATCATAATCGGAGTTACAAAAATAACAACAACAGCATCAACATTTTCATCTTCAAGTAGAGCTTTTAATGATAAATAATATTGTGTATGAGCAGCAGAAGCAATCATGTCTATAGGATTCTCCACACTTGCTTCATGGGGGAGATGTTCGCGCAAATATTCCTTTGTTTTCTTATCTAAGTTCGCTATTTTTAATCCTAAGCTTACTAAGGCATCAGTAATGAGAATAGCTGGCCCTCCTGCATTTGTTAAAATAGCAACTCGATCTGCTCGAGGTGCAGGCTGATTAGAAAAGGCTTTTCCAACGTCAAAGAGTTCCTCAATTGAGGTTACTCTTAAAACTCCGCATTGCTCAAAGAGGGCATCAACAGCAACATCCAGACCAGCTAAAGCACCGGTATGCGAAACAGCAGCTCGAGCTCCTGCTGTGGTTCTTCCCGCTTTTACAGCGATAATGGGCTTAGAGCGGCTTACCCGGCGGGCTATCTGAGTAAATTTTCGGGGATTACCAAAACTTTCTAAATAGAGCAAAATAAGCTCGGTGTTTGAATCCTTTTCCCAGTATTGCAGCAAATCATTACTGGAGATGTCTCTCTTGTTACCTACGCTGGCAAACATAGAAAGACCCACTCTCAATTGACGTGCATATTCCAGGATTATCACCCCCAGTGCACCGCTTTGAGAAATAAAACCAATTTTCCCCCTGAGAGGTCCCGCTTTACCAAAGGTGGCATCAATGCTGACCTTGGGATCGGTATTAATTAAGCCCATACAATTTGGCCCTAACATTCTCATGTCATATTTTTCCACGCGCTGCATCAATTCCTCTTCCAATTGGGCTCCTTCTGTGCCAGTCTCTTTAAAACCAGCGGTAATCACAACAAGTCCTTTAATACCCTTTATCCCACATTCTTCTACCACTTTTATAACTTCTTTGCTTGGAACCACAATAATTGCTAAATCAATATCATCTACTACTGCTAAAACAGATTTATAGCACTTAAAGCTATGGATTACTTCAGTTTTGGGGTTTATGGGGAAAATGCTCCCATTAAAGTCGTGCTCAACAAGATTATGTAGTACCGTGTAACCCAGTGAACCTTTTCTGCGAGAAGCACCAATAACCGCTATCGTTTTTGGTCTGAAAATAGCATCTAACTCATGCGCCATTACCTTTGCCTCCACTATTATTTTTTAATACGACAAGACACATAGATTACTTATGCAATCCACCTTATTCAATTTTATAGTGTCAACTACTTAATGCACTTTAAGATAAAAAGGCATCATGAGGTGAAAATTTTCTTCCTGTAATTGCTGAAATTGTGCAGCCATGCTTAGAGCTGGATCAAGCTGCTTAAAGGGACGTAACTCACGGAGAAATACAGACTCTAAAAAACGACCTGACCATCCCCTTGCCTTCGGGTATACTACCAAAGCAACATTAGTTTTCGGCGATATATTGGCAGCTTTCTTGGCAAGTTCTATAGCCTTAGGCAAGCCTCCCAATTCATCCACCAGGCCTATTTTTTCCCCCTGCTCGCCGGTCCAAACTCTTCCCAGTGCAATTTCATCTACCTGCTCATAGCTCATATTTCTGCCATCAGCAACTTTAGATACAAAATTGCGATAAATATCATTTATTCCTTTAAGAAATATTTCTCTTTCTTCGTCGGTAAAATTTCGATAGTCACTATAAATTCTTGCATGTTTGCCGCGGTAAAATATTTCCTTATTAACACCTATTTTTTGATAAAGACCTTTTAGATTATATTTTCCACCAAGCACACCAATAGAGCCAGTCAAGGTGCCAGGCTGTGCTACAATTTTATCCGCTGACATAGCAATCCAATATCCACCAGAGCCCGCCACATCAGACATCGACACAATGAAAGGTTTCACCTTTTTTGCCAGGACTACTTCACGCCAGATTACATCAGAAGCAATAGCAGAGCCACCAGGGCTGTCTATACGAAAAACAATTGCTTTAACTGCTGAAGATTCACGAGCCTCTTTGATAGCTTCGGCAATTGTATCTGAACCCATCAGCATCCCGGTAATGGGGCTATAGCTGCTTGAACCCGGGATGATGGAACCACAACCATAAACAAGAGCTATCTTGGGTTTAAAAGCATCGCTGCGGGAGGACTGGAGGAGATATTTTTTACCTTCAATAAGTGGTAATTTTCCCTTATTTCTTTGCTTTACTAAGTTAAGAAATTCATCCTTATAGACCAACTTATCAACCAATTGATTACTTAAGGTTTCTTGAGCTAAAAATGGACCCTGGTCGATCATCTCCCTGGTTTTCGATCTACTTAGCTTACGACTCTGAGCAACTCCTAAAATAAATTGTTCATAATAGCTATCCAAAATAGCATTAACCACTTCTCTATGGGCATCAGACATAGTTTTTCGAGTTAGTATATCAGACGCACTTTTATATTCTCCAATATGTTCAAAATCCGGCACTATCTCAAGTTTGTCGAATATACCTCTTAAAAAATATACCTCCGATAGCAAACCGGTTAGTTGAATGTTTCCTTGCGGCATAAGAAAAACCTTTTCTGCTGCAGAAGCTAAAAAATACTCCAAATTTCCGCCGTATTCCATAAATGCAAAGATAAATTTCCCCGAATTTTTAAAATGCTCAATTGCATCCCTAATCTCCTGTACTTTGGCTAATCCCATGGTAAACGGATCAATGCTCAATATAACACCCGCAATTTTTGAATCATTATGAGCACGCTCCAGAATATCAAGAATATCCTTTACCGTTGTAACCTCCCCTTGAAAAAATCTATCGGGAAATCTCTGTAAACGTTCCTCTACTATATTTGCATCAATGCTAATTTCAACGATACTATTCTGTAAAGGTTGCTGTGCTATAAAAGTAGCCAGAAATAAAAGAATCACTAACACAAATAATGTGCCAACAACTATTAAACACCCAATTCCTTTTCTCATAATTTACTCCAGGCTGCTAAAAATTACTTTAAATAAAAAGTATTTTATGTCTAAAACATTCCTAACTATAACAAAACTTTAACTTTATGTCAATTGCAAAAGAATTACAGTATTAATGGTAAAAGATTATCAATTATTGTTGATAAATATCTATAATAGCGTGTATAATAATTAAATATTGGTATAGAAATTAATAGTAATTCTAATAAATGGAATGAAATGAGACTATCTACCAAAAGTGAATATGCATGCCTCGCTCTTATTGATTTGACAGAAAATTATAACCACGGCTTGATTAAGATAAGAGATATCTGCCAAAGGAAAGACATCCCACAGAAATATTTAGAGCAAATATTATTAATTCTAAAACGTGGTGGTTTCCTTCGAAGCAAAAGAGGTGTTGATGGAGGCTACAGATTGGCAATACCTCCGGATAAAATAAGCATTGCACAGATCATCAGATTAATGGATGGCCCGATTGCACCAGTTGATTCAGTGAGCCGATACTTTTTCGATCACAGTCCCATTGAAAAAAGTAAAGAATTACAAAAACTATTTAAAGAAATAAGAGATACGGTTTCTACCAAACTGGAGAATACTACCTTTGCTGACTTATGCACAATAAAACCACCTCTTAAAAAAGAACGTTCGAAAAAATAACCTCATTTTTATCTCTCGATAATTCTCACTATATTAAATTACTACTTAAAAAAGTCTCTTACTTAACTAACAATTTAACAGCAGCAAAAATAATATTTTTAAGAAAAAAGAAATTATTTATTTGAAAAAAATAACTGTCTATTATAAAGTAATTCGATAGAAAAAGCAGAGTTTTTTTTGAAAGTTTTTTAGAGTTTGTTGATAGATTTTATAGATAATATTAACAATTTATGAATCTTGAATTATTTATATTCGTTGCTCTATTAGCCTTTTTTTGTGAATACATCGATTCCAGCCTCGGCATGGGCTATGGGACTACTCTCACACCACTCCTTATTATCGTAGGATTTCAACCCTTACAAATTGTCCCTGCGGTTCTCTTATCTCAGCTATTTGCTGGAATCTCAGCTGGTCTCCTTCACCATAAAGTTGGTAATGTTAATTTCAACAAAGGATCTCATGCCTTAAAGGTAGTCATCGTCATTGCTTTCTGCAGTATTGGTGGTAGTATTGCAGCAGTATTTCTTGCCATTAGCTTGCCCAATTTCTGGCTCAAGATTTATATTAGTGTATTAATTTTAATTATTGGTATTGTTCTCATAGCAACTCTAAAAAGAAACCATAGCTTCTCCTGGAAAAAAATTACTATATTAGGAATAATAGCTGCTTTTAATAAAGGTATCAGCGGCGGCGGTTATGGTCCTGTGGTTACAGGTGGTCAATTAATGGCTGGAGTAAATGCAAAAAACGTCATCGGAATAACAGCTCTTGCTGAAGGATTAACCTGCATAGCAAGCGTACTCACCTATCATTTCACAAAAAGTGTTGCTAACTGGAATCTTGCTGCTCCCTTGCTTATTGGTGCACTACTATCGGTCTCATTATCAGCGTACACAGTGAAAAAAATTGCTACTAATAAAATGAAATTTTTTGTGGCTGCCGTTACTATGTTGTTAGGCTGTGCCAGTTTACTAAATACACTTTTATGACAAAAAATAGTATTACAGTTTGACTCTATTTTCAGCTTCAACCTAATTTCCTTCTCTAAAATGCCTCATCTCTCTGGTAAAAAGGATAATATTTGCATTATTTCAAATGCATTGTTACATATCTATTGGACTGTTATTATTTAAAAGGAACACGTTTCTTATAATCATAATATGCAAAAAAAAATTTAAAAAAATTTAATTTTTTTCTTGCAATTAAAGAATTGGCATTGTATATTAAGCCGATAGAGATAGAGTGGTTTGTTTTTTTAAATATATTATCGACTTAATCGATAGGAATAATAAATAAAAGGAACTAAGCTATGGGATTGGAATTATTTATACTCATTTTATTATTGGCCTTCTGTTGTGAATACATTGACTCAAGTTTAGGAATGGGCTATGGCACTACTTTAACTCCCCTTCTCCTGATATTCGGCTTTCAACCACTACAGATTGTACCAGCGGTTCTGCTCTCAGAATTATTCTCCGGAATTACTGCAGGATTTCTTCACCATAAAGCAGGAAATGTCAATTTCAACAGGGGTTCACATGCGCTAAAAGTTGTTATCGTCATTGCTTTTTGCAGCATCGGTGGCAGTATCGCAGCAGTGTTTCTTGCTATCAGCCTCCCCAAGTACTGGCTCAAGCTATATATCAGTGTTCTCATTTTAGCAGTTGGTGTAGTCTTAATAGCCACACTGAAGAAAAACTATGCTTTTTCATGGAAAAAAATCACCAGTCTGGGGATTATAGCTGCATTTAATAAAGGAATTAGCGGTGGTGGATATGGACCTGTAGTTACCGGAGGCCAATTGGTATCTGGAATTGATCCCAAAAATGCTATTGGTATTACCTCTCTGGCAGAAGGTATCACCTGTATTGCCGGAGTCCTGACCTATTTTTTCACTAAAAGTGTGGTTGATTGGAGCCTTGCACCACCACTTGCCATAGGTGCAATGATTTCGGTGCCGATTGCTACCTATACCGTGAAAAAAATATCCAGCACGAAATTAAAGCCCCTGGTTGCCGGCATTACTATAATTCTGGGAATTGCAAGCTTATTAAAAACTATACTATAAGAAACCTATTTAAAAGAACCGTCCAAAAAAGGAAATATAGTATAGATAAATAAAATGTGCCTTCATCTGCTCTGCGTTTTTACAAACTTGTATTAATTCTATGAAAATGATAAAGTAAAATGCTTTATTATTATTATTATGTTCTAAGATTTTAATAGCAGAAAGGTGCATCCTTATTTAAATAACCTCATCTAAATTTTTCAATAAGAGATGTATAATATGAAAAAGAAAATCTTACTGATAATTCTTATTCTAAGTTTCGCTATAAGCTATTCCCTTTTAGCATATGATGGAAATAATGAAGCAAAAAACCCTGATAAAAAAAATCAGAAAACAATAAACTTTAGCGGCTATCTACAAGGATGGCTACAAACTGATATTATGGAAGAGAGCAGTTCTTCGACCTTTCTGATAAAGCGTGCTCGTTTAACTGCCAGAAGCTCACTAACCTCACGTATAGACCTTAAATTAATGGTAGACTTTGCCAAAACCGAAAACATCCTTATGGATGCCTATGCTGATATAAAAATAATGAAGCAACTTTCTCTTCGCTTTGGTCAGCACAAAACTCCCTTTTCACGGGTAAACTTACGTTCTGGTTCACAACTCTACGTAACTGAGCGTCCCTTTTATCAAGAGTATCTTACTCCTCCCATAAGAGATATCGGATTTCACTTATCGTATGGCCAAGCGAAATTTCAACTAATAGGTGGACTATACAATGGTGAAGGCAGAACCAAGGCTGACAGCGATGGAGTAAAACATATATCCCTCCGAGGTGTATTAAAGCCGATTCCCAATTTAGATATTGCTGCAAATGTATATGTTTCGCATAAGGAGGTTGGATTTCAAGGTGACCGCCTTAAAATGTACGGTATCGATTTTCATTACGAATTTTTTCAGTTCTTCCTGGAAGGTGAGGTAGTTAAAAGAGAGGTTAGCTTAATCGGCACAATAAATGGAACAGGTTACTATCTCATGGGGAGTGGTCAATTCAACAGGAAAGGAACTATTATAGTAGAACCTGTTATCCGTTATGAATATTTCGATGCCAGGGCTCCCATTTTAGGTCTTCAGGAATGGCAAGTTTTAGGCGGAATAAATTTATATAATGAAACAGGTAATGTTAAGCTTTCTCTAAATGGCGGCCATATTGATAGCGGAACATATGGAGACTCTTATAACAAGTTTCGCCTTCAACTGCAGCTTTCCTTTTAATTTGAAAAGTACTTAACCACTATAATTAAAACAGGAGTATTAACAAATGAATACTAAGTGTATTCTTCATTTTTTGGAGTCAACTCTGGCTGTAGCATTAGCTATACTGTTATTCATTTCCTTTAATGCAATAAGCCAGAATAATGATAGCAATCTTTTGAAAGAAAAAATGGTCAAGCAGTTAAGAGAAATAAGCACCAATCTTAATGGAATTATGGGAATTGCAGCAAAAGACCTGATAAGCGGGGAAGAAATCTTGCTCAATGAAAACCTGATTTTCCCTCAAGCAAGCTCTATAAAGATACCCATACTCATTGAACTCTATAAGCAGGCGGAAGCGGGAAAAATAGGCCTCAATAGAAAGCTTGCGCTCGGGGAAAAAGCAAAGGTTGGCGGAAGCGGTGTGCTCAAAGAGCTGGGAGACAATTCAGTTGAAATGGGCATGAGAGATTATGCAGTGCTGATGATATTAGTGAGCGATAATACTGCTACCAACCTCATCATTGATTTGGTGGGAATGAATAACGTCAATCAATCTTTAAAATCCTGGGGACTGGAAAAAACTGAACTGAGACGAAAGATGATGGATATCCGGGCAGCTGCTCGCGACGATGAGAATATATCCACACCTCGGGAAGCAATGATACTGCTGGAAAAGCTTTATCGAGAGGAACTGCTCAATGAAAAGCATACTGCAGATGTGATTGAGATACTGAAAAAACCCAAGCCCACTGCCATAAGAAAGCTCCTGCCATCAAATATCCAGATAGCTGACAAACCAGGTGGAGTTGAAGCAGCAGTCTGCTGCAATGGCATTGTTTACCTACCTCACAGACCCTATGTTGTATGCCTTATGACTAAGTACCTGAAATCTGAAGAAGAGGGTGATGAAGCTATTGCCCAGGCTTCTCTCTTAATTTACGATTATTTTTACCGCTTATCCTGCAGCAACAGTTATGGCAGAAAAGTCCCACCGACTTTTATAATTAAATAATATGCGATTTCTTTATGAGGCTCCTCTTTTCTCAAGTAAGTACCTTAATAAACCTTACGATTCGTAATCTCTTATTGTTAATAAACCCTATTTTTGATATAATATATGATGTCAAAAGAATTATGAATACATCTAAGACTTTAGCCAAAAATAATAACCTATTTTGAATATTAACATTTATCATTAATAATCATTATAAATGTTAAATGTTAAAAATTATCTTTATAAAAAGAGGTATTTTCTTTTTTATAAGTTTCCTTTTTGTTTATTGATAGGAGCAAACCATGATTAATAAGCCATTTAACTTAATTTCAATATTATGTCTTTGTTTCTTTCTTTTGTTAATGGTTGCCAGCGGACAGCCGCCCGCTGAAAAGGTAATTGACCTGGATAAAGGCGAGGAGAACATAAGGATTCTGGGCGATGATGTTGCAGATAGGTCTGGAAATGCCATTTCCAGCGGTGATATCAACGGTGATGGCTATGATGATGTCATCATCGGTGCTCCTCATGCTAATCCAGCAGGCGGTGCTGATGCCGGAGAGACCTATGTCATCTTCGGACGTTCGGCTCCTAAAACCATTGTAGATTTAAATATTATTTCAGCCAATATTACTATATACGGCGATGATGCTGGTGATCAATCTGGCTATTCCGTTTCCAGCGGCGATATCAACGGCGATGGCTATGATGATGTCATCATCGGTGCTCCTTATGCTGATCCAGCAGGCGGTACTTATGCCGGAGAGACCTATGTCATCTTCGGCAGCGCTTCACCTCGCAGGAAAATAGACCTCAACTCAAGAGCAGCCGATATGGTTATCTACGGCGATGATGCTGATGATTTTTCTGGAATGTCAGTTTCCAGCGGCGATATCAACGGCGATGGTTATTATGATGTCATCATCGGTGCTTTAATGGCTGATCCCGCAGGAGGCACTAATGCCGGGGAGACCTATGTTATCTTCGGCAGCCCTGCTCCACCGAAAGTCATAGACCTTAATGATAGCCCCAGCCCAGCGGATATGATTATCTGCGGTGATGATGCTGCAGATTCTTCTGGTTATACTGTTTTCAGCGGCAATATCAACGGCGATAATTATGATGATATTATCATCGGAGCTCCATTTGCTGATCCA
Organism: uncultured Acidobacteriota bacterium; assembly: GCA_964645975.1. Taxonomy (GTDB): domain Bacteria; phylum Acidobacteriota; class B3-B38; order Guanabaribacteriales; family CAZYAF01; genus CAZYAF01. Next base: position 91,623 of record CAZYAF010000014.1, read on the forward strand.
GCAGGCGGTGCTAGGGCAGGCGAGATTTATGTCATTTTGGGCAGCGCATCTCCTTCGTTAACCATAGACTTTAATGATAGCCCCAGCCCGGCGGATATGATTATCTATGGAGATAATGCTTTAGAGGAAATAGGTATTCATGCAATCTCCAGCGGAGATATCAACGGCGATGGTTGTGAGGATTTAATCCTCGGTGCTTATGCATCTGGCTTAACAGGAGCGACTTACGTCATTTTTGGCAGCACCACGCCGCCAGCAACAATAGACCTCAATGATAGCCCCAGTCCGGCCGATATGATTATCTATGGTGATGATATAGCCGATTGGTCTGGCTTTTCCGTTTCCAGCGGCGATATCAATGGCGATGGGTATGGCGATATAATAATAGGCGCTCCTTATAATATGACTTTTACAGATGCGGAAAAAGGCGAGGCCTATGTTATCCTGGGCAGTGCAGCTCCTCCCTCTACCATAGATTTGGATAGCGAGTCAGCCGATATAACTATTTACGGAGATGATAAGTATGATTACTGTGGCAATGCCGTTTCCAATGGTGATATCAACGGCGATGGCTACGACGATATCATCATCGGTGCTTATGGTGCTGATCCACCAGGAATCACTGATGGCGGGGAGACCTATATCATCTTCGGCAGCAGTGTCCCCATTAATTGTGATTTCTCTGATATCAAGGTAAAAAACTGGCAGAGGATTGGAAATGGAACTGCAATCGTGAGAAACGAACAACTCATACTGCGAGATGCTATCAATTTCTTTCGCGTTTTTCCTCCAGGAGCTCTGAGCAATGAATGTGATATAGAAGTCAAAGTAACCCGCAAGGGGGGAAGGTCCAGCCGGGTGAGCAGTTCTATTCTTTTTAGTCATAAAGATAAGAGAAATTGCTGGGAGTTCAGGATGCTCCTTTTACCTGAAGGGGCAAGGATTTTAGGGAAATGGATACTGCAGCATAAAAAAGATGGCGTTATTGTGCAGAGAGAAGTTATCAATGATGCTATTTATAGAAGCCAGCAATATCTGATTCTGCTTGAGGTGCGGGAGAACCAGATAAGGGTTTCGGTAGATGGTGTGGAGAAGATAAACATAACACCGAGTGAGAAGCCCATCTGGGGTCAGATTGCGTTGGGCATCAGGGGAGAGGGCGCCAGCTTCTTCGACGACCTGATAATCCAGTAAAGCTCGAACAACTTTTTTTGCAAATATAAAGAGAATCAAAAAATCAAATGGACAGCCAAAAGGCTGTCTTATTTTTTTGCTTGACGGATTTTGCAGCAGAGTTTAAACTAATCACAATTTTAATGAAATGAGGGAAAGATAATTGAAGATTGCAGTTATCGGAGCAAAGGGTCAACTGGGAAGTGATCTGGTAAAGGCAGTTCAGTATAGCGATAAGCATGAAGTACTTCCCCTGACTCAGGATGATATTGAAATCTCAATTTTCCAGCCAACAAAACAATTGCTAACAAAGCTGAATCCAAGCATCATAATTAATACCGCCGCTTTCCATCTGGTTGATTTATGCGAAGACGAGATTGAGGCTGCTTTTAGAGTGAATGCCCAAGGAGTTCGAAACTTAGGGCTCATTTGCCTGGAAATGGATATCCCCCTGGTTCACATAAGCACTGATTATGTTTTTGATGGGAGAAAAAAGAAACCTTATGTGGAAAATGACGCTCCACATCCATTAAGCATTTATGCCATCTCAAAATTAGCTGGAGAATTAATCCTGCAATACCTCTGGTATAAACATTATATAATTCGTGTGTCCGGGTTATATGGAATGGCAGGAGCCCTAAGAGAACGTGGGAATTTTGTGGAGATAATGATTCGAATGGCCGAGGCAGGAAAGGATATTAAGGTGGTGAGTGACCAGGTACTCACACCAACCAATACCCATGATGCAGCGGAAAAGATTATTGAAATAATCAAAAGCGATAAATACGGTATATATCACGTAACAAATACTGGAGAATGCTCCTGGTATGAATTTACCGAAGAAATATTTCGGCTTACAGGTATGAAACCTAATCTCGCTCCAATTAGCAGCGAGGAATTTGCTACCAAAGCAAAACGACCACCATATTCTGTTTTAGATAACAGAAATCTTAGGGTTCTTGGCTTAGAGGACCTGAGAGACTGGTATGAAGCTTTAGCGGAATACCTGCAAGAGAGAAAACACCTATGTCAAGAAAATTCAACATCTTGATGATTGCTCCTACCCCCTTCTTTGCCGACCGCGGCTGTCACAAACGGATTTACGAAGAAGCCCGAGAATTGCAGCGAAGGGGCCACAAGGTAGTCGTATGCACCTATCATATTGGTAGGGATGTCGAAGGTATAAAGACCGAAAGGATAATAAATATTCCCTGGTACAAAAAGCTGGAAGCAGGACCGTCCTGGCATAAGTTTTACTTAGATTTACTCCTTTTTTTCAAATGCTTCAGGGTCAGCCTGAGAGAAAAGCCCGATATTTTTCATGGTCATTTACATGAAGGCGCTCTCATAGCTAAAGTATTGAGCTGGTTATTTCGAAAACCAATGGTTTTTGACGCTCAAGGCAGCCTCATAGGCGAGATGCAGGACCATGGCTTTCTCGGCGAAAAAGGATTGCGCTTTCGATTTTTTCGCTGGCTGGAAAATCTTATATATCGCCTCTCTGATAGAATCATTATAAGCTCAAATCAAGCACATGACCTCCTTATAAAAAAATTTTCTATTGATCGAGATAAAGCTCGCCCCATTATTGATGGAGTTGATATTGAACGGTTCAAGCCCCACTATTCAATAGAAGGATTAAAAGAAAAATGGCATGTACCACAGCGCAAAAGTATAGTGATATACGTGGGACTGCTCACAAAATATCAAGGTGCAGAATATCTGATGGAGTCTCTCAAACAGCTTTTAAAACTCAGAAAAGATATGCATTTTCTTATAATTGGCTTCCCGCTTCAGCCTTATAAAAGCCTGGCAGAAAAGGAGGGGCTACAAGAATATATGACTTTTGTGGGAAAGATCCCCTATGATGAGCTGCCGAAGTATCTAAGCATGGCTGAAGTAACCTTATCGCCTAAAATCTCTTTAACTGAGGGAAATGGAAAGCTCTATGACTATATGGCAATGGGAATTCCCTCTGTCGTTTTTGAATCGGGAGTGAACCGTGAAATTTTGGGAGATTTAGGTTTCTATGCCACTATGGGCGATGCAGAAGCCTTTGCCGTGCAGATTGATCGGGCATTAAAACTTCAGAAAGAAGAAAAACGCAAACTTAAAGAGAATTTAAGAAAGCGTGCTGAGCAGCTCTTTTCATACCACATGAGAGGAAAAGAAATAATAGAAATCTATAATTCCCTCTTGCATTAAAGCACACAGAATTATCCGCTATTTTGCATTGAGATATAACTGACATTTTTCGCTTGCTATTTTAACTGAATTTTAAAAACAATCAGAAGGATTTAATTGTGAAAATCTTTAATTTGGAGGGAGGGAACCCTCTTGGTAAGGTTAACTACCAAGAGGGTTTCACTTCTTAGCGGGAGAATCATTGAGTGAATTTTTATTAGTACTTACCGAAGGACTGCTATTACAGCAGCTGTTATTAGAAGAGCCTTTTATTGGAGAGAGCTCTTTTTCTCTTTTTTGATCTTTCAATTTTTCTGGATTTCCTTTTCTCGCATAATCAGTAACATACCAACCTGAACCTTTAAAATGTATTGCAGGAGGTGAGATTAATCTTTCAACTTTACCTCCGCATACGGTACATTTCTCAATTGGAGAATCAGCAAATTTTTGAATTACTTCAAAATGCCGATTGCATTTTAGACACTTATACTCATAAAGAGGCATAGGGTAAAGCTCCTTTTATTAGAATTAGCCTAATACAATATCATATTTATCTTATTTGTCAAGATTAAATTTCAAAATCAGCTTCTTATTTATTCATCGTAAAAAAAATATTACTTTTCCTGGTTTTACACGATTTTGCTGAGGGATTACAAAAATTCTATACATTTAAGTACAATACTGTTGGGTTAATTTTGAGTTGACAAGAACAAGCCTTTATGCTATTTTGAGCTACTAAAATTTTCGTAACAATATGTTATACTTATATTGATGTAAAACTTAGTATTTGTTAGTAACTATTAATAATTATTATTTCTCACCAATTATGAAAATTGTTCAGCTTTTCTCTTCCCTGAGGCCATCTCAATGGACAAAGAATCTAATAATCTTTGCTGGTCTAATCTTCTCTGAGAATCTTTTGAATCCCACGCTGTTTATTTATTCCTTTTTTGCTTTCATATTATTTTGTTTCATCTCTGGTGCGGTATACATAATTAATGATATTATCGACAAGGAACAAGATAGGCTGCATCCGGCAAAATCTCAAAGGCCCATTGCTGCAGGTAAGGTTAAAACAGGTGAAGCTTTGTTCTTTTCCTTAATAATAATAGTTATTGCTATCCCCATGAGCTTTTATTTAGAATTCCGTTTTGGTCTCACTGCATCTATTTATCTGGCTGTAATGATTCTTTATTCTTTGGGTTTAAAACGTATTATCATCTTAGACATTATGATAATATCCCTGGGTTTTGTAATCAGAGCAATAGCTGGTGCGCTGGTTATTAAAGTAACCATTTCTTCCTGGTTGCTCATCTGTACTACTTTTTTAGCTCTTTTTCTTGCACTGGGAAAAAGGCGCCACGAGCTTGCTCTTCTTGCAGAAAATGCGTCACATCATCGAAAGCAACTGGCAAACTTAACACCTCATTTATTAGACCAGATGATATCTATTGCCACTGCTGGGGCAATTATATCTTATTCACTCTATACCATGTCAGAGGAAACGGTAAGTAAATTTGGTCCGCATCTTATATATACTCTCCCCTTTGTTTTGTATGGGATTCTGCGTTATCTTTATTTGATTTATAAAGAAGGATTAGGGGGTAATCCTTCATTAATTTTAATAAAAGACAAACCTTTGCTCATTAATGTAGCTCTTTGGATTATTACTGCTGCTATAATAGTATACTTAAAAATCTGAGTCTTTAATATTGGTATATTATAAAATTAATGGGTAACTATGATATTTATTAAGAAGTAAAGCTTTGGTGAATAATTTATTGGAGAATAATAAGATGGAAACATTTACAATCAAAGATGATAAGATAAATGTGGAAGAAATAATGGAAAAAATCCGCCAGAGCATCCAAAAAAAGAAGAAAACACATTATACCGATGATGATATAGAAGAAATTGCAAAGAAGAAACTCGCTACTTTTCTTCACACGAGTGAGGTTAAAAGCGCCTTTACTGAAGAACTCCATCGTCTAAAAGAGAATTGGAATGTCTCAATATCTCTCGAATCTATTTATAAATCCCACCCCAGTCTAAAGGGTTCTATTATCTACTGGCTAAGAAAACGACTTAGACCAGTAACGCGATTACTCTTTAATCTTGATGTTTTCTTCCCCGAATTTCACAAGCAATCGAAAATAAATTTAAGCTTTGCACACCTGCTGCACAACTTGATATTTGAGCTCACGAAGCTTAAATTAGAGCACGAGGAACTACGTAAAATTAACGAAAATCTAATCCGCCGATTGCAGATGGAGGAAAAAAGGGAGAGAACATTGGAAAAAATAGTGCTAGAAAAAACCGAAGATAGCAGGGAAAAGTCGAGGAAAACAACTCAACGAAAACATAAAAAGAGTAGTGAATAACACCTACAAAAACATTTGCTATGAGAATTGCCTTCGTAGTACAGAGATATGGGTTAGAAATCAGCGGTGGTGCCGAGCTGCATTGTCGCTGGATAGTGGAGAAATTACTCCCCTACTATCAGGTTGAAGTCCTTACCACCAGAGCTATGGATTATCTCACCTGGCAGAATAAATATCCCAAGGGTAATTGTATGGTTAATGGAGTTCCGGTAAAAAGGTTTAGTATAAGAAAAGCGAGAGATCCCTATATATTTGGGAATATTCAGCATTATATCTTCAATAATTCACACACTATTGAAGACGAACTCACCTGGCTGAAAGAAGAAGGCCCTTATTCCCCTGCTTTACTTCGCTATATTAAAAAACGGCAGAAGTTTTATGATTATTTCATATTCTTCAGCTATCGCTATTATCAAAGCTACCATGGAATAAATTTGGTCCCACATAAAAGCATTTTAGTACCCACCGCTGAGAGGGATCCGGTGGTAAAACTAAAAATATTCAAAGAATTATTTAATAAACCTCGAGCCTTTATCTACAATTCAGTGGAAGAACGGTTGATGATTAATGATGTATCCAATAATGAAGATATACCGGGTGATGTAGTAGGAGTTGGAATCGATATTCCAGATAGGCTCTCTGCTGAGGATTTCAGGAAAAAACATCACATTAAGGATAAATTTATTCTTTATATCGGTAGAATAGATGAGAATAAAGGTTTTCCCCAATTATTTAATTTCTTTATCAAATTCCTTCAGGAAACAAATAAAAAGCTCTCTCTTGTTTTAATTGGCAATAATATTGTTGATATTCCTTTTCATCCAAGAATTCTACATCTTGGTATCCTATCTGATCGGGAAAAATGCAATGCTTTATTAGCATCCGAGCTATTAATCATGCCATCTTTTCTGGAAAGCTTATCAATGGTTCTGCTGGAAGCCTGGGCTATGGAGAGAGCTGTGCTGGTTAATGCCAACTGTGATGTTTTGAAAGGACAATGCATTAGAAGCAATGGTGGATTATATTTTCGAAATTATGACGAATTCGAAGCCACTCTCGATTTCCTTATAGAGAATCCTCGGTTAAAAAAAGCAATGGCTCGAAATGGCAAAAAATATTTTGAGCAGAATTATCGCTGGGAAGTAATTATTGATAAATATAGGAAGATTATACATCTTTTAGAAAAACAAAAGACAGAAAGAAAAAACTAACTTGTAATTGTTTGGTAACCATTCTATATAGTATTGGATTATTATAGTATGAGTGAAAAGATGCACATCCATCAAATGCTTGCCTCAGTAAGTTATGGTGATGCTATTAGTGATTATGCCCTTGAGCTGCAAAGTATTCTACGTAAAAGAGGTTATAATTCCGAGATATTTGTTGAGCTCTTCGATTCGAGAATGGCAAAATATATTAGACGTTTTGAGGAGTATATTAATATCAGCTCCTCAAATTTTCTCCTACTATTTCATTTCTCGATAGCATCGAGAGTTTCGAAATTAGCCTTTCATCTTCCCGAGAAAAAAATACTTATCTACCACAATATAACACCGAGCCACTATTTCTCAGATTTCCATCCACATCTTGCAGGTCAATGCTACCATGGCAGAAGAGAACTTCGGGCTTTTATAGAAAGATGTAATTTAGCATTGGGAGATTCTGAATTTAATCGTAAAGAATTAGAAGATTTAGGCTTTTCTCCTACAGGAGTATTTCCCATATATATTAACTTTGATAAGTTCAATGTTGAACCTCATCCAATAATAAAAGAACTCTACGGTAATAAAAAAGATACTTTTCTCTTCGTTGGCAGAGTGATTCCCAACAAAAAATTCGAAGATATTTTTAAAGTCTTCCATTTTTATAAAAAATATATTAATAAAAATTCTCAATTAATTTTAGTGGGAGAATACCGAGGTTTTGAGAGATACTTTTACAGTCTTCAAGATCTTCTCTGTGTTTTAGACCTCTCCGATGTATATTTTACCGGCCATGTCGATCTTAATGAGCTTGTAGCACTATATCAATTGGCCGATGTATTTATCTGCATGAGCGAGCATGAAGGTTTTTGTGTTCCTATTTTGGAATCGTATTATTTCCAGTTGCCTGTTTTAGCTTACGCCTCTGCTGCCGTTCCTGGAACATTAAAGGATGGAGGAATTCTTATAAACAATAAAGACTATGAAAAAATTGCGGAAATGGCTCACCTCCTTATAACAAACAAACCGTTCCGAAAAAGAATTATTGCAAGGCAGAATAAAGTACTGCAGGAACACAGAAATGTCAATACAGAAGCCCTTCTCATGAGCTACATTGAAAAGGCCTTAAAGGCATGAAAATATACCAGCTCGTTCCAGCCATGCATTACGGAGATGCCGTAGGAGATAGTGTTAGATTAATAAGCGATTTGCTACAAAACCATGGACACAGCTGCGATATTTATTCCATTACTATTGACGAAATATTAAAAGATGAAATAAAAGAATGGGAAGCTTTTTCTGCTAAATATGTAGCAGATTCAATTACCATTCTTCATTTCGTTCTTCCCTCGCCAATGACAGAAACTTTTGCGCATTTACCGGGACACAAAATTCTCATATACCACAATATTACACCTGCTGTTTTTTTTCAGCCTTATGACAGTGAGCTTGCTACTATAGCTCGAGTTGGACGTCAACAGTTAAAATCACTGGCAACATCTGTAACTTTAGCCTTAGGAGATTCAGAGTATAACCGAGAAGAATTAGAATACCTTGGTTTTCACCCTACTGGAGTATTTCCTATACCCTTTGACTCATCAAGATACCAACAAGCGGCAGATCCTTTGGTAATACGTATGTATTCTGATGAAGCGGTAAACATACTGTTCGTCGGTCGAGTAGCCCCTAATAAAAAAATTGAGGATCTGATAAAACTATCTACTTATTTTAAAAACTATTTTACCACCAAATTCCGACTTATCATTGTGGGAAAAACTGATAGGGTTAAGGGGTATTATTACCAACTACTTCAATTAGTGGAGGACTTAAAACTCGATCGCAAAGAAGTTATCTTTACCGGACATATCGATTTTCCACAACTCATCTCCTATTACAAAGTTGCTGATCTTTTCCTCTCCTTAAGCGAACATGAAGGTTTTTGTGTACCCCTTTTAGAGAGTATGTTCTTTCAACTTCCCATTCTCGCTTACAACTGCACTGCAATACCCCATACCTTAGGGGATGCGGGTATTTTAATTAACCAAAAAGAATTGGCCGAGATTGCTGAACTCTGCTACTTCATTGCTCGTGACAATGATATTCGGAAACGAATAATTGATAAACAGAATAAAAGATTGAAGCATTTTTCCCTGGAGAAAACGGAAAAAAGACTTTTAGCTTTTATTAACGAGGGTATGAAGTGAAAATAGCTTTCGTGATTCAACGCTATGGTAAAGAAGTATTGGGTGGTTCAGAATATGAATGCCGTCAAATTGCCGAACTCCTAACAAAAAATCATCAGATAGAGGTTATTACAACATGTGCCAAAGATTATACGACCTGGAAAAACGACTATCATCCAGGCCATGAGGTAGTAAATAAAGTGCTCATTAATAGATTCCCAAGCATAGCAGAAAGGGAGATGAATGAATTTAATCAATTTTCAGAATGGATTTACTATAATAAGCATAATGAGAAAGACGAGCTAAAATGGTTAGAAATGCAGGGGCCTTATTGTCCTGGATTAATAGCTTATCTCAAAGCCCATCGAGATAGCTATGATCTCTTCTTTTTTTTCACCTATCTCTATTACCCGACCTACTGGGGATTAAAAGAAGTCGGCTATAAGAGTATTTTACAGCCATTAGCTCACCATGAACCTGCCATCTTTTTAAATATATTTCAACAGGTATTCTCGCTTCCAAAAGCTCTTATTTTCAATGCTAAAGCCGAAGCAGCCTTTGTAGAAAAAAATTTTGACACCCAAAATAAGCGAAAAGCTATTATTGGTGGCGGAATAAACTTACCTAAAAGGAGCTTTGCCAATCAATTTAATAAAAAATATAACTTAGATAAAAAGTTCATTCTCTGTGCTGGCAGAATTGACCCAGGCAAAGGGTGTCAGGAATTATGCGAATTATTTATTAAATACCGGCAAACAAGTCAACCACTCAAACTTGTATTCATCGGTCATCTTCTTATGGAACTTCCGAAACACCCAGATATACAATATCTTGGTTTTTTATCGGAGAAAGAAAAGCTTGCAGCTATGCGCGCTGCCTCTGTAGTAGTAATTCCTTCTCCTTTAGAAAGCCTTTCCTTCACTTTGCTGGAAGCATTTTCAGTAAAAACTCCTGTCTTAGCAAATGCTAACAGCGAAGTATTAAAGGAGCACTGTTTGCAAAGTAATGGTGGCCTATTCTATTCAGGCTATCATGAATTCGCTAGCTCCCTCGAATTATTACTTCAGCAGGATAAGAATCATATTTTAGGTATGCAGGGCTATGACTATGCCAAAAAGAATTATCATTGGCCTATAATAGCTGAAAAATATTTAAATTTCATCGAAAAAGTTTAATAATAACCTTCCATATTAAAAACACTAATCAATTATAGCTAACCATCTATTTTCAATTTCAATTAACAAGAATGAGCTCGAAATTAAAAAAATACCAAGGTTCTAACATCCCACAAAAAAAAAGTCCCCATTTTCAGAGGACTTTCCATTTTCAATTGAAAAGAATTATATTTTATTCTTCTTCTGTTACTTCCTCCTGCTCCATTCGTTTTTTAACGCGTTCAATGCTCGCTTTATATTTTTGATCAGGATTAATACTATAGGCTTGCTCGTAGGCTCTAACAGAGTCTTCGTAACTTTTATTTATTTCATAAATAAATCCAAGCGAGTCGAATATGGAAGGATCATTTGGCATAAATCGCGCTGCCCTCAAAAGATTGTCAACTGCCTCACCGTATTGCTTTGTCATTTTATATGCTTCACCAAGGCTTTTGTAAGCAGCACCATTTTTTTCGTCAGCTTTTACTACTACTTCAAAAGCTTTAATAGCCCCATTATAGTTTTTGTTTCCTAAATGAGCATTTCCTAACAGATTGCGCAACTGAACATTAGATGGATATAAATTAACGGCCTTTTGAGCCACTTCAAGAGCACTCTTATAATCTTGAATATCTAAGTATGATCTACCCAGATGGAGCAAAGAACTGAGATCTCTCGGGTTAAGCTCGATAGCTTTAGAATATGCGGCAGCCGCTTTTTGAGAATCCTGTAATTTATAATAGCTATATCCTAAATTAGAGGCAACTTTAAAATCTTTTGGATTAAATTTAAAGGATTGACTCAAATCCGCTGCAGCATTTTTATAGTTATTTAACATTCTATAGCTCAGTCCTCTTAATTTATATAACTCAGCTTTTTGTTTTGCCTTAGAAGCAAGATTTATTGATGCAGTCATCAGTTTTATAGCATCGTTGTATTTCTTCTGGGCATAGTAGACAGCGGCGATATCGCGATTTACATTGAATTTTTCTGTATTATTTTTTGCCAATTTAGAAGCTTTATTTAATTCTGCTAAAGCTTCATTATATTTCTTCATTTCCATCTGGCATCGACCAATCATAAAAGGAAGAAAATACCATTCTGGAAATAAATCTATATCGGCTTTAAATTTCTGTATAGCTTGATTATGTCTTCCCTGCTTATATAAGGCGATACCCTGCTTCCATTCTTCCTGAAAAGCAAAGCTCAAACACACGAGGACTGCCAGTCCTAACAATAGGGTCTTCTTAGTAGCGTTCATTTTGTTCCTCTTTTTAAATTTTTAATTATACCCAACCTTAATTATTTTTGAAATGACCAAAAATAAACAGTTCCTTCATTCACTAAATATACTGATCAGCCTTCATTATTATTAATAATCCTACACGACCCCTTCATTAGCTCCCAACTCCAGGTAGATACAAATTTATTGTACAAGAAGAAAAAACCTCGTACGCAAGCGCTGCTATTCTAACTTGAATATAACTGTAAGAGTAAAGATAACATCAACAGGTTTTCCGTTTTGGGTACCTGGTTTGAATTTCCACTGTTTAACTGCATCTATAGCTGCTTGGTCGAAACCAAAATGGGCGCCCGGAGAACGCAAAACTTTCGCTCGGATAACATTACCTTCTCTGTCAATAACTGCCTCAATAATTACAACACCCTGTATTCTGGCCTTTCGTGCTAACTCCGGATAAACAGGAGGAATTTGTTTTACTTTAGTAGGTGCTTTTACATTACCACCGACGCGTAATGGTCCCGGAGGATTCTCTGGTAAATCTATTTCAAAATCTATATCTGTTGGCGGAGCTGTAAATTCCTCTACTACAGCATACTCACGATAGGGTTCAGGTTCATCGGGTGTCGGGTCTGGAATAGGGACTGTTGCAGCTTTTGTTTTAATCGTTGTTTTAGCCTTCGGGGGCTCCTGTTTTGGAGGTGGAGGTGGAGTGAATCGCTTTATCACAACTGCTTTTTGCTGCTTCCTTGTTCCTTCTTCAATGACAGCTTCTGATTCAGGAAAAATTACCCAGAGCAATAATGTATAGAAAACAATTGATATCAGAGTAGAAACCTTTAATGGTTTATTCTCTTCTTGTAGTATATCGGTCATATAGCTGATATAATCGTGATCTCTTGATGCTGTACCCTTAGGTTGGGCTGGGTTATTTTGGTTCATAATTACTCCCTCAGCCTTAAATTAAATAGATTATTTAATTTAATTTTTTTTAACTTATAAATTGACCCCAAGCCTCAATTTCTTTCTGTGTTGGAATGGAGATTACCAGATGCTTATCATTTGTCGGGTCATCATCTAAATTTTCTGGATATAAATCTACTTCCAACTGGCGAAGTTCATCCAGTACATCTATAAAATATGAATAAGGTGTTGCTACATCGCACTGCACGATAGTTGGTTTGGTTCTATTTATTTCCACCTTAGGTCTGATATACGGCTGGATCTCTCTAAGCGGCATTGGTTTTCCATCCACAATAAGGCTACCGTCATCCAGAATCTGGATGTGGATAGCTTCTTCAGGCCTTGCTGAATCAAATTGCTCTTCTTTCGGTAGATCGAAATGCAATCCTTTGCTCATTGCGAAAACAGTGGTTAGCATGAAGAAAACAATCAACAGAAATGCTATATCAGCCAGTGAGGCAGTAGGTATCTCATATTTTTTTTCTTTTCTTTTAAGCTTCATTTCTGCCTCCTTTTTATACTGTTTCCTGTTCAGTTAATAAAACAACCTTTTTCACTTTGGCGTGACGAAGCTGCTCTAATACCAAATCAATTAATTCATAACGCACATCATCGTCAGCTTTTATTACAAAAGTATGCAAAGGATTTTTTTCTAATACTGTTACACCAAAAGCAAACAATTCACTTAAGTCCTGGATTGGATGGCTCGACTCCTCGCCTTCTGTGATATTTATTAAACCTTCAGCAGTTACAGCAATAATAGCAGAACCTTCAGGAAACTCAATGCGCTGCAAACTCATAGGTAAATCTACCATTGTACGATCAACAGGGATGGTTGTGGTAACCATGAAGAAAACGATCAACAAGAAAGCAATATCTGCCATTGAGGCTGTGGGAATATAAGATTCAACTTTCTTCTTTTTTATAATTTTCATAATCTTATTTCCCTTACTTACTCACTTGAACCGCCAGACTCCATTGCAGCAAAGGTCTCTAAGAGCATATTAGAACCCGTCTCCATTTCTAGAACAAAGCGAGATATTCTAGTGGAGAACCAGTTATAAAACAAAGATGCAGGAATCGCAATTGCTAAGCCTGTCGCTGTGGTAATCAAAGCCTCGGAAATACCTTCGGCTACTTTCTCTGGATTTTTCAAACCTTGCTCTGCTAATACACCAAAAGATTTAATCATTCCAGTAACAGTACCCAGAAAGCCCAAGAGAGGACCAATATTAGCTATTGTACCCAAAACTGCTAACCCTCTTTCTAACCGTGCTAACTCATGGTTAACAGCGATTTCAATAGCTTTCTCAATTTCTTCCTCGCTGGTTCCATATTTAACTAAGCCAGCTTTCAAGATATTTGCAATGGGACCTTGGTATTCTTCGCACACAGTAATAGCTTCTTTAGCGCTCCTCTTTTTTAGCAAGGCAGCTCTCAATTTATTGAGGAATTCATCGGTCTTAATCTTAGAGCGCCACAGAACCCACCACCGCTCAATAATGAACGCTAATGCAAGAATAGCAAGGAATAACAATGGCCACATAACTGGTCCACCCTTATTAAAATATCCCAGCAATGTTCCCTGTATAAAACTCACTGCTCAATCCTCCTAACTATTTATTGGTTTATATTTTTTAATGCACTTAACTATTTTGCTTTTCAAAGATAAAGGTCTTTTGCCTTCGAAAAACGTAAATAATCTGCTTATTTGGAACGATAAAATATAATTATTTTAAGAGAAGCTTTTAAGAACTGTATTATTAACTTCTATCACCCCCCATAAGAATAAAAACTAAATGCTGTATAAATCCTTTTATCTCAACTAATTAATCCTGCCTAAGCAAGAAGATTTAAAATAACATAGCAAATTCTAACAATGCTGATATTAATTGTCAAGTTTTTTTTCCTCATAGTATATGCAAAAAAGAACAATATATTACAATTAATAATAGTCCAAATTCAAAATTATTTGATGTAATTGCTATTACATTTACTTTAATAATAAACTCTTAGCACAAATATATATTTATAATTATGGTTCATCGCGTTTTTGAGTACTTAAGGTATTGACATAGTGAGGGCATCGATTT
>CAZYAF010000015.1:0-100833 GCA_964645975.1 uncultured Acidobacteriota bacterium
TTTATTAAAACTAATACTGGGGTATATAAATCTAACTTTCATTTCCTCCTTCCTTTATAAATCTGTCCTAATAGATTATAATCATAAAAGTGGAAATATCAATATAAAATTGTTATTAATAAGGGATGCTAATAAATTATTTTCTTTTATAGACAGGTTTTATCACTCTCCTGAAATATAAATATCTGTAACCTACTTTTTTCTTATGCTTTTTTTAACTTAAATCAATATTAAGAAGGCAATAAGGAAGCATGTAAAAAGGATTATAATGAAAAGATTTTATTTTCGCAACCTTTCAAAAACAAAAAATGTAATGTCAAGCACATTAAATCATGAGGGTATATAATAGAATTTAATGAAAATTCTGCGAATGGGAAAGTGGATATTTATTGGATGGTTACAAATATTATTGAATAAGTATAACCTGAGTATTTAAAATTACAGAGGTTGAATATGAAAAAGAAAATCATTTTTATCGGACTCATACTTCCGGCTTTACTTATTTTAAACAACTGCTCCAAGCAGGATGATTTTCCCGTTTTAAAAGGCCCCTATCTTGGCCAAGAACCTCCAGGAAATACGCCCGAGATTTTTGCTCCTGGGATTGTATCTAAAGGTTATAATGAATGTATGGCATTTTTCACTCCCGATGGTAAAGAGTTTTATTTTATGTTATGGGGAGCTCCACATGGCCTCATACTTTTCATGAAAGAAGAAAGCAATCGATGGACAAAACCTCAAGTTGCTTCTTTTTCAGGTAAATATCATGGGAAGTTTTCTTTATCTCCGGATGGAAATAAGATTGTTTTTAGTTCAAATAGACCATTAGACGGCAGAGGAGAACCAATAGAATCTTATTATAGTTGGATTGTAGAGCGAAATGTTACTGGCTGGAGCGAAGCAAAAAATCTCGGAACCCTAATTAATTTAGAAAAATCATTTGCTGCATACCCTACCATTTCTAAAAATGGCAATTTGTACTTTTTTTCCGATCGTGAAGGAGGAGTGGGTAATTGTGATATTTGGGTGTCAAAATTTGTCAATGGTCACTATACTGAACCAGAGAACCTTGGAAAATCAATAAATACCAAGTTACCCGAAGTTGACCCTTTTATTGCTCCCGATGAAAGCTACATTATATTTTGTAGAAGAGATGATGGATTTGGAAGATTTGATCTTTTTATCAGTTTCCGTGAAGCTGACGGTTCCTGGACAAAAGCGAAAAACATGACGGATAAAATAAATTCAATAGCAGGGGAAATTTGTCCGAGTGTCTCACCTGATGGGAAATATTTCTTTTTCTCAAGCAATAGAACAGTCCATAAAAATTATTCAAAAACTCCAATTACTTACGAAGAAAAAATTAAGATACTCAATAGTCCGGGAAATGGGAGTATTGATATCTATTGGGTGGATGCTAAAATCATCGAAAATCTGAAACCAAAGCAATTAAAATAAAATAATAAATGGAGAATTTAAATGGGCAATATAAACCTCAAATTGGGAGTTATTGTATTTTCATTTTTTGTGATTGTGGTATTAATCGGCTGCCTACCTCAAGCTAACAAAGAATCAAAAGAAGATTTCCCGGTATTAAAAGGTCCCTATCTGGGTCAGAAACCACCGGGTTTAACACCTGAACTTTTTGCTCCTGGGATTGTATCAACAGGTTATACCGAGCAATTTGTATATTTCACTCCTGATGGAAAAGAGTTATATTTTCTTTTGAGAGGAGCCCCACATACCGTCATACTTTTCATGAAAGAAGAAAATGGGCGATGGACAAAACCTCAAGTCGCTCCTTTTTCAGGAAAATACTTTGCGAAATTCTGTTTGTCTCCGGATGGAAACAGAGTTGTTCTAACTTCAAGCCAACCAGCAAGCGGAAAAGGAGAACCAACAAAAATTCTTACTAGCTGGATTGTAGATAGAATTGATACAGGCTGGGGAAAGCCAAAACTCATCGAATCATTAATTGACGCTGCAGCTCCTACTATTTCTACAAACGGTAACTTGTACTTTTATTTAGATATTGAAAATGAAAGGGATATTTATATTTCAAAATTTGTAGATGGTGTCTATACCGAACCGGTTAAACTTGGAACCTCAATTAATACCGAATTCGATGAAGTTGATCCTTTTATCGCCCCCGACGAAAGCTATATTATTTTTGGAACAAGCCGTCCGACCGGCGATGGCCTCTATATTAGTTTCAGGAAAAAAGACGGATTATGGACAATTGCAAAATATATGGGAGATAAAATAAATATATCGCCGGATGCAAATTGTCCAAGTGTTTCACCCGATGGAAAATATTTATTTTTTACAAGCTCTAAAAGGCTGTTTAAGAATTATTCGGAAACTCCAATTACTTACGAAGAAAAAATTAAGATACTCAATAGTCCGGGAAATGGGAGTATTGATATCTACTGGGTGGATGCACGAATTATTGGACAGCTGAAGCCGAAAGATTTGGACAGATAAAAATTATATAGTAATTTCGCAGAACCTAACTCCATTATTTGGATGAAATCATGATTGATAAATGCATAGTTGTTCTATAGAATATAGTGATTTTTATCAATTCTATTGATTTTTATGGGGAGATTTAACAATGGAAAAAATAGGGAAAAAACTTACCGTACTTTTGGGGATTATGGTGCTTTTCTTCTTCTTATTTCAAGCTATGATGGAGGAAGGGAGAGCTGTAACTTTCAGAGATGAAGACCAGAGCTTCGTGAAAGAAGAGATGGAATGGCGAGCCCAGCGTGATAAGCAGATGCGCTCTTCTACAAGCTGGCTGACAATAGCCGGACTCTTCTGGCTTGAAAATGGCGAGAACAGCTTCGGTACTGATTCGTCAAATAACATAAAGCTGCCCGAAGGCTCAGTCCCTCCTGTTGCGGGAACGTTTGTATTGAAAGAAGGCAAAGTAAAGGTAGTGGCACATGAAGGAGTAGCTCTTAAAGTGGCAGGAAAGATTATAAAAGAGAAAATGCTCCGAGGAGATGAAGTGTACCCTGAAGAACCGGATGTTGTAGAGTTGGGTAATTTGCGGATGTGGGTCATAAGAAGAGGTGAACGTTCTGCCATACGTCTCAGAGATTTAAATGCTGCTGCCTATAAAAACTATAAAGGATTAGATTTTTATCCACCTTATAAGAGATTCAAAATTGATTCAACTTTTGTTCCTTTTCCCTCTCCTAAAACCATTACCATAGCAACTGCTATCGGTACTGAAGTGGAGATGAAATCTCCCGGTTATGTTAAATTCGTGATTGATGGGAAGGAATTTCGTTTGCATGCTTTTTCGTCAGATCCGAAAAATAAAAAGCTTTTTTTCATCTTCAAGGACGAGACCAACGGGAAGGAAACCTATGCAGCGGGAAGGTTTATGGATTCTGATGTTCTTGAGAATGGAAAAGTGGACCTCAATTTCAACCGATCATATAATCCTCCCTGTGCCTACACTCCATACGCCACCTGTCCCCTGGCTCCTGAACAAAACTGGCTTAAAGTTCGCATTGAAGCCGGGGAGAAGCAATATAAAGGCGGTCATCACTAAGCTTTTGTAGTATAAATTGGGTTAAGTCTTGGATTATTACATTTTTAATTTATGTATCACATAGTTCTTTGAAATGTTTCATTTCAAGACCTGACTCCATTTGCATTGGTGACATCAATTAATAATTTTTTTCAACCATAATAGCATTGAGGAGGAACCAATGAAATTCAGAAGAATTATTTTTATCTGCTTTATTCTGACCTTATTAGTAACCTTAACTGAGCTCAGGGCGGACGATGAGGCATCAATAGAATTCGAGCGGTTTAGTGAACGAGTCCTTATAGTCAAATCAGGAAAGGTTTATTTTGATCAAGTCATAGCTATTGCCTCTAAAAAAGGACTGGTGTTGATAGATACTGGGATAGCTCCTTCCCTGACTGCAGAATATCGAAAAATCATTGAACGGGAGTTCGGGCGCAATGATTTCACTTTTGTCATAAATACCCATTATCACTTCGACCATACATGCGGCAACCAGGTTTTCCCCGAAGCGGAGATAATCAGCCACGAACGCAGTTCCGAAGGTATGCGTCAATTCGATGAGGGAAGACAAAATTTTATCGCCTCGAGGAAAACCAGGATGGCCCAAATGGAAACCCAATTAAAGAGTCTCGAGCCAAATTCTGTAGAAGCTCAACGATTTCGAGATTTAATATCTATAGGCCAAATAATGATAGGTGACCTGGAAAACAAGTATGTCCTCACCCTGCCTACCATTACCTTCAGTGACCGCATGACGCTGGATCTGGGCGACCTGAAATTGAATCTGATCTATTTTGGTGAGGGCCGCCATGCAGGAGATGACATCATCATTCACTGCCCGGAAGAAAAACTTCTCTTCACCGGTGACCTTTTCTTTCGCGGCTCAATGCTCATCGCCTTTTCAGCTCAGTTCGACGCCCCTCGCTGGATTGAAGTCCTCAATGACGTTCTTAAGGATATGAGTCAGGTTGAGTGGGTATATGATACCCACAATGGAAGAATGCCCGGCAAATTTATAGCCCTCTGGCGGAATTACCTGGTCGATTTATGGCAGGGTCTACACGCAGCTAAAGAAGAAGGGCTCAGCTTAGAAGCGATGCAGGAGCGTTTTTCCTATGACAAGAAGTTTAAGTATCTCGAAGAATCAGGATTAGGAGCAGAGCAGCTCAGGCGCGACCATCAACAAAGCCTTCTTTTCGTATGGCGTTGTGTTTTAGAAATACAATCTGCAGCGACTATATTAGAAGGGATAATTTCAGAATCGGGAATTGAAGCAGCGTTAAGCAAGTATCAGGAGATGTCTTCGATTGGAGAGGAAAAATATTATTTCGATGAAACAGAATTTAATCGCTTAGGCTATCGGCTGCTGCAGAGGAATAGGGTCTCCGAAGCCATCGAGGTATTCAAAATGAATGTAAAAATGTATCCTGAGTCATGGAACGTTTACGATAGCCTCGGTGAAACATATATGAATGCGGGAGAAACGGAGCTGGCGATAAAAAACTATGAGAAATCCTTAGAAATCAATCCACAAAATACTAATGCTATTGATATTTTAAAGAGAATCAAGAAGGAAAAACAGAACTATTAAAATCTCCTTTTTAATGACAGGATGTAGTCTGGCTAATCTGACTGTCAAGATGCAATCATCCATGAATCAGAACTTTTTTGTAAGACTTTAAATAGAAAAATGGCTATAAATAATTAAATTAACGCCGTTCTTTCCATTGAACTTAGGCAGTAGAAATTGAATGTTTTACCAATGTAGTGAACCAGTTCATATAATTGACATTTCATAGTTTTATTGTTAATCTTATGATTAATTTTATTTCTGATTGAAAGGAGGATATATGCTTAAAAGAATTTTGGTATTGTTCGGAATTCTATTATGTTTGGCTTTTATTTTTGAGGATACAACCAATGCCATAAACCAGGGAAAATCGCAAGCAATAGCGACGAATAAAGACAGGTTACTGACAATGGCGGTTCAAGGTCAGATAGCACCAGCTCAGCCTGTACGGTCATACACCACAACCTGGGATGGAAAACCCAAGATGGCAATTGGAATTGGAGGTATCAATTATAACTTAAAGATTGGTGAAAAGATCTTCAGATGGGCCAATGGTGACAGGGCAACCATGGGAGTTGCTACAGTGGGAGTTGGAGAAGACCGATTCAGGAATGCCTGGCTCACCTATACTTCCATAGGCAACGAAGTGAAAGTCTTGCGCGGCGAGGCTAAGGGAGAGAAAGGCGTTGTTATTGGGAAGTTTGGAAGTTATGTGCTGGTTCATTTTGAGGATGATATTCTGGAAAAGCTAACAATCGGTGACACTCTTCAGGTTAAGGCTTGTGGAATTGGTCTTGAGATAGAAGGGTATAAAGATGTCTTTGTTCACGGCTTAGCACCTGATGTTTTGGAGAAGTTTGAAATCAGGAATGTAAATGGCAAGCTTGAGGTACCTGTGGTCAAAGAGATACCAGGCGAGATTGCCGGCCAGGGTGCGGGCAGGTCAAGTCTTTCTGGCAACTGGCATATTCAGACCTGTTATCCGCCTGATATTAAGAAGTACGGTTTGGACGAGCTACGTTTCGGTGATCTCGTACTGCTAAAAAATATTCAGACCGATTATGGCATGGGATACTATAAAGGAGGAGCAACAGTCGGAGTCATCTGCAGCGGACCGAGCGACATCTCAGGTCTGGGCATTGGTGTAACGCCCATTATATCGACAAGATTCGGTAAGTTAACAACACGGATTGACCCAACAGCAAACATCGGCAAGTATCTCGGCATAAAAAGAAAGGAATCCAATCCACCCTCAAATCCGGCCGTTTTGAAGACCAATAAGGAAAAGCTCATCACGACTGCTGTTCAGGCTGTTGTGCAACCTCCAAGCAGCAGGGGGTATTCGACGACCTATGATGGCAAGCCAAAGCTGGGCATAGGCATGGCTTCGATAAATTACACTGTTTCACTCGGAGATCCTGCTTACGGCTGGGCCGACGCAGACCATGTAGAGCCAGATGTCACCATCCAGGGTCGCGATAGAGCAAGTCCCAGCGAATGTGCAATTGCTATTCTTGCCTGTATTGGTAACGAAGCCAGAGTCATCTCTGGTGAGGCGAAGGGAGCCAAGGGATTCTATATCGGAAGACATGCTGGCTCAGACGACCTTACCTGGTTTCCAAAAGATGTTCTCGAGAAACTCGCGCTGTACGATAAAATTCAGGTCAAAGCTTGCGGCGTGGGACTTAAAATTAAAGGTTTTGAAGATGTAAGAGTGAACAAGCTTTCTCCCGAACTACTGGAGAACATGGGTATAACAATAGAGAATGATCAGCTGGTGGTGCCTGTTGTGATGGAGATTCCCGGGCATATTATGGGTTCAGGAATAGGGGGCCCTTTCATAGAATATATCGATTATGATATTCAGACGACCTGCCCGGAAACCGTAGAGCAATATGGCCTCAAGAAGCTCAAGCTCGGAGATCTGGTGGCAATCAAAGACCATTACGACTATTATGGGCGCGGAAGATACGAAGGTGCTGTCACTATTGGTGTTTGTATCCACGGTTGGAGCGACTATGCGGGTCATGGCCCAGGCCTCAATCCGATTCTTAGCGCCCTACCAGGCAGAATAAAAACAAAAATCGATGCTGATGCAAACGTAGCTTACTATCTTGGAATCAAAAAGAAACCTCTGCCATAAAAGTAACCTGAATTTTCAATATAGTTCTTCCTTCAACACTGGTGATGTATGAGACAAGAAGGGAATTCGTTTATTACATTTTTTGGATAATGATTTCAATCATTGATAGCATACCCAGATAAAGCATAAAAAGAAGTCGAAATCTGCGAAAGATTTTTAAGCGAAGAAAATTTAATTGATTGAAGCTTTATCCTTTTTCCCTTTGTATTAAATTGGTAGATTGTGATTTCATTTTGTTTTGTAGCGGTCAGGTTCGTCAAAGATGTCTATTGCCTGAAACCTGGTGAGAAACGTCGCTCAATGAGTTGCACCTTTCGGAATATAATATTAGCAGACAGTTCATTTGAAATGTTATATTTCAAGGCCCAGAAATATTTGCGGTTTGATTAATATCTGTTGCATGCAGTTCCCAGACTCCAGATTCTTTATTTTTTATGAGTTCATAAAGCTTTCCGTTCTTTATCGTATACAGTTCAAGCCCAAAGACATTATCAGAATATTTGATCGACTTGAGGGGTAAGAATAACCTCTTAATGATATTTCCCTTTAGATCAAGAACAATAATCTCATGCTTTTTTTCAATCTCTTTATATGTAGTAACATATATTCTGTTATCTGAAATTTGATAGTAATTAATGGGAGGAAAATATTCATAGAACGTAAAAGCACTTTTTTTTACATTATCATATACCCATTTCCGGTTCGTCTTTATATAGTCCATTGCTTTTTTCTTGAAATCTTCGTTCACCTTTAGCTTTTTTATTTCATCATCTTTATTAATTGAATATAGGTGATTACCTTTATAATCGAAAACATCAATAAAAAAACCTCTCTGACTATCAGAAATAAAGATTTTATCATCATATGTCCAGACATCAATTCGATAGATCAATACCCGAAAGTTCTCCACATCAGGTCCAACCTTATTCCAATCAAATAAACCTTCATACAATTTTTTAATCTGTTGAAAATCTGAATTAAGCAAATAAACATATTTTTTATTAAGATCGTGGTCTACGATAATTCTAATATAATTCTCTTTTATGGGTATGAGCTGCATTTCCATGTTTGTATTGAATCCTTCAAAATCTGTATATTGCTTTTCTTTGATGAACTTTCCCTCTCTGGTGAACCAGATTGTTTTTGTGAAATCCATCGCAGTAATAAAATCGGGAAAAACGTTCATAATTGGTCTGTACTTAAATTCACCAGTTCCTTCTCCCTTTCTCCCAAATTTTACTTTTAACTTGAGCGGTTCTAAGGAATAAACAAAAACAGAAAAATCATCTATAAAAAGAAGTTCATTGTTATCGATCACCATCGAATCAGGATCTTTAATATTAGGTAGATCCGCAATTTTCTGAGCAAACAAACTTGTTACGAAAAGAAATACTAATAAGCAGATGATACATTTTTTCATCTCAAAATCTCCCTTTTAAGATTACAGTAATAGACACATTGGTGCTTATAAGCTTCTTAATTAGTATGCACTCTCAAATATTTATTACTTACCATCAACTGGTAGATGGTGATCTTATTTTGTCTTGTAGCGGTCAGGTTCGTCAAAGATGTCAATCGCTTGAACCCTGGTGAGAAACGTCGCTGAATGAGTTACGCCTTCCGGAATATAATACCAATCACCCTTTTGGCAGATTCTGGTTTCTTCACCTATGGTTAATCTCATTTTTCCCTCAACCACAATACCCCATTGAGCACTATGGGAATGAGGAGGAACTTCTCCTATGGGTTCAATATCAAAAAAGGCTATCTGTTTATTACCGCCCTGAAGGAGCCAACCCCGTACTCCTTCTAAGGTTATATCAATTTCGGGAAGATCTCTAATCATTTCTGGGTAAGGCGTGTCATCCCATTCTTTTATAAATTTTTTCATGTGAATGCTCCTTCTTTTTTTTAACGTATTGTTGCTTCCACTGGTTTGAAGGGGATTAAAACAAACCCTTTATATAGCCTCCATCAATATGCAGTGCAACTCCAGTTAAATAACCTGCTCCCTCTGACGCCAAGAAAGCCACAGCGTGCGCGATCTCCTCTGGCTTGCCAAGCCTGCCCATGGGAATACTCTGTTCAATATTTCTATAAAAGTCTTCCACTGAACCTTTTGTTTTTTCTGCGAAAGATTTAGCCAGATTTTCCACTCTCTCGGTTTTTATGTATCCGGGGCACACTGAGTTTACGGTGACCCCATAGGGTGCGAGCTGATTTGATAAGGATTTGGTAAATCCCAGGACACCTGCCCGTGCCGTATTGGAAAGGATGAGATTATCAATGGGCTGCTTTGCTGCAACCGAGGTCATGGTAACAATCCTTCCCCACTTCTGTTTTTTCATCAGTGGGATAACTTCGTAGCAAAGGTTTATGGTACTCATAAGATTAAGTTCTACGGCATTCCGATAGTCATCAGGTGTGAAATCATCCCACATGCCTGCTGGCGGACCTCCAGCATTGCATACTAATATATCAATTGTTCCAAATTCAGATACTACCTCTTCTATCATTTTACTCACTTCTGTTTTCTTTGTCACATCAGCAACGTAAGCTTTTACCACACCTTCAGTTTCTTCAACAATTTCTTCCCTGGTTTTAAAGAGGATTTCTTTGTTTCTGGCGCAAATCGCTACTTTTGCCCCTTCCCGGGATAACTAAAGGGCTATGGCTTTTCCCAGCCCCTTGCTGGAGGCAGTCACTAAAGCCACTCTATCTTTGATACCTAAATCCATGAGTTTTCTCCGAATTGTTAAGTATTAGTTATTCTATGTGCTTTCTTTATTTTATAGCGCAGAATTGCAACTTGCTTCAATGGCATCAAAAAGTAATATCTCAAGACATGAACTACATTAAATAACAGAAAGTAAAAGACCTGTTTAAAGATTATTTCTTACAGTAGTTGCTTTTTGATTTCTTTGACGAGAGAATCAGTAAGCCTTTCTAGATAGACCTTTCCTCTTTCAGCAGAAGCTTTTGTCGGATCGCCCAATACACCCTTTTCTGATAAAGTAGGCATTCCCTTCTCTAAAATGATCTTGACTTCATTTTCGCCAAAAGCTCCAACATAACCGGGAGCAAACCGATCTCTCCTTACTAAATCACCTTCAAGAGCTAATATAAATGAGGTTTCATTTTCTCCCGCATGGGAACCCGCTTCTTCCTGTGTGATTCCGAATTCATTGGATGCATCGAACAAGAAATTAACGAATTGCATTAGATCGGTATACCCCACAATTTTAATCTGAGGGTATTGTTTCTGCTGTTCTTCTATTGCTTCTTTTACTGGTGCGAAATTTCCCCCATGGCTGGGTAAATAGATGATCGTTTTAAAGCCCTGTCTGATGAGGCTTTCCGAATAATCATTGATGATCATTTTTAGTGTTGAGGCTTTTAACGATATGGTCCCTGGAAAAGCCAGGTGGTGTTCGGAACAACCAACACAGATTGTCTTTGCCTGCAGCGCTTTTCCCAGCTTAAGCGCAACTTGCCCGGCAATGGTGTCTCCAATCAAGGTGTCGGTTTTGGTTGGCAGGTGAGGTCCATGTTGCTCAGTCGAACCGATTGCCACGACTGCCGTAGTGAATCCTTTTTCTATGGCCTCTTTTATATCCGGCCAGTTCATATCTTCCATCCGAATGGTTCTCACAGCTACTCCTCCCAAAAAATATGAAATGATTTTTTTGTCTTAAATTTCCTCTCCATCTTAATTCATGAATAATGAAAAATCAAAATAATATTTAGATGTCAGATTAAAATAATTGGCATATCAATCTTTAGTGATCGATCGTTATAAACAATACTAATGTATCACAGCAACTTTTTTATTAAGTAAAATCATTTATTGAAGAAATTAGGATAGTATAATAATATATTTAAATGTGGGCTTTCTATAATAAATTTCAGTAAAGAAAAAGAAAGAAAATCAATCAAAACCTAATATATCAGGAAACGAAGCGAATTGGGATAAGGAGAAAGACCTAAGTATATTCATATCTTACTCCTCTCCATAAATACGAAGAGGTTAGAAAGCATCAGTTGTCGCTTTCAACTATAAAGGAGGTTTGCAATGTGTGTAAGTATAAGGCTTAATGTATGGTATGTTTGCTGTGCTTTATTTGTGATGCTCCTATTGGGAATTCAATGGGGAACATTGAACCTTGCCACAGCCCAGGAACTTAATGATATAGACCCATCATACAGCGAGATGCGTTTTATGTTGGAACAGTATGCAATGGACCGTGCTGCACTAAACAGGTTTTACAGTATTCCAGTGTCCTCTATGCGGTTGGAACGGATGAAGCAATTTTTAAAGAACCAACAAAAGGAGTTGGAAAGAATAGATTTCGAGGCAATGGATCAAGATGGGCGTATTGATTATATACTATTTAAAAATCAACTTGAATACGAGTTGAGGCAGATTACTAATCAAGAAAAACGTATTAAAGAAGTTTCCACACTTATGCCCTTTTGTGAAACGATTGTTAATCTCGAGGAAAACCGCCGTAAGATGACTTCGATTAATCCAAGCGAGATTGCAGGGCAAATGGCAGAATTAAGACAGCAGATAGAACAGGTAGGTAAAACAATTGAAGCTGGGCTGAAAACAAATACAGAAGCTGATGTAATAAAAATCAAGAAACCATCAGCTAATCGCGCTGCAAAGATAATTGACAGTCTTCGCAAAACTCTGAAAAATTGGTTCGATTTCTACAATGGTTACGATCCTCTATTTACCTGGTGGGTAAACGAGCCATATAAGAAAGCAGACCAGGCGCTGCAAAATTATGTATCATTTCTTCGTGAGAAAATCGTAGGTATAAAGCTGGGTGACAAAGACGCGAACTATGACGCTCCAGTCATAGGTGACCCCATCGGGAGAGAGGCTCTCTTAAGTGAGTTAGCATATGCAATGATTCCTTACACACCAGAGGAATTAATTGCCATTGCGAATCAGGAGTTCGCCTGGTGTGAAGCC
Organism: uncultured Acidobacteriota bacterium; assembly: GCA_964645975.1. Classification (GTDB taxonomy): domain Bacteria; phylum Acidobacteriota; class B3-B38; order Guanabaribacteriales; family CAZYAF01; genus CAZYAF01. The sequence continues at coordinate 12,242 of CAZYAF010000015.1, forward strand.
GAGATGATTCGTGCATCCAATGACCTGGGCTACAGAGATGACTGGCATAAAGCACTTGAATATGTCAAAACTTTGCATGTGGCTCCTGGAGAACAGCCTTATTTTATTAGAGACCAAGCCCATGAAGCGATTGAGTTCCTTGAAAACCATGATCTTATCACCATACCACCATTAGCCCGTGAGATATGGAAAATCGAAATGATGTCACCGAAACGCCAGAAAGTGAATCCGTTTTTCACCGGCGGAGAAGTCATTAGCGTTTCGTTCCCTACTAATACAATGTCTCACGATGAGAAGCTAATGAGCATACGCGGCAACAATATTCATTTTGCGCGTGCCACAGTTCATCATGAACTAATTCCAGGACATCATTTACAGGGATTTATGACAGCGAGGCATCGTGCTTACCGACGGATCTTCAGAACTCCTTTTTGGCTTGAGGGTTGGCCATTACATTGGGAGATGCTGCTATGGGATTTAGGATTTCCAAAGTCGCCTGAAAATCGAATTGGCATGCTTTTTTGGCGTATGCATCGGTGTGCTCGAATCATTTTTTCGCTCAATTTTCATCTTGAGAAAATGACAGCTCAGGAGTGCATTGATTTTCTTGTCAATCGCGTTGGTCATGAGTTAGAAAATGCCAAAGCTGAAGTTCGTCGCTCCTTTTCTGAAAACTATCATCCACTATATCAGTGTGCTTATATGATTGGCGGCTTGCAGATCCGGACGTTATATAAAGAGATTGTGGAGTCAGGGCAGATGACAAATCGCGAATTTCACGATGCGATTCTGAAAGAGAATTCTATCCCAATCGAAATGCTCCGTGCCAAGCTGACGATGCAGAGACTTACTCCCTCCTTTTCGGCGAATTGGAAGTTTGCCGGTGAATTATCTGACAAGCAATGACCGGCGCCCTATGATCATAATACCCCATGACCTGATGATTTTTATACAAAGGATATCAGGAAAGACTCAAGACCATGGGAGGAACGATTGAAACAATTGCCACTGTTCGTTACAACATACTTTAATAGCATTTTTAGGAATTATTGACTTAGTCAAATCTTATAACAGTAAATACCGCCTTTCACAAAATAATTTGCGGATGTTCAAATTGATTTAAATTGCTACAAGTTATTGAAAAAATGGCACGCACAGAGGGATTCGAATCCCCAACATTATGATCCCCGGCGAGATAGTATTTCCCTTATAATACCTTTCTATTTCTATTGTTCTGCCTACAATGCTTTTTTATAAAGGAACTTTTTTTATGGCTTTTCGTCTACTTAGGTAAAAGAATTAATTAGGAGGATATTAGGGAATTATAAATTACAAATTTATCAAAAACATATCAAAATGATGTTTAAACCTCAAAAAGGAACATATACTAATTTTTAATCCGAATTTCGCATTAAGATACGAAATCCAGGTTTGAAATAATGAATATAGATTAAAAAGGATAATTAATAAAAAAAAAGATTTAATAGGAGCTATGATTATGATTAATAATGCAGTAAAGATTTTCAAAATTTTATTGGTGTTGTGCATCATGATTAACAGTGGTTTTATAAAAGCACAGAATCAATCAGAGAATAACTCACTGGGGAAACAAACAACATTAAAATCAAGTTTTCTGAGTGAAAATGTTAAACTCATCATTTATCTTCCTGAAAACTACCACAAATCAGATAAAAAATACTCAGTTTTTTATCTATTGGACGGAGGATTTTTTATTAATCAGGCAGCTTCTGCTGTTCAATTCCTTTCAAACTGTCCATATATCTCACAATCCCTTATACCTGAATTTATTATTATCGGGATTGAAAGTAGCGACCGGAATCGTGATTTTACACCAACCCATATGCCAATATACGAGGACATGGAATTCCCGACCAGTGGCGGAGCTAATACATTTTATAATTTTTTAAAAAAAGAATTAATGCCCTTTGTTGAAAAAGAATATAGAACCAAACCTCATCGAGTTCTGGCTGGTTGGTCTCTCGGAGGATTATTTACGATTCATACCTATTTAACTCATTCGGATGATTTTTCAGCTTATCTAGCGATAAGTCCAAGCTTATGGTGGGATAATCAAATAGTAGTAAAACAAACTGAATCTCTAATTACAGCCCAAAAATTGCCAGACAAAAAATTAATTGTTACTTTGGGTTCTCTTGAAAGAGGCGATATGCCAAAATCCGTAAAAGACAGCTTTTTACCACTGATGATAAATGCATCCTGTAAAAATACACAATTCAGATATATAGAGATACAAAATGAAGGACATAATACAACACCATTTCTCGGATTATATGAAGGATTGAAATCTCTATACTACAATTGGAGCTTTCCCCAAGATATTTTGAACAATAATAGCGATAGTGCTGATACCTATTCTCTGAAATTAGCAAAGGAATGTGGATATACCGGAAATGATACGGATGAATCCTATGATTTTTTAATAAAGCTAGCAGTATTACAAGGTAAATATGATGAATCTTTAAAAATTGCAAAGTATCTAACGAAAAAATATCCGAAATCTTCTTATGCCTTATTCAATCTGGGTATCATGTATTACAGAATCGAGGACCTAGAATCAGCAATAAGTTGTTTCCAGAAAGCCATTCAGACTGAAGAAGCAAGTTCCGATCCAAAACAAAAAATGATAGAGATGTATAAATATGTGTTTCATGAAGTGGAGAAAGAAGTAAAGAAAAAAAGAGAAAAATAATATTTTCTTGACTTTAGTTTGATTGATGCAGGCTAAAAAATAAAATTTCAGAAAAACCTCAAATAGAGGGATTCGAATCTCCAACAATATGTTCCACGGTGAAATAGTATCCACCTTATAATATATTTCTATTTCTATTGTTTTGCCTACAGTGCTTTTTTATAAAGGAACTTTTTTTATAGCTTCTCGTCTACATAGATAAAAGAACTAATGATAGATTTTGGCGCTCTTCATTGCAGCTATTGCTTGATAAAATCTAATTTTTTGAGGAGAAAATAAAATGATAAGATTAAGACTTTTTCTTTTTCTTTCGATTTTTATTATTCTCGCTTTTCCAATATTCGAAGCTCAGGAAGCAGAAATAGAACAAAAAAACATTGATGAACTGAAAAAGGAAATTGAAAAAATACTTAAAGAATATACTATTCCAGGCGCTACTGTCGCTCTTGTTTCAAAGGACGATATACTCTGGGTGGGCGGAGTTGGAAAATCGGATGTGGCCGCTGGGAAGAACGTTGAAGTTGCGAATATCTTTAGATGGGGGTCCATCTCTAAAAGCTTTGTTTCGGTTGCAATGTTGATGCTTGCTGAGCAGGGATTAATAAACCTTGATGACAAAATAATAGATCTTGCTCCGGAAATTAAATTTCAAAACCGCTGGGAATTAACACACTCTATTAGAATAGCTCACTGCCTGGAACATACAACTGGCTTCGATGATCTGCATTATAAAGAATTAGCTGTTAATGCCCCGAAAATCTCACTTTCTGATGGGCTGGCAATCAATCCAAATTCACGATATTCAAGATGGAAACCCGGGACCTATATGTCTTATTGTAATGTTGGCCCTGCTATAGCCGCTTATATTCTGGAAAAAAAGACAGGTAAGTCTTTCGAAGAATTTGTACAGGAGAATATATTTGCTCCTCTTGGAATGAAAACTGCCAGCTTTTATTATCCCATAGAGAAGCACTTAATGTCAAAGGGGTATGAAGATGACGGAACAACGGAAGCAATGTATGACCATATTTTTGCCCGTTGCGCAGGAAGTCTTAATGCATCATCAAAAGAAATGGCTTACTTTATTCAAATGCTGTTGAACCGGGGAACGTTTAAAGATAAAAAATTGTTGGAGCCGGAATCTGTTACCCGTATGAAAACACCGACAACAACCCTCGCTGCTCAGACTGGTTTCCCCTACGGTTATGGATTGGGGAATTATACATCCATGAAAAATGGGATTATCTATAACGGGCATGAAGGCGGGATAACCGGTTTTGTTGCATCTTTTGGCTACAATTCAGAGCTCAACCTGGGATTTGCGGTATCAATTAACAAAGTATCAGGCAGGGGTCTGGAAAAGATCAAGGAAGCGATTATTGCCTACCTCACTGCTGGTATTGAAAAACCTAAACCGCCAGCAGCAAATGTATCCACAGATGACCTGCTTCCTATTACCGGATACTATCAGCAAATAACACCAGCGACTCAACTTCTGCATGCTTTATTGCTCCGCTTTGTGGATATAAGGAGGCTTACCCTGGAAAATGGAAAGCTATATTCAGAGAACTTTATTTCCAGGATAAAAAGGGAACTATTACCTTTGTCAAAGAACAGTTTTCGCAGGAAAGACCGATATGAGAATCACCTTTTCTTTATTAAAGAAAATGATGATTTTATTATTTCATGTGACAACTTTCGGGGAAATTATAAGAAGGTATCAACATTTTGGGTGCTTTTCCAAACTGGTGTTGCAATTTTTTCATTGCTGCTCATGATTTCTTCAATACTTTTTGCACTGATCTGGATACTGAGAAAATTATTTGGCAGGATGAAAGAAGTGAAATTTCTACGTGCTCGTGCTTTTCCTTTATTGGCTGTGCTTTTTTTCTTTGCTACCTATTTACCACTTTTCATTAGTAATCTGATGATGGATATGGATAAGGAAATGATGATGAAGTTAGGTGCCTTCACAATACAATCGTTCGCACTATTTATCTTTAGTTTATGTTTCGCGATATTTTCACTACTGGGATTAATCTTCTCTTTACAATCTTTCTGGGTAAAGATGAATAAAGCTGCCAGAATCCACTCACTATTGGTTTCAGTAGCTAATGTTATTGTGGTTATTTATCTGTGGTACAATGGTGTAATCGGTATCCAAACCTGGTCATATTAGATAGTGTATAAGCGCTATTCTTGCACCGGCAGTGCAAGATTTCTGTCGAATGCCAGCAATCAAAAATAGTGAGAAATTATGGCGTTAAGCTAATGCATTAAATCTTTTTTGCAGTTTATTAGTCGTTCATGGATAACATATATGCAGCGAATGATGCTAACCAGTGCTCTCCTACGTAGCTTCCACTGGCAATATGTGGCAGCGTGGCTTTCGCATGAAGGAGGGCTGATTCTGCAAATTTTTATCGAACATCATTATCTGTCGTTACAAAATTTATTACTAACTATGTTGCTCTTTTATTAATTCCCTTTTCCCAATTTTTGATACATTTTCTGCACTCATCAACTGGTAATCTTGAATTTAGGTTCATGAGTGAATTTAGCTTTTGAATAGCTGTTTGGTGATCTAATACCTGTTGAGAAATTAGTTCTTCAAAAATCCATAAGATACCATGTACTTCAATACCTTTAGATTCCGCAATTCTTCTTAATGTTTTCTCTCCTGTTAAAAGCATGGCAGAGATATTTTTACATAACCATATACAGGAACTATCCTCAAGCGATAATGAATAGTAATTATTGCTAATATTCTTTATTTGTGTCAATTCATTAAAATTAAACTCCCAAACAATAAGCTGTTTAGATCCAACATAAGCATTAAGTAAATTAGAATTTTCTTCTTCGATTTCACCCAAGCATAAATTTGTGATGTGCATTTCAAAATTCAACTTGAAAAAACTTTTTATTAAATTGATTTTCAGTAAATCAATCAAGATATTAGCATCGTTTACTATAATAATCATAATCCAGCTTGAAATTCCTTTTCTAATTTCTGCAGGGTTATATTGGCTAATGATGCCGCTTTACTAAAACTGATAATTCCTTCTGCTAAAGCACGGCTAAGAAGCTGTTTGAATCGTATTGGTTCCTCTTTTCTTTTGTACTCAAATGGTTCATCTTTTCTCTGGCGCTTTTGACTCAAAGAAATCTGAAAGTTCTTGTAGCAATTTTTGCTTATTATGTCAAGATTTAAGGCACGACGCATAATTGCCTGCATTGAGATCCCATATATTTCTTTGATTTCCTTCAGTTCCCAATGAGTGATTTGATTTCTCTTTTCTCCCAGCTCTCTAAAAAGAACGGTCTTTGGTAAAAGAAAAGCTCCGGCAAAGCCATGGCATAATTTTTCTTTTTCTGGTTCAGGAGGAAATTCGCAGATAATATGGGCCAATTCGTGCGCTGCCGTGAATCGCACCCTATCTAATGGCTTATCTTTGTTGATTACTACAATATACGTATTTCCGACATCGGCAGAAAGACCGTCAAAATCTCCTTTTTCTTTTACTTCAAATATCTTAATTCCTTTTTCTTCAAGGGTCTCAAGGAGATTGCATATTGGTGCTAATCCCAGATCCCATTTTTCTCGAAGCTTTTCAGCAGCAGCCTCGATATCATCTTGATTATTGATTTTAGAATTGGATAGCGGATTTTCAAATGAAGATTTCATACCAAGGATTTCTTCCAGTTCAAGATACCGTTCCAGATAATCGATTGTTTTCTGCTTCAAAGAATCTTCTATCTTTTTAGAAAGTTTTGACTTTTTTCTGAATTCAAAGGCAGACAAATTTATCTTAATCGTGCGAAGAAAATAATCCGGTTTAACATCAAGTGCTTTTGCAAGCTTTATGAGAATTTCACTGGAAGGTCTCATCTTACCTTTTTCATACTTGCTTATTGCCTGTTTGGTAATGATTTTCCCCATCTTTTGTGCAAGTTCATCCATGCTTAAACCGGTCATTTTTCGGGCAGATTTCAACCTGAGCCCGAAAAGATCGAGCATTTCTTTTTCCTGCATAATTTCGACCTCCTGGTTGACAATATAACATTTTTATGCTAATTTGTCAACCATTTTATGGCAATATTTTTCTTTTTATTCAAATCATTAGATTAATCCAGTGTCTCGGTGCTGAGGATTTATGTTGTTACAATTTTTCCAATAGAGGATATATCTCCCCTCTTTGTTCTACTTATCTAATGCAAGAAGTGAATTAACAAAATAATGCAAAACATAATATTTTGCTTATTTGGAGCGTATTAATTGTTCATGGATAACATATATGCAGCGAATGATGCTAACCAGTGCTCTCCTACGTAGCTTCCACTGGCAATATGTGGCAGCGTAGCTTTCGCATGACGAATAGCTGATTTGGTTAATATCTCTTGCAGCGGGTCATCTGCAGCGAGTGCTGAAGCTATGCCATTCATACACCAGGCACGGCTGAGATTAAGCCCATCCAGGTGGACAATCTTTGGATCGCTCCGGTCGGATACATCGGCAGGTTCGAGTAACGATTTGGGTTCTCCACTCTCAAGCTGGGGAAGAAATTGGTGAAACCATTGTGAAAATTCATCAGAGGGCAAAATACGACGCATCAGGTCGGCTTCCATAAGACAGCGAGAAAAGAAATCGTCACCATCCGGTTCCCAGGCTGCGGGGCAGTTGGAATCATGTGCGAAATATGTATTACTGCGTTCAATAAGCAACGTTTTCAACTCCTTTTGGCCAACAGCTCGTGCATAATCCAGGGCAAAGGCAATTCCGAAAGCGGTATTGGGATGTACGCCGCGTCGGATGGGATAGGTCTGTTTTGGCAAAAAATCTAAATAACGCTCTACAATGGCATCAGCCAGGGGCTGTAGATTGTTAGACCATTGCTTGCCATCAGCATCATCCCAACCATGCAATTCTTCAGCAAGTTTGAGCAGCCAGGCCCAGCCGTAGGTGCGTTCAAAAGACTTTCGATTCTGTTGATTGAGATATTTCACTTCAGTTTCGATATTCGCAGCAGAAAGGTTGCCATTCAAAGAGCTGCGGATTTCACCGGCTTCCGGCAAATCAGGAAACATTTTCAATAAACGCACCAGCATCCAGTGGCCGTGAACCGAAGAATGCCAGTCGAAACAGCCGTAAAATGCCGGATGAAGGATTTCAGGATTTTGCACCTCAGATTGGTCGTTCATAACATGATCCATCTTATTGGGAAATTCCTTCTTTACACACTTCAGCGCTAATTTGGCAAAATGGGAAGCAGATTCCATATCGAGTTGAAGAATGTCTAATTTTACATCTTTTGATTTGTATTGTTTATCAGAAGCTTGATTTTTACAACTCACAAAAAAGAAGAAAGTAATAATTACTAAAAAATAAAACACAAAATATCTATAATAATGTAACAACATACTCCCTCCATTATTTTTGATTTCCATTAATTTATCTCTTTATATTCTATATCCAAGATAGAAATCGAAGTCAATAGAAATCATTCACAACCATTATCCTCTAACAGAATATTCCATCTTGGCTTTCCATTATTAGAAGGATGTCTAATCTAATTTCTTACTATACATTATTTTGACTTTACTCAAATTAATGCTTAGGAATCTGCAATTTTTCCCTTATTATGGTTCTCCGAATAAACCTTTTCATGCAAAATTTCGTATTAATTGTATAGAATGGAAAAATAGAATAAAATGTATGAAATAGCTTTTTATATCGAATAAAAATATTTAAAGAGAAGGGGGAAGATAATGAGAGCAAGAATCCGTAGCATTCTATTATTTTCTATCATAATATGTGCCATAATCGCAATTGCCCTGCAAAATAAACCTCGGGAAGAAGGCAAATATATTCCAGGAGGGAGAAATATTGAGGCCTATAAATATGCTCATTCCGATGGCTATCCGTCCTATCCTGATAGAGCGAATTTCATCGGCACGCTCCATGGAGATTGGTATCAGATGGGCAAGCAATTTGGGGAGAGAGCTGGTGAGGCCACCAGATACGTCTCTGATATATGGTGGAAAGCTGAGTGTGAATTATACGGGAAAGCGGAAAGCTTAAAGGCTTTTGCGCTGTATGAAGCTCAGATAGCTGCGCTGCATCCTGGTCTCATTGATTTCATGAAAGGTATCAGCGATGGAGCCTCTCGCTGGCTTGACAAATCAAAATATGCCAATAAGGATCACCCCTTATATGCAAGCAACTATCAGCGGGTTTTAGCAGTGAATCTCTGGGATGAATGGGCCATGATGCATCCACGAAAATTTCCGGATGGATCGAGCACCTATGGAGGGTCAGAAAAATCACCGGCAAAGACTTGTCTTGCTGAATGCAGTGCTTTTGCTGCACGGGGAAAAGCTACCATGGATGGTGAAGTAATTTCTGCACAAAATCGTCATTCAGAGTTTGACCCACGATGCTATGAACAGGTCTACATCATAAAACCTGTTCACGGAAATACCCTCTGGGTGCTGACCAATAGCCCTCAGGTAGCAGCAAATCAGGTGGTGAATGATAAAGGTGTATCTTTGTCCTTACTCGCCGGCGGATTTACAAATCCAGACTCATTAAATTACAATGGCAAATCCTACTGTGTTGAGGGTTTTGGTGTGCCCTGGTTTCACCTCTTTCTTTATATAGGGATGCATGCCAATTCGGCTAAGGAAGCCATTGAGACGCTCACGGTTGGAACGCCGGAGTACCGCTCGAAAACGGGAAGAGATTCTCTTCTAAGAGGTGGGGGGTGGAACTTTCTCGTTGCTGATGAGCATACCTTAGCTGTAGTAGAAACCACGGCCAATCGCTTTGCTGTCAGGTACGCAGGTGATGCTCTACCGTTCACGGGGGATGAATGGACTGATGCGAACTATATAGTGGCTACTAACCATTTTATATGCGATTTTAGCTATGACGAACATAATAACCGCACGAATATTCCCATGACTATATTTGGCAGTGGATATGGTCGGGATCCCTCCACTGGGGAAATGCTCGGCTTGAATGGAAGTGGTATCCGGTTCTGGACCTTGATGTGGGATGTTAAGCATAATTACGGTGGTATAGATAGGTGTCGGGCACAGCAGATCATGTCGGGAGTCTATGCCTATGATAAAAATACCGGCGAGAAGCAAGAAGTCGCTCAGGATAAAGAAAGTAATTATCGAATCTACGGAGCTGTTATGCCCTGTACATTAGGATTAATATCCCTATTTGGCGGAACGTGTGATTCAAAAATTGCTGTATTGAACAAGGAAAAAACAGTGGTGTACTGGACTATGGGAAATCCAACTGATTGGCAAGGAGCATGGGATGAGTATCGGTTCAGAAAATAGGATATGAAAATTTCCTCTTCGAATGAGTGGCAAAGCAGTCCTTTTTTTTCAGATTCCAAAATACTTTTTCTATTTTCAACAAATGAAAACTTTATAATAAAAGAAATGTGCGGCTCAACCAAAAAAATGTTAAGAATTATTGCATTACATGTAATATATTACCAGCCATACAGAAAACGTTAGTACAATGGCGTGAAATAATTATATTATGCGACCTTAAATTTTTTTTAAATGATAAGGGAGATTGTGCCTTAGGGATGGGCTAATTAAGGAAAGGTAATAATTGTTTTTTTTGGATTAAGCTTATTGCTTCTCAGCATGGTAATTTTGAAAATATCAGAGTCAGTGTTTTTCCCAAGCTAATGGTTAAAGGTTTCGCTCAGGATAATTCTTTAAGCAGAACTTTTGCCTCTTTCAGGTCCGCCATGCCAAATCCTTCAGTGAACCAGCCATAAATCTCTTGCAAAAGTTTTCGCGCTTCTGCCTTTTTGCCCTGCTTCTGCAACAGACGGCTCAAACTCATCACAGCCCTTAATTCCAAAATCTTCGCCTGCTGCTGGCGGGCAATTTCAATAGCTTGGTGAAAATGACCTTCACCCTCAGCCTCGGCTTGACCCTCCATCAGCAATAACTCTCCTTTAAGTCGATACAGCTCTGCTTCCATGTAACGCTCGTCAAGGTTGTCCATCACCTCCCATGCTTCGGCTAAGGCGTTTAGTCCTTCCTTTGTTTCCCCCACTTGTTTGCATGCCTCTGCCATCCTGGCAAAAAGACGTGTGAGACATGTCTCTGTGCCTGTAGCCCGCATATCCCGAATTCCTTGATGCATCTGCTTTATCCCTTCTTTAATCTTTCCCTCAAGTGTTTGCATCCAGCCTTGATAAAAAATGCTGTGTGCTACCCAATACACAAATCCTTGTTCAGTTGAGAGCGGAAGCAATTCCTCATTATATTCCTTGAGTGGTTGAAGTTCCCGCAGGAACATATGGAATTCAAAACCACCCACTAAGGCAAATGCCAGGCTATGCGGATGTTTAGTCTTTCGAGCTAAGTCAATAGATTCCTTGCACCACTTTAAAGCTTTGTCCAGATAGCCAAGAAACCATAAGGCCCAGGCTCCAAATGCTAAACTGATAACTCCTAAATCATATCCATAGCTAAAAGCAATAAAACGGTGCTGCTCGAAATTATATAAATTAATAGCTTGCTCTGCGCTATTTCGAGCTCCAGTAATGTCTCCAAAGTTAAGTGAGGGCCACATTTTTACAAAATGGGAAATGGCAATTAGCATTGGATCCTCAGAGTGTTTTGCTATATTGGTGATTTGCTTTCCCAATTCAAGCGTTGTTCGGTACTCGCCCTTCATAGAATAAAATGTGGCAAGTTGAGAGAGAGCTTGGAAAAGTTGAGATGTATCACCTATTTGCTGACATAGCTCCTGCGCTCGGGAAAGAGCTTGACCCAATTCAGGAGCTCCAAGCCCCCTGGTGGCTTGAAGTGGCGCGTGCAAAGAGAGTTGTAGGTTGAGTTCTTGCTGTGCACGCTCCGGGTTATCTGGCATAGTATCAAGAAGTTCAATGGCTTTGCCGATGTGCGCAATTGCTTCCTCATTAGCGGACATCCTTATGGCCTTTTCTCCTGCCTTGTGCAGATATTTTACAGCCTTTGGCGTCATTCCTGCTTCCTGAAAATGCCGCGCTAATTGAACAGAGATCTCATCCGCTCGCTTTCCATATAACATCTCCAATACATTCCCCACTTCTTCATGCAAATGAGCTCGCTCCACTTCGTCTAAACTGTTGTATAGATACCTTTGGAACAGGATGTGCTGGAAGAGATAAAGAGAGAGACGATGCCCATCTATTCGCTTTATCCCCTTGGCACTCACCAGATGATGACGTCTATCCAGCTCGCTGCTCAACATTCTAATCAAATTTCTTAATTCAGTTTTTTGCAACCGAGCCAATACCTCAGCAGTGAACTCTTCCCCTTCCACACTGGCCAGGCTCAAAATCTCACGCAGTCTTTCTGTCAGCCGATTGATTCGCTCTTCGATCACCGCGTCCACCCGTGCAGGCAAATCAACCCAATTCAATTCAGGCCCCTCAATCCACCTTCCTTTTCTGTCTTTGACTAATAATCCCTGCTCCTGCATGCCTCGCAGCAATTCAATAGTAAAGAGGGGGTGGCCGTTGGTATGCCTGTAGAGCGTATCACGGAATTCAGCTCCCAACCGGTTTGGCTCTGTATCAAGGAAGGAATCTATAAATTGACGGGCTTCAGCCTTACCAACTTCCAATTCGATATCACCGAAATCGCGTTTTAGCTCGTTGAATACAGACTCGAGAGGATGTCGTTCTCCACTTCGACCCAGTGCCACCTCAGCTGGTCGAAAAGCACCTATTATCAGAATCCGACTGCCTTCTAGCCGACGGCCGAGATGGAAAAGCAAGCTGGCGGAACCAGCATCCACCCACTGCAGATCGTCCAGTACTAAAAGCAATGGTTCTCGTTGCGCCAGAGCTTGCAGTACTCGTGTGTATTGTGCGAAAAGATTACTTTGCTGCAGGGTTGAATCAGCAGGGACCGCTGCTTTATATTCCACAAGCTTCTTTAAGCTGGATAGCCAGGTTTCTCCCCCCGTTGCAAAAGCCTGCGCACGGGAAGCCAGAGGCATTCCAGTAACAAAGATATCAATGAGGTCTGGTCCGTTATTCACCAGTATTTCGGCAGAAAGAGGAATTAGATTCCATAAGCGAGTAGCATGTTCTCTGGAAATGATACCAGCTCTCCATTTCACTTCCACATCTCCGGTCAAAAGACTCAGTATCTCGATGAAGGGAAGATAAGGGTCTCCAATTCCGGTGTGGGCGTTGCATTTTCCGTTAGCAACGATAAGGTCGGCATGAACTTCTTGAATCCGTTGGGCAAATTCCTGCATCAGAGCTGTCTTGCCACTGCCAGCTTCGCCAGTGGCGAAGACCACCCTGCCTTGGCCGTTAAGTGCCATCTCAAGAAACTTGTTCAGCTTCTTAATCTCTTGCTCTCGGGCTACAAAGACTGGCTTTTCTCCCTCAACCTCTTCTTGGACTTCCATGAGAAAGGCGGGCATTTGGGGCTGTTTGATAGGAGAGATAACGGGAATGCCTTTCTCTATGTCCCTTAATGTAGAAAGAAGTTCCTCTGCCCCCTTATACCTTTTCCTCGGATCTTTCTCCATACATTTTAGAATGACTTTTTCCAGAAATGGAGATACTTGAGGATTAAGGTGAGAAGGAGGCTTAGGTAATTCTTTGAGGTGTTTATGGATTAAAGCCACAGATGTATTTGCTTCAAAGGGGGGCCTACCGGTCAGCATTTCATAGAGGATGCATCCCAGAGAATATATGTCAGACCTAATATCTACTGCTTCCCCTTCCGCCTGCTCAGGTGACATATAATGTGGAGTTCCGATTACTAATCCCGGCTTTGTTACTTCTTCTGCTTCAAGGGAGCGGGCAATGCCAAAATCCATAACATAAGCATTCCCTTTTTTATCAATCATGATATTCTGTGGCTTCAAATCTCTATGGATAATCCCCTTTTTATGAGATGCAGTAAGGGCCTGGCATATCTGTTCTGTTATGTTGATGGCTGTATCAACATTCAATTTCTTTGCAGTTTGAATTAATTCGTGAAGGTTTTGTCCTTCAATAAACTGCATGGAGATGTATCTAATACCCTCTACCTCTCCTAAATCATGGATACGACAGACATTTTCATGGGTAATCTGACTGGCTAACTTGATCTCTTTCTTGAATCTCTCAATTATTTTTGGACGCGAGCTGAGCTCAGGTTTTATCATCTTAAGCGACACAGTTCTATTAAGCTCTTTATCCGAAGCTTTATAAACCCTTCCCATTCCTCCTCGGCCGATTGCTTCAATTATTTGATATCGCTTACCGAAGTACTGACCGGGTGCAAAATCAAGCGCTGACTTTTCATGTACTTCTTCTTCGATTGGCGGCGAGGTGAGAGTACCAGGAATCTTGGTCAAAGGTGTGGCGCACTTCCTGCAGAATTTATTACTATCAGGATTATCAGTGTTGCATTTAGGACATTTCATAAGCAGCTTCTTAAATTAAACAGAATGGATAATAGAACTACTTTTTATTTAAGATAATTATTTATACGAGATAATTATACAGAAATAAAATAAATCAATCAATAGCAGTTTTATCTGCTTTTACTATTAGCAAATTATGGCGCGAAATGTAATATTTAAGGTAATTATCCCTTGACAACATGTAAATAATGTAGTATAATATATAATGAAAGGAGTCAAGGGAAAATGGAAAAATACACACTTAAAGATTTCAATCAAGAATTTCCGGACGATGATACTTGTCTTGAATGGATTAAGAATCATCGCTGGCCTGATGGTATCTATTGCGAAAAGTGCAAAAAGATAACTAAACATCATCGAGTTAAAAAACGCACCTGTTACGAATGCGATTGGTGCGGTACTCAGGTTTATCCTACCGCTGGTACTATCTTTCATAAATCCACTACACCGCTTAAAATCTGGTTTCATGCTATTTATCAGATGTCCTCTACAAGGTGTGGTATTTCTGCTAAACAAATTCAAAGAGAGACTGGTGTTACTTATAAGACCGCATGGCGTATGTTTCATCAAATTAGAAAACTTCTTAAAGAAAACATTAATCCACTGGTCGGTCAAGTTGAAGTTGACGAAACTTACATCGGTGGTAAGAGACCTGGCAAGCGTGGTCGTGGTGCTGAAGGCAAAACTATTGTCGCTGGGATCGCAGAACGTAAAGGTAAAATCTTTGCCACTATCGTTCCCGATGCCAAAGCTAAAACTCTTTTGCCGTTGATTCAAGAGAAAGTAAAATCTAAGTCCACTGTACATACAGATGAATTGCCAAGCTATAATAAGCTTAAGTATCTGGGATTTAGGCATAAACGTGTCCCCCATCATGCCAAAATCTATGTCGTTGCCGATGTACATACGAATACCGTTGATGGCTTCTGGAGCCTTTTGAAACGTGGTATTAGTGGTGTTTATCATTCTGTTAGCCCTAAACATCTTCAATCTTATTTAGATGAATATACATTTCGTTACAATCACAGGGATGATGAAATTCCAATGATTATCACTTTTTTGAATCAGATTTGTCCTCTTTAATAGGTTTGCTTGCCTTGTCAAGTATCCTATGAAATTCCTCTTTTGTGATGCCTTTTCGTCGTTTTTTTTCTTCTTTTTTAGTGGTTTTTTTCTTCATAATTATTTCCTTTAATCTTATATTATAAAAAGCTTTATTTAGAATCAATTTAAATCTTTATTATTTGATAATTCTTTTATTTTTTTATATAATGGAATAAATAATTTTTTATAAAACAATATTAAAAAAAACGCTATTGCAATTCCTAAATATGCCTGTTTTAGGAGGATAAGAATAAGTGCAAAAGCAGAAGCAAGCCAATAAAACATTTCAAGCACCCACGATGGAACTAATTCTTTATTATTTTTTTGGTTTTTTTGCTGCTGGTTTTGCAATATTTTTTGCCTATAAAGAACATTATTCTTATGCTTTTTTAATTGTGTTAGTTTGTCTTGCAATATATTCTCCTTATGTAAAAGAACTTACAGTTGGAAGTTTATTAAATATCGAAAAATACAAAAGAATTAAAAATGCCATTAAAGAAACCCCCAAGATTAATGAGAACTCAAAAAAAATTCTTTCAAATAAAATTGGCAATATTATGAAAATACATCCCCTTCAAAAACTTCATGGTAAGGCAAGGCTTGAGAAAGGTAAGGTCTATGTTTCATTTCAAAAACCTTTTTCTTTTATTCCCAATATTGATATTGTTCCTTTAGATAAAAGCATTTTACAATCCATAAAATTAGAAAAGATAAACCCAAGCAAATTTGGTTTTGAAGTTTTTGCATTCAAAAAAGATTCTAATGATATTGCAGAAATAGATTGTTTTCTCACTTGGGAAGCGTATTTGATTAAGTAAAAACGTAAATATTTAATATGTCTAATAAAAAAATTGAAAAACTGCAAAAAGTTTTTAATAATCGAATGGAGGCTAATAAAAAATTTCTTAAATATGCTAAAAGCAAAGATTGGATTATAGGTATTGAAATAAAACGCCGCCAATCTGAGCCTTGCGAAATTTGTGATAAATATATTGGTAAACATTATTTCAAAGATGGTGATCCTATAATGCCACCTTATCATAAAAATCCTATTTGTTTGTGTTATGCTACCTCTATTATAGAAAAAGATTGGTTCATATAGAAAAATTATTTTTCTTAAAAGGAAATATAAATAATGAGACGTCAACGTTACCCATTTAATGGAAAAAGATTTATTGGGAATAAGAACACTAATCAAGTTCACGATCTTGATAAAGAAGACACAGCAGAAAATGGTTGTCAAATAGATGAAATTAAAACAGAACACATAAAAACCTTTGTACCAGATACTTTGGAACAAGCACATAAGGAAGATTTTAAAGACTGCGATAAATGCCTCAAATAATAAACTATAACTATTCATTAACATAAACCTTTCCACTAAAACTATTAACGGGAAAATAAGCTTCTACCTTATCATCCTGTCTTGTTACTATAATTTTGCAACCAAATTCTCGTAAAGCTTTTTCTGTACCGGGGACACAAGTAACATTGGGATAACCCTTTCCGTGCCCACAACAACTTCCTACCGTCTTGATTCCTGCAAGATTAAGCCGTAAAATTAAAAGTGCTATACAACTATCAATTGGTTTAAGCTCTTTTTCAAGCCAAATATATAAAAAATTATTATTTTTGCACATTTTTATTGTTTACATGTTTTTAGGGTATAATTACCATATTTAATGCCCTTTAAAAATTGGATAATGGCTGAAAGTAAAATGGCGTGAAATAATTAATTTAATGCTATCCAACCGGAAAGTACCACTGCAAAAGATCTCCCAACAGATTGGGTTGTCAGTTTGTAAATGAAGCCCGTCAGATAGGCTAGGGAAACCAAACCAGCAAGACCATGCGTAAAGAGAAGAACAGGACAGGAGTGAAAGCAGTAAATGGTATCCGTCGCAACCGCTACAAGATGGATGGTAAACGTGAACATGAAGAAATTGGAGACCTTTTCTGAGCGAAACAGGTATTATATCGTTGGTTCCGTGAATGCCTTCGTCACAAGCTATTAATTAATATAATAATTTCTATTTAATTCATTTTTAAACATATTAGTTTTTGTTTCTTAATAATTTTTCTATCCTATTCACTTTTTCTCTTGATTGTTTGGGTATCCAATAACTATTGTACAAATCTAAAACCTTATTATAATAATCCATCGACTTTGTTTCATCACCAATTTCATTATATGCAATAGCGAGCTGCTCATAGCAATATAATCTTTTTGTATCATTATTGATTGGGGCATTTAGCGCTTCTTGGAAATACTGTATAGCTTCACCATATCTCTTATGATTCATATAAAAATCACCCGTATCTTCATATCCCAATTGAAAATCCGGATATCTCTCAATCAACTCATTCAGCGCCGATTTGGCTTTTATTGTATCTTTTAAAGTATTGTATAACCAGAATGAGAAATGCAAAATCCTAATATTCTTCACCAACGAACCTTCAATGTCCACTGCCAATTGATGCAAATCATCCTTTTTTTGCCAATCCACATTGTCACATCGTTTCTTCAATTCCAGATATTCATGGACGTTTGGGTCTCTCCATCGCTCATCCTCATTCTTGTAGACTGAAACCTCATCATTCTTGATGTCATATCTCAACCATTTTGAGAAACCAGCGAATGGGGCGCCATAAGCAAAATAGACGATACTGTTTTCAGGATCAAGAACGACCGATGAACCTGTACCTTGATTATTGATATTCCCCCCATTAAACGGGGGTACCTTTGCTTTATAATGGTAGAAATTGGTATTAGATAGTAAACTTATCGCCTCATCTATTGTAAATTCCTGGTCGTTAGATAATATTTCCTTGTACGTATATGCTCTCGCACTATTAAACCAATCCATATCAAAAATAGAATTATATTTCTTTCTCATCGGCTGGGATACGCATCTATTTGTAGCGAAAATGAAGTGACCATTCATATCTGCTCTCTGGATTTCATCATCCAATATATCGTATGCTGCTCCTTTTCCATCCTCCATACTGCCAATCATCATGACAAACCTGTCGACATCTTTAGGTGTTTTGTCCACATCACTCAGGTTCCTGCATTCTTCCATTATCCTGTTAAACATCAACATGGACCCATTCCCTTTTATCGATTTAGATGTTGATGTGGTTGCTTGACTCCAGGATAAAGTCAATCCATGTTCATTTATTCCGGTAACCAAGAAAGGAATGCCAATGATTCCAATATCGATATAGCTGTATTTACCGTTTTTGTTATAGTGTGCTATTAATGGATACTTGCTGAAGAACTGGATATCGTTGTCAGCATTACGCCCATGGATGATTCTGTCATTAGCCCTTTTAACAAAGGAAGAACAGGATAAAAAATCAACAGCAAATGTTACTTTTAAAATCTTTTTTAAAGGAACTTCTGAACCTTTGGAAATACCTTTAAGTTGCGACAGATAATCTTTCGGAGCTCTCTTTTTAAAAGAGTTCAACTTTACTTTCATTACTATCGGAACTGATAACTTTATTAAAATGTCTTTATACCATGGTGATTCGTTATATAAATCAGTCATCATGGCATTTTCAAGATTATCAAGAAGAGCATAAAAGCTGTTTATTTCCTCTTTTAACAATACACCGTATTGTAAACCTATCTCGTATGAATTACCTTTCAGATAAATGAAAGGGATGCCCTCCCTATATTTTATATACCCTTCGCCATAATGTTTTACGCCATCTTTGATCACAATTTTATATTTCTCTTCCGAATAAGCCGCAAAGTCTAAATTGATAGAAAAAACGATTAAGGAAAATATCAATAACAACAATAGTGAAATAATTCTTTTCATTTTTTTTCCTTCTACAATTATTTTTCCCAAGATATTGATTATATATGCTTAACATAATATATACCATAATCCATGAAACATAGGAAATTGGTTTTCTCTGTCTTGTAATAACTTCACAATTTTCACCTACTGAAATGATAGAATAATCCTATCACACTGAAAATCCCCTGGTCAATAGAAGGAAAAGGAGAAGAAAACGGCTGATAAGGGATGCGTTTGACAATTCAGGACAGACGCCACCACAAATCCGCATATAAATCCCGCACCATGTCTATCAGAAAAATTTTTCTCTCTCCATTGCCGTTATCATGAGCTCATGCTGAACAACCTGAAGCTGAGGTGGATAAATATCGGATGTTATTAAAGGGGATTTTTGCTCCTAATAAAGGTCTTTCGTATTTTTAAAATCCTTATTTTTTTTATTGCTTTCCTTTGCATGTCACATGGTATCAACATTTGATACTCTTATAAAATCCAGATTTCTCACTCTGCCCGATGTTAATTGGAATCCATTAATTTTATTATTGTTACTACGAGTGAATACAATCTTCCGGAACCACCATTGATTCCCGGAGAATATGTCTTTATCCTCGGGTGTCAAGATAACATCTCCATTTCGCCAATGCTTCACAGATAACTTACCATCACTATAAAGAATCAAATAATGGGTGTCCAATTCTTCACTGTAGTACTTCCCGGCATATTCCATTAATTGTTTTTCAGTAAGTGATAGCTTTCTTTTTACTTCTGGTGCGCTTGTTTTTTCCTTTGAATCTTCATCTTGAATAGGCTTGGGAGGTGGAAATTGATTTGCCAGGTAAATATCTGCTATCTTGCGCCCCAAGAGAGAAGGATTTATGGAATAAAAATTACTTAGAATTGCTATCCCGAATTTTTGCTCAGGAAAGTAGGCATCATAAGCTCTATAACCGGCATCATGCCCACTATGCAAAATGACTTTTAATCCTTTATAGTTAGTAACTCCTATACCAAATCCGTATGTAGAATCTTCACCACTATTAAGAAGGCCGGATTTAAACTGCATTTTTCTCATTATTTTTTGATTTCCAACATTGGGATCTCCAAAATTAATAAGCCATTTTGCCATCTCCTCTGAAGTAGTGAATAGACTTGTGGAACCCACATATGAATAATTGAGAGTTCCTTTGATTAATTCAGTACCATCAGGAATCCAATAGGGATAAGCTCTGTTTTTAACAATTCTGGTATTATCATCATAAAATTGAGTATTGTTCATACCCAGTGGTTTAAAAATATTCTCCGCTGTCCATTCGCGAAATGATTTTCCTGTAACTCTTTCCACAATTTCCGCCAACAAAACATAGCCGGTGTTACAATATTCGATCTCATCACCTGGCCGAAAATTGAGTTTCTTTTGACGATGAACCAATTTAAGAATATGCTCTGTTTGGATTACATCAGCATTTGAAATACCAGATAGCTGAAACAAGGTTTCTTGTTCCCGCAAGCCACTTAGATGATGAATCAAATGGCGAATTCTAATGGTTTCTCCAAAGTCGGGTACATCGGGTAAGTATTTATGAATGTTATCATCCAACGATAATTTCCCTTCGTCCTCCAGTAATAAGATTGAGAACGCTGTAAATTGCTTAGAAACCGAGGCAATATGAAAAACAGTAGAAGAGGTAATTGGGATATCATATTCCAGATTTGCCATACCATATTCCCGCTGTAAAATAACTTTTCCCTCTCTAACGATAGCTATTGCAGCGCCAGGCGAGTTTGGATTATCCCATCCCTTAAATAATTCATCAACCTTAGATGCTTTTAAGCCTTCGTCATTTTGAGAAATTGCCGGAATGATTAAAACCGTAAAAGAGACAATGAGAAACAGAATTACATAAATCTTTTTTAGCATTATACTTTTCCTTTCTTCCAAATGACCATGTTTGATATTATAAAACATAATATACAAACCTTTCAAAGAATAGTAAAAAATTAAGATATTATGTCGCTAAATGTAATATTATGCGCCATTCTTAGGAGAGATGGGTCAGGTATCAATATTCAATATTAGGGCGGGATATGGTTTATTAAATATGGGAAAAAACAGGAAAAAAAAATATTGAAATTTTTGAATGTCTGATCCCGTTATTTTATTTATAAATACATCAATCAAAGGTGTTTCTTAAAAAAAACAAGTTGATCGCTTACGCTTTTTTCGAGGTTACTCCCAGTATAGATATCAAAGTGGTCTATGGGAT
Organism: uncultured Acidobacteriota bacterium; assembly: GCA_964645975.1. GTDB lineage: Bacteria > Acidobacteriota > B3-B38 > Guanabaribacteriales > CAZYAF01 > CAZYAF01. The sequence continues at coordinate 33,608 of CAZYAF010000015.1, forward strand.
AGTGGATGACCTCCGCAAATTTCCCCAGTCGCTTCTCGGTTTCTTCAACCACGCTCATTGGAAGTGCAATGTCCTTGTCACATACCTGAAGCAGGACTGGACAACGCACTTTGGCGGTGTGTTTTATCGGCCTGTATTTTTCTAACCGAATATTGATACGAGCACAGGCTTCGTTGATGAAATCATGCGGCACGAGCTCTCCGAAAGTTTCATAAGCTTCTGAAAAAGCCAACACAGCAATGCTGCCTGGTTTTCCTACAATAGGTATCTTATGGGGCGAAAGACCGAACCAGGACCTAATTAGATCACGTTGTCCGTGTATTATCATACGGAGACCATATCCAATGCTTACTCTTTTATATTTATAAGCCATCATTGCTGACGCACGACCATCCAGCAATGGAACCTGCGCGCATACACAGGCAATCTTGTTGTCCATTGCTGCGGTCACGATGACATGTCCGCCGCTCAAAGAGGTGCCCCACAGAGCAATTCTTGCCGCATCAATCTCCTTGAGACTTCGTGCGTAGTTGATTGCGGCTGTATAATCTTCTAATTGGTATGGGATCCATATCAGCTGTCGAGGTTCACCCTCGCTTTCGCCAAAATGCCGGTAATCGAATGCAAGCACTGCAAAGCCAGCTTCCTGAAAGCGAATAGCATAAGGTTCCAAGCCTACATCCTTGGTTGCCCCAAGACCATGCCCCATAATGATACAAGGAACCGGCGCAATTAAATCCTCAGGTAGATAAAGCCATGCACTTAATGACGTTCCTTTGACTTTAAAGCTCACATCTTTTCTTGACCAGGATGGTTTCGTGTCCACCTCTTTGGGCGGTTTTTTCGTTCTTTCCAGGCGTTGCTTTGGAACCGAAAAGCCAGGGATAAAGGCCACAATAGCTAGTTCAAGGACAAACAATCCAATAATAATGCCCAAAACTTGAAGAATAATTATTATTATTTTCATTTATCATCCTTTTTTTTAGCAATTGAAAGATTAAGAGAAAGTCTATTATGCTGCTACCCTCCGCCAGCAGCCAAATCTCTCCATTAAATAAAATAGCAATCTGTTGATTACATAGTCATTTTTTACCTCTGGCAATTGATATACTACAAGCTATATTTTGAGAAGAATCGAGCTTTAATACATTCAGAAAGTTATAAATACAGGCAAAAATAAGCTAAAAATGTATTAATATCCTATCAATATCCTTATTATATTGCAATCAATATATCTGAGAATTTAACCAGTCCGGGGGTTTGATTGAGCGGGATCTTAAAATATCGCATAATGTAATATTTAGCAACATTGGCTAAATTGGATAAAGGCTTGAAGCAGAAGGGCGTGAAATTAATTAAATTATGTATGCTTACCTTTTATTATTTTATTGGCAGAAAACTTTTTTTGCATATAAGACGTCTATTAATAGAGAGTCAATTTCAGGATTTATGTATATTTATTTGAGAGGAGGTTTGGAGATGAACAGAGCCATTAATATTATTTTTGTAATTTACTTTATAGCGTTTTCTAATCTCGCTTTTTCAAATGATGGTTATCAAAGCGAGATTGCACAAGTTGAGGCTTTATTAGATGATTGTTACAATCCAGACATTCCTGGAGGATATGCAATGGCAATAATAAAGGATGGTAAGGTAGTATTTAAAAAATGTTACGGTTACGCAAATAATGAACACGACATTCCCTTTACATCTTCAACTGTCTTTGATTTTGCCTCGGTAGCAAAGCAGTTTACCGGATATGCAATAGCATCTTTAATTAAGGAAGGAAAATTATCCTTAGATGATGATATCAGATTATATCTACCGGAAGTACCAGACTTTGGTAAAAAGATAACCATAAGAAATTTATTAAGCCATACCAGTGGTATTCGTGACTGGGTTGGCTTAGCCAAACTATCCGGTAGAGGAATGGAGGATGTTATTTCTGATGATTTTATTATGAATTTAGTAAAACATCAAAAAGAACTTAACTTTGATCCTGGTGAAAAATTCTGCTATTCCAACACTGGGTATTTCTTATTGGCAAAAATTGTTGCTCAAGTGACAAATAAATCATTTCGAGAATGGACTGAGGATAATATTTTTAAACCTCTCGGAATGACAGATACTCATTTTATGGAGGATCATCGAGAGATTATAAAAAATAGAGCTTCTTCATATAGGAGTAATGAAAATGGCATATATGTCAATAGTTCCAGCAATTTGAGCTCTTATGGCTCAAGCTCTTTGTTCTCTACGCTTGATGACATGATAAAATGGCAATTATTCCTTGAGGAAAAAATAGTTGAGAGTGATGATATTGTTAAAATGATGATACAGAAAGGAGTTTTGAACGATGGTAAAGAAGTCGATTATGGTTTTGGAATAAGCATCAACCTTTTCGACGGAATTTTGAATTATGGCCATGGAGGGTCTTGGTCTGGTTATGCCTGTCAGATAACATGTTTTCCTGAACAGCAATTTTCGCTAATTCTAATGCTCAGTCGGCGCCCTTCTGGTTGTTACGTGGAAGAAAAAGCATATAGAATATTCCTCGGTAAATCGATAACTGGTAAGGAAGCCCAAGAGGAAAAACCTACGACTCGAACTGAAGTCGAAATTAACCCTAAGATATTAGATGACTACATTGGAAAATATTTTATTAGAAGCAGTTCTAAAAGACATATTATAATAACTATAGAACGTAAAGATGACAATTTGCTAATGCTTGTGCCCGGATATCCAGATACAATATTGTATCCCGAATCTGACAGTACATTCTTCTCAAAAGATGCAGGCTTTCAGATATCATTTCAGCGGAATGAAAAAAAATACGTTCATCAACTAACTTACAACCCTGATAGTGGGAGAGCAGCTGTTTTTGCCAGATTGGATCCAGCGTTATCTACAATTGAAAAAGTTAAAGAATATTGCGGGGAATATTATTGCGATGAACTACAAACATTATATATTTTAAAAATAGAAAATGGGCAGCTGATTGCAGAACATTTGCATAATGAAAAAGTTTTACTCACCTCCCTACCAGAGGACTGCTGCCAAGGTGATAAATGGTGGTTTTCTGAGCTAATATTTGAGCGAGATAATAACAATCATATTAAAGGATTCAGACTAAACGCAGACAATAATAATATTCAAAACTTATTATTCACTAAGAGATAGAATGCATTTTAGATAGTAGGAAAGATGCAGATATTATCCTGCAGAATATTCAAATAAAACTCCTTATCTCATTATATTGTAATAGTATGCGGACTTAGTTTGTACTGGTAGGGAAAGGAGTAGATTGCACGTCAAAATGACGAACTCATTGAGAATGTATGGAGAGACTCAACACACCTGATTATGGAATACTATAGCTGCTGATGCGGCTTATTAAAAAAAATCCGATTCAGTAACGTGATGTTGTGTTATTTTATGATTTTCACTTTAATATGTGAACTGTATTCTGCTGACCGATACACTTTATGGGTAGCCTTTTGAAAATCAACTTCCTTTGCATTATAAATGTCGATAAATTTCTGGGGATTTCGGTCAAACAGAGGGAACCAGGTGCTCTGAATCTGAACCATAATCTTATGCCCCTTTAAAAACGTATGACAAATATCCTGGAGCTCAAACTTAACTTTTGTGATTTTATTTGGAACAAATGGCTCCGGCTTTTCGAAGCTGTTTCGGAACTTGCCTCTCATTATCTCCCCTCGAACCAGCATTTGATATCCGCCCATTATGACTCCTGTGGGATTAGGTCTTGGATTAGGAGTATTATCAGGATAAACGTCGATTAACTTCACTACCCAGTCCGCATCGGTTCCCGTAGTGGAGACGTACAGCTCCGCAAATATCGGTCCGCCGATGGTCACATCTTCTTTCAGCGTATCGGTTTCAAAGACCAGCACATCAGGTCTGGTTGAGGCATATCGCTGATCACAATGCATAAAATCATAAGACCATCCAGAGATGGTATTCCCTATATGGGGTACTGGTTTGCTCGGATCACTTATGTACTCGTCAAAAGCTTCCTCTCCCGTCTCGGTGGGTTTTTCAAAGGAAAGCTTATTATCTGTCTGGAGGTATAATTCCTTTTCACTAATATTTTCCGGGGGCCACCTATCATATGACATCCAGGTGTTGGAACCAGTATCATAGATAAAGGCTTCCGGCAAATTAAATTCTCCTTTATCTTTCAGATAATAGTTGAAAAAGGGCAGCTCAATAATCTCCTGAAAATATTTTGCTGCACTACCGCTGTAAACCAGAATATCTCCCAGCTTTTCGCTTCTGGCATAGCCCCAGCCTCCATGATACCAGGGTCCCATCACCAGGGTGTTCTGAATACCAAGATTATTTTTTTCGATTGCTGCGTAGCTTTTCAAGGGACCATATAGGTCTTCTGCGTCGAACCATCCGCCCACCGTCATAACTGCCGCTTTGATGTTCTTTAAGTGAGGCAGGGTGTTCCTGGCTTTCCAGAATTCATCATAGGTGCCATGCTTCATCATCTGATTCCAGAAGGGAATCTTCTCCTTAAAATATTTAGCATTTATATTAGAAACAGATCCGACATCCAAGAGAAAATCATAGAGGTCCGGTTGAGGATAGTCAAGCTGAGAGGGAGGCCATACTTTGGTCAGCCCGGGCCTGGGTACTCCCGCAACACTTAAAAAATTGACAGCCTGTAATAAATATAAGGCACCGTTGCGATGAAAATCATCGTCTATAAACCAGTCAGCTATAGGTGCCTGGGGGGAAGCTGCAACCAGGGCAGGGTGCGTATCTATCAGCGCCATCACTGAATAGAAACCAGGATATGATGTTCCATAGATTCCTGCTTTACCATTATTATTAGGGATATTCTTCACCAACCAATCAATGGTATCATAGGTATCAGAGCTCTCATCTATATCAGATGGCCCCTTCTTTATCGGCTTATGCGGTCTCATATTAACATATTCCCCTTCAGACATAAATTTTCCCCGTACATCCTGGTATACAAAGATATACCCTTCTCTGGTAAAATCTATTGTTGGACCTAAGACATTCCTATAATTAATTTCCTCTTCTCCATAAGGCGCCACTCTATAAGGTGTACGAAACATTAGAAGAGGGTACTTAATCGAGTTATCTTTTGGCATATATACTTGAGTAAACAGCTTAGTCCCATCCCTCATGGGAATCTGATATTCCTTTTTTTCATAATGTTCTATTACATAGATTTTGTTTAATCCATTGATTGAAGCATCAAACGTTGGATTTATTTTCAATGCTTTATTATAGTATTCAATAGCACGTTCTTTATCCCCTTTGTTCAAGTAAGCCTCGGCAAGGCTGTCGTAAGGATTGTGAGCTTCAGGAAAAGCCTCAACATTCAATTTAAATATTGCAATAGCGTCATCAATACGTCCACTTTGAAGTAATCTATATCCAAGGGTGTTCAGTTGATTCTCGGAGAAGTCATACTTTTGAGGTTCGTTCTTCTTCAAATGATAATAGTGCTGGATTGCAGCTTCTACATTTTCTTTGGAAATGATATCTTGGAGAACTTGCGAGATGGGAATTATTTTCTCTTCTTGTGGTGCCATCTTTATTTGAGCACAAATGCTGGCTTCGGCTGTCGAATAAAACAAATTAGATACTATAAAAATGATAAACAATATTTTGTAAATTCTTTTCATTTTAGATTTCTCCTTTCTCTTTAAGAATCTTTGAGCTAATAATGCTTAATTGACTTAAAATGGATCCCACATTTATATATGACGCAAATAATACGTAAAAAGTTGCTTTCAGATTTAAAATCGGAAAGCACTTAATTAGTTTTTTGCTATCATTAGAATGGCTCGCCTTTGATGCGAAGGAAAGCGCAGGTTAATTATAGAGATTTCTTTATTTACGTGCAACAGTTTTCTCTATTTCCTGTTTGGTTTTCATCAGCTCATCTATTTCATAGCCAATTTTACAGAAAAATATGAAGTCAACTGTTATTGATGGTAACGAAAAAAATTAGGAATAACAGTGTGAAATAACTAACTATGCTACATAATACAAACCCCTTATTGAGCAGTTCAGGTGCGTTGAGTGGCTAAGTGCAGCTCAGATTTTTCGTTCATCAATTGTATGCGATATATGTACCTTCTCATTGTTCGTTATGCTCAGAGCCTTTAAAATAGGTTGCTATGAGTCTCCTATTTATCATATCGAAAAATCTTTCCGTCTTTCATGACAAACACTACACTTTGCAGAACAGTAATATCCTGCAATGGATCGCCCGGTACTGCAATAATATCTGCCAACATTCCGGGAGCTAAATGTCCAACTTTCTCAGATTGGTTTAATAATTCAGCGGCTACAGAAGTACCTGCCTTTATGGCATCCATCGGGCTGAAACCTGCTTTAGTGACCAGAAGCTCAAACTCTTTGGCTTGATTTACAGTCCAGGGAAAAGAACCGGCGTCAGTGCCTAATGCAATCTTAACTCCATTTCTATACGCTTTATTAAGCCCTTTATATTCTATTTCAAGTATCTTTTCTATAAATGTGGAGTCTGATTGTTCAAACACTAACAAAGTTGGACACCAATATACTCCCTGTTTCTTAGCTTGAGTGATCAGTTCGTCATCAAATCCGCAACCATGTTCAATGCTATCCACACCAGCTTCCAGAGCAGCTTTTATTCCGTTACGACCAATGGCATGAGCAGCAACTTTATGTCCCAATCGATGGGCTTCCGTCACCATGACTGAAAATTCTTCCTCTGTGAAATTTGCAAGGCCAGATATTCCCCCATCTTCATCAATATGGAAAGGCCAATCAGCATAAATTTTAATCCAGTCTGCACCATGAGCAACCTGTTCTCGAACCGCTTTAAGGCATTCGTCTGTCCCATCAACAATCTGAACACCCTTAGGTAAGTCCAGCTCCCATGAATAATCAAAGGGCATATAGCGTCCTGTTATACTCAATCCACGCGTTGATACCCATAATCGCGGACCCGGAATGAGCCCCATATTTATTGCTTTCTTTACATCAACATCGGTATACATGGTTCCTTCAGATTCTACATCTCGCATAGCAGTAAAGCCGTTCCACAGTGCTTTGCGTACGTTAGCTACGGCTCGAATGGCTCGGAATGGTGTGGAATTCTTGTAAAGTTCAGCTCCATAATCAGCGCTGCCATCTGACATGATGTGCGTATGGACATCAATCAAGCCAGGAAGCACTGTTTTATCACTAAAATCTAAAAGCGTAGCATTTTCAGGTATTGCTGCATTTTTCCCCAGAGCAGTTATTTTATTATCTTGAACAATAATAATAACATCACGCTGCATGACATCGCTTTTTCCATCAATTAAGCGTCCTGCTTTAATAGCATATAGTTGAACTGCAGGTTTAGATGTGTAGGTTTGATTTTTTAGCTCCGCAGCTTGCGGCATAATTACCATAGCGCAAATACTAATTATAAGACTCACTAATATAAGAATTGAGACTTCACCTTTCATAACACCCTCCTTTAGTGTGCTTAATAAATTATGACTCGTAGCTCTTTTTATGGCTCAACTCTAATGATTAATTTTATTTTGTAATCGGTATACTCATGAAGATATATATTCCAATGTTAAAAGACCGTCAAGATGAGTTTCCCCTGCGCCATTCGCTACATCGAATAGTTAAGAGAGCTGCTTATCTGTTTGATATACAGCGGCACTATCCTCTGGTAGCTTTAGCCACATTCGATCGAAGATGATTATAAAGACACAGAATGCAGGTCGGATGAAATCGAATGCAATTGTTTCTGGCATAAACAACCTGCTCACGTTTGAGGATAAATGAAGTAAACCAGCCACTAAAATGCTCCCCCTGGTGCGATTGAAGAGCCAGGCAATGATTAGACTGTGCAGGAAAGTGGACCAGCAATAGTAGAGCAAAACCCTCGGATTAGAAGAGAGTCCCTGAGCTTGAGGCAAAGGTAGATGCCATAATGCCCAAAAGAGTGCCAGGATAATATTAGCAACAAGGGGATTGTATCGGGCTTGCAGTCTCGGCAGTGCAAAACCCCGCCATCCAGGCTCTTCACCCACTGCATTGGCATAGAAAAACCTGTATGCTGCAGATAAGATAATCAATTTTATAAGCTCCATAGTACCAACAGCGGAGACTCTGGGCGAGGGAATCTCTTTGCCTAACAGGCTCATAATGAGAATACCTAATAAGAGCATAGCGGGGATTAGAACTATTGCGATCAAATACCAAATAGCACTTCCTTTTGGCTTCACCAGTGACTCAAGATATTTCCTGATGCCTGGTACCCGGGAAAAAGCGGAAGATATGATATAAGCCGGTATCAAAGCGATTAAAGCAGCAATAACTACAAGACCTACGGAAATGCTTATACCCTGTCGGCGCAGGGCTGGGTCAAAGACAAAGACGGGAGTCGCTACCATCCAGGTCAGTAAAAATGCAAGCCACTGAGTCTTACTCCTGTCCTGCCGGGGCTCTGGATTGACAATCGCTGATATAATGATACCAGCGAGAGCAGGTCCAAAAAGCGCTATCATCGCCAAAGGCAGTAGCATAAATAGCTTACGCCCAAATATAAGCGGTATGAGAGGAATCCACAATCCCCAAGAGATGACAAAAGTCAGGATAAAGAAAGAAATAATTTGATGCTGTTTTATCCATTTCTTTACGTTATTCAAGTTTATTTTCACACATAAATTTTATTATTCAATATATTTTTTGACCCACTCTACGATCTCCTTGTTTTTATCATAATTTCCATGACCTGCACCGGGGACCTCTATATATTCGAAATTAGCGTTCATCGCTTTTAGCTTCTTTACCGCTTTTCTGGTATTATCAATGGGAACGGCATTATCCTTATCGCCATGAATTATAAGAATGTTCTCGTCTTTTACTCTGTCGATTATTTCGAGAATATTTTCACCTTTAACCCTCTTAGGGGGTACTAAAGCTCCGGAAGCGATAATAAGCCCTCTAAAATAATTGGGTTTCAGTAGTCCGAGGCGCCAGGTTCCATATCCGCCCATGGAAAAGCCCAGCAAAAATATTCTGTCTCTTCTGATATTTGGAAAAAGGCTTATCATGTGTTCTATGCATTCGAAAACATCTTCTCCGGAATTACCAACGTACCAGTCGGAGAGCCCTCGTGCTTTTGGAGCTATCATGGGATATTCAAAATTTTCGACATTTCTAACCATCCATCTAAAGAATCCTCTTTCGTCAACACCGCTGCCATGCAAGGCGACAATGAGGGGATATTTTTTCTTGACATCATACTTCTCAGGCAGAAATACCGAATATGGCTGCAAGGTATTGTCTATTTTCGACCGATGAGCATATCTTTTAATTATATTATTTCCAAATACCGCTTGCTTTCCTTTTTCCAATTTTGAAATCAGCTCGCGGATATCTTCTTTCCATTCGTTCAACGATGAGATGTCCTCATAGTTAGGCTTCTTGAAAAACTCAGCGAACCATTCGAACCTAATCTCCAGATTAGATAATGAGGCCATAGCTGCCTTTTCATCTTTATATACTAAGATTTTGCTTTTATAATTCTCCATTTCATTATTATTTAAGATGAAAACGTAATCATAGTAATCATAAATCCTTTTGTTGCTCGCATCTTTGACAACAAAATTAAGAATATAGTTACCCGAAGGAATGTCACTTATTTTCAGGGTGAAATTGCCCAGATTCAGTGCTTTCTTGAAATCAAATTTCCTTTCTTCCCGTTGTTTTTCTTCGTTCTCTTTAGTTAATTTTGCTTTAATTATCCATGCATTGCTTTTTTTATTAAGGTTAATAGCATAGCGGACGTTGATATCTTCTCCGCTTTTGAAAAAGTTCTTTTTCAACGTAATATGAAAACTGTTATCTTTATCTGATTCAGGTACAAGTGGACTAAAAGCAAAAAACTGCCCGGCTCTCTGATTTGTATTTTCAGTGTCAAAATCTTTATCAGGATAGATCATTACTATTGTCCGTTTACCATTATCCCTGTCGGTGTAAATAAGGTTTAGAGCTGCTTTTTTGTAGGTAAAAGGATTAAAAGGTTTGAGGAGTTTATAAGGGATAGCAATTTCATAGTCAACATGATCGTCATGCTGTCTACATTTGAATTCTACATCTTTCGTATTGAATTGTGGAAAAGACTCTCCATTCCTGAATACAAGCCACTTTCCGTTTTGGTCGAATCCATATTGGTAAACATAACTTGACCTCTTTTTTCCCTTATCTGTAACGACAGTGAAGAAGAATCCATCCCCGTATCTCCAGGAACGATCAACGGTCTCGATTACATCATCGAAAGCCTTTACTGCGAGATAAAAATATTCCGAGTCAAAGGTAAAGGCTACCTTTACATCAATGTCTGGTGAAGGCTTTTGGGAAACACCGGAGCTAAAAGTTGAAACGGGAATCCACTCCTTAACCTGCCATTCTTCTAAGTTCCCGTCAATCTTTATGCTGCCTTTCTCTATTTGGTAGATATTATTTTCTTGCGCGCTTAATACAATAGCATTAAAAACCATCATTATTACAATTAACAATCTCATAGCTTTCATCAATTCCTCCTTGAAACATTTGTTCACTGCGCCATTAGTAGTGTAACCGTTGAAGCATGTTCACGATTACAGAACAATATTATAGTAGCATGCTTAAATCGCCTTTCTTTATTTCCCCATATTTTTGGCTTTTATGCTCATATTATTTTAATATAATACATCAAAATAATCATGAATTTATATTAAATCCATAGATAAAACTGCTTCTATCAACCTAACAAAGCTTAAAGTTACTCTTCTGGTGCGTTATTTTATGTTCTATAATGTATTTTTTTAAATAAATCTAACATGATAAAATTTCAATTTTCCGATTTAGATTTTTAGTGCTTATAACTTGGTTCATTCTCAAATATTCCTGTGGAAAAAAAGAAAAAGTAATATATGTTATTAATCCTATTCCCCAATTATTTTAACCAGAACTCGCTTTTTGCGTCTTCCATCAAATTCTCCATAAAATATTTGTTCCCAGGGTCCAAAGTCCAAGTGACCATCAGTAATAGCAACGACAACCTCCCGGCCCATAACCTGTCTCTTTAAATGGGCGTCTCCATTGTCTTCACCGGTTCTATTGTGGCGATACTGACTAACCGGCTCATGGGGCGCTAACTTTTCTAACCAGTCTTCATAATCCTGATGAAGTCCTGATTCATTATCGTTAATAAAAACTGAGGCTGTAATATGCATCGCATTAACAAGCACAAGCCCTTCTTTAACACCACTTTCACAAAGACACTTCTCCACCTGGGAGGTTATATTCACAAAGCCTCTACGACTGGGCACATTGAACCAAAGCTCCCTCTTGAAACTTTTCATAATTTTGATACCTCCATTGATTCATTTTTTTCATATAATGTACTATTAAATAGTAACACGCACTATTAGAATATCCAAAGCATCATCTTCAAAGACGAGCAATGCTGGGTTTAATTAAGCGAAAACATTTTTATGCTAATTTCTTTTTTGCTCACGAGCAAATTTTTTCTTTGTACTGATTTTTTGTTCATCTAAGCTTATATCAAATGCAGAAATTGAAGTCAACAAAAAGCAATAGTAGATAACACTATGATATAAATTATGGGATAAAATGTAATATTATATTCTTTTATAAATTGCATAAATAATGGAAATAGAATGCTTTTAAATAATTGAATCATTAGATATTGCTCTCATTCACTCTTCCCCAAAAACACATCTGCGATTCCCACAGCCTGAGTATTTTCTACTATTTTCTGCACGAAAGGACAAAGTAATCTTAATTGTTTTCCGGAATCTTGCTCATGCGCTGAGATAGGTCTTAAGTAATAGAAGAGTATTTGAGGTAGAATGCTTTATCTGGGATTTCAGACAGTACATTTATCCCCTGATAGGAGATTCATTTCAAAACATAAGTTAAAGTAATTTAGTGTTTTCATTGATTTTTGCTGAGGATTTATAGTTAATATTCATTTGTCTCCGCTTGATAATTCAGGAATTTGATACTAAAGATAGTTATAGTATTTCTTTAATTTTTAAGATGGTTTGCTCGAAACTCTTTGGATTTATAGATCGTATAGATTTTCCCGGTATTCCAATCCAATGTGGTCTTATACCTTTCTTTTCTAATGATTGCTTAAATTCCTCCATAAATACGCCCATTCCCTCAACAAACATTACATCATCTGGGAAACGCCCTTTTTTAATCGGATCCTTCCATTTTCCAACCAGATTAATTCCACAGGTTGGGCTTCCTTCAGCTCCAAGGACAGCTACAATTTCGTATTCTTTCTTTTTAAACCATGTTATCTGTTCAACAATTGAGTCCGCTAACTCTTTATATTTCCTTCTAATCTTTGAATGTTCATAAGATTCCTTGGGCAATGGTTTTCTAAAGATACCAGATAAAATCATTTCAGGGCAGGGTATCTGAAATATGCTAACTCCCTTTTCAATAAGTATTTTAACTATGTCCTCCTCAAGCCCAGGATATATTGCTAATTCATCCTCTAAGGAGTGAACGTTTAAAATGCAATGGGACGTCACCACAATTTTACCACTTCTTCCATCTTTCATTAATCACACCTCAAAGCAATTTTATTAAGCATATTTTCCTCCAAGCTTTAATTAATAGTTGTATATTTCTTAGTAAAGAGTACTCATTTATTCGTATTCGAGTACTAATCCTACACCTACTTCTTTTAGATTAACGACTTTGGATAATGCAATCTTTGATTGTAGATCAGTACAATGACAAGCATGCATCTGTTTTGGATTTAATTTTTTCATATATTCTAAGGTTCCCTGTAATTGCTCTTTTGAAGGATCAAGCAAATGAAGGCCACCTACTATATCAATAACTCTTTCCTCCTTACAAAGCTTTTTTGCTTGCTCAACGATATTGCAAATTCCTGAATGCGAGCAGCCTGTGATAATGACCAAGCCTTGGGGGGACTTATAAACTAAAGCTGTATCATCATAGAGATAATCAGGCTCCTCACCATCTGGTTTCATTATTGATCCGATAGGTTTCTTGCACTCAAAATCATTCTTTCTTTCAATCTGACCGAGAAAGAGCATTCTCTCTGTTAACCATATTGGATTTTTGCTCAACTTGATTATGAAATGTTTGGATAATTTATCTCGAGATATGAGAGAGCCTATTTCCTTTATATCATCAGCGGTTTTAGAAAAGAATGTAAGAGGATGTGCCAGGATTGTGGGCCTTTTATGTGGGATACCTTCTATGTCAGATTCTGTGTAAAGCCTGACAAGAGGATCTAAGCCCCAGGTATGATCCAGATGCCCATGAGAGAGAACCACATAATCCAGAGACCTTAGATCTATATTCATTTTTTGGGCATTTATCATAAATACATCTGAATACCCCACATCCAACAATATCCGTTTTCCTCCTTGTTCAATAAATAATGATATACCTGGCTCTGCTAAAAAATACCTATCGATGAGTGTGTTATTGTCAACGAGTACTGTCAATTTCATTGTTCTCTCCTTAAAATGAGCTTTATGAAGGTATGGCGAAAATGATGTTTCACGCTCATTATTTTGTCCTTTCTCAAACGGCTTAAAGGCAAAAAGATTTAAAGAAATGATTATCATGGCATATGTTATAAAATATATTTTCTTCTTCTTATTCATATTGATTGCCTCCTTTTCATTGCGTTATTCTGCACCACGCATATAGTAAAAGTTTTTAAATAATCAATAAAGCTCTCATTTATGGTTGAGCTTAATATTTTGCTAATCAATTCTTCTTTTCTGCGATTATCTGCTTCTGAGTTAACCAGGTGAAATTTATAAAAATTTCTCTTTGGGGACAGCAACGGTATATTAGCGAGAATAAGGCTGCTGATTCGTGCATGCATATTTAATCGCCTCCTTTTCGTCTCATGAATTGTTCTCAAAGGGATTTGACTACCCAAAGCTTACTATTGAGACTGACGTGCCATTTTTTGTCTGATTTTAGCCAATCAATCCTTTATTTAGCATATAGCAAAGAATAGATTTGATGTCAATTGATATTGAAAGCAATCCAAAAATTTACAAAATATGTGCTGAAATATTTAAATTATGCGACATTGTGCTATTTTAAAATGAAAAGAGGATGTTATATGTGAGAAATAGACTAAAGAATAAAAGAAAAAACATTTTATATTTTGTCTGAATTATTAAGCCTTTGTTTATTCCAGGTTCATTTTCATCAGCAGTGCGATGATCTAAGATTGGGATGTAAATCAACAATTTTTAGAATATTTTCTTTCGAAAAGTTAATATTGGGAACATTTAATCACATAATAACGGAGAACTTTTTCTGATTAAAATCCGTTTCATCTTATAAAAAGGCTGGAAGATATTTTTGAACATTTAGATAAATGGTGGATTTATGACAAAAAAAATAATGGCTCTTTACTTAGGTATTATTTTGTACTTAATTATTCCAATCGCTCTAACACCTGGATTCAGCATCTACCCAGATTCTCCTTTCTTAAATCAGGGACAGAACGAATTATTAAATGCCACGAGCTGGATAGAGGATTTAGAATTTATTGTTAACATTTTGATAACTAGGCATCCAAACGTCTATTACCAAATATCGGAAGAAGAATTTGATTCTTTAATTTTGAGATTAAAAAGAGATATCCCTAATTTATCAAATGAAGAGATAGTCATACGATTGATGCAACTTGTTTCCAAAATTCAAGATGGACACACATGGATTTATCCTTACGGGACATTGAATTTTGATACATGGTTCCCTGTGCGTTTTAATAAATTTACGGATGGATTGTTTATCTCAGTTGTGGATGAGAAATATAAGACAATATTAGGCTGTAAGGTGCTTCGAATTGGAAAAATTGCAGCAAAAGAAGCCTTTGAATTAGTAAGCACAATAGCTTTTGCAGACAACAAATTTGGTAGAACATACAGCACACCTTTATTTCTTTCAAACTCACAAGTTTTGAAGACTTTAGGCATCATTAGCTCATTGGAAAGTCTTCCTCTGGAGATTGAATCCCCGAATGGAGATAAAATGCAGGTCGATATCAAGGGACTCAAATCTCAATTCGATGCTTTTTGGTTGAGAAGGCCTGACACCGGACCTCCCGGAGGAAAATATGTCTCATTTTCTGCAAGAGACAAGGATTCTCTACCTCTGCACCTGAAAAACCTCATGAGATATTATTGGTACGAATATCTGAAAGAAGATCAGACCATGTATCTACAGGTCAATGCTATTCTTGATTCGCGTGAGGAAACATTTCAGCATTTTACTGAGCGATTTTGGAAATACGTTGAAGAACATAAAGACGATATTGATAAATTTATTCTTGACATTCGTTATAACACTGGCGGAAATGGGTATTTACTTCTGCCGTTTATACATGAATTCATAAAGCAGGAAGAAATAAATCAAGAGGGCAAACTTTTCACAATAGTAAGCAAGGAGACTGTCAGTGCGGGGATGACAACACTGGCGCTAATGAAGAAACATACGAATATGATTTCTGTTGGAGAACCCCCTGGAACATCTATAAACTTTTTTTCAGATTCGAACGTCTTTCAGCTTCCAAACAGCAAGATGTATATGTGGGTATCATCCCTATATAGGCAGCACGGTCATCCCGCCGATAAATCTTATTTCTCTCCTGATATTCCATTTTTGTTCACTGGAAAAGACTTTTTCTCCGGAAAAGATCCGATAATAGAAGCGATAGTAAAAGATAAAGTAAGGCTTTTATCTGACATATTATGGAAAAAAGGTGGAGAAGCTTTTCAAAAGGAATGCAATAAAATAACACATAAATCTTCACCGTTATCGTGGTGGAAGCCAAATTCAAGGTCCATGTTAGAAGATGTTGGAAAGCGTTTATTCGAGGAAAAACTATATGAGGATGCAATCATTGCATTAGAGGTGAACACAAGGGTCTTTCCTCAGTTTTGGAAAACATGGCTTGGACTTGCTACGGTCTATGCCGAAAGCGGGAATTATAATAAAGCTTTAGATGCCTGTAATAAAGCTCTCGAAATAAGCCCTTCAAACGGATTCATTTGGCAAAAAATTGGGCAGATCAAAGAACAGATAAAAGATAAAAATTAATATCAATTTAAACCTGGCAGGTTAAAATAAATAGGATTTTTGACACGAAAAACAATCTTTAAAAAGAGATGCACACTTTTATACAGAAAAAATACCTAGAAATAAATCATGAGGTACAAATGAATAGGAAACTGGTGTTAGTTCTTTTCTTAGTTTTTGCCTGCACGTTGTGGGCTGCCGATAGCGATGCTGATAAAGCCGCTGTCATCAAAATCATTAATGTTCTGAAATGTAATATTTAGCGCCATTAGCTAAATTGAATAACGGCGTGAAATAATTAAAATCATGCGACATTGGGATTGGATTATCTTGTGTTATTGCCTAACTGATTTAAATTACTGTTAGGCAAAGTCCAAGAACAGAGAATGTTTGAAAAAATCTACGAAAGCAATGCTATCAGTTTCAATCAAACCTTTATTTTTTTAAAATCATTGCCCGGCTCAAAAACATTTTTATTTTTTTAATTGGTTTAAATCCTATCGCTACAGCCTCATTTATGGTTACTTCAAAATTCTTCTTTGAAACATGAATTTTTGGTTCTACGATAAATAATTTTCCATCTGGTTTTAGAATTGATTTTATCTCTTCAAAGAACTTTTTTTGGTTAGGAACTTCATGGATCATATAAAAAACTAAAGCAAGATCAACTTTTTCTGAAATCCCAATTTTATTTTTCTCACATCTATGTAATATAATTCTTTTTTCAATTTCTTTTCCTCTAATCTTGTTTTTTAATATCTCAAGCATTCCTTCCTGCAAATCTGCGGCAATCACCTTGCCAGATTTACCAATCATTTTTGCTATTTCTATGGAAAAAAATCCAGGGCCGCATCCAATATCTAAAACAGTCATCCCCTCTTTTACATATTCTCCGAGAATTTTCTTTGGGTTTTGAATTAATTTTCTGAATATGTTATCAAGGCCTCCTGCAATTTCTACAGGACACACTATCTTTGTTTTTTCTCGCATTTCTCTTTTTTGGTTAAACTCAATTTCGTCTCCTAACTCCTTTCATAAATTTCAGATAAGGAAAGATTTAAAATCAACTGAAATTGAGAAGAATTAAAACAGTGTGAAATGATGGCGTGGAATGTAATATTTAATGACACAATCTAATTTTCCCTGGAAAAAAAGCTGTTAGGCATAACTTGAAAAAAATAAGCAGGCTAACAGGGTAAATAAAAACAGGGATTTTGCAATTTTGCGTTTCATGAGAACCCTCCAGATTCAACAGTATTCAAAACCCACATCATCTACCAAAACTAGCCTCAATAAAAAAAGTTCCCTGATTCATATCAAACGGCCACCTTGGCCCAGCACCTATTGCATGAAGGAGAAGAACAAAACAGGATTTAAACGAGCATTCTCATGATGCGATAATCAGATTCTGAAAATCCCGATTTTCTATACGCTTTTATGGCGCGTGTATTTGTGCTGTGAACATATAGCCTCAACTCAATTCCCCCTCCCCTTTGAGCTTCTTCTTTTACGGTATCAATGAGCTTCTGCACCAATCCTACACCCCGAAACTCCGGTTGAATGAACAGACTCTGTATCCACCAGTAATATCCTCCATTCCAATTACTCCATTCCCTGATTACGGAAACATTTCCAATGACTTCATCGTTTTCTCTTACTAATACCCAATATCTGCCAAGGGTATCGTTCTCAAGGGCGGCCAGAATACCTCGACGAACATTTCCAGGAGATAAATCGATTCCCTCTGCTTCTTTCGCCTCCAAAATGGCAAATGAAACGAGCTTCTCCAGATCGGCCAATTTAGATCGTCTAATAGAAAAGGTTTTTTTATTCATTCCTGATCCTAAGTTGAAGATAAGCGCAAATCATCAAATCAATTTGTAAGAATTTCCTTTTTTGGCTATTCACTAATTCAATCCAAATTTATGCGAATTTCCACCTTTAAAATCTATGAATGAATATATTACAACAAAAACAGCAAAAGGTCAAAATCTGAAGGAATGATTGTGATGAATTGAATTAGTGTTTTTTTCATTTTACCCTCCTTGCTGGATTCATATTATTGTCAATAATTTATGGCTAAGAAAATCTCCTTTTTTGCCTTAAATCTAACTCTTTGTTTTTACATTGATTTATTGTCCGCTTATTTATATCACTCTTTTAGCCCAGAATAAATATGAAGTCAACTGTTATGGATGGTAATTAAAAGAATTCGGAATAATGGCGTTGAATAATTAAATTTCACGCTATTATGTTTAATATTTTCGGCCACTATCAATTTGATTTGACTTTAAATTTTTCCTATGATATAAGCTTAAAGGAGATAGATAAAAAATCACCTAAAGAGGGAAAAATCCGGTTTAAGCTAAAAAATAGAATTTTTATCCTATATTGAGGTTTAAAATGGATCCACAACAACAAGCTTTTACAATAGCACATGCAATTCTTTTTTATTGCTTTGTTGGAGTTATCCTGATTGCTATCTTTTGGAGGTATTATAAATATAAGGAGAGAAAACTAAGACATGCTGAAAGACTCGCTGCTATTGAAAAAGGACTTCCTATCCCTGCTGAATTGGAGGAGGAGAAAAAGAGTAAAGAAGAATTAAAAAGAAAATTACTGTTAGTAGGTTTAATTACTCTATTTGCAGGTGTAGGTGTATTTGGTTTTCTTTATATTTATACGAATATAAAATTTGCTTCCATAGGATTTATTCCTATTGCTACCGGTATTGGACTGCTTTTGAGCTCTCTTTTATTTAAGGAAAAGAAGCAGAGAGATTAAAAAAAATAAGGAGCTTCTAGAAATAAACTTCCAGCGAAAAGCTTCGTATCCTAAGCATAATTAAAACCTAAAGAGATCTATCATTCCAATGCAATTTCATTACTAAAATAAAAATTGTAAGACGGTTTATTTTTGTATCTTACCCCTTTTTTATTACAGATAGATATAAATATATTACACTCGTGAAATGCAATATTTAACGCAGCTTATTAAACTGAATAACGGCGTGAAATAATTAAAATTTAATGACATTCTACGTATAAAATGCGGGGGCACTATGAGTCTTCAGGATTGGGAAATAAAGTGAATTGTTGTTATAATTTACTCAGAACTCATCTTTTTGTCTGATTGAACACCTCTCAACATCTTCCGCTGTCCCATAAACAGACAAATCCATCCTGGTACAGTGAAGAATATCTCAAGCACTGCCGCAGTTGCAGCCATGTTGAGATTGTTTGTGGAGGGATCAGAGCTTATTAAATTACTCGGATTTCTACCGATGCCGATTGCAAATTACATTGCGAAGAACAAGAATAAGTAACCGGCTATTTATGGTACCTCTGAACCTTATTGTTTGCGTGATTTGTAGCGAAGTGCTTGAATATTTTCATCTTGCTCTTTTTTTTCCAGGTTAATAAATTGGGGTAAAATCAAATCCTTACTGTTTTTTCCGGAAATAATACTCTTCACGTAGGGCATCAATGAACCTCTGATCAACTAATCCTCGGGGATTTCCCGTATAGTTCATATTGTGATCCTTGCGGAAGGCATCTACTGCGTCCATAGTCTCATCATCGTAAATACTGTACTGTTCATTAAAGGATTGCACTTTCTTTCGGTATTCATTCATTGCTGCCTGATATTTTTCCGGATCGGTTCTGCGCCACTCACGGGGCACAGTTCTCTCGGGGGGCTCAGGAAAAACATCCAGATCCTTTCGCCAGTATCCCAGGGCATGAATCATTCGCTTCAATTCTATGACATCCTTGCCCTTAATTTCGGAAAACTCCCGATAGCCGAGGTGGCGACCGGTTTTGTAATAAATTCGCTTCATTTCCTGAACTGGCTGGGGATGCTCACCAACTTCAATTGCCAGGCTGATACGTCTTCCATTCAATGGAGGGTAATTAGGATCTGCAACTTTGATGGCTGCTGATTGGAACAGACCCCAACGGCTATCGCCTCCCTGTTGCTGACCAGCTTCCAATGCGAGAATCAATCGTTCGGCCAAAGGCATTCCTGTCCCTTCTGTCTTTTCAAAAAATTCAGCCACTGCATCGACAACTTGTTGACCCACCATAATATTCGCCTGCATGGTATAATTCTTACCCTGACGGCTGCCAGCCCATGAACCACATTTATCTCCGGTGTGGGCATATGATTCACCCTTCATGTTGATGATGCCGATCTGGCGGTGCTCTGGAGCTTTATCGTCCAAAAGCATTTGCATGATGGCTTCCCTGGGACTCAATCCTTCCTTAAGCAGTGCTAGTCCTCGGGGGCCGTATTCCAGTACCGTTTGCGCTTGAGTTGCCACAGCACCAACTCCTGCTTCTACATAAGGAACAGCACGGCCGACAAAAGGAACCCGGGTAGTCACCGCTACACCACATTCGTCCGTAGCTGGATCAATGGCACAGATGGAAAATGTAGAAAATACCAGCTCTTCTGTATCGGTAGAATCTTCAAGCGATATAAATCCACACCACATAAAAGCGAATAATAGTCCCACAATGGGAGCCCAAAAAAATGTATTTGCATGGTATCTTTCCATAATCTACCTCCTCAATGGCACAATTTAATGTAGATTTATAAGTGAAACCAGAAGTAATCTATCCTTAAAAAATATAATTATGATTATACACTTACTACTAAAATAATAACAGAGAAAGGGGAAGTAATCAATTTGAAGTAAGGTAATATCCTTGAGGAGTTTATGGTATTTTTTAATGCTCCTCTTCCTTTTTATCAAAATTAATCATTTTTTTCAAATTCCAGCTCAGTAATAATTCAAAACCAACTTTACCATCTTACGCTGTTACTTTAAACTGAGTTTTATCGATTAATTTTGAAAAAGACCGGTTGCCGTTATAGTTCCAAATGAATTTTCTATAAGGTCAATTTGGCAGGAAACTTTTCTTAATTGCAAAGTACAGAAATGTATATAAAGGAGAGGAGCAAATATTTGTTCACATTCGATAATTTTATGAAAAATAATTGACGGAATCTAAAATTCTATGCTATTTTGAAGTGTTATTTTTCTATGATGAAAATGGGTTTATAGTCATTCTTAAAAAATTACGGATGGATACATATATGAATCCTAAAATGAGAAAAATTATACACATTATCAATAAAATCAGCGAAATGAAAGATAGACGTATCGGTTGAGTAATTCGGTTATTTTAGATAGAGTAAGTATTTATGGACTTTAGACATTACTTCAGAATAGATGAAAAGCTAAATACGGATATTACTGACTTAGTAGAAATACATCAATATGTGTACATTCTGATATATTAACCAAAAAGGAGGTATAGATATGCCAAGTGCATGTGGTTTGGCTTGTGAAGTCTGCGGATTTCAGGACAAAGGAATTTGTCCCGTTGGAGGTTGTGTGCCGGGAACTGATCCAAAGGCTCCGGAAAAGCTGGAGAAATTTAAAGCAGCAATGGGGCATCCCTGCTTAATTCTTGAGTGTGCCATAAAAAGTAAGGTGGATCACTGCACAAGATGCGACAAGTTCCCCTGCGAAATTCATTATAAACAGGAGATTTATAGCAAAAAGCTTTTAGATATGATTAAAGATATGCTGGGAAAGAAATAAAGCAATTATAATCGTTATTATTATACTGCAAAAAATTAATGAGTTCTGGTGATTTAAAAGTCGCTCAATACTTAGCAGTTCTTGAGGTGATATAGGATTATAACCTGTTGCTATTTATCAATTAATCTCAGAAGAAAATGCTCAGCCACCCATCTATAGAGCTGAGCAATTAAGAAGCATAAAAGGTTAGGGAACAAGTAATATTGCAGGATTTGATCCCTATTTTGGCTCCTATATATAATAGCATGTCTGCACTTTACGGTATGATTGGGAGTAGTAGATGCGAAGGATACTGTTTGCTAATATTGATTTAAACAATGTGGCATAGCATATATTTATCGTTTATGATTTTTTATATTCTTCTAACAAGACTAAGGCAAGGAAGAAGTTGGAGATAGCAAACACTACGTGACCCAATAAATGAGTTATTTCAGCAATCCAAATAGTTCCTATCCTAAAAAATATATAGTAGAGTATTGCCAGAATGGATAGCACAAGAAAGAGTACTCCGACAATTTTATCATTGCCGCCCATTTTTATAAAAGCAAGAGCCCAGAAAAAAGGGAACAAAGCCCAAAACCATATGGCAAGGATATGGAGACTGCCATACAAGGCCATAAGAACTGAGAGCTGAGTTTCAAAACCAGGAACAGCGGAAAGAACGATGAGATTTCCTGCTGCTATTATTCCGGTTTTGATGAACACTATAATAATCCATAAAAGTACAAAAGCAAAGCCAATTCTGGAAAAAGTATAAGAGGTTTTCAGTAGATAGTCATAGGTAGCATAAGCTGTAATAACGTAAAAACACATAAAAATACTAAATAGTACAACACTTATTCTGGAAATACTACCAGATAAGGTATCAGCCCATTCATTTACCTTAGGCATTTGAGAAGAGATTCCTTGAGAAGTCCAGTATATTACTCCCCATACAGTAAATAAAACCATGAATATCAAAGCACAAATTCCACCCCATTTTAATAGTGCTTTTTCATTCATTTAATCCCTCCTTATTTGATTTATTTGTGGCTAAGTAAATTTTTATTACTCAAATAATAACACGATTAAGTGGAACTCATACCGCCAATTACTTTCCATTCACCTCCCTGCTTTATCCAGGTATGAGTAATCCGATAAGGTTTGCCCACCTTGTTCCCTTCAGCATCCTTCCAAAATAAAAAATAGTGAACAACAGCAACATTATCGATGATGCTAATACCTAACGGCTTAATATCGAAATTTATTGGCTTAGTTTGGGTTAGCAGTTTTTCCACAAAATCCCTACCTTCTTCCTTCTCTATGGGTTCTTTTGCGGAAGCAGGCCAGCCAATAAAGTCATCATGCACGATAGTCATATAACCGTCAATATCTCCCTTTATCCAAAACTCCCAGTAATTCTTTTCCATCTCCCAGATTTTCTGCTCTGCTTCTGACAATTCCTGACCAGGTGCTAGTGGATTATAAAAAACTCCAAAACAGAGTATGATTAGAATTACTATATGTTTCTTTATTAGTTTTATTAAGAATCCTCCCTGTAATTGCTGGCTTAGAATTTATCTATCACTTTACAATAACTGTGCCACCTTCTTGGATTTCAATCCATTGCCCCTCCTGAACAGCCTGCAAAAATTCATCTGTCAATTGGTCAATGGTAACGATTCTTTTTTTTAACCAGATGTCAGCCAGAATAATCCCGGAGGCAGCAAGCGAGTCAATATGTTTGGAAAAAAGCAAAGCTTTTGGTGTTATTCCCATTTGTGCTGCCGTTTGCAGCGCAAGTCCTCCCGTAGTGGAGCCAATGGTCTGGGGAAGGCACAGTATCTTGCCTGTCAAATTCTTCTTATACAGATCTTTATTATTTTGATCAGAGCACATAGCCTTCTTCGATTTTGCAACTAAACTTTTTTGAAACGAAGCCAGTATATTAAAACCAGTATGGGTAACAAGAGCTTCCCCTTCAACATTTCCTGGAATGATTACCCTGCCTTTAAATATTTTGCTCGTTTCAAATCTCCTATAGGTGCCCTCTTACAATAATATCCAGAATCTCCGCATCCTGAAAAAATCGTGCTGTCGAATAAGTTCTTAGTTTATTTGAGTTTGTAATTATTGGTTTTTTTGCTGACAGCGGGTTGTTCATGTACATGAGTGGACATATAGAAGTAAGTTTCAACCCAGCAGAAATTAAATTGTCATACTCATCCTTGAATTCTTTAAAATACTCCAACACATTTGGAGCAGCGCATAGCATCGTCTCCACTTTTATGCGATGCTGGCCATGTTTCTTCAAAGTAGTGGTCATATTCTGCGACCACCAGAGGATTTGTTCCAAGCTGAGGTGAGGACAGCCTATAAAGCACTGTCGGGGCATGGCATTCTCATCCTTCCACAATATCGGATATGAGCTCATGACTCTATCCAACTCTTTAGCATCAATGATGTATTTCTTATAGCCTTCACTAATCAGACTCAATCCTAATTCCTCTGCTTCGGGAGTGATATTTTCAACATGGTACAATCCGACAGCTCCATTGGACGCTGCAGCCGCTCCCATGTCTTTCAGGTAGGCTTTGGTAGTGTCATTTAAGCCTGTTCCAAGAAAGCGGTCTAATCCAACAATATAGGGCACATCCTCAACAACCCTCATTCCTATAGCGCTTCCCAGGAGTTGGGCATTCGGCAGGTTAGGGATTCTGATTAACACTAGCCATGTTGCCTTGCGTCCCTCATCGGTTAGGAGGCCAAAGAAGGGAGCCTTGCCAAGAATATTGCAAAGCAGATCAATACCCGCTGAGTTACGATTCGTCCTTGCCCCCAAAACCGAATTGGCAAAGACTACTGCCGAAGATTCAGACCATGCTAAGGTAGACCCTTTTTGTGGGATGTTGTCTACCTCGGGTAAGTAACAAGTGCAGGTAAAGGCATTGCTGTTTTTTAATCCCAATTGAGCCATCTGTCTTTCGTAAGTTTTCTGCTTTCCGTACATAAATTTAAAAAGAAGCTTTTGCAGAATGCTGCACTTCACATTCTCATAATCTATGGGGCGAGGATCCACAGTGAAAGGTTTCTTGGTCTGGAGGTCAGCTGCTATAAGCTCGTCCACCATGGCAAAATAGGGTTTGATCACGTTAGCGCCAAAGGAGGTAACCAGATGGGGCGCACCGTCAATGGGAACCAGCCGCCGCGCTCCGAAAGTACTGCCATATTGAACAACAGACTGCATTACTTTGCTAAGAGTTTTACCTTCCTTCCCTTGAAGGATGTCCTGTTCTTTTTTGGTTAATTGCATATTGTATTGGTCTATTAATTTCTGTTTTTCATCCTTTGAGTGAAAATCGGGCTGTCATCAGGATTTTCAGCTTTGCATTTGGGGCAATTCATAGCATATTTTTCTCGAAATTTCTTTATAAAAATTTAGTATTATGTCATTTGTGAGAATTATAAAGATGCATTAATTATACAGAAACAGAGAATATGAATCAAGAGAAAGCCACAATTTGCTCATTGTTATTCTCTTACCTTAATCTCCATATAAAGATAATGGAAGCTCATTAGAATATACTCATACCTTACGATGTGATAGATGGTAGTTTGCATTTAATTATTGACGTGCTCAATGGATTAAAGGTAAAGATAGGGAGGAAGGTAATTAAACAAAGTTCAATTTAACGCTTATTAAGATACAATAAAGAAAGAGTGCACCTCCTCATTGATTAACTTTTCTATTATAGCTTAGGAAGTGCACTATTTATTGTAGAATTTATATTACTATCTGATTTATAATTCTAAGTTCAGAAAGTGGATTGATCAATCAAAGCTGTTAAACGATGATGATAATATATTATCTTATGCATTAAGAAAAATATAAATATGATAACAAAGTTTTATTCAAATTCTGCTTTTTCGAAATCACGCCAGGATAACCGTGTTTTTCCTTCTTCTTTGTTCCAGACAAAGATTCCTCTGTTGTCATCGCTTACATCAACGGTATCTGATAAGACAAATTCTCTCCCTGATTTCAATGTAACTATCGCCGAGTAACTGGATCTGCGAGCAATGGATTTAATAGAGGAAAACTCAATAGTGAAATCAATCCCATCAAGCTCACCATCTAAGAAATCCTGGGTGCTCTCTTCATCGTTATCCCATTTGATAAAACCTTTATATACTTTACCATTTCGAGCATAGATTTTGCCCTTGAGCGGTTTTCCCGTTTTTATGTCATTATAGGTTTTTATCAAATCCTCTTTTCCTTCTATGAATTCAATGCTTCTGAAAGCATCCCAGGAAACCTTCACTTCGAAATTATCAGTGACATCAACAATCGTAATTCCTCTGTTATCATCATTCACATCATTTGAACCTTCTAAATTTAGTTCTTTCCCGTTTTTCAGAGTTACAAGAGATGAGTCGCTGAAACGCTTCTCTATAGAGCGGATTCTTCCAAACTCTATCTCTCTTTTAATACCCCGCTCTTCACCATCGAGAATATCAGTTGTTACAGCTTCATCAACATCCCAGATGATAAAGCCTTCAAACCCACCTTCATCTGTTTCTACTTTTCCATAGAGTCGCTTTCGAGGGTCCTGAACCTTTTGTGCATAGTATTCAGGCTCAGGAAAGAACTCTGCCTTAGCAAAATCGCGCCACCGTAATTTCAATATGCCCTCTTCTAAGTCATGAATAACAATTCCTCGCACGCTCGAACCTAAGTCAGTACTGCTTGCTTGTGCAATTATTCTTTCTCCGTCCTTGAGTTTGATCATTGCTTCTTTATTAGATGCTTTCTCTATCGATTTGATAACACCAAATCGAAGGAGCAGTTGACGGTTAGAGGTTGTCTTTCCTTTGATTTTAATGCCGAAAATATTTATTATTGTTCTTTCCTCTTTGCTCGCTCTTTTCTGCTTCAAGGTTGCCTTTTTGTAAGCGTTCAGGATGTCATCCCAAAAAACCTCATTTTTGTCCCACCGGATTCTACCTTCGTAAACATCATCATAATCAGTATAGATTTTTCCGTAAATCCAGCCTTTATCAGCTCTTTCTGGAGCAGTGAAAGCTGTAAAAAATATAGTTAAAACAAAAATCACCAACATTCCTTTTGCTCTCATCAATGTACCTCCTTCTTTTTTTAATCTTTTTTATGAGAATTGGGTGTAATCTTTTTTATTTTTTCCCAATTCATTTTCGAAAAGAAATTCATTGTTCTCTTTTCTTTGCTCAGGGGTTTTGTAGAGCCTCTCTTCATTATTTAATTCCTCTCTGCTCATCATTTCATTAATTAAGAGGAGCAATTCTTTTCGGGTAAGATTCTCATAGGCTCTTTCCCCTGTTCTCTGAAATTCTGGATATGCGGTTTTAAATCGAAGACTAATCTCTTGTTTGCTTATAATGAACTGGCTATTAGTAAAATAGAGAAAAGCGAAAAGCGCAAAGACAGCTAAAAGAGCAACTTCCAGTCGTTTTAAGAAAACGGGTTGTCTGGTAAGTATGTTCAGAAATCCTGCCAATGGATTTCTTATCCTTTTTTTCTTCGGCTTTAATTGTGATTTGATATTCTGCCAGAGTGCTTCATCTGGAATGATTGCCGAGCTGTGCTCTTTTACTATTTTATCAACAGTAAGAAGAGAGCGAAGCTCTTCAGAACACTTTGTGCATGTTAAAAGATGGTTTAGCATATCTTTATTTTCTCTTTTCCCTAACTCGCCATCGATTAAAGCAGAGAGATTTTCTTTGCATTCTTTACAATTCATATTTTTGCTCCTTGACAAATGTTTTCAATCTGTCTCGCATAAAAAGTCTGGCTCTATGAATATTCATTTTTACTTTTGACAAAGGCCAACCAGTGATAGTGGCTATCTCTTTATATTCCAATTCATTAAAAATCCTCAATACAAAGGCCAATTTGCAGTCAGCAGGCATCTTATCAAGGTTTAACTTTACTACTCTCTCCAGGTCTCGGGAGAGAATATCATTTTCCGGCGTGAAATCGTGTTTAATGGGAATAGTGGATGAATCCTTTGAAATTGTCTTTGATGTTGCAGCATTTTTTGCAATCCAGTTGAGGGTCGAACGTTTGGCAATGGTATATATCCACTGCTTAAAGAAGTCTTCGTTTCTCAATGTGTGAATCTTATTATACACGGTCAAAAATACCTCCTGAGTTATATCTTCCGCAGTGCTTCGGCTGCCAATCATTTTTGCCACAAAATTATGAATCGGGCCTTTCCACTGGTTGAAAAGTTCCCGAAAGGAGTCGATATCTCCAGCTTTTACTTTTTTGATTGTGGTATTTGAAATTCTCAATAATACATCCTTATTTACCGCAATCTTAGCTCCTTTCACCCTCTAAGACAAGAAAAAGCACAAAAATGTTACAGATGAAACCCACATTCATGCAATATATTTTCCATTTTGGAGAAAATACTATAAGTTAAGCTAATTGTTTGATGTATTGTGATAGGATATTCTTTATTGGGTGGAATTTTTGGTATTTAGTGAGGTTGTTTTTGATATAGTTCAGGGTAGGGGGGATGTATTGCAGATAGTAGTGGTTTTCTTTTTTTACCGCCTGGTAGGCAAAGGTGCCAATGGCTTTAAGGTTTCGCTGCAGGGACATGAGATCAAACTGGCAGGTGAATTCCTGGGGATCCATCTTTTTTAAATCAGGTTGTTTTGCCAGATAGTATTCGATCATCTGCTCGACGAAATATTCCGGCAGCTGAACGTATGAGTCTCGCAGCAGAGAGGCCAGGTCATAGCTGTAAGGCCCCTGGCGGGCGTCCTGATAATCCACCAGGTAGAGTTTACCTCCTTTTCGCATTATGTTTCTGGAATGGTAGTCCCTATGGCAGAGAGTTCGAGATAAATCAGCCAGCTCTGCGGAAATTTCTCGAAACCAGCTTTTAATTTGCTTTTTATGTTCTTCAGCAATTTCTTTTTTAAGCAATCCCAGGAAGAAATGTTGATAGAAGAAGTTAAGCTCCCATAGCAGCTTTCCTTCATTAAAAGCTAATTGAGCAGCAGCCATATTAGGTTTTAGAGCAGAAACCGCAGCTGTTTGAATACGGATTAAGACATCCACGGCCTTTTGATACAAGCGTTCTTTGGTTATAGGGTCTATCTCCTGGACTTCGCTTTGCAGAGATTTTCCTCCCAGGTCTTCAAAAATAATAATTCCGAGGTCTTCCTTTACTTTCAAAATCTCTGCAACTGGTACTCTACTTCTCAGAAAAATTTTGTATACCTGTTGCTGCGGCATTTCTTTCCAGTTTAATCTTTGATGATAAATACAGATAATGGTAGAAATGCTTTTTTTGCACCGAGAGCGATAATACTCCCTCTCCGAAGCATCACCCTTGAGCTTCTCCAACTTCAACTGGTTTAAAGGGCATTTAAGATAGTCGGATAAGAAATTAAGGATTTTGGGCTCCAGATTAATCTCATTCATTAGTATCTATTTATTAAGTTTGGTTAGTTAAAGGATAGATAGAACCACAAAGCTGACACTGTCGATATGCTTTAGCTTTGCTTACTGGAAATAGGGGGATGAAGAAGAAGGTAAAATAGTTTTGTTTTCTTAATTCCTTCATGAGCGTTTCCCTGTTGCAAAATCCACACCATCCTCTCATCTCTCCAACCGGCCTAACTTTGCTACGCAATCCAACAATAAAAATCATTCAATTCATGGCCTATTAGCAGTGTAGAACCTTATTATATATACGGCTCACCTGAAGATCCCAACACAATAAGCACCTTCTTTAAATCCCTGTGCTTATTCTGATTTTTTGGTTTTTTCTTTAAGAGCTGTTAATGTTTTCTTTCGAGCGACTTCTCTTTTTCGATGCTTTTTTCTTGTACGTCTCTTTTTCTTATTCATATATCTATAAGGATAATACAAATAATACCCAAATTGCAAATCTTGTTTTACACTGCCTCTGATAGACTGGAAAATGTAAAGTTATGTGCTTTAACAGCCGGTAGCATGGCAAAGCCGGTTTTTACTGGCTTAGTCATCATTTCAATATTATTAAGCAATACTAATGGGCTTTCGTTAAAGCGGAAGTTTTTTATTGGATATTGTATCTTTCCATCTTCAATCCAGAAATTCCCATCGCGGGTCAGGCCCGTGACCAGAGCTGTGTTTGGATCAACCATACGAATATACCAGAAATGATTTACCAGAATCCCTTCTTTTGTATTTTTTATCAAATCCTCAGAAGAATATTTTCCACCTTCCATAATGACGCTTGAGGGGAAAGGAACTGGTTCTTTATCCTTCTTTTTTGCCCAGTAGTGGGAATAGATGAGGTTCTTTACCACACCTTCCTCAATCCAGGTTGTATCTTTTATAGGCAGCCCAGCATCAAAGGCAGAACCGCCCATATAATCTCCGAAGAATGCCGAGAACGGAGTATTAAGGAGCTGAGGATGAGTAGCCTGACTGCGAATTATAATATTTTTCCCAACGATTTTTTGTCCCAGCTTATTTCCCTTTTTCTCACGATCTGAAAGGAAACTCCTCCCTTCGTCAGCAGTACGAGCATCGAAACCAAAGAGGAAATAGAAGAGAAGTTCGCCCAACGCTGAAGGTAAGAGGACAACCGTATAATCCCCTGGCTCTTTGGTTTTGGGATTCTTCGATTTTAGCGCAGTATCCATAGCCTCGGCTGACATTTTCCCGATATTAAGTTGGTCTATATCTCTTACCATCGACTGGTTTGCCTTTGCTGAACCGGTACCATCCTTGGTTCGGGCAGTAAGGCTAAAACCGCAGGAGGTTTCGCAGTGATATGCAAAAAGCCCTTTAGAGTTGGCCAGGCTCACAAATCCATCCCCATTCGAAAGCGTGCCTGATAAGGTTAACTCTCGCTTATCACCCTGCTGGCATATGTTCTTTATCTCTTGAGCTCGTTCGGTGGAGCCATATTGTACTGTTCTCTCCACATACGCATCAATTTTTTCATACTGCTGAGGCGGTAGTAATGCCGTGTGTTCTGGATTGGGAGGCATAAGTCGAGCATTCGATTCTGCAGCGTCAACTACTTTCTTTAAAGATTCATCATCAAGTTTATTAGTTGTTGCCATACCTTCCTTATTATCAAATGCCACAGAGATGCTCAACGTAATATCATTCTCCTCTATGTTTTGCGTAATAGCGTTATTGGCAAAACGAGATAAAGCGTTTGCACCTCCATAAAGAGCAGCAGCAGCTTCTTTAGCAGTGGATAGCTTAATAGCTTTTTCCAATATTTCTTTTGCCTTTTTTTCTTTCAGTATCATATTTTTGCCCCTCCTACATTTATATTTCGAGCTCTTACAGTAGAGCATGCATGGGTCATCTGTGCTCGTTGGCCAGGCTGCCCTTTACCGCAGTGGGGAGTCCCATAAGGTTTCCAGTCTTCAATACCGCAGATGGCATCAACGGAGTTCCAGAATTCTGGAGTATTCGACTGATAGGTTACATTTTTTAGCATTCTGATCTTCTTACCGTTTTTAACCTCCCAGAAGGCATCACCCCCAAACTGGAAGTTACGGCGTTGATGGTCTATGCTGTAGCTTCCCGTACCTTCAATATAAATAGCATCTTTAGTATCCGCAATGAGTTCCTCTGGTGCAGGCGCTTTTTTTCCGCCTGGAGCGAGGGAGACATTAGGCATACGGATTATAGGCATACTGCTCCAGTTATCAGCATAGGCACATGCGTGGCTTTTTTTATCATCAATAAACCCGGCAACTGATCTATCAGTAGCATATCCCACCAGAATACCGTCTTTAACCAGATGCCATTCATGGGTTTTGACTCCTTCATCGTCATAACCAACACTGGATCTAAAATTGGGATGAGTTCGGCAGGCGAGAAAATTAACCAGTTTGGAACCATATTGAAATTTTCCCAATTTATCTGTAGTGGCAAAGCTGGTGCCGGCGTAATCAGCTTCCCAACCGAGCACTCTATCGAGCTCAGTGGCATGTCCTACTGATTCGTGAATGGTTAACCAGAGATTAGAGGGAGCGAGGATTAAGTCTTTGACACCTGTAGGCGAAGGAGCAGCTCTGAGCTTTTCGACTGCTTCTTCAGCAACCACTTTGGCATTCTCCAGGAACGGTATCTCTTCAATATATTCGTATCCTTTATTGAGGGGCATATCTCTATAGCTTCTGGATTCAAAACCTTCTTTACCAACTGCTATAGCTGTATATTCTGCATCTGCTCTCATAATGAGCTGCTCAATAAAAGAACCTATAGTGCTGGCAAAATATTTATCCTCCTGAGTGAAATTCATACTTGAGACTGCTCTTCTGATTCCCTTAACTTTGAGCAATTCCTGGTTGATTTTCAAAAGGAACTCTATTTTCTTCTCATTAGGTATTTTGAATGGGTCCTTTAGATAGGGAGTCTGCCAATGATCCACGTAGGGAGATGCTTCTGTCAGCTTCAGCGGTTCTTTCAACGTTAGATGGCTCGCTTTCGCAATTGCAGCAGATTTTTTACTTACCTTTACAATCTCATCCTTATTAATAAAAGAACTGGCTGCAAAACCCCAGGCACCTTTATAGAAGGTTCTCACGCCAAATCCAGAGCTGGTTGAATCACTAAGGCGAGTCAGGATTTTATCTCGAGCAGAGATACGCTGGTTTTGGTAAGTACAGATTCTGATATCTGCGTAATCCACTCCTTCCTTCTTTGCCGTAGATAAGGCAATTTCAGCGAATTCTTTCACTTCTTATCCCTCCTTTTACCTTTTATGCGGCATGTCATAAATTGTTGCATCTCTCAACTCCGGCTCCATATGAAAATGAACCATCTCCAACCATCGGTTTTCCATTGTAGGCTCACGATGATGAAAGTATGGATGACTGCAGCCCAAATGTGGATTTCCCTGAAGCCATGTCGGATGGAAATCCGGCTTTAGAGAGCATTTAGCTACCCATTTGCTGCCCCTTGGTATTATCAGAGCTGAAGGTACACTGAAAGCCAGAGCCGACAGCCCTCCTATGCCGATAAATTTCCGTCGACTTATCTCCAATCTTACACCTCCTATTACAAAAAGTATTTAATGAAATAAATCAATCTGATTATATTAACAAATAACTTTTTGTGCTGCTTTTACTCCGCTTCCTGGATCAAAGGAAAAGCCCATTTTCTTTAGTCCTTTCTCTAAAGCTGAGATGACAACGACAATGTCAAAATCATCCATATATCCCAAATGAGCTATTCTGATAATTTTCCCCTTCAAATGCGCTTGTCCTCCAGCAATCAATATCCCAAGTTCATCTCTGAGATATTTTACCAGAGCGCCAGTATCAAGTGATTCAGGCATCTTTACTGCAGTGAGCACGTTGGATGGATGCTTTGCCAGCAGTTCCAATCCCAGGGCTTTTGCAGCAGCTCGAGTAGCATCGGCCAGGCGCTGATGCCTGGCGTACAAGTGCTCCAGGCCCTCCTGGTGAATCATTTTCAGTGCTTCATTCAAACCGATTATCAGGGTTAAAGCAGGAGTCCAGGGTGTCTGGTTTTTATTCATGGCTTTGCGAGCTTGCTTAAGGCTGAAATAGTATTTTGGTAATGTTGATTTTTCCACAACTTCCCAGGCTTTTTCGCTAAGACTGATAAAAGCTAATCCTGGAGGAATCATAAGCCCTTTTTGTGAACCGGTTACAACCACATCCACACCCCATTCATCCGGCTTCATTTCATGAACTCCGATACCAGTAATGGAGTCAACTATTAAAAGTGAATTGTAAGATTTCATCATTTCTGCAATGGCTCTTATATCGTTTAAAGCGCCGGTGGAAGTTTCACTCTGGGTTGTAAAAACAGCTTTGATATTCTTTTCTTTTTTAAGGAGTTCTTCAATTGCTTCAGGGGATACTGAATCTCCCCATTCAATGTCTATGGGAACAAAATCTATTCCATAGGCCTGGCAGATTTCTGCCCATCTTTCTCCAAACTTACCTCCTCGTACGGTTATAACTCTATCCCCTGGTGAGAGGATATTGGCAACCGTTGCCTCCATGGCTCCTGTACCTGAGGAAGTCAATGTATAAACAGGTTGTTTAGTACTGAATAAATATTGCAAATGTTGATTGGCCTCAGCAAACACTTTTTCAAAAGAGGGAAGTCTATGGTGGGATATAGGCTCGGCCATTTTGAGCATGATTTCTTCAGGAACGGGTGTAGGTCCGGGAGTAAATAATCGCCTCTTCATAATAGTGCTCTCCTTTTTATAATTATATAATAGTCGAAACGATTGATGTTAGTCATTAAGAATACAAATGGATTCTTCATATACTCTTACTCGATGTTCTCGTAATCTCTGGTGTAATTTTTCCTGAATATTTTTGTTCTTATCCTTGAAATCGGAATCATCAGTTAAAATTGATAAGGGTACATTAGCGTAGAGCGGTCGGAAATTGATTATATGACGAGTTGATTTTTTTGGAAATAATCTTCTTGACAAGGTTACTTCTACTATTTCTTCAGCAGTAAACTTTGGTCTAATAATAAGAGCATAATAATCATCGCTGCTTTTAAAGCTATTGTATGAGCGATCATCACAAACATAGGAACGTTCTACCTCAGCTTTATCTAAATCCCTTTCGGATTCTTGAAGGGCATCGATCACCTCGATTATTGGTAATCGATCGTCCGCTCCTTTTTTGCTAACTGTATATGTCTTATCGCCTTTAACATTAATACCAAAGTAACATTTTCTATTAATTACTAAATCACGTGCTTCTTCTGCAGTGCTAACCTTGTTTATATCAATTGTCTTTGGGTCGAAGCATTTTTCGATAAATTCCTCTGCTGAAAAAGGTTGTGATATGAGTGCATCCCAACCTTTTACCATACCTTTGTCGTTTATATAGTCACTATAATTTATGAGATATGCTAATATGCCTTTGCTCTGCAGGTGTTCCATTGCGCTGACTCGATGCATACCGTCCAGAACAATATAATAAGAATCTTTTTCTGTCACAATGATGGGATTTTGTTGTATCCCATCATCTTTGATTGATTTAGCAATTCTCTCAGCTATTTTTTTTATAGTCCCCTCATGTATTAAAACTTTATCCATGGGAACGGCGATAATATTTTTGATTATTGATTCAACTTCCATTTTTCTAATCCTTAATGAGAACTAATAAAGTTATTAATTTTTTGTGCTACTAATAAACTGACTTTTTTTTGCGCTTCTTTGGTGGATGCACCGAGGTGAGGGATTGGAACGACTTGTTCCAGCTTAAGGAGTGGATTTTCAAAGGGTGGTTCTACCTTAAAAGCATCAATTGCAGCCCCGGCAACAATACCCTGTTGAATTGCTTGATAAAGAGCATCTTCATTAATTATGCCGCCTCTTGCAGTATTTATTAGGAATACACCCTTTTTCATTTTATTAAATTGGGCCTGATCAAGGAGATTTGCTGTTTCCTTAGTAAAGGGTGTATGAATTGATATAAAGTAAGATTTTTGCAGAAGCTCATCCAGGCTAACCATCTCAACGTTATGCTTGGAGGCATATTCTTTTTTGATATAAGGATCATAGCAGATGGTGTGCATGTTAAGTCCTTGAGCTCGTTTAGCCAAGGCAAGCCCAATCCGTCCGAGGCCAATAAGACCTAATGTTTTATCATCCAACTCAACGCCAGCTAATCTCTTTTTCTCCCATTTTTTATTTTTTAGTGATTGATAAGCCTGGGGAATATTTCGTGCCAAAGCGAGCATTAGTCCGAGTGCAAGTTCAGCAACTGAAATACTGCTCGCTTCCGGAGTATTAGTTACTTCGATATTTCGTTCTTTTGCTGCATCCACATCAATATTGTCTATTCCAACACCGCCTCTAATTATAAGCTTTAGATTATCAGCAGCTTGAATTATCTCTTTAGTAACTTTGGTCTTGCTTCTCACTACCATTATGTCGTAATTAGGTACAACTTTTTTTAGTTCTTCTGGAGTCATATCGGTTTTAACATCTACTTCCAGATTAGGCAGCCCCTTAAGTTGATCCAAACCTTCAGATGAAATTGAATCGCATATTAATATTTTCATAATTCCCCCTTTAAGATATGAAATATAGTTTTACTATGAGCAAATGATTATTAAAACTAAATTGCCTTATAGTGTAACTAATGGCATGCTAAAAGTCAATCCAAAAAAATGAACATTAAATGAAATTCAAGTTCATTTCGTCCGCAAGAAAATAAGATTGTTTTTCAAATTTTGATTTGTTATTATTATCTAATAGTTTCTTAAATATTAGTATATAAGGAGGGAAAAAAGTGCAATTGGCTAAAAGAATGGCTCGATTAGGCACGGAAACGGCTTTTGAGGTGTTAGCCAAAGCAAAGAAGCTGGAAAGCGAAGGGAAGAAGGTTATCCATTTGGAAATCGGAGAACCTGATTTTTCCACTCCAGCTCATATTTGTGAGGCTGCCTGTCGATTTATTAAGCAAGGATATACCCATTATGTATCCGCTGCTGGGATTCCAGAATTACGGGAAGAAATTGCGAAGCATATCGCATCCTCTCGTGGTATTGATGTTCGTCCTCAGGAAGTAGTCATAACTCCAGGGGCTAAGCCTATAATGTTCTTCACAATTGAAACCTTAGTTGATAAAGGTGATGAAGTAATTTACCCTGACCCCGGATTTCCTATTTACCGCTCCGTTATAGATTTTGTCGGAGCGATTGGGAAACCCATTACCCTAAGAGAAGAAAACGACTTTTGTATTGACCTAAATGAGTTGAAAAAATTGGTTAATCCAAAAACGAAGCTTATGATAATCAACTCACCACAAAATCCAACAGGTGGGGTGCTGCAAAAGGAGGATTTAGAGTATATAGCTGAATTAGCACAGCAGCACGATTTCTATATTTTATCTGATGAGATTTATTGCCGTATACTTTATGAAGGAGAGCATTATAGCATAAGCCAATTTCCGGGAATGAAAGAACGAACCATAATCTTGGATGGTTTTTCTAAAACCTATGCCATGACTGGTTGGAGGTTGGGCTATGGAGTAATGCCCGAAGCATTAGCAGAACAACTGGAAAAACTTATGGTTAATTCTAATTCCTGTACTGCTTCATTCACGCAGAAAGCCGGAGTAGAAGCTCTTATAGGGCCTCAAGATTCAGTTAACAAGATGGTTGAGGAATTTAGGAATAGAAGAGATTTTATAATTTCAGGACTTAATAACATATCTGGAATAAGCTGCCGTACACCTAAAGGTGCTTTTTATGTTTTTCCAAATATAAAAGGCACCAATATGAGCAGCAATGAATTAGAAACATACCTGCTGGAAAAGGCCGGTGTAGCCACTCTGGCAGGTACATCCTTTGGTCATCAAGGGGAAGGGTATCTCAGGATTTCCTATGCCAACTCTAAACAAAACATAGAGGAGGCCCTTGAGAGAATTAAATATGCCCTTGATAAACATTAATTCAAAGGGAGTTTATAGCCATGCATAATCCACTGTCTAAAATCGACCCTGAGGTTTATAGACTGATAAAAAGTGAAGAAGAAAGGCAGTATATAAAGCTTCGTCTTATTCCCTCAGAAAATTATGTGTCACAGGCGGTGTTGGAAGCAACAGGTTCAGTATTTACCAATAAATACTCCGAAGGTTACCCTCGAAAAAGATATTACGAAGGACAGCAAAACATTGATGTTTTGGAGCAGCTTGCTATTGATCGGGCCAAAGCTCTTTTTGGCTGCCAGCATGCAAATGTGCAGCCTTATTCTGGGAGTCCTGCTAATTTAGCGGTTTATTATGCTCTTCTTGAAATAGGTGATAAGGTAATGGGGATGAGCCTCCCTCATGGCGGGCATTTAACCCATGGTTGGAAAGTAAGTTTTTCTGGCAGATTTTATAATTCAGTGCAATATACGGTAGACAAAGATACTCATCTCATTAATTATGATAGAGTAAGGGATATGGTTCGGGAAGAAAGACCAAAGCTGATTTTTGCTGGCGCCACGGCATATCCGAGAAAATTCGATTTTGCTGCCTTTGCTGATATTGCCAAAGAAGTAGATGCTTATTTTGTGGCTGATATTGCTCATATTTCCGGTTTAATAATAGCAGACGCACATCCAAGCCCTATACCTCACGCCCATGTAGTAACCACAACAACACATAAAACCTTACGCGGTCCACGAGGCGCCATGGTTCTCTGTCGTAATGAGGTGGCAGAGAGAATTGATAGGGCCATTTTCCCTGCACTTCAGGGAGGTCCACATGATCATACTACAGCAGCAATTGCCGTTGCTTTACATGAAGCAGCTAAACCGGATTTTAAAGAGTATGCGAAACAAATCGTGAAAAATGCCAAGGCACTGGCAGATGGACTCTTGAGTTATGGTTTCAAGCTGATAACTGGAGGAACTGATAATCATCTCATGCTTATCGATATGACAGCAAAAGGTGTAACGGGGAAACAGACCTCTCAAGCATTGGACAAAGCCGGTATTGTAACTAATTATAATACTATACCATATGATCCGCGGAAACCCTTCGATCCCAGTGGTATTCGTCTGGGTACACCAGCTGTTACTTCTCGAGGAATGAAGGAGCTGGAAATGAAGCAGATTGCACGATGGATAAATGATGTAGTACAAAATTTGACCGATGAAAATCTTTTGGGAAAAATTGCATTAGAGGTAGAAGAGTTTTGTAGGAATTTCCCAGCACCTGGTATATTGATCAATTAATGGTAGACTTGATATTCTCATAATAATTAAGGATTTCAGAGAATTAGGCAAAGAGAAAAATTTTGTAGTTTATTTTGGATAATGAATTATAAAAAAGATAAAGTGGCGATTTTCTCATTAGGGAAGTGGAAATATTTTATAATCGCTGTTATTGTTTTATTGATTATTTTTACAATATCAGCATATTTTATATATAGAAATAGCTACATAGAAAGCGAATATTTTATCCTTCATTTTCCTTTTGCTAAGAAGAATTATTCAGCAAAAATAAAAAATACTTCAGCAAATAACCTGAAGATCATAGAAACTTATTTCCATAATAAAAATATACCCGCTATAAAACTTCCCATTAATTGCAGTCTCACTTATTACCTAAAAGTGCCAAGAGGTGCAAAACTGAATTTTCTCTTCAAACCCTATGGACCACAAAAAACATTAGTAAAAGAGGAGTATACCATCTCCATTCAAGAGGAGGAGAAACCAGCTGAATTGCTTTTTAGTTATACCTTCTCTAAAGGCTTTAATAAAAACATATGGAAAACGAGAGAGGTCAGTCTAAATCATTATAGAAACAAAATAGCAAAGCTCACTTTCAATATTACAAAATCCAAAGACCCTGGTGGTCATCCGGAAGGTTTATATATTCGTCCTCTGTTATTATTAAATAAATTTCATATTAAGTCGTCATCCAAGAAAGACGATTCGGTAGAAGTAAAGTTAAGCCAGAGAAAATTAAAAGAAACCAACATTATATTAATTGTTTTGGATGCGGCACGGCCGGACCATTTCAGCAGTTATGGATATCATCGGTTGACCACGCCCTTTATTGATGAGTTAGCAAAAGAAGGTGTACTATTTGAAAATGCCTATTCGGTTGCACCTTATACTATAGCTTCGACTGCCTCCCTTTTCACTTCATTATATCCTAATACACATCATGTGACCCGTTGGTGGAAAAAGATACCTCGAAGGATGAAGACACTTGCCGAGATTTTGGCAAAGCATGGTTATGCTACCTATGGTTCTGGATTTGTAATGGACTGGGGAGAATGGGCAAACAAGGGTTTTAAGCAAATTTTCGACCTCGATATCAGCACAAAAGAAAACCTGGGAAAAGATTTAACTAATTTTCTGGAAAGAGAATTTACTGGGGCAAAGTCTAATGGCCCGGCATTTTTCTATATTCATATACGGCCTCCTCATGCAGATTATGACCCACCAGATGAGTTCGATAAATGGTCGTTACCCGAGCTAAGAAAGAGATATGCTAACTTGATAAAAGTGGACACATTGTTGGAAATCGATAAAGGAGTAATGGGGATGAATCAGAAAAGACTGCAGTTTTTAATAGACAAGTATGATGGTAATCTATTATGGGCTGACCGTATTGTCCAACAAATAGTAGAACATTTTAAAGAGCAAGGGCTCTATCATAATAGTATGCTACTAATATCCGCAGATCACGGGGAAGCTTTCTGGGAACATGAAAAGTTATTGCATAACAGCACTGTCTATAATGAGATGATAAAAATTCCCCTTATTATAAAGTTTCCTCATTATGTAAAATCTGGGAAAAAGGTAATTAATGCACATGTGGAAAACATTGATATTATGCCGACTGTGCTCGAATTCCTTCAAATTGATTATTCCAATCTCAGTACTCAGGGAAAGAGCCTTATCCCTTTAGTTTTTGGAGAAGCTCAGGAAGTAAAGGAATATGGTTTCGCTCGAGGTTTTTGGCCAGAAATGTATTCTATATACGACTCTCATTATAAATATATCCGGGATTTCGACCAAAAAGAACTATATGATTTAAAGAATGATGCGCAAGAAAAGGTTAATTTAGCTTCTTCAAAGCCTATTATATTAGGATATTATCAGTCATTAGCCCAATTTTATCGCGCACAATTAATCAGGGCACGCAGCGAAAAACCAGATGAAGCTAAGCTTGACGAAGATACAATTATAAAGCTACGTTCTTTAGGATATTTGCAGTGAGGATTTTTATAGCAAATAAAATAATAAGTTAGAAATCGAATAGTTCTTTTTTTAGTTAATAATTTTCTGCAGATTATAGCGAATAGCGAATTATTAAAAAAATGAATTTTCTATATAAGATAAAATATGCCATCATTATTTTAGCTGTTGGCTTTATTCTTTTTTGGGTTATATCTCATTTGAATGATAGAAAGGATTATATAGAGAGTGAATATTTTATAGGCTATTTTCCTTTTGCGCAAAAAGGTTCTGCTTTAGATACTCCAAATCCATATTTAAAAAAAGTTAAACTGGAGAGAGTGAATATTTCCAGCAGCAGCTCGGCTGTCATAAGGCTTCCAATTAATTGCCGCCTTGATTACTACATGAAGATACCAAGGGAATCAGCACTAAAAATTCAGGTAAAACACTATGGACGTAAGGAGCTTAAGACTCTTGAAGAATTAAAAATTGACATCCAAGAGGTAAATAGACCAACCCAGCTTCTCCACTCTATCAAATTCGAAAAGGGGCCAATAAATAATCAGTGGCGGTTCGGAGAGGTGAACCTTAAACAATATGGAGATAAAATTGTACGGATTACCTTTCACTCTGTACGCTATGCCGGAGTTTCGAAGACTCCTGAGGGTTTTCTCTTTCGTCCCATCCTCATGATAAAGAGAGAATTATTACGCACTCAAAAAGATAAATATAAACCAGTATCACTGAATATCAATTCGGAAAAATTGCGGAAAACCAATGTAATAATAATTGTGCTCGATGCAGCCCGACCTGACCACTTTAGCTGCTATGGATATCAGCGCAAAACTACTCCATATATCGATCAATATGCTGAGGAATCGGTGATTTTTAGAAATGCTTTTTCAGCAGCATCTTATACTGTGCCATCAACAACTTCTCTTTTTACCTCTCTTTATCCTGATACTCATCGGGTGCTTACTTGGGAGCAGAGAATACCTGATAATATATTAACCCTTGCTGATGTTTTAGCCAACGAAGGCTATTCTACTTTTGCATCTGGTTTTATTATTAAATGGGCTCGAAAAGGTTTTCAAAAGACTTTTGATCTTTTTATTCACACTGAGAAAGATTTTAATAATGGTCTTCAAGACTTTTTATCTGAACACTTTTCTGAAAAAGAGCAACGCCTTCCAGGATTTATTTATATTCATCTAAGACCTCCCCATTCCGACTATGATCCTCCAAAGCGGTTTGATAAGTGGTCTGATAAAATATTGGGAGCTCGATATGCTGAATTAACATCGAGTCATGCTTTAATGAATCTCGATAAAGGAAAAAGGTCCATCAGTCAAGAGGAGCTTCAATTTATCATTGACAGATATGATGGTAATCTATTATGGGGCGATTGGTTAGTACATTTGATATTAGAGTCTTTTAAGGAATATAAAATTTACAATGATAGTATGATAATACTTACTTCTGACCATGGCGAAGCCTTTTTAGAACATGGAAAACTTCTCCATAACAGCACAGTTTATAACGAAATGATAAAAATACCTTTAATTATAAAGTTTCCTTCATATATAAAACCGAAGAAGAAAGAGATAAAAGCTTATGTGGACAATATTGACATTATGCCATCTATACTTGATTTTTTAACCATAGAAGATTTAAAGCTTAAACTGCAGGGGCAGAGCTTCCTCCCCTTAATCTTTGGGAATACTATAAAAGGGAGGTCCTATTTATTTGCAAGACCGGTATTTGATTGGGTTTTCAGTATAACCGATTCGCATTATAAATACATCCAGATAGCCAATCGGGGAGAACTCTATAATCTTCAAAATGATCCACGAGAAAAGATAGATTTATCTTCCAAACAACTCATTTTATATGGTTATTATCGCTCATTAGCAGCCTTTTATCGCAATCAGCTCATCGAAGCGCACTTCGAGGAACCAACAGAAATTAAACTGGATGAGAAAACAATAGCTAAGCTGCGTTCTCTAGGTTATCTACAATAATATTAAGGGAATAATAACGAATACAATATATATTTAATTTTTGATCTTTCAATGCTATAATTAAAAAGCCGCTTTTATTCATGTATAATATCAAAGGAGAAAAGTATGGAGATTAAAGTTGTTAAAATTGATAAGCCGGAAAATATAAACATTATATTAGGACAATCTCACTTTATCAAAACAGTTGAGGATATCCACGAAGCATTGGTCACAGGTATACCCGGCATACATTTTGGTCTCGCATTTTGCGAATCTTCAGGTCCCTGTCTGGTTCGATGGAGCGGTACTGATGAGCTTCTGGCTAAAATGGCCAGAGAGACAGCCATGAGTTTAGGTGCGGGTCATTCTTTTATTATATTTTTAGAAGATGCATTTCCCATAAATGTATTGAATACCATAAAGATGGTTCCTGAAGTGTGTCGTATATACTGTGCTACGGCAAATCCTGTGGAAGTACTACTTGCTGAAACTGAGTTAGGAAGAGCTATTCTGGGAGTAGTTGATGGTCTGAAGTCGAAAGGAATTGAGAATGAAAATGATATTGAGGAACGAAAAACTTTCTTACGAAAAATTGGCTACAAATTTTAGGTTATCTGTTTTCCAGAGGAATTTTCAGTTTGGTGAATAAAAAGAAAATATTCAACAACTTTTTCGCAGTATTATTATGTATTTTAGGCGTCTTTTTATTATATCCGAAACTTATTGATTATATTCCGCGTATTGAAATTTCTATTCCAAGCCTTTTATTTGGTGCTGCAAGTGTACTTATTTTATTTGCTTTACTATTTAAAAGTCAAAGAGGATTATTTTTCCCCGCTATTATATTGATTCTTACAGGCTTATTTTTAATCTATCGCAATGAAACTTTTTTCCCCGCCTTTTTGGATGGCATAATAATTCTACCGCTCATAGTTGCGATAGCTTTTCTTTCTCTGCTGCCCTTTGAACCAGAAAAGCAGAGAGTGTTAATCCCGTCAATAACATTTTTTGCTATTTCAGGTGGTTTATTTTTGTCTCAATGGAAATTTAGAAATATGTCCAAATTACTATCTAAATATGTACCTTTAGAACCTATTAAGTTGGTAGCAAT
Organism: uncultured Acidobacteriota bacterium; assembly: GCA_964645975.1. Taxonomy (GTDB): domain Bacteria; phylum Acidobacteriota; class B3-B38; order Guanabaribacteriales; family CAZYAF01; genus CAZYAF01. The sequence continues at coordinate 77,183 of CAZYAF010000015.1, forward strand.
TTTATTAATATTATGGGGAGGATTTCGCCTCTTCAAAAACTAAGTTAGATGATATAGGAGGAGGAATTATGAAAAAGAACGTATTATTAGCTTCATTTGTTATCGCTATTTTAGCCGGTTTAATGATTGTTTCCGGTGCCCAACAAAAAAGTAAAAGTCTTAAGGTTTTTATATCAGTAGATATGGAAGGTGTTTGTGGAGTAATTAACTGGGAAGAAGTAAGTCGTAAGGGGAAGGATTATGATTACTTCAGAAGATTGATGACACTGGAAACGAATGCTGCTATCGAAGGTTGTATCCAGGCAGGAGCTACTGAAATTGTTGTTAGAGATTCTCATGGCAGCGCTCGAAACATTTTGCCTGAGTTGCTTCATAAAGATGCGCAGCTTATCCGTGACTGGTCTGGTGGCCCCATGAGCATGATGGAAGGATTAGATAAAAGCTTCGATGCGGTCATTTTCGTGGGCTATCATGCTCGAGCAGGTACACCTGATGCTACGTTAGAACATACGATGTCTGGTGCTGTTTACGATTTAAAAATTAATGACATCTACATGCCTGAAGCTGGTGTTAATGCCTTAATTGCTGGCTTATTTGATGTGCCGATTGTAATGGTTGCGGGAGATAAAGCAATAACAGAGCAGGTACATGAGCTCTTTGATGATGTGGAAACGGCTGCTGTTAAATGGGCTATTGGGCAATCTGCGCGAAACTTGCATCCAGAGAAGGCTCGCGCCTTGATAAAAGAGAAAACTATTAAAGCACTTAATAGGATTAGCGATTTTAAGCCCTACAAGTTAAAAACTCCGTATACTATGGAAGTTACCTTTACTCAAGAGCATAGAGCAAATATAGCAGCAACGATTCCCTATGCAAAAAGAATAGGAAACCGTACTGTTTCCTTTACCAGTGATGATTTAATAATGGTTCTTCGCTTTTTCGAGACAGCACTGATTGCAGGATAGAACAGGTAATCTTTACAAATCGTTAATAATAGGAGAGGATTGATTTATTAATGTGCATAAACCCTGTATTTATTTCTTGACCTTTCTATCTTTTTTCTTGTCAGTCAATAATTTTACTGTAATGCAAATCCTTGGAAAAGAAATAAACATCCCATCTGAAGATATTACCTTAGCAGGAACTTTATCTCTTCCACGGAATTTGCAGGGGAAAATTTTGCCCGCAATACTAATACTACCAGGAGTTCGTCCATGGAATAGGGATGGCAATGTAATTGAGGGTATTCAGTATAGCCATTATAAAGATATAGCAGAATATCTTACTTCAGCTGGCTTTATTGTTCTTCGATATGATAAGCGAGGTATAGGAGGTAGTGGAGGTAGTTTTCCACCTAATGATTTTTTACTGGCTCAAGATGCTGAAGCAGCCTATCGCTGGTTGAGAGAGCAACCTCAGGTAGATAAAGATCAAGTGGTAATAATAGCACATAGCCAGGGGACGAGAATTGCCACAATGATTGCTGAGAAACTTGAAGGTCTTGCAGCAGTTGTTCTTCTTGCTCCAGTGCTTGGCTCTAAAGCTGCTGAATATTATAAATGCCCGGTGCTGCTGGCCAGGGGAGATAAGGATACAGTTGTATTACAGCGACAGGTAAATATATTGTTGAAAGCTTTCCATGAGGCCGGCAATAAAAAATGTCGCAGCCTGCTTATTCCAGGAGCAAACCATATCTTCTTTGATGTTTCCCAGGGAGAGCCTTATTTTAACAATCCCTCTACTACTATACATCCGATGCTTTTAAAGGAGATTCTGTCCTGGTTGCGGGAAATACTATAAAATAGGGAGGTAGGAATATGTCAAAAAAAGCCTTATTTTCAACTGTTTGTTTTGTTTTCATCTTTTCATTATGCCTTTTGCCGGAAGAAAAGGGAATAAAGCTGGCTCGCTATCCGGCCCCATCACCTGATGGTAAGATGCTGGCATTTTGCTTTCAAGGAGACATCTGGACAGTACCTATTGAGGGCGGTCATGCCAGTAGACTTACCGTACATCCAGGCTACGACGCACTGCCTCTATGGTCGCCTGACGGTAAGCACATAGCTTTTTCATCCAATCGCTATGGAAATAATGATATTTTCCTTATTAATATAACAAAGGGAGATACTCAGCAACTTACTTATTTTTCCAATCCCGATGCCTTGAGCGACTGGTCAACCGATGGAAAGTATCTCCTCTTTAGCTCAAATCGTGACTTCTCCTATCATCGAATACATGTACTTTATAAAGTGAGTTTAGAAGGAGGTACACCAATAAAGCTGATAGCTGCACTTGGTTATAGTGGTAGGCTTTCTCCCGATGGTAAAAAGCTGGTATTTTTACGTGGGAGACCTGCCTATTATCGCAAACATTATCGAGGGAGCGACAATGCCAATCTCTGGTTATATGATTTCAATACCAAGGAGCATAAGCAGCTAACAAACCATAAAGGAAACGATTTCTGGCCCATGTGGGCAAGCGATGGGAAAAGCATCTTTTACGTGACCGATGAAGACGGTGTTTTTAATCTTTGCCAGCTTGAATTGGAAACAGGAGATAAAAAGCAGCTTACCTTTTATAAAGAGGATGGGATTCGTTATGCCCAGATTTCGCGAGATGGAAAAATAATAGCATATGAAAGAGAGCGTAATATATATACAATCCCCACAACTGGAGGTGAAGGAATCCCGATTACTATAATTGCTCCTACTGATCTTCAACAGAATTTAATAGAACGAAAAACAATGACTGCTAATGCTCAGGAGATTGCAGTCTCACCTGATGGTAAACAGATAGCTTTTGTAGTGCGAGGTGATATTTTTGTTATACCAGAAAAAGGAGGAAAAGCAACTCGTTTGACAACTCATCCAGCCAGAGATTATGAAATCTGCTGGTCAATTGACAGCAAGAGACTGCTCTTCTCCTCTTTACGTAATGGCAATTTGGATCTTTTCGTTATAAGTTCAGATGATCCGGACGAACCAAGATTAAGCAAATCTTTGAAACATCGAATCGAACAACTTACCAAAGATCCACTTAATGAATATTCAGCCCAATTCTCCCCTGACGGTGAGATGATTGCTTTTATCAGAGGTAATGGCAACCTCTGGGTTATGAAATCCGATGGTTCTCAGCCTAAGCTTCTACTTGAAGGGTGGGATGCGCCTCAGTATTCCTGGTCACCCGACAGCAATTGGATAGCTTATTCAAGGGTTGATAATGAGTTCAATTCTGATATCTATATTATGCCTGTTGATGGAGGGAAGCCGATTAATATAAGCAGACATCCTGATGATGATTTCGACCCCCAATGGTCAAAAGATGGTAAGCGGCTCTCATTTGTCTCGCGTCGCACAGCAAACCAATACGACTTGTGGTACGTATGGCTGAGGAAGGAGGATGCGGAAAAGACAAAAGAGGAGCTGAAGGAAGAATTTGAGGAAGCCAAAGAAAAGGTTGCAGAGAAGAAGAAAGAAGAAAAGGAAAAGGAGAAGAAAATAGAGGTCAGAATAGACTTCGAGGATATTCATGAGAGACTTCAACCTGTAATTCAACTTCCTGGAGACGAGATATCCTTTGCTCTTTCTCCAGATGGCGAAACCTATGTTTTAGTATCGAATGCTGAAGGGAAAATGGACCTTTGGTCAGTAAAGTGGGATGGCACCAAACTGAAGAGGCTCACTTCAGGAGGCAAAAATCCCAGCTACATCCAATTCAGCAAGGATGGTAAGAAGGTATATTATCTCATGCAAAAGGGACTGATCGGCTCAGTTGCTCCAGATGGAAAGGATGCCAAATCCATCGGATTTACAGCTAAAATAAAGGTCAATCTTCGCACGGAAAAATTAATGGCTTTTGACGAAGCGTGGCAAGCTTTAAATGCCAGGTTCTACGATCCCAATTTTCATGGTGTGGATTGGTCTGCTATGAAAAAGAAATATCGTCCCTGGGCAGGTGAGGCGTCCTGTGCGCATGATTTTTATGGTGTTGTGCTCATGATGATTGGTGAGCTGAATTCCTCACATATGGGTATTTATGCTCCTTCTCCAGAAGAAAGGGTAACAACCGGACTTCTGGGAGCTATCTTCGATGAGACCTATCAAGGTGCGGGCATGAAAATTAAACGGATTGTACCGAAGTCTCCCGCTGATGAGGAAACCAGCAAACTAAAAGTCGGTGAGATAATATTGGCAATTAATGGAACTAAAATTACTCCAACTACTAACATATATAAGCATTTAAATGATACTGTAGGCGAAAAAGTACTCCTCAAAGTAGCAAAGGATGAGAAAGATAAAAAGGAAAGGGAAGTTGTAATTAAACCCGTAGGATATTCTGTGTTCCATAGTGCTTTATATAGTGAATGGGTTGAGCAGAGAAGGGAGATAGTGGATAAACTGAGCAATGGCCGATTAGGCTATCTTCATATTCAGGCCATGAATATGCCCAGCCTGGAAAGATTCGAGATGGAGCTGTATTCCGAAGTGCATGATAAAGATGGGCTTATTATTGATGTCAGGAATAATGGTGGAGGGTGGACCACCGATTATGTTCTGGCGATGCTGCAAGTGAGACGGCATGCCTTTACTATTCCCCGCGATGGAGAAAAAGGCTATCCACAGGATAGGCTGCCATTGTACTACTGGGATAAGCCAGCAGCTTTAATGTGCAACGAATACAGCTATAGCAATGCTGAGATTATATCCCACGCCTTTAAATCTCTAAAAAGAGGTAAGCTCATTGGCTATCCCACTTCGGGGGCAGTGATTAGCACCGGGGGAACCCAGTTGATTGATGGCTCTTTTCTCCGAATTCCCTACCGAGGGTGGTATGTTATCAACACCGGTCTTAATATGGAGGGCAATGGGGCGGTGCCTGATATTATCGTTAAAGAACAACCCCAGGATGAAGCAATGCTCAAAGACCGTCAACTGGAAAAAGCCGTAGAGGAGCTCCTCAAAGAAATCAGCTAATAATGCAAAAAATAAGGAGCCTGTTCATCAATAATATGAACAGGCTCTTTTTAGGATTTTTACTTTATCGAGTAAGAAGGTATGAGAAGAAAGTATCTATCCTAAAACTTTCTTTTTCAAGCATAAATTATTTTTAACTCATCAATCCTTTTAGCAATATTAACCCGGTTGACGCATTGAGCACCGCATCGGTCACAGGATGAACACACATCCAGGCTTTTATCTTTTGGAATACTATCGAGGGTATCACGAGCCTGATAGAAATTGGCGTAGCAGGTGGCATACATATGGGTCCGTATGAGGGTGGGAATATCTACTCTATTGGGACAACTTGCTACACACTGATAACACTGCTGACATACTCCTTTCATGGCTACTTTAACATTCCGGTCTGTCAGGAACTTATGTTCCTCAGGAGTATACTCCAGATTATAGGCTACAGAAAAATCTTCCTCCAGTTCTTGATAATTTGTAATCCCTGGAATAGCAGTAGTAATAAACTCATGTCTCAATACCCATTTCAACAAAGCAGTATGCATAATCGAACCCTCAAAAAACCTTTGAGCAGTTTCACGATCATCTGGCTTGTACCAAGGTTGGGAGCACTGAGTTTTCATTGCGATCAAACCAACACCTTTATTAGCTGCTTTCTCCAGAGCTCTCAATAACTCAGTATTTTCGCACATCGAGTAGTTAAACGCAGTGAGAACTACATCATAAAAACCATCCCGAGCTGCTTCATTAAGACATTCAACCATATTGGTATGAGTAGAAAACCCACTGAAACGGGCTTTCTTTTGTTTCTTAGCTGTTTCAAATGCATTCCTGAATCCCTCATTCTGCAAATATTGGGCATTGTCAACATCATGTAAAAAGATGAGATCGACATAATCGGTCTGTAACCGTTGTAAACACTGATTGAAAATCTTTAGAAAATAGGCTTCAACCTGCTCTGCTGTCATCTGATGTAATATAGAAGGGGTAACATGCGGAATTTTAGTAGTAATTATGAAATCATTACGGGCATCTAGTTCCTTCATTACCCTACCGAGCATTTCTTCACTTCTTCCTCTCCTATAGGTAGCTGCTGTATCAAAATGGCGCACTCCTGCTTCAAATGCCTTTTTCACTAAATCGGAATCTCCAGTATTCATCACACCCATCGAGACAATGGGTACTTTAATCCCGGTTTTTCCCAGGGTTCGATAGATTATTTCTCCTTGTGAGGTACTACCAGATATCTTAGAATCTATAAAAGCCTTGGCTTTCCCAACCATACCTAACAAACCAAAAGAAACTGCTCCAGTAATGGTTCCAGAAAGGAAGTTTCTTCTGCTTACTCCTCTTTTCTTATCACTCATTATTATCTCCTTTTCTGGGAATATATTTTATCTTTAGTTATCCAATACCAAACGGAAACCAACATAATTCTGAGCATAACTATAACTAGCACGACTAGCAGATCGGAGCTGATTACCATTACCAAGCCAACCACCTCCCCGGATAACATAGAATGAACCTTCTCCTGAGTATACACGGTTGCCTACATTATTTTTTGTGTAGAGTTCAGGATGGCTCAATATATCAGCCTTGTAGACATCTTCACACCATTCCCACACATTACCATGCATATCGTACAAACCAAAGGCATTTGGCTGAAAACTACCGACAGGACATGTCTTCTCCCGATACACTCCCTTCTCTGCTCCCCCATAGGGATAATTACCATCAAAATTCGCCTGCTCTGAACTAAGGCTGTCTCCATAATGAAAAGGAGTTGTTGTACCTGCACGGCAAGCATGCTCCCATTCTGCCTCTGTAGGGAGCCTGAATTTCAATCCGGTCTTTTCATTTAGCTTCTTAACAAAATCCTGAGCCTGTCCCCAACTAAGCCATTCTACTGGATAATTGTCTCCTCCCTCAAACCATACTCTATCTTTACCCATAACTGCTATCCACTGCTTTCGTGTTACTTCATACTTCCCCATCCAGAAATCTTTATTAATTTTTAATCTATGCTGAGGACCTTCATCTTCCTTTCTCCCTAACTCTGTCTCTGGAGAACCCATAAGAAATTCCCCTGCTGGAATATAAACCAGTATGATATCAACACCATTAACAATCACTGTCTTTTCCTTTATATCTTCAGAATCAACTACATTTGTAGTAAAACTACATAGAAAAGGAAGAAAGCTAAAAATCAGAAGGACTACAATACTTTTTTTCATAGATTATTCTCCTTGATATTTACACAGCTTAACATACTTTTTTTCTCACATAGAAAATACAATAATAATAAGGTAAGAGTCGACCTAATTCATGAAGTCGGACAACTTTCTGAAGGGGAAATACTATTAAATATAAATTTGGGGGGTTATATTGTTTATAGTTTTAGCTGAAATAGATAAGGATGGTTAAGAAGGTGTGATAGAAACAGATGAAATATCAAAAAAAATCACAATATATAAACTGAAGCATAAAAACGGACAGCCTTAGAGGCTGTCCATTTCTTTTTTATAATAAATAAAGCTGAGTTATGGTAGCTATCTTTCCCAGACAGTTCGTTGATTGCAGCAGTCATGCCCCTGCATCAGGGTTTTAGTTAAAATTAATTTGAATTGAGGATTGAAAGTTTGAGTAATAACAAATTCGGGATAACAACCGAATGCATATCCAATATCAACGGCATCAGGCTCTTTTGCTTCACGAAATATTTTAGCCCATAAACATTCGGTCACCCTCATTTCAAACACATTGTCAGTTTGTTCAACAACGTCGAATGTTAATGTATTTTTAAACAAAGGAGTATATACCATCATTTTAATAAAAGTATCTAAATTGTTGTCAGGTAATTTTTGTATGATTTTTTTCGTATTTTCTGCCACAACTTCGGAAATAGCTTGCTTTAACATTTCAAGAAATTTTTCTTTTCCAATAGCATTTGCCAATATCTGTATGGTAGAAATAAAACTACCATACTTAAATCGGAATACCTCTTCATATGTCATACCAGAATCATTTTGAAATTTATGTTTCTCCGAGGGGTTTTTAGACCAACCACCTGATTTTGATGAAGCAAATAGATTGCCGCATCCTAAACAAAATAACGGTCCTGCTGGTAGAAGATTAGTCAAGAATTGCCTGCGGCTAGTAAGAAGATAAGAAATATTCATAGCCATCTTTAATCCTCCTATAAATCTATTATTTAGATATAGCAAATATTATTACATGTCGTCTTATATCACTATATGATATTTCCTTCTTTATTAAAAGTAAAATGGTTGTAAGGTTTATGATGGCATAACTGATATAGTACTGTATTTCAGATAGCGCCCTATCTATGAGCCTGCTAATACCTTTCAATTATATTAGGCAGATTAAAGGAGGGTTTGTGACAATGTTTAAAAGAGTTTATTTCTTTATTCGTTACCCTTTTGTATTTTTAAAAATATAGAATAAGAATGATTATTTATTAGGTAGTCTATTCTTCCCATACCCAGCGATGATTGCAGTAGGCATGCCCTTGCATCAATGTTTTATCACGAACCAGTTTGATCTTTGGATTGAAACCTTCAGCCCAGGCATAGTCTCCCCAGCAAACTCTGGCATATCCAATATCAGCTGCCTTGGCATCACGGAAAACTGTAGCCGTGATACATTCTGTTACCTTTAATTCAAAAGCAGTGTCAGTATCTTCTACAACTTCCATCTTTAACATAGGCTCCCAACTTTTTGGATCAGCAAAAATCCGGGTGTATGACTTCAAACTCCGATCCTTTGAATCTTGTGCCTGTTTTCGTCCTCTTTCAAGATTAAATTCAGTTGCCAATTTTTTTATCAGCTCGATAGTTTCTTCTTTTCCAAATTCTTGCTGGGCTGCCTGTGCAAATTCAATGAATCTCCTATTTAATCTCTGCGCTAATTGTCTATAAGTTAATTTTCTTGTAAACTCTCGATCAAACATGTGTTCTTCCTGAATAATACTTGTTTTTCCTCCAGAATAGATTCCGGCTAATACTTTCATTCTATTGAAACACATAAGTGAACATGCTGGAACTACTTTGGTAATGAAGTCCCTTCTGTTTGGCATCACTAAATTAGATTTACCCATTGTTTCCTCCTTCCTTAATTATTTTATTTATTTTCAGCTTTTGCTTTTTTCATTAACATATCGCTAAAAGTTAACCCTTTCTCAACCTTTTCTTGCTGCTTTTTAGCCCATTTTTCGACACCAATTTTTTTGACCTCCTGGATGTCTTCTTTCAAGAATGGAAAGAAATTTGCAAGATCATCTATTTTCTCGCAGGGTAATGATGGACATTCGGCACAGGTTTGATAGCCTTTTTTCTGGGCGCATTTTTTAATCTTGCTTTTTGGGCCCTCCTCATCTCGACAGCCTGGGCATTGACCAATATTGTTAGTTATCACATTATTAAGAACTTTATAAAAGCTATCATAGTCCTCAAAGCCCGGCTGCTTTGGCAGCCAGGTATTTACTTGCCAGGCATCGAGAACTTTTTTAAGTTCTTTAGCGGACCGACCAATTCTATTCTGGTAAAAATCACAGGCTCCGCAGTACAAAAGGCAGTAACCAACCAACTCGTTAGGATTAACATTTGAGCCCTTTAGTTTTTCTCTTTCTTCTTGAGAAAGACTGCTTGCAGCAAAAGGGATGTTCGCCAGACAACAAACCATGGCAGATTTGCAAATAAAATCCCTGCGTCCAATTCCTTCGGATTTTCGTTTTTCTATTTTATTTTTCTTGACCATTTCTCCTTCTCCATATAAGGATGGTTATAAAGAAATTTTTCCTTAAAAATTTATCCTTCAAAAATATAGCGGTGGTTGCAGCAGCTGTGTCCTTGCATCAGAGTCTTATCACGAACCATCTTCAGTTTGGGATTGAAGGCTTTTGCAACAGCATAGTCTGGAAAGCAGATGCTCGCATAACCGATTTCTGCAGCGTTCGGCTGGCTCAATCCACGAACAGTCTTAGCCCATAAGCACTCGGTCACTTTTAGTTCAAACACATTGTCTGATTGTTCAACCACATCAAAGGTGAGGGTATTTTGGAATTGAGGATTATTTGTAAACAGGCTAACGAAGGTTGCGAAATCATTATTTGGGAGCCTGCTTAACGATTGTTTAACTCCCTCTGCTCCAGCTTCGGAAGACGCTTTTTTAAGCATTTCAATAAATTTGTCTTTTCCAATTTGATCTGCAAGCTTCTGAAATGTCGCAATATTTCCTCGATAAGCAAATTGAAAAACTTGTTCAAAGCTCAGATTTGAACTCTGTTGGAATTTATGTTTGTCAGTTTTATCTTCTGATTTTTCCTGAATCACTGGTAGTGAGAATATATTGCGACATCCCGGGCAGAACAAAGTTCCAGCAGGCAGGATACCTGTTAAAAACTGCCTGCGGTTAAGATTTTTAAAAGAAGTTTTGATATAAATCATTTACCTCTGTATTTTTTAAATTTTACGTTGATGTTACCGGCTGCTTTAAAGTATTGCTCTTGTTCTTCCATAGCGCGAAACCCAGCCATATGATTGCTATTCCAAATACTACTTTTATAAGGATCAATACTCCACCTATAATTAATAATATTGCACCACCACGTGGAAGTATGCGTGCTCGCAGGGTAGCAATACCGAATAAGACATATCCTATAATTAAAAACACAATAGTTACGAGGACAGCTTCCCTTAAAGGAGAAGGCATTTCTATTCCCCTGAATTCCAACAAAGCCGGTGCTTCTCTCGCTAAAAAAGGGACGAAAAAGGCCATAACATAATTTCTGCCAACATCGAGCGTTTGACCAATAAAAGCTATGAGGAAGCCTATAAAGCCCAGTGTTCCTGCTTTTGTTGCTTGATGCGCATGCAATCCCACCAGGGTCAAGAGGATTAAGATATAACTAATGAGCTCCAATGTTAATGAGGTTATCCAGGCACTTGATAACGCTATTGTTGCTGTATCGGGCGAAGTGATGCGTAGGCCAAAATAGATACTTAAAGCAATAACAAGAATCAATCCTCCCAACATACCTGCAAGCCCACTTAAGCGAATTGCCCTTGATGTTGTCATTTATAATCACCTCTCTTTACTATAGAACTGAATGTGTTTTTTATTTTTGTTTTATCCACATATCATAATTTGCATGCATAATTTACCGAAAGAATAAGAAGATGTCGACTCACATTATAGTGTGAGTCCATTTTTTAAGTAATAAGTGAGACTTTTATGGAGAAATTTGTAGCAGATATTTAGAAATATTAATGAATATGATGTAATCTTTTAAATTCAGTAGGATTCATTCCAGTATGTTTTTTAAAAGCATGATTGAAGGTTGCTTCCGAATTAAAACCGACTTCATAGCTAACTTCTAAAATTGTGGAAAAGTCCTTAGAAGAATTCAGCAAATAATGCTTGGCTTCTTCAATACGATAGCTATTAATAAAGTCAAAAAAACTTTTATTAAGGTATTCATTAATGTCTTCAAGTTCGAACCTGGCTTTATTGTGTGCTTTAATAATTTTCCAAACTTCTTTTGAAGCTTGATCAACATCTATTTGAGAATTGCTGTTGCATGCCATCAATAAAAAAGCCGATAAAGAAACAGAAGTTAGCAAAATAAATTCTTGCATTTTAATCCTCAATCTTATTAATAAAACAAAAGGATCAGGATGAATGCTGTGGTTATATTCGTTGCAAAGGTATTTAGTTGGAGCTTTTAATTTCTATCTCCCCAATTACCGGAAAGTTCATTAATTGTTATTGATGAGCATTTTTGTTCTATTTCTTCTCCTTTATATCTTTTTCTACTTTTTGGAGATTAATTTTGTACATAATTAGGCGTTCCGAATCGGGATTGGAAGTTTTATTTTCAAGTTCAATGGCTCTCTGGTAGCTTTTTCTGGCTGCATTAAGATCGCCGGCCAAATGTAAAAACCGCCCCAACTTGTAATGAGCAAAAGACGATTCCGGGTAGTTATCCACGTACAATGCTGATATTTCCACTGCAGCTTCTGTTGAAACCTGGTTATAAACATAATTAGCCAAATTAGAATATGCATACTCCGGTACATCTATTGGGTATCCATATTTTTTTGACAGCTCATTATAAAATGATTCAATGGCTTTAATTCCTCCTGCCAGTAAATCATCCGGAATCTTCCAATCATAGTAAATTGATTTTAAACCTTCATACCATGCTTTATATGGGACATAATTATGCCCCTCTTCCGGAATTTCAACTGATTTAAAGTTCCTGTCGTTGCCAAATTTACTTTTCATTTGAGAAATAAACCCATCTCTTACCGAACGTCCGATGTCTCCTCCTTCAAGTGATCCAACCGTAACGGTAATCGGTTTATTAGATATTTTATTTTGTTCGAGATAAGATTTAGTTCGTTTAACATAAAGGTCTTCATCCCACCACAAACTTGGACTAATGGCTAGGTATGCAGAAAAAAGATTTGAATATTCCAAATATGTATACACAGTGAACAATCCCCCAAGAGACCAACCTGATAATATTCTATAAGGTTGAGTTCTGTAATTAGCTTCAATAAACGGGAATAATTCTAACTTAAGAAACTCTAAAAATTTATCTGCTTTTCCACTCGTCGGGAATTCCAGCCAACCCAATTGTTTTGGTGCATAAGTTGGAGTGTAATCCCTGTTCCTGTCAACATTTACTATCCCTACAATTATCATTTGCGGCACCTGCTGATTGCTGGCATATTCCAATTCTGAAAGAAATTGCACTGCAGAAGAAGCTTGTTCAAAAAAGAACTCACCGTCTAAAAGGTATAATACCGGATATTTCTGTTTAGATCGATTATAATTCTTGGGTAGTCTAATAAATATCTTGCGATTTTCATCCAAAACTTTCGAATGAAATTCTATTTTCTCACCAAGAATAATTTTTTCATTATTAACCTGCGAAAAGGTTTGTTGTGGATTCATTAAAAATATGGTAACAAAAATGAGACTAAGAACAAGATTTTTAATGATTTTTTGTTTCATTTTATAAAGACCCTTTCTTAAATAAATTATTTGTACTTCATTGTAAGCAAAAGTTTTAATAAATCAATAGAATTTTTCCCTCATTTAATTTAATTCTTCTGGTTTTATTTTTTCGATGATTTTGGCATCAACCCAATAATTATCTCCCTGGCTGGTAAAGAACAAATATTTTCTATCGTTTGTGACACGAGCTTTGCCTGTGGGCTTGATTCCTAGGATATCCTTCATGTTTTGGGGCTCCTTTCATGTATTATCACCCGTTCGGAAGCTGATGAGCAATTCATTACCCTCAACATTGGGTCGGGTGCTGTCTTAGTTTATTCTTGAGACTGAACTAAAGCAAAGAGTTTACTACAGCCAAAACAAAAAGCGGTTCCTGCTGGCACAATCCTGGTCAGGAAAAGCCTGCGATCTATAAGGGAAGAAGTAACTTTTCTCATTTAAAATCCTCCTCTGAATATTAGGATTAATAATTAATCATATTATTTTCAAACTAAACCTATCATTTTTTCATATAGATGCTAGCTTATAATAAAAACGATGTCGACTCACACTATAATGTGAGTCCATTTTTTAAGCAATAAGTGAGACTTTTATGGAGAAATTTGTAGTAGATATTTAGAAATATTAATGAATATGATGTAATCTTTTAAATTCAGTAGGATTCATTCCAGTATGCTTTTTAAAGGCGCGATTGAAGGTCGCTTTCGAATTAAAACCGACTTCATAGCTAACTTCTAAAATTGTAGAAAAGTCATTAGAAAGATCCAATAAATAATGCTTAGCTTCTTCAATACGATAGCTATTAATAAAGTCAAAAAAACTTTTATTAAAGTATTCATTAATGACCTGTGATAGATGGTGACGTGGAATGGATAATTTCTTGGCAAGCTCCTCCAGGGAAAGTGAGGGGGATAAGTAGGCTTTTTCCCTTTCCATATAATCATTCAATCTATATAAATAAAGCTCAGCGTCTTCTTTTGTCAAGGTCGATGCTTCATATTTAGTTCTTTCTTCAATTCCATTAAAGATTTCAGGCTGCTTCAATCCCTTATAGACTATAACATTGGCAACAACAAAAACGACTAATACATCGAGGTAGCTTAAGAGTGCATTTAGAATCACACTGTTTACATTTGTAAAAAAATCTACAATAATAATAGCCCAGATAAAGGCAAAGCTGATAATGATAAAGCTTAGCCAGGAGAGATTGATCGTTTCTATTGATGAAAAAAGCATTTTAATTTTTGATTTATATATCTGTAATTCTCGTAAAGAAAGTAGTGCATAGGTAACCAATAATGTATGAATAAAAGCGACAATAATAACACCTTCCCATCTATTAATATTTATGCCTTCTGCTGCTAATTTTTGTACAGCATCAAATCTCAAAATATAAGTTCTTAACATTACATATAGTACATAAAGCGTAAGAGAAATAAGATGAGCCATATGTCTCTTCCTGAAGGTGAAATTGCGATAGGCTAACGACCTGGTATAGAAATATAGTAAGGGTCCCAATAATAAATAGAAAGATAATCTGAGCCGCCAAATTATTGGATATTTTATAAACACATTTTTGTTTATCATAAAAATAATAGGAAAAACCAAAGGTAATGCATTGCAGAACAGAAATGCAGCTAAAATTTTATTGCTAAGCTTTTTCCCTTTTTTATGAGTAAGTAAAAAAAAGGTAAAGAATAGCAAAAGAAATGCAGTAATGATATTTATGACATCGATAAATTTTATCGTCATAGTATCTTCTTATTATATTCAGATGATGTTTATATAATTATGCCAGATGCACAGCACTATTCAAAAAATTACCTTTTGCCTGTTGGCTTCACTATTAATTATTATTTTTTTCAAAAATCTACTATTGAACAATTCTAAGCTTCCAATATCCAGCGGTGATTGCAGTAGGCATGCCCTTGCATCAGAGTCTTATCACGGAGCATTTTTATTTTTGGATTGAAGGCTTGAGCAAAAGCATAATCGGTATGGCATACGCTGGCATAGCCTATATCCACAGCATTCGGCTCCCTTGCTTCACGAAACGTCTTAGCCCACAGACACTCGATCACTTTTATCTCAAATGCCTTATCCGTTTGTTCAACAACCTCATATGTTATGGTGTTTTTATAGAGAGGATCGGTAAGCAAGCTGATGAAAGCAGCAAAATCGTTTTTAGACAAACTTTTAATGAGTTGTTCAGCGCTCAGTGCTGCGGACTCGGAAGCTGCTTTTTTCAACATTTCAGTGAATTTATCTTTTCCCATATCATTTAACATAATCTGCATTATACTTATATATCCCTGATAGCTAAACTGAAAAACCTGTTCAAAGGTCATATTTGTATTTTGTTGGAATTTATGCTTTTCAGTTTCAGCTTTTTCCTGAAATTTGGATAAAGCCATTAAATTGGAGCATCCAAAGCAGAACAAACCCCCTGCAGGGATAATATTTGTAAGGAATTGCCTGCGACTGGTAGCAAGAGAAGATATTTTTTTATCCATAATAAATACTCCCCAAAAATTATTTAAATTAATTTAAAGACACCTTACATTTAACATATAACATAAAAGTATTTTTCCTCAAAAGAAATAAAGCAAAAAATGAAAAGACAGGAATCGATTTAAAATAATAAGTATGTCCTTTGTTCCTGATGATTATAGCATTTACTTATTTCACATAAAATAATTTTATAATTGATAACGAATTATAAGATAGCAAAGTTCTGCTAAATTTTATTTATAATGTATTGGGGAAGGTATATGTAATTGTATCTTGACACAGTAAAAAATGAAGGCTACAATTTATAATAAGGTACGCCCATAGCTCAGCGGATTAGAGCATCTGACTACGGATCAGAAGGTCGGGGGTTCGAATCCCTCTGGGCGTGCCATTGTTTTCAATAACTTACGGCAATTTGAACTTCAAAATTTTCCCAGAGTGTGGTAAAAGTGTGGTAATCTTTTTGAAGATGGATCCCTGTTGTGCGCTCTTTTTCAGGTGGCTTTTTGATAAATGGCTATAGCGTTCTGTCATTTCAATGGAGCTGTGACCTAAAATCTTCTGCAAGGTATATAGATCCATCCCATTCATCACTGCATGACTGGCAAAGGTATGGCGCAAGTCATGAAAGGTGAAATCCTTAATACTTGCCTTTTGTAATGCACTCTTATAGGATTTCTTAATATCTCTTAAAGGTTTGCCGTCTTTACAAAACAGATATTCTGAATCCGATTTCCATTTCCTGAGCACCGCAGCTGCATAGTCATCAATGGGAACGATCCTCCTTTTACCGCTCTTGGTCGCCATCTCATCTACGCCTACCTCTATGTACTGTTGCTCAAAGTTGATGTATTTCCATTTGAGCTGCAGGATTTCTCCTTTTCTCATTCCGGTTCCTAATGCCAGGATAACTATGACTCGCAAATAATCTAAATCTATTGCCGCTAATAGGCACTGGATCTCTTCAATTGTTAAATAGCGAAGTCGTTTATTATCTTCTTTAAGCATCGAGAACTTTCTTAAGGGATTCACAGCAACCAATCCATTATCCTCTGCATAAGAAAACATTGTTTTTAGACATGCCAGTTCACGATTTACAGTGGATGGTTTTACGTTTGTAGTCCTACCTTTAGCGAGTTGCTCTAGCCGCCAGGATTTATACAGCTCAGCATCTCTTTTGGTAAACAGCTTTACGTCACGGTTTCCGAAAAATTTGTAAAGATATTTCACGCTGTTAACATCACTGCCTTTGTAAGACTTTTTATTAGGTTTGGAATAGACTTCCAAAAATTCTTTTGCCAGCTCTCCAAAATTCATTTTACGATTTATTTGCGGCCGATTCCTTATCTCCAGGAGTCTTTTAGCTTCATACTGCTTTGCTTCTTCACGAGTTCTTCCAGCTGGCTCTCGGTATCGCACTCCATCTACCATTATTTCCATCCACCAGCTATGCTTTGATCTTTTGTAGATACTCATCTAAGATTCCCCCTTTCGCATCACCTCCTCTCTTATCACGCGTTTCTACTTTTAATATAGAAGGTGATGCTGGAGAAGTCAATATCTTATCTTGCGCCATCCAATGATCGATATCACGCAAGTCAAAAAGAAGCTTTTTCCCCTTTTTTATATACGGAATACAATTCCTATGAACAAGCTTATAGAGTGTCGATATGCCTAAGCTCGTATAGTCTGATAGCTGATTTATATCAACATATCGTTTATATATTGATATTATTTTTACCTTTTTATCTGCTTTGTCTTGCGTCATTATTAATTAAAAATTGTATTCTTCTTACATGATTTTTATGAAGAAAGAACTAACATTAATTCCATCTTCTTTCCATGGTGAAGAATTGGAGAACAGCACCGGATTTTTTGAAAAAACTTTCCCAGAATTTTTTGAGTGATAGCCAATATTTCATATCCTTACCACAAGCTGTAACACCCAAAGCCCATACTTCTATTCCTTTCAGGTTTGGGATAAGACCCTCTTCTGCAACTTTATTGATAATTGCTCCATCAATAGTTGATAGAGATTCTAAATTGATATAGGTAGTGCTTCTCATATCGCTGAGTATTATTAGCTTCTTCTCACCTTGATCCCCGCAGAGAAATATGCTGGCAAGGTTCAAGGCACCAAAGATATCTGTTCCCTCAGCTATGGGCTTTATATCTTTCTTTTCCCATTCTTCTATCAATGCAAGTTTAGCTTTTGCTATCTTCTCTCCGAAAACACCTTCTTCCATAGGCAATGGATAACCCTTTATCAAAATGCAGGGTTTTCCGAAACTCTCACTTGTTATGCCAGTAACTCTTAAATAGGAACCTGGTTTTAGACTTTCAATTACTTTGGGAACGAATAACATATTCTCCTGAAATTCAGTCTCCCCTGCATAACCCTTACATAAACTCGATTTCGAGGTATCAAGAAGCACCATAACTGACTCTGTTTCATCTGCTTTTGTTAGCTTTACCACCCCAAAAACCAGCAGCAATGCCATCAATAAAATAAACCATGGCTTTTTTACCAGATTAGCTATTACCTTAAACATGCTTGCTTTAATGGCTGACCTCTCCTCTTTTACCTTGCTTTTTATAATCTCTTGCTGCAAACCTCTCCTGAATTCAGCAAGACCTCTATCAGGAACTACCTCCCACTCTTTCAATCTCACTGCTACTGTTTTGAGATGTTCATTCAGCTTGCGATAACGTCTTGCAGAGCGTAAATAACTCCCTGATTCTACTGTCTTTTCCAATCCCTCATGCAGAGCCACACCGCTCATTAATATGAGAACCACTGCTAAGATACCCATGATAATCGGCAGATAATAAGTATTTTCATAAAAAGCCGCAGCTGTTTTTACCTTGTCAGTTAGGCTTAGTCCTGCTCCTTGTGCTGCAAGGTATCTACCTCTCACAAAAGCTAACAGCAATCCTACGCTCATCAATCCTATGAGTGCTATAGTAGCCTGGGAGAGCATATGTTTCTGATAAGATTCAGGATGAGCTTTTTTGATTCGACTAAGGTAACCTTCCATAGCCACTACTCCAATGATAACTATAGTACCGGCAATCACCATTCTTTCCAGTGATTGGCTAAAAGGTTGTAAAGTCCAGGAAACCAGATAGAACTCACCTGAGATTATCAATAGAGTAAGCACAAGGTATATAATCCCTAAGTAGAAATTCTTTTTGTGAACAGTGGGAGAGCCATTAGCTTCCATGCTGGTTAAATATGTTGATAATTTTTCTATTTTATTATGCAAAAAGCTCCCTTTTACTTCTGATTTGTGGATCATTTCTTGCGCTATTGATTTGAGCCTTTCTCCCACACTTTTAATGACTTCACCCTGTCTGCCGGGCTCTAA
Source organism: uncultured Acidobacteriota bacterium (assembly GCA_964645975.1). GTDB lineage: Bacteria > Acidobacteriota > B3-B38 > Guanabaribacteriales > CAZYAF01 > CAZYAF01. Next base: position 96,072 of record CAZYAF010000015.1, read on the forward strand.
TCTGGAAGTTTGCTTTCCTTCCGATTTAAGTTCCTTATATAGTTTATTTAAGATTTTCATCTTATTCTCCTTTCTTTGCTTTTTAAGATTGGTTAATAATATATTTACTCTCTTTGCCTTAAAGACAACTCCTCGATCTCATCAATCAAACATCGCAAAGCATCGATAATATCTTGCTTGGTATAGGCGCATGGAAAATCGATCCTCAGCTTTATCTTTACCTCTCCTTTGCTGGTATTCACACTGATGGGCTTTGGAGTCTTAAAAGTCATCTTTGCTTTATCATTAGCTTGAACATTTTTAGAAAGCTTCACTTCAGGTTTCCTGCTTTTTTCATACTTTCTCATCTCACTAATTTTTGTCGGGTGCAGGATAAATCGTTTGACAAGTTCATCATTTTCAATCCTCAGTAAACTCTCTAACTGGGAATATGTCAGAACTTGCAACGTTGCAAACTTTTTCAGTTCTTCAGGCAATTGCTCAATGAGTTTTCCAATACTGAGCAGTTTTGAAATCACAGTCTCGGTTTTTCCTATCTGCCTTGCAATCTCTCTTTGAGTCAATCCTTTATCCACCAGCATCTTTACTGCAAGAGCTTCCTCAAAAGGCTTGAGATCATCTCGATTCTCATTCTCCCTATACTGCTCTATAAGAACATCTGCCGGCCCAGGTTCTTTATCAATAATATTGACCTTGCAGGGTATCTGCTTCAGCTTCAATTTTTTATAAGCCATTAATCGACATGAGCCTGTGGTAAGGATAAATCTGTTAGAATCGGTAAGATAATCAACTGTTATGGGATTTATCAGTCCTTTTGAGGGATCAATAACATCTTTATTATCATTGCTTAGTCTTTTCTTGATTGAATTCATTAGCAATCTTATCTTCTTCTTGTCCAGGAATTTTCTGATTTGAACACTGCTTTCAATCTTATCCACATCAACCATCCAGAAACCTCCCAGCTTTTCAATACCTTGTGCTGTTAAATCTACTTCAACTTTCTTACCCTTTTCATCAATCTGCGGACTAACAATCTCACTATCTACAAACATATGCTTGAAGTCCTGCTTCCAATCTTTTACTTTGAAATCAGAAGTTGGATCCTTAAACTTCATTGCTTCTACTCCTCATTAATAAACAGATTGAATTCTTATAAAAAAACGCTTTTTTTTCTTATTTCAGGCTTTATTATTATTCTCCCACCACAGAAACAAGAAACAAAGCCAAAAAGCCCGCCGAAGGCGGGCGCTGGCTCGTCTGATACAGGTAAGCACCACGAACACACCAAAAAACCAACAAAAAACAAAACCTTTTAACCATTCAAACCGAAAAGGATAATGAGCTTGTTGAACGGAGGTGAAACATGCCATATTCTTTTCGGTGGCATAAAACAATATAAACCCCCACCATAAACTATCCATCATTCCTAATCTCTTATTAATCCCATATATATTTACTATATTTATAACTAAGGAATCCTTTCCATCATTTCAAACTCTTCAATCAACTTCATCTCTTTTTCTTTCTTATTAGACTCTTCTAACATATTCAAAAACATCAGAAATGAATTGCTATTGTCAAAGAATTTCTTTTCCTCTAATGTAGTCTCTTCTTTATTTTTATAATTAATTAAACTTAAAAACTCTTCAGCTTTCATTTCTATCACACTCCTATCTTTTTTATTAATTAGGGAGTTATTTCCCCATTTTAGTAAAGGGAAATAACGTATAGGAGCATGAGAGCTCGTGAGTGATTGCTTTAGATAAATTTTCTCGGTTTCATATTGCCAAGTATTAGAAACCGAAAGATTTACTGAAAGCAATTGCGTGAGCTCGAAATCACAAAAATTCATATAATAACCTTATAGAAATCTTATTGTTAATGTCTTCATTAAAGTTATCCTCTATTAATTTCTTAACCTTTGGCATAAGATGCTTATGAGTAGCTATTAATAAACTATTAAAATCTTGAGTTAAATTCATATCCCTTTTAATGTTATTAATAACATTCTGAGAATTTAGCTCCACTTCTATAATTAACCTTTCCCCATTCCTCTCAGCAATTAAATCCATTAATTTCCAATAATCTCTGTTATCAACACCATAATCCAATCCCTCAATACTTACCTTATATCCACTATTAAGATAATATTTACAAATAACAGCTTGCCAAAATTTATGTAAAAAACTTCCCTTTCCTTTAGGAACTTCATAAAAAATACCATTGTCATCTAAAAACTTATAACCTATTTGAGTTATCTCAAGAAAGTTAGATAAAGAACCCTGTGTTCCAAGATTGATCTTATGCTCATTCACATAGCCTTTTGAAATAATAACTTTTTTGATCTTGTCACCCTTACCAAGAGATAGGTCAGCTAATTTATAAACCTTAGTTACTGGCATAAATTGGTCTTTAGCTAATACCTTCATAAAATCTTTAATATTCTGAAAAATCTTAAATTCAGATTTTTTCTTTTCATTTTTGCTTTCAGAATCCTCTTCATATATGTAGTCCAAGTTCTTGAGCTTTTTTTGCATTATCTCTTCAATCTCTTCATCACTAATGCATTTATCTATGGAAGGTTCAGGGAAGGCTACAACTATCGGCTCATTTATCCTTCCCTTTATCACACAAATAAACTCACCTAAATTAAGCCCTCTGGCTTGATAATATAATTGGTCTGTATCTAACATTAATGACCTTCTGGATATATCCTCTATGATGTCGCTAGAAGTGCTCCTAAACAGGAAGTAGCAGTCGATATTCTGCAGGGCAGAGGTATGAATCTTTCCCTGGGATAGGAAGAAATTTCCTATACCAAACTCCCTTGCCAAAGCTAAATATCTTGCAATAGCAGGCTGGTCTGTTATATTACTGGGATTAGCAGGCAGCACAAGTTGAGCTTCATCAATTACAAATAAATTTTTCAAACCTTCATTTCTCTTTCCCAAAAAGAAGTGATATTTATATATCCAGTAATAAAACATACCAATGACAAGCTGCTGCTCTTCCTGAGAATATTTTGATAAAAGTAAAATGAGACATTTACCCATAAACTCTTCAAGAGGAATACCATGCCTTCTTGACAAATCCAGGTTTAGCAAAATCAAGTCTTGAAAAGTGCTGATAATGCTCTCTTTGGCTCTTTCCATAGGGGAATACCTTTTAACCTTATAACTTTCTACTTCTTCTAAAATCTCAGCAGTTAAAGGAAACTTATTACTTCCCTGATAAACACCAAGTTTCTCATAGCAGTTATAAGCAGCCCTATTCAAGATAGTCTTGCCTCTGACACCGAACTGATAGATATCACATAAAAGCTCAACAAAACCTGTTCTCCAATTATCAATGATTTTCCTTAATTGCTCTTTAGGAGGATTAGTAAAGGGATGAAATATCTCCCAGGGATTGAATAACCCTGAAGGGTCTATTACCAGAATGTCTTCATCATCTATTCTTGCTAATCCTACATAATCTCCTTTTATATCCGGGATAATGATTCCAAACCTTTTTCCGGTATTTCTTCGATATGCCAAAATATTGAGAATCATGGAGGTAGCAAAACTGGTTTTTGTGGAGCCACTTTCTCCTACGACCAATCCATGTCGTACCATTTCTCTATCAGGATTAATGCCAACAAGCCTTCTGCTTTGTAACTCCCTGCCTATTTTTATTTCTTCATCCAGGTTTACTGCCTTTGGATTGGTAAAGGGATATCTTTTTCTTTCATTTCTTTTTTCTGTGATAGATTTTTCTAAATAGTCTAGTGCCATGTCCGGCACAATGTCCGGCATTTTGCTGAAATCATCCAGTAACCTTTTTACCTCAGGATCCTGGTATATATTAAACCTTATAGCCTCATCAAGAAGTTTTGCTATTCTTGTTTGCTTAGTTTTCTTCTGAAACCTATCTTTATTTATTGAGATAGCTCTGTCTTGAAATTCTCTATTCATAAAAGGATACTTATGCTTCATCAGCCTAATCCTCTCTCAAAGCAAAGCCCATGAGCAGTCCCCCAGAAAAGGCTGCTGCTCGATGAGCTAAGATTAAAAGGATATCCAGATAATTTTCAATTAATGGACCTTGAAGAAAGAGCAATTCAATGAAGATAATTATTATGAAGATAACAAAGGAAACTGCCATGCTGTAGCTTTTAACCATCCATAGAGAGCAGCAAAATATTACTATGTCGATATTTTGAACTCGAATAATTAAGTCAGCCAACTGAGAATCTCTATCTCCAACGAAGAATGTAATAAGATACTTTGTTATAATGAGTACACCTGAAATAGATAGTATCTTTACTGCATCTCTTAAGAGGATATTTCTGTCTATAAGATGAATATTCCCATTCATATTTGCACTCTTAATTGAATTAAAAGTTATCCCTGAAGATATAAGTTATAGTTCTGCCTAAAAAGCCTGATGCTTTTAGAAGATTGGATTTCAACCTTGCTCTTTTTGCCTGTTTCTCCATGTGCTCCAGGCAATTTAGGCAGATATATTTCTCCTTTATCATTTGCTTTTTCGTTTCCTCCGGTGCGTTTTCCATTATCTCTGTTAACTCTGTGGAGAGCTCAGCAGGTTGGATAATTAATTTTCGATGTAATCTGCAGGCTACGCGTTGGCATATATAGCACTGCTCTGTTAAGCTCTTAATGCCACAAACAGTTTCTCTACCATTAACCTTCACAACAACTTCACAGCGCTTGTATTTGTTAAGCTGCTCTCTATCCTTTACTATGGACTGGTCAGGAAGCTG
>CAZYAF010000016.1:0-97810 GCA_964645975.1 uncultured Acidobacteriota bacterium
TGATAAAACAAATATTTGAGGAAATCAATTAAAATAGGAAAAAGTTAAATATTGTGGTAGAATCAAAAAAATTGAGTATATACCGTTAATTAAAAACATTGAAGGGAAAAACGATTGAATAAAAGAGAAGCAATATTCAGTTTCCAATATGGTGAAAAGATTAAATCTTGTTTGATCATAGCGACCAAGTTAATGGATAGAATGTCGAGTATGTCTGGTGAACAATTGCTGGGAGCTCAGGAGCTCTTTAAAGGTTTTTTAGAGTATTTGATTTTGGAAATCAGAATTGCAATAAACTCAGCTACAGTAGAACCTCTGGCGGAGGCTGAAAAAAAACTTCATGAGGCCATTAAAAATGTACAGATTGGAGAATTCAGCCAGGCAATAAAAATACTATCTGAAGCAATTTCTAAAGCTACTACTTGTTGTCAAAGAGCCATGACAACACTCAAAGATGAAAAATTGATATGATTCAATAATCTCATTTAAAGTTCTGTTAATTATTTTATTCGACAAAATATAAATTAAAATCACCCTCAAGAAATACTATTTTGTTTTTTTATTACCTACATTAGAAGTTATAGATGACTGCGAGCAAAAAAATTATGAAATCAGGTAAATTTTTTAGGCAATGAAATAGAAAAACCAACATGTTCCAACTTTTTTACTCAGTTGACTTTATACTATTCCTTTGCTAATATGATTTTTAAGATTAGCTTAGAATAGAACATATTCAAAGGAGAACATCTAATGCCAAAAAAAGAGCAAAAAAATAAATCGGAATCGCTTTCTCGAAGGAGTTTCATAAAGGGAGTTGGATCTGGTATAGTTGGTTCAATAGCTTTAACTCAAAGTGCTATCGGAAAAGATGCAGTAGCAGATTTAAAGGAGAAAACTAAAGACCTGCCATATAAAAAAGTAATCACGCTTAAAGTTAATGAAAGATCACATAATATTGAAGTGGAAAATAGATGGACTTTGCTGGATGTACTCAGAGACAAGCTAAATCTGACGGGAGCAAAAAAGACCTGCAACTCCGGGGAATGTGGAGCTTGTACTGTCATAATGAATGGTAGGGCTGTATATTCATGTATGATATTAGCTATTGAAGCAGAGGGTAGCGAGATTACCACTATCGAGGGCCTACTTGATGGCGAAGAGCTTAATCCGATTCAGCAAGCTTTTGCTGACAATGATGCTTTTCAATGTGGATACTGTACTCCCGGTCAAATTATGTCTGCTCAGGCCCTATTAAAAAAGAATCCTAATCCATCGGAAGAAGAGATAAAGAGAGCAATGTCTGGTAATCTCTGTCGCTGTGCCAGCTATCCACATATCCTGAAAGCAGTTCAGGATGCCTCCAAAAGACTAAAGAAAGGAGGAAGATAAGATGAAGAAAAAGAACGGTAAATTGTCAAAAATCGAATGGGAAACAGGTGGCGAAGTTAGTCCAATTGAAGTAGAAGCAGCAGAAGAAAAAGAAATTCCTACATGGAAAGAGACCACCATAATTGGCAAAAAGATTCCTCGAGTGGATAGCTACGAACGAGTTAGCGGTTGTGCTAAATTTTCAAGTGATATCAATTTACCCGGTATGCTCTATGCTAAAATCCTCCGTTCTCCTCACCCTCATGCTGAGATAATAGATATAGATATCAGCAAAGCAGAAGCCCTCCCGGGTGTGAAAGGAGTGCTCTGTTATAAAAATGCACCCAAGATTCCCTGGTACAGGGGAATAAGCTTTTTATTTGACAATAAGGTTCGTTTTGCGGGAGAAGAAGTAGCGGCAGTGGTTGCTGAGGATGTATATATCGCGCAGGATGCCTTAAATCTCATCGAAGTAAAATATAAGCCGCTGCCTTTTGTGATCGATCCAGAAGAAGCGATGAAACCGGATGCTCCGAAACTTTCACCAGATGGCAATGTATTTCGAGGAGAACCTGTAACATATAGTCGTGGTGATGTAGATAAAGGTTTAGAGGAAGCTGATATAGTACTGGAAAGAAGATATTCAACTCCTTTAGTTTTGCATTGCCCAACTGAGACCCATGTAACTACTGCAAACTGGGATGGTGATAATCTTACCTTGTGGGATTCTACCCAGGGAGTCTTTCGCATTCAAGAGCAAGCAGCAGGGCTTTTAAAAATACCGGTGAACAAAGTAAGAGTTATATGTCCCTATATGGGCGGTGCATTTGGAAGCAAGCTTACTATATACAAACAAACAATAATTTCCGCACTATTTGCCAAGAAAACAGGCAGACCTGTTAAGATAATCCCTACTCGTCAGGAAAACATGCTGGCTTTTGGTAATCGCCCTTCTTCAATTCAATTTGTGAAAGCAGGTATGAAAAAAGACGGCACCCTTACAGCTCTCAGTTTAAGAAGCATTAATCCTATGGGAGCTTATCTTGCCGGAGCAACCTGTGGGATGCAGCTTGCCAATCTCTATCGTTGTCCAAATGTAAAAACTGAAGAGTATATGGTTTTCATAAATACAGGACCAGCCTGTCCCATGAGAGCTCCCGGGATGCCGCAAGGAGCCTTTGCCATAGAGCAAATAATGGATGAGCTGGCTGAAAAATTGAACATGGATGCTATTGAGCTGCGAATAAAAAATAATGCGGAAGTAGCTCCGCAATCGGGAAAACCATTTAGAAGCAAAGGATTGACCGAATGCATGCAAGAAGGTGCAAAAATAATTGGATGGGATAAAAGAAAGAAGCCAGGCTCTTTAAAAGGGAGAAAGAAAAAAGGCATAGGTATGGCGTGTGGCTTATGGTCAGATTATGGTGGTCCTCCATCAACCGCAATGGTAAAAATCAATTATGATGGTACGGTTAATCTAATTATGGGAGCCTCAGATTTAGGAACTGGTACACGAACAGTGATGAGCATGATAGTTGCAGAGGAGTTGGGTGTTCCGCTTAAAACTGTTGAAATTACAAGCGCAGATACCGAAACTACCTTCTTTACCAATCCCAGTGGTGGAAGCAAAACTGTACCCTCCGATGGTCCCGCCGCGAGATTAGCTGCTTATGACGCAAAGCATAAACTATTAGCCTTAGCTGCCAAAGAAATGGAAATCGAATACTCAGATTTGGGTATAAAGGATGGTATTATATTCCAAAAAAGCAATCCAGAAAAGAAACTCTCAATTAAAGAAGCAGCAGGTAAGTCAACTGAAAGAGTAATTGTGGGGATTGGCAAAAGAGGTCCAAACCCGTATAGAGGTGAGAGGGATAACTTCTGCTGTCATTTTGCTGAGGTAGAAGTAGATAGTGTTACAGGAGATATTAGATTGCTCAGATATGTTGCAGCTCATGATGCAGGAAGGGCATTAAATCGTTTCACTTATGATAACCAAATATATGGTGGTATTGCTATGAGCATTGGCTTTACTTTTAATGAAGAGCGTATAATGGACAAAGCCACCGGAAGAATGCTGAACAATAATTTCCAGGATTATAAAATTGCTACTATGTTAGATATGCCCAAAAAGATTACCACTTATGAAGCCAAAGAATTTTTTCCTGGAAATAACATTAATGCAAAGGGATTGGGTGAACCACCGGTAATACCTCCACCGGCAGCAATAGCCAACGGCATTTACAATGCACTGGGAACCAGATTCTTTGATTTGCCACTAACACCAGATAAAATAATTAAAGCTCTGAAGAAAAGGAGGTAAGAGAATGAACAGGTTCCAACATACGAACGCCCGAACAGTAAAAGAGGTTGTTTCATTTCTCAGTGATTCGTGGGATGATTCAAGGATAATTGCTGGAGGAACAGATATTGTTGGTGAGATAAAGAAGGGTATAATCAAACCGAAAAAGCTCATTAATATCAAAACCATCAAGGAGCTCGATTTTATAAAATATCAGAACGGTAAGGGATTGAAAATCGGCGCTCTTACGCGGATTGCGGATATAGAGAACAATGAAACAATTAAGAATAAATTTACCGCACTATGGGATGCTTCAAGAGTAATTGCATCACCTCAGTTGAGGAATATGGGCACCATTGGTGGTAATCTATGCCAGAGGCCACGCTGCTGGTATTATCGGGGTGATTTTCATTGTTTTCGCAAGGGTGGAATGGAATGCTTTGCTCTGGAAGGTGAGAATAAGCGACACTGTATTTTTGGCGGAGATGGCTGTGTTATTGTACACCCCTCGGATTCGGCACCAGCACTAATATCTTTAAAGGCGCAGGTAAAAATAGCCTCATCTGCAGGAGAGAGGACTATTCCGCTGGAGGATTTCTTTGTTGGTCCCGATGTGGATATTCAACGGGAAAACATTCTGAAGCCAAATGAAATGGTGACGGAGATCTTAATTCCAGAGCCATCAGCAGGTACTCGCTCTCTCTATCATAAGAGAATGGAACGTAAGGTATGGGATTTTGCCCTGGTATCAATAGCGGCAACTCTTACTTTTATTGACAGTAATTGTCAGGAAGCCCGTTTGGTGCTTGGTGGAGTAGCGCCGATTCCCTGGCGATTGAAGGAAGTTGAGAACTATGTATCTGGCAAACGGATTACATCAAAGGTAGTAGATAGGGCAGGGGATATAGCAATAAAAGGAGCTAAGCCACTAAGACAGAACGGCTATAAAGTGGATTTAGCTAAGATAATGATAGAAGAAGCATTGGTTTCTTTTATTTAGCTTTTAGTTAGGAGATTTAAATAGCATTGAGTTTAACTCGAAATAGGAATAACTAATATCTATCTTAAAAAAAGAAGTTAAGCCTTAATACTTTTATAGGTAACATAAATCTGTTGGTATATAAAGAGCTTTATTTCCTACCTGTACTTTCAGGTACAGAAAAATAATACTTCCTAAACTAAATCTCGCCTTACAATTTTAGCTTTGCCTTATAAATTTCTTCAATAAAAAAAAGTCCTAATTCATGCATCAGGTCGATTTTATCTTTTTTCTTATTATAATAAATCTTGTAACAATATCAGAGTCAGAATAAATGGATTAGAATTAGCATTATGTAATGTGAGTAGCAAATTTAAGAGGAGATATTATTATGGAAAATGATAAGAAAAAATATCACTTAAGTTTACTTATAACTGTAGCCGCTCTCTGGGGAGTAGTAGAAGCTATTTTAGGTATGTTTTTAAGAGGGGTTTGTGCATCTAAAGTAACAGGTTCTCTTATGACAGGCGCTGCTTTTTTCTTCTGTTCCATCGGACTCGCTTATACGAGAAGGCTCTGGATACCACTTCTAATGTTGATTGTCGTTACTGTCTTTAAATCCTTCGATGCTTTTCTTTTACATCTACCTTTCAAACATGGAGCTGTGGCAAATCCTATCTTTGGCTTTATAACAGAGGTATTTGCCATAATATTCATCTTTTGGATATTGGATAAGCAACTTCGAGGTAAGATGTATGGGCGAGCCCTTATGGGAGGATTATCAGCTTTAGTGGCAGTAAACTTATTTCCGCTGGTGAGATTCTTCAGTGGTATTCCAGCATGTGTTTATCCAGGTACCCAATATCCTTTGGCTCTCTATTTTGCACCTATTGCCGTAGGTGTTTCAATGGTTACTGTCCCGGTCGGGTTCTTAGTTGGGCAGAATTTCGCTCAGGTTTTTGCTAAAGAGAAGGTGGAGGCTATAAATCCGCAATTAGTGTGGATCTCAGCTCATGCACTAACCTTGGTTTCATTTGCAATGATGGTTATTTTAAGGATATTATAATCTGTTTTAGATTTCAATATTAAAAGGAGAAAGGCATATGGCAAAAAAAGGAGAAAAAAAGAAAAAAGAATCTATATCAAGAAGAAGTTTCATCAAAGGAGTGGGAAGTGGGCTTGTAGGATCAATAGCTATTGCACCTACCGTATTAAAAGGAGAAGAAAAAACTGGTAAAAAGGACAAAGATACAGATTTTCCATATAAAAAGGTTATCACCCTCCATGTGAATGGTCGAAAGCATAAACTTGAGGTGGAAAACCGCTGGACACTATTAGATGTATTGAGAAACAAGTTAGAGCTCACGGGAACGAAAAATGCTTGCAACGCGGGTGAATGTGGTGCATGTACCGTCATTATGGATGGTAGAACTGTTTACTCATGCATGATCTTAGCTGTAGAAGCCGAAGGAAGCAAAATAACCACTATTGAAGGTCTTCTGGATGGAGAGAAACTTAACCCCTTACAGCAAGCGTTTGTAGACAATGATGCCATGCAGTGTGGATATTGTACACCGGGACAGATAATGTCAGCTAAATCTCTCTTAGATAAAAATTCAAAACCTTCTGTTGAGGAAGTCAAAAGAGCAATGTCCGGTAACTTATGCCGCTGCGTTAGCTATCCTCATATCATCAATGCAGTCCTTGATGCCTCAAAGCGGTTAAACAAAAGAGGTATATAACATGAAGAGTATAAAATTAGAACCATTTGGGAAGGAAAGTAGAATTAGGAATGTTTTTGAAGAAAAAGGAGCAAAAGAAGAGAAACTTCCTGCCTGGAAGGAGACAAAAGTTATTGGTAAAAAGATACCTCGCGTTGACGGCTATGAGTTGGTAAGTGGTACTGCCAAATACTCCAGTGATATCAATTTACCTAATATGCTTTATGCAAAAATCCTTCGTTCCCCCTATCCTCATGCAGAAATCATTGATATAGACTCCAGTAAAGCAGAGGCGTTACCTGGAGTAAAAGGTGTGCTTTGTTATAAAAATGCCCCCAGGATAAAATGGTGGAGTGATAAAAGCTTTCTTTTCGACCGTACTGTTCGCTATGTTGGAGACGAGGTTGCTGCTATATTAGCCGAAGATGAGCATATAGCTGAGGATGCTCTAAAGCTAATCAAAGTTACCTATAAACCACTCCCGTATCTTTTAGATCCAGAAGAAGCCATGAAACCTGATGCTCCCAAAATCTGGCCAGAAGGTAATTTAATGTTATTTAGAGGTGAACCTATTCGTTCTTATAGCCGAGGAGATGTAGAAAAAGGTTTTGCTGAAGCGGATATAGTCCTGGAAAGGAAATATACTACCCAGGTAGTGCTACATACTCCTATGGAAACCCATGCTGATGTTGCTAATTGGGATGGAGATTATCTCACCCTCTGGGAATCATCCCAGGGAGTCTTTTGGACTCAAGAACTGGTGGCAAAAAAATTAAACATACCTGTAAATAAAATAAGGATAATATGCCAGTATGTAGGTGGAGCTTTTGGTAGTAAATGGGAATTAAATAAGCAGTCAATAATTGCAGCACTCTTTGCCAAAGAAACTGGTCGACCAGTTAAAATCATAGCTACCCGACAAGAAAATATGGTGGCATATGAGCATCGACCTTCTTCAATTCTATATGTTAAAGCTGGTGTGAAAAAGGATGGAACTCTTACTGCCCTTAAATTAAAATACATATCTCCAATTGGAGCATATCAATGGGACTATGCAGGAAGTGGTAGCCAAGTAAGAAACCTTTACCGTTGCAATAATGTGCAAACAGATGAGTATATAGTTTATACAAATGTTGGGAGAGCGGGTGCTATGAGAGCTCCTGGTTGTCCTGAAGAGTCTTTTGCCTTAGAACAATTGATGGATGAATTAGCAGAGAAGCTCAATATGAATCCTCTTAAGCTCAGATTGAAGAATAACACTGAATTATATCAACGATCGGGCAAGCCATTAGTCGGTAAAGCATTAACTGAATGTATGCAGCAAGGCGCCAAATTATTTGGCTGGGATAAAAGGAAAAAACCGGGGACATCAAGGGGAAGAAAGAAAAAAGGAATAGGCATGGCATGTGGTCAATGGGCAGATATTGGTGGCCCACCAGCTACCACTCTTGTAAAGATAAATTATGATGGTACTGTTAACTTGATTACAGGGGCATCCGATTTGGGTACTGGCACTCGAACGGTTATGAGCATGATAGTGGCTGAAGAATTGAGTATTCCTTTAGAAACCATTGAAGTTACCAATGCTGATACTGAAACTACATGTCATACCACCTTCAGTGGAGGCAGTAAGACAGTAGCCTCTGTTGGACCCTCAGTACGATTGGCTGCGTATGATGCCAAGAAGAAATTGCTCGCTTTAGCAGCGTATGAGATGAAAGTGGATAAAGAAGATGTGGATATCAACGGTGGCATAGTCTTTCAGAAAAGTAATCCTGATAATAAGCTTACTATCAAAGAAGTAGCTTCCAAATCGATAGATCGGGTAATAGTTGGTGTTGGTAAAAGGAAACCAAATGATTCTGATCCTCAGCACAATATATTCTGTACTCACTTTGCTGAAGTGGAAGTGGATAGTGTAACCGGCGAAATAAAATTACTGCGTTATGTGGCAGCCCATGACTCAGCACGAGTATTAAATCGCTTTACCTATGATAATCAGATACATGGTGGCGTCGGAATGGGCATTGGCTATGCACTTTCAGAGGAGAGAATAATGGATAAAGCCACAGGAAAAATGCTCAATGTCAATTTATTGGATTATAAAATTGCTTCTCAGATTGATATGCCGGAGAAGATAACTACTTACGCAGCAGAAATACCCTACCCAAGGAATAATATCAGTGTTAAAGGCCTGGGTGAACCTCCAACAATACCACCAGCAGCAACAATAGCCAATGCCCTTTATAATGCACTTGGAATAAGATTTTTTAACTTGCCTTTAACCCCTGATAAGGTAATTCAAGCCTTAAAGAAGAGGTGAGACGACGAATAAGTTTCAGCGTATAAACATACAATCAATAAAAGAGAAACTTTCGTTATATTCTGAAAGCAGCTGAATAAAGGATGTGCATAACATGAAGAGTAGAAAATTAGAACCTTTTGAGAAGGGAAGTAAGATTAGGAATGTTTTTGAAGAAAAAGGAGCAAAAGAAGAGAAACTTCCTGCCTGGAAGGAGACAAAAGTTATTGGTAAAAAGATACCACGAGTTGATAGCTATGAGTTGGTAAGTGGTACTGCTAAATACTCCACTGATATTAACTTACCTGGTATGCTTTATGCTAAAATCCTCCGTTCTTCCCATCCCCATGCTGAAATTACTGATATTGACACCAGCAAAGCAGAAGCTCTTCCAGGAGTAAAAGGAGTGCTCGGCTATAAAAATGCCCCCAAGATAAAATGGTGGAGTGATAAAAGCTTTCTTTTCGACCGTACTGTTCGCTACGTTGGTGATGAAGTCGCTGCTATATTAGCCGAAGATGAACATACTGCTGAAGATGCTTTAAAACTAATCAAAGTTACCTATAAACCACTCCCCTATGTATTGGATCCAGAGGAAGCGATGAAACCCGAGGCTCCCAAAATCTGGCCAGACGGTAATTTAATGTTATTTAGAGGTGAACCCATTATTTCTTATAGCCGAGGAGATGTAGAAAAGGGTTTTGCTGAATCAGATATAGTCCTGGAAAGGAAATATATTACCCAGGTAGCTCTACATTGTCCTATGGAAACCCATGCTGATGTTGCTAATTGGGATGGGGACTATCTCACCCTCTGGGATTCAACCCAGGGAGTATTTCGTACTCAAGAGGAGATAGCAGAAAAATTAAATATACCAATAAATAAAGTGAGGGTCATCTGCCAGTATATGGGTGGAGCTTTTGGTAGTAAAGCGGAATTAAATAAGCAGTCAATAATTGCCGCACTCTTTGCCAAAGAAACTGGTCGACCAGTTAAAATCATAGCTAGCCGACAAGAAAATATGGTGGCATATGAGCATCGACCTTCTTCAATTCTATATGTTAAAGCTGGTGTGAAAAAGGATGGAACTCTTACTGCCCTTAAATTAAAATACATATCTCCAATTGGAGCATATCCATACTCTCAAGTAAGTGGCAACCAGGTAAGATACCTCTACCGTTGCAATAATGTGGAAACAGATGAGTATATAGTTTATACAAATGTTGGGAAAGCGGGTCCTATGAGAGCTCCTGGTTGTCCTGAAGAGTCTTTTGCCTTGGAACAATTGATGGATGAATTAGCAGAAAAGCTTAATATGGATCCTCTTAAGCTCAGATTAAAGAATAACACTGAATTATATCAACGATCGGGTAAGCCATATATAGGTAAAGGATTAACTGAATGTATGCAGCAAGGTGCAAAATTATTTGGCTGGGATAAAAGGAAAAAACCGGGGACGTCAAGGGGAAGAAAGAAAAAAGGGATAGGCATGGCATGTGGTCAATGGGGAGATGGTAGTGGTCCACCAGCTACCACTCTTGTAAAGATAAATTATGATGGTACTGTTAACTTGATTACAGGAGCATCCGATTTGGGTACTGGCACTCGAACAGTTATGAGCATGATAGTGGCTGAAGAATTGAGTGTTCCTTTGGACAGCATTGAAATTACCAATGCTGATACCGAAACTACATGTCATACCATCTTAAGTGGAGGCAGTAAGACAGTAGCCTCTGTTGGACCCTCAGTACGATTAGCTGCGTATGATGCCAAGAAGAAATTGCTCGCTTTAGCAGCATATGAGATGAAAGTGGATAAAAAAGATGTAGATATCAAGGACGGCATAGTCTTTCAGAAAAGTAATCCTGAGAATAAGTTCACTATCAAAGAAGTAGCTTCCAAATCGATAGATAGGGTGATTGTTGGTGTAGGTAAAAGGAAACCAAATGATTCTGATCCTCAGCACAATATATTCTGCTGTCACTTTGCCGAGGTAGAAGTGGATACTATTACGGGAGAAATAAAATTACTGCGTTATGTGGCAGCCCATGACTCAGCACGAGTATTAAATCGCTTTACCTATGATAATCAGATACATGGTGGCGTCGGAATGGGCATTGGCTATGCACTTTCAGAGGAGAGAATAATGGATAAAGCCACAGGAAAAATGCTCAATGTCAATTTATTGGATTATAAAATTGCTTCTCAGATTGATATGCCGGAGAAGATAACTACTTACGCAGCAGAAATACCCTACCCAAGGAATAATATCAGTGTTAAAGGCCTGGGTGAACCTCCAACAATACCACCAGCAGCAACAATAGCCAATGCCCTTTATAACGCTATAGGAGTGAGGTTCTATGATATACCAATAACTCCTGATAAAATAATTAAGGCCCTGAAGAGGAGGTGAGAAAATGAATAGGTTTCAGCATACAAACGTTAAAACAGTAAAAGAGGTTGTTTCATTTCTCAGTGATTCGTGGGATGATTCAAGGATAATTGCTGGGGGAACGGATATTCTTTGTGAAATGAAAAAGGGTATTATCAGCCCGCAAAAGCTTATTAATATTAAAAACATTAGGGAGCTCAATTTTATAACATATCGGAATGGAAAAGGGTTGAAAATCGGTGCACTCACAAGGGTTTCGGACATTGAGGACAACGACCTTATAAAAAATAAGTTCACTGCTTTATGGGATGCAGCCCGAGTGATAGCCTCTCCTCAGCTTCGGAATATGGGCACACTGGGCGGTAATCTTTGTCAGCGTCCACGCTGCTGGTATTATCGGGGGGATTTTCAGTGTTTTCGCAAGGGAGGGATGGAATGCTTTGCATTGAACGGTGAGAACAAGCAGCACTGCATTTTTGGTGGTGATGGGTGTGTTATTGTGCATCCTTCTGATTTGGCACCAGCGCTTATAGCCTTAAAGGCGCAGGTAAAGATAGCCTCATCTGCAGGAGAGAGGACTATTCCACTGGAGGATTTCTTTGTAGGTCCTGATGTGGATATTCAACGGGAAAACATCTTGAAGCCGAATGAAATGGTGACAGAGGTTTTAATCCCGGAGCCTTCACCAGGTACCCGTTCTCTTTATCATAAGAGAATGGAACGCAAGGTATGGGACTTCGCCCTGGTATCAGTGGCGGCAGCTCTGACTTTTAAGGGAAGCATTTGCGAGGAGGCCCGCTTGCTACTCGGCGGAGTAGCACCTATTCCCTGGCGATTAAAGGAAGTAGAAAAATTATTGACAGGTAAACGGATAAGTGCTATGGTAGCAAACAGAGCAGGTGATATAGCCATAAAAGGAGCTAAGCCACTAAGACAGAACGGCTATAAAGTAGATTTAGCTAAAATAATGGTAAAAGAAGTGCTTGTTTCGGTTAAATAAATTTTATTAAAAAGCTGTAATAAGATGGTCGTGCCAATTATCCTTGCGGCTGGTGAATCAAGCAGAATGGGGAGGTTAAAACCTCTTGTAGAAATAAATGGAGAGACTTTCCTGCAACGGTTGATTAAAATTTTGCGCTCATCAAAAGCTGAAGGTATAACAGTAGTGCTTGGCAATAGATCTGAAGAAATAGTAAACTATGTTGATCTTTCTGATTGCAATATCGTAATCAATCCTGAATATAAAAAAGGACAACTCTCTTCTTTGAGAAAAGCTATTCTAAGCATTCCCGAAGAAGGTGTTGACGGCATATTAGTTTGTCTGGTAGATCACCCTTATATTAGTTCGAATTTAATAGATCAGATGATCGATATTTTTTATAAATCGGACAGAGAAATAGTAGTACCTGTTTATAATAAAAAACGTGGTCATCCTGTTATATTCTCTAATAAAATGTTTCCCCACTTATTAGCTGCTTCATTAGAAGTGGGTGCTCGCGAGGTTCTCTGGAATAACCCTAACCAAATTTTGGAGTTAAAGGTAGATGAACCTGGAGTTCTAAAAGATGTAGATTACCCGGAGGATATAGAGTGAAGTAGGCTTTCTCTAATGAATTGATGTCAAAATAATTTTTAGCTCCTCACATACCTTCATAATATCAGAGCGTTCAACACCTAAATTGGAAACCATACGAATGATATAATCATTAACTGGATTGACCAGGATATTTTTTTCTTTAAGTTTATCAACAATTTTTTGAGCCGGTATGGATTTGTTCTCGAAGGTGAAGTAAATCATATTTGTTTCTACCGCATCATAAACAAGATTAAGACCTTCTGTTTCTCTAATTGTCTGGGCTAATAGTCGGGCATTTTCATGGTCCTCTTTCAACCTATCGATATTGTGTCGTAAGGCATATATTCCTGCAGCGGCTAAAATACCTGCCTGTCGCATTCCTCCACCTACTAATTTACGATAGCGCCTGGCATATTGTATATATTCAGTGCTTCCTGCCAGTAAGGAACCAACAGGAGCACCTAATCCCTTGGATAAACAAAAAGAGATTGAATCGAAGAGAGAAGTGTATTCAGATACATCAATTCCTGTCTCCACGCATGCGTTAAAAATGCGAGCTCCATCTAAATGCATTTTAAGATCATGTTTGAGAGCAGCTTCATTGATTCTCTGCATTTCCTCAATAGGAAAGACTTTTCCACCCCCTCTATTGTGAGTATTTTCAAGGATTATTAATCGAGTTATAGCAAAGTGTGGATTTCCAACTGGCCTAATAGCTTCTTCAACCTGCTCAGCTGTAATTACTCCCCTTTCTCCTTGAAGGGGCATAACCTGCACGCCAGAAAAGGCAGCAATAGCTCCAGATTCGTAGTTGTAACTGTGGGATTTACTTTCCAATATTACTTCATCTCCCGGTTGAGTATGAGTTTTTATAGCTATCTGATTTGCCATCGTTCCCGAAGCTACAAAAACAGCAGCTTCTTTACCCAGCATATCCGCTGTCATTTGTTCCAGTTGATTAATTGTAGGGTCTTCACCAAATACATCATCGCCTACCTCTGCCTTCATCATTGCTTCCCTCATAGCTTGAGAAGGTCTTGTAACCGTATCACTACGCAGGTCAATTATTTTTTTCAATGACTCCTCTCCTTTAGAGAAAACCAGTTATTGATAATATCTTACCATTATTATTCATAGTTATTTGAATGCCGAAAAAAGATTCAAAATTTTGGTCGGGTTCTCGATATCGTAAATCCCATATCCTTATTATATGTTTATCAGGATAATTTATTGTCTTTATGAGAGGATATTCAGCATACCATAAATAGAGTTTTAGCTCCTCTGATTGGGAAGCAATCTTTGTATATTTATTTGAAGGTTCTTTTTTATATTCTTTAATAATGATTGGAGAAGAAAAAAGAAAAAATTTGCTGCTTCGGTAAATGCCAATTTCACTCTCTGCCACCCCTGTCCAGGCAAAGGGTCCCTCTCTAAAGCTGGGTATGGTGGAAATCTTGGTATATCGCACAGCATTATCTTGCAAAACATCCTTAAATTTTGCAAGGGCTACAAAATGACATGTTACACAGAGTAAAAAATAACTACCAAGTATAAGCAAGCCTATGCGGGCATACTTCATTCCTTTGCTTTTGAATCGAACTGAGATTAAAAGAAAGATAAGAATAATGAGAGTAAAATAATAATCGATGAAGGAGATGATATTCAGCGAATAACGTTTGTTAGTGAAAGGGTATAGAACCTGCGTACCCCAGGAACCGGATAAATCAAGGGAAATATGAATTAACATACCTAAAGAAAAGAATCCAACAAGATGCCAATATTTTTTATATTTGCTTAGCAGGTATATGGGTAAAGCTATAAGTAAAGGAAAGATCAATAGGCCAACCAAAGAATGTGTTAAGCCTCGATGATGTTTATAAGCAAAGAGGCGGTTGAAAAATAGCAAAAAAATATCAATATCGGGAAATATCGCACCACCAATAACAGCAAAGGCAGCAGCTTTACCATATTGGGGGCCAATACCGCTTCTGGAAAGCAAAGCTCCTGAGGCAAAGTGAGTAATGAAGTCCATTTTTAACCTATTATATAGCTATTCCTTTTTTATCTTCTTTTTCTATAAAGCTAAAATCATCTATTTTCCATATTCCTTTTTCTCGCAATAGACTGAAACTGAGAAAACTGATTGTTCCATTTTGAGCCCAGACCTTTGCAGCAATGGTTGCACGATCATTTTTAATGTTAATAGAGCGGAATGAAGAACGCTTTATCATAAAAATATCCGGCTGTTGCTTTGTAAGTTCTATATATTCATCTAATGAATGTTTATTTTTAAAATTTTCAGAAAAATAGCTATATGCTTCATAATAGTCTTTTTCATCCAGCGCTTGATAGTGAGCTTTGATAACATCAATAGGTCCCCTGAAAATTTTATAAATATAGAAACCTCCAAATGAAATGGCGATAACAACAATTATAGCTGCTGCTAAAGCACAACCACAACCCCAAAATAAAGCCCGGTTTTTCTTGACGCTTTCTTTTTTAGAATTAACCTCATTTGAAGAATATTTAGTATTCTTCATACAAGCTTCTCCATTGGATTAAAAGGAGGCAAATAGAATAAATAAAATAAAAGCACATGAACCTGCTATTAATGCATAGGGCAATTGGGTTCTTACATGATCAATGTGATCTGAGGCAGAAGCCATGGAAGATACAATGGTTGTATCTGAAATGGGAGAGCAATGGTCGCCAAAAACTCCACCTCCTAAAACAGCTCCCAGAAGCAGCGGAAGGCTGATACCCATTTTTGCTGAGAGAGGTACTATAAAAGGAACCATAATTGCGAAAGTCCCCCACGATGTGCCAGTAGAAAAAGCCACTACACAGGTAGTAAGAAAAACTAAAGCGGGAAGAAGTTTTGGATATAGAAAAAGTGATACAAATTTTGCAGTGTATTCACCTGTTCCCATTATTTTGCATGTATTACCTAAAGCAAAAGCTAAGACCAATATAAGTATTAAAGGCATAAGCCCAGCCGCACCCTCCACTACGAGCTTGGATATTTCCTTTAAGCTCAGAATGCGCTGAATTAGATACATAATAATAGCTATCAAAATTGCTGCCGAAATTGCCCACAATACTGATCGTGAACCAGACCCATTGAAGATATTTCCTTTCCCTGTTATATAGAGAGCCACAGGCATCATACCCATCATTACAATAATAGGTATAAACATATTATAAGCTCTTATTTTAATTCCCTTTTTTGGAGGAATACTGGTAATCTCTTTGGATATCATGGGCACAGCTCCATCTCGTATGAGCTTTCCTTCTAAAAGAGCCCTTTTTTCTGCTTTGGCCATAGGACCGAAGTCTTTTTGGGATAAAATAATAATTAGAAGAAGTATTAGAGCTGCTATGGCATAGAAATTTAAAGGAACAGCTTTTATTAACATTTTTAGCGGGTTTTTTACATCTTGGATAATAAGCAATCCTAATATATAAGCTCCCCATGCATTAATGGGCAACATCACACAAACTGGAGCGGAGGTTGAATCGCAAATATAAGCCAATTTTTCACGAGATATTCTTAATCGATCATAAAAAGGACGCGATATAGACCCGACAAGAAGGCAATTTATATTTGCTTCTATAAAAATTACACATCCAATAATAAAAGAAACTAAATTAGCACTTCTTCTTCCTCGAATAAGACGAGTGCGCATTATCCAATCAACGAATCCCTTTACTCCACCTGATCGCTGAGTTAAAGAAAGTAAAGCACCAATGAATAAGCAAAATGCTAAAATCTCTACATTACCTTTTTGGGTAAAGACCACAATGATGGAATCTAATGTTCCTGTTAAGCCAGAAATAGGATTCCAATTGTTAATTATAGTCCATCCAAGCCATAATCCAAAAAAGAGGGAAAAATAGACTAATCTGCTTGCAATTGCTAAAGCTATAGCAGCTAATGGTGGTAGTAATGATAACCAATTATAGTCCAAATTATAACCTTTAATCGAATATTTTTAGTTTGATTTTGGAAGCAAGCTTTTTTCTAATTGTGATATTATTTCTTTATATCCAGGATGATCACGTATATTGTCTAAATCCGAATCTTTTTTTATCCAATCTAAATTGTTATAGCCAATATCGATAGCCTTTTTTAGATTTTTAACGGCAAGCTCAATTTCTCCATTTAAGGAATAATAACATGCCAGATTATAGTAAGCTCTGAAATTTTTTGGATTTATTTCTACAGTTTTTTTAAGCTCCTCTATCGCTTCGGCATCTTTTCCATTATAATGAAGAGCTATTGCCAAATTATAGCGAGCTAATCCATACTCCTCATTTAATTCTATAGCTTTATTAAGGCATGTTATAGCTTTTTCGTATTCCTTTTTTCCTATATAAGCAACTCCTAAATTGTTGTAGCCCTCTGCAAAAAATGGGTTTATCTCAATTGCCTTTTCAAATTCTGCTATTGCTTTATCGTATTTTCCTTTAGACAAATATTTACTGCCTTGACTATTGTGTTTCTCAGATTCACTAACCTGTGCAATAATTATACTGGTAATTCCTGAAATTATTAAAAGAAAGAACACAAGCAAAAGTAACTTATCTCTTTTTTTTGTCATGACCTTACCTTTTCGGAAAAGTTACAATCATAACTATTTTATTGCATCAGGTTTATTGTCGTCAATAATTAAAGCGCTTTTAAACGCTTCCTGGGTTTATTATTAATGCGGCTCAGATAAATACCTAAGAAGATAATAGTTGCACCGATTATATGATAAAGAGTTATTGTTTCGGAAAGAATCTGCCAGGCAAAAAAGGTTGCTAAGATAGGTGTTAAATTACTATAAACCGACGTACGAGTAGATCCAACTTTTTCAACTCCTTTATACCAAATTGTATAACCCAGGGCTATTGCTAACAAAAATGAGTAAATAAAGCCCATCCAAGATAGGGCTGATATATCTTGCCAATTTTGCATTTTTAATTCTTTGATTGAGAAGGGAATAAGCAAAAGAGTCCCAATACTCATAGTAATGGCTGTAAGTTTTAAAGGCGAATATTTCTTAAGAAGCGGAGCAGCCATAACAGTATAAACTGCCCAGCTTAAAGATGCTAAAATAATCAACATATTACCTCTAAAATGAACTGAAGAGAAATCAAAGCCTCTGGGATTAGCTCTCATAATAAAAAAAACACCAAAAAAAGAAAGGAAGATACCAATCCATGTTGTAGGGCGAACTTTTTCATAACCTGCTATCGAACTTATTATACCCGTGTATATAGGTACACATGCCATAAGCAGAGAAGCATTAGAAGCTGTTGTATCATAAATACCGTATATAAATAATAACTGGTAACATGTATGACCGAATAGTGCTAATAATATAATCTTGATCCAATCATGCTTATTTATGGAAATTCCTCTTTCTAAAAGAAAAAGAAGAAAAATTACCGAGATAGAAGAGGCTATAAAACGGAGAATATTAAAGCTCATAGGAAGAAATTCCTGTAATACTATTTTAAGAACTGAAAAGTTGAATCCCCAAATAGCAACCATGAGCAGCAATAAAATATCTGTGCTTCTAAAGTTAATTTTCTTCATTGGCGTATACAACTAATAACAATTAAGTTTTTCAAAACATAAAAAATCTATAAACCATGAAGCACATTCTAAAAAATTTTAATCCCTATAGCAAGAGATAAATAAGACAAATAATAAAATAGTTGAAAACCATAAAAGATTCTTGCATTGATAAAGTTGCTAATCCAAAGAGTTTCTTACTGATTGAAATTAAATATATCTAATGATATAGTAATTGAAATGGAATAGGAAAGTATTAGCATAAAAATCTAAGTGATAAAGTTATGATTCCACTGAAAGACGAAAATCCAACACGTACATTTCCTTTTATAACTATAGTATTAATTTTTACTAATATAGCTATTTTTATTTATCAACTATCTTTAGGAAGAGGTATGCAAACATTTGTTTACCAATTTGGCGCCACGCCCTATGAAATAATGCATAACGTTGATTTACCGCCTTTGGGAAACATACCTCCTATTCTAACCTTATTTACATCGATGTTTTTGCATTCTGGACTGCTTCATCTAATAGGGAATATGCTTTATTTATGGATATTCGGTAATAATATTGAAGATTATCTTGGACATTTCAGGTTTGTCTTTTTCTATATAATCTGCGGTCTTATAGCAAGCTTGAGCCAGGTTTTCGCCAATATAGATGCAAAAATTCCTTTGATTGGAGCAAGTGGAGCAATAGCAGGCATACTGGGTGCATATTTGATACTGTACCCCCGGGCAAGAATTCTTACTTTTGTATTTCTTTTTGTTTATATAAGGCTTATTAAGCTTCCAGCACTTTATTTTTTGGGATTCTGGTTTCTTTTTCAACTTTTGGCTGTAAGCATCGGAAGTAAGAGTGGAGTGGCATGGTTAGCTCATATTGGCGGATTTGTTGCTGGAGTTATATTGATTTTTATACTAAGAATAAAACGCAGAATATATATTGAAGAAATGTAAATCTATCTTTAGTTTATTTCTTAATGTACCTTATCATCTAAATTATTCTTTAAGAGCTTGAGAATTATTAACGATAATTTTATAATTAAATAAATTCTCTTTAATATATAAATTAAAAAAATTTCTCAAATTAGAATAAGAGAAGAATATTATAAATACTTGATAAGTACTTGAAATTATAGGATTTTTCTGCTAAAATCCATTTGAATTAATAGTTTATATTTATTTTGACTTGGAATTTTTATTTGTCTATAAAAGAAACCATAAATAAAACATCATAAGCCATTAAAATGAAGAAAAAGATTGGCAGATACGAAGTAGTGGAAGAACTTGGTCGGGGAGCCATGGGTGTAGTTTATAAAGCCTATGACCCGGTTATTGATAGAATTCTTGCCATAAAGCTCATAAAATTAGAATCTAATTCTTTTGCTGTAGACCAAGAAGAAATAAAACAACGATTTTTACGAGAAGCTCGCTCCGCAGGGACTCTATCTCATCCAAACATAGTAACAATTTATGATGTAGGTGAAGATAGAAATGAAGCTTATATAGCTATGGAATTTATTGATGGCAAGACATTATCTGATATAATCGAAGAAGGAAAGAGGTTTAATTATACAGCAATATTAAATGTTTTTACCCAAATAGCTGATGCTTTAGATTATGCCCATAAAAAAGGTATTATTCACCGTGATATTAAACCAGCAAACATAATGCTTACTAAAGAAGGAAGAGTTAAACTGTGTGATTTCGGCATCGCAAAAATAAAATCATCTGCTCATACTACACAGACCGGAATTATTATGGGTACTCCTTTTTACATGTCTCCAGAACAGATAAAAGCAGAAAAAATCGATGGCCGCTCAGATATCTTTTCTTTAGGGATTGTACTTTACGAATTGTTATCCGGTGACATACCTTTTAGAGGAGAGACTACATCAATATTATACAAAATAGTACACGAAGACCCACCTCCTCCAAAGCTCATGATGAAAGACCTGCCAAAGTTTTATGAAACAGTAATTTTAAAATCTTTGGCTAAAAAAGCTGAGGAAAGATATAGAACCTGCTCGGAATTAGCAGCTGCCCTGAAGCGCTATGAGACGAAATACCTAAAAAAGAAGAAAAAAAGCAAAAAAGAAATCGATGAGGACGCTAAAACTGTTTTAATATCCAAAGCAAATGAATATAGTCTCAGTGAGTCTGAAGATACGGCTGTTATAGAGGATGAATACAAACCATTAACTGAAGGGAGAGCAGCCAGTATTGCAAAGGCCCGTTCACTTCGTGCCATGGTTTTAATTTTTTTATTAACAATTGTAGCTGCTGGTGCAGCTTATTATGGCTATAATAACTGGGATAATATCAAAACCATTTTTATTCGTTCCGATCAAGCGGTCGAAAATAAAACTAAAGCACAAGCAATTACAAATCTTTTCCAATCAAAAGGTTTCAATAAAACGCTTTCTATTACATCAGAGCCACTCGGAGCTTTAATTTTTGCTAATGGAAAAGATACCGGGGAAAAAACACCAGCTGATATAAATGTTAGCGGAAAAGTAGGTGAAATATATAACTTTGTACTCAAAAAAGATTTGTACTCTGATACTACTAAAGAAATAGTATTAGAACAGGAAATCGCTGATGCAATAAATGTAGTGCTTCAACCTACAATAAAAGAAGTTCTTATTGAAACTCAACCACCTGGGGCTAAAATCGCACTTGACGATGAAGAATTAGAAGGTGAAACTCCTATTGAAATTAAGCTTGAATTGGCTAAAACATATCAGTTAAAATTGTTCATGAATGGGTATTTCGATAAAACAGTTGAACTAAATCCTAATGAAATAGAAGATAGTACTACCTATCAATTAGAGGTTATTCCAGACCCAGGATTTCTTATGATAAAAGGTAACTATCCCGTAGATGTCTATTTAGGAAAAAGACGAATTGCACGCTCTGCTTTAAATAAAAGGATTGAAATCCTTCCCGGAAATCACAATCTTACAATTATTAATGAAGAAATTTTTCTTAACCGCACCATCAATGTGCGAATTATCAGTGAAAAAAACACAGAATTTGTGCTTCCGGGTTTAGGAAAAATAAATATTTTAGCAACACCATCCAGTGGTAAAATTTATATAAATGGAATTTTCCTTGATAACCCACCAATTAGAGATAGTAATATCGTTGCGGGCACTCATAAAATAAAATGTGTTTGGTTAGATGGAAAAGAAAAAACAGAAACAAGAACAGTAATAGCGGGAAAGAGTGAATATGTAAGATTTATTGCTCCTGAAGCAAGATAATCCCTTTTTATTCGAGGATATAAAGATGTCGCTCATTAAAAAAATAATAGTGATATTAATATTACTTACATTTCTCCTTTTGCCTGCCTTTTCAATAGCTCAAGAACTTGAAAAACGCCTTTTAGAAAGCGGCAAAACATTTCTAAAAGAAGGTAAATATCAGCTTGCTTTGGAGGATTTCAATACACTTATAAGAAATTCGCGAGATAGCCCTTATGCAGATGACGCCCAACTTCTTATTGCAAAATATTATCTTGAGATTGAAGAAGATTATGACCGGGCAATGGAAGAGTTTAACAAACTCATAAAAGAATTTGCCGGAACCGATTCAGCAGAAGCAGCCTATTTTTATATTGGATATGTTAATCTAACAAATGGTGAGACTCAGGAGGAATTTAATGAAGCTCTGGCCAATTTTGAAAGAATAGCTCGTTTATATCCTCAGAGCCAGTGGGTAGACAATGCACTGCTAAATTCAGCTCTCAGTTATGAACGACTTAAAGATTACACTAGAGCAATAGAAAAATTAGATACGCTCATGGCAGAATATCCTGAATTTGAGCATATCACAAGAGCATACCTATTAAAAGCATGCTTTGATGTTTATTTAGGTAATTACCATTCAGCATTGCTTGAGCTACAAGAACTGAGAAATAATTATCCCGATAACCCGGACGCCAATAAAGCTCTCAATATGCTCACGCTACTCTATCGTCTAACCGTTAAACCTAAAGTAAGAAATGAGCCGCTCTATCATTATGATGCAGATTTCAAGCTTAAAATGGTCGAGAATATTAAAAATGCAAAGTCAGTGATTATTAATAATCAAAGAGAAATTTTTGTTGCTGACGGTAATAGAGATGCAGTATTGCAATTTTCGCCAGAAGGAAACTATAAGCAACAATTTTTTATTAAAGATCCTCAAAGCATCTTTTTAGATAAAAATAATAAATTAATAACAAACAATAAAAAAGGGATTTTGGTCGAAAACCGGTTTTCTAATCTTATGGTAAAAACGGAAAAAGGCCCTAAAGAAGTTGAAGAAGCGATGATTGTGTTTAAAGATAGTTATTCAAGATATGTCGTTGCTGACAAAAAAAGTAAGCAGCTTTTATATTTCGATAAGAATTTTAAATATCTTTTTTCAATTTCCAATGCTTTTTTTAGAGAATTTACAGATGTGGCTATAGACAGCAAAGACCAAATCTGGGTTTTAGAAAAGAGGGATAAATCAATCCAGCAATTTAACCTGAAAGGTAAAACACTTCATAAAATAATGTCCAGAGGAAAAGGATATGAATTTGAAGAACCCGTAGATATTGCAGTCGACATCTGTGATAATCTTTATGTTTTAGACAAGAAGCAAAAAAAGATATTCATTTTCAGCCCACTATATAATTTACTTGGAATATTTAGTTTAACTGATAGCAGTGGCAGCCAGTTGGACAAACCCCTGCTTATTGCAGTGGATGAGGCTGGTGGTCTTTATGTTTTTGATGATAAAGTAAAAAATTTATTGAGATATTTCTAAAATGAGAGAAAAAATATACTTTGCATATTTTTGTATGTATTTAACATTTTTGTTTCTCTTTTCGCTTTGTGCTCTATGCCAAGTAACCGAAGAAGAACTGCAAAGTGAAAGAGCTATAGTAAGCGTATATGAACAAGCAGAAAAAACGTTTGGATCAATATACCAATCTTCATCCATTTTAGAATTTGAAAGAATAATAAACACCCTGAAAAAAAGAAGGAGCGAAGTTGAGCTCTCTGATCAACTCCATGATATTCTTCTAAAAAGCTACGAATATCGTGCCCGTGCTTATTTTAATAGCGGGCAGTTTGAAAAAGCATCAGAAGACTTTAGTGAGATAATTAAACTCGATCAAAAATACTCTCTTGATGAAAAGCTCGTTTCACCAAAAATAATCGATTTTTTTGCGAATGTTAAAAAGGATTATATTGGATATATAGTTGTGAAATCGGAACCATCAGGAGCTAATGTTCGCTTCAATGGCAAAGTAATCGGTGTGACTAATCTCTTCCAAACACCATATTTAAAAGGTGCCTATCAGCTGGAAGTAGAGCTTCCCGGCTATAAAAAAGAAACCCAAATGATTAATATAATGCCCCAACAGACATTGGAAATAAGCTTTCCCTTAGTGAGAAACACTGCAGCCGCATTCTTTGTTACCCAGCCTCCAGGAGTGGAGATAATAATAGATGGTGAATCACGAGGAACTACTATGGGTCCACCAGATCCAAGCTACAAAGAAAAAGCCGAGGAATTAGGGATTGATTTTAACCAATTATCTGCTGAATTTAAGGTTGAAAATATCCCTTTGGGAACACATCAGGTAGAATTTAGTAAAGAATGCTATGAATCAGCATTCAAGACAGTAAGATTTGATAATCCGGAAGATTATACTATCGCCCCCTCAGTTTTAGAACCGAGCTTAGCAACCCTAATAATTAATTCAACTCCAAGTGGAGCTGATATTTATTTAAACGATAGATTATTTAGTCAAACACCAGCAGAGTTAAAGGATTTATGCTCAGGAAAATACAGAGTTGTTTTGAAACACATCCATGGTAAATTTTTTAAAGATATTGAACTTAAAAAAGATCAGCATTTAAGATTAGATTGTACCCTTAAACCTACTTTGGTATTTTTAGGAGTCATTCCGGAAAGTGAGGTTGAGGAGACATTAGTCTCAGAAATTGAAAAGCAGGTTAAAGAACTTTTTACTAAGGTTGACTCATTCAATTTTAGCTCTGCCTCAATTGCAAAAGCAAATTCTTTAATGAATAGTAGAGGTTTAACTGTTTTAGATTTAACCCCAAAAGCCGATATGAGGAAAAAAGAAATATCAGATGCAAAAATGACTGACGCAATCAATTATTTAGCAGAGCAATTAGAGGTGGAGCTCATAATCACCGCCTATATACCAGATAAAATTCAAGCCAGGACTCTATTGCTTTCTGTTATTTGCCCAGAAAATCCTGCAATAGAGAGTTTCAAAGTAAATCTCCTGAGCCAGTTAGATACTGCTGATTTTGTCTCGAAGCTTAATACTACGTATGAACTATACAAAAGCTGGCTTGGCGTGAATACCATTGATACATTACTATATAATGGTATTCCCATTTTAAGTACTATTCCCAATAGTCCAGCAGCCAAAGCTGAAATAAAACCAGGAGATATAATAGAAAGCATAGATGGAATAAAGATTGAAAAAACACTTGATTTACTAAACTATCTTAAAAATAAAAAAGTTAATGAAACAATAACCATAGAATATCGAACTCAAGTCAAACAAGAAACCAAAAATATTATTTTAGGAGCGAGCTCCATAGAGATACCTTTAAACTCGCCGAAAATTAGCTATAGTAAACTAATGGCTGAATTACAGCATATAGCATCGAGTAGTAGCGAACAAAATCTAAAGCTCTTAGCAAATTACAACCTTGGGTTGATATATATGCATTTTCATCGTTGGGCTGAAGCTATTGAACAATTTAAAAAAGCCACTCTTACCAGTCAATACGGAATTGGTAGGGGAACATTACTCTATAGAATGGCTCAATGCTATCAAAGCTTAGGATTTAGAGATGAGGCAATTGCCACCTTCAGGGAAGCGACAAGCTATAAAAATAATACTATAAAAGATAATAATGGACCATTAGTGGCACCTTTAGCTGAGAGCTATTTATCAAAATTAGAAAGATAATAAGATAACCGTATTATTTCGATTACTATTTTTAAGATTTATTTACCTTCAACACTTTTTATTAACCTCTGAATAAAATCCTACTATAATACTATCAAAAAAATTCTATTTAATATTATGAATAAAACAGTATTAGCTTTTAAATAATTTTCTGCCGTGATGATATATTATGAGAAGAGCAATAAAACAGAGGAATAGATAATATTTAGAAAATACGAAGTCTTTAACGCGGCTAAAAAAACGGAGAGCTGAATAAAATTTGCTTCTTTGCTCTATAGAAAGACGAGGTAATATTACCTTAATTATAAGGTCTTTCACGTAGACAAAAGCTTTAGAGATATATGAAAAAAAAGTTATAAAACTATTTTTTATTCCAATAAAAAATTTACCTATTTTACTAAAAAAACCTTCACTTGTTACTTCGCTATCTTCTTTTTTTATAGTACTCGGCTCATTAGGATTAGTTAGAAAAAATGAGAGCACTCCAGCGACAAATAGTATAATGCCTAAGGAAAATACTATTATTTGCTTAATATCGCGGAGTGATTTTTTTTTAATAATCTCAACAACTCCTCAGTAAAATACAAAAATAAGCGGCTAACTTACAATTTCGGAAGCAAAAACTAATTTTACTTTTGAATCCCCAAAATAAGGCAGAACCTTTTTTAGTGTTTGAATGGTAGTTGGATATGCATGTCCTATTCCTATAGCATAGCCATTTTTATTTGCATATTCATAAAGAGACTTTATCTCCCGCTCTGTATATGCCATATCTTGTATCTCATCAATAAAAAGTGTGCGAATAGCAGAAGGTATACCCATTTTCTTAGCTACTTGATAGGCTACTGTATGCTCAGAGGTTTGGCTATCTACAAAATACAAATTCTGTTCTTTAATTACTCTAAGCACTTCTTGCATCATATTATAATCTTGAGTAGCCCTGGAACCCATATGATTATTCACACCCTTTATATAAGGAATAGACGAAATATCTCTTAGTACTGTTCTATAAATTTCATCTGGAGTCATTTTTATTAATAATGCACCAACGCCTGGATTCTTTTGGGGATAATTTTCTGGCTCCATAGGTAAATGGAGCATAACCTCATATCCTTTGTTATGAGCAATCTTAGCTGTTTGTAAAGAATGCCTAAGATGTGGAATAATTGATAAAGTCAGGGGTTTATTGATCTCAACCAAGGAATTAATCATTTCAAGATTATATCCCAAATCATCAATAATTATGGCTACACTTTTTAAATTAGCGTCTCCATTATCCTTGTTTATTAAAAAGATTTGATGAGAAAGTTTATCCTCCAGCTTTATATCTAAAACCTTAACTATTTGAGTAACTTTATTAATTTGGTTGCGTTCAACTAAACTCCCCTGAATTATAGTTACCTCAGTAGAAATTATGGATAATATTCTATTCAGATCTAATGAATCTTCAAATATGATTTCTAAACTTATAAATTGATGCTCATGCTGAGCACTACCGGATTTTTCATTCTCCTCAATAATATTTACATTCCATGAAGATAATGCAACGAGTAGAGAGTCATGAAATTGCTTCTGCTGAGTATAGAAGGTGGGAATGCTTGTTTTTTTAACCTTTGCATTGGCTATCTTATTCTTGTTCTTGTTATTTGTAGTTTGTAAAGCAATAAATAAAGCTACAATAATGATAGCCAAATAGACAAGTATAAGAGACAAACGGAATTTTCTATTTCCAAATATGCTCTTATCTCTCTTATTCCTCTGATAACTATGAGATGTCATATTCAATTATAGAAGATATAAAAACTTAGTATTTTTGCTGTTCAATCCAGCTGCTATAGAGTTTTTTAATTTCAATTAATGCTCTATTTAACTGCTCATCCACATCCAGATTAGCTGCCTCTTTTTTGCTTTTAATAATAGGCACTTTTTGCTCTGAAAGAATAATTGCATCAGGTTCCACTCCATTATACTGTATTTGCTTCCCTTTAGGGGTGTAACACTTTCCCCAAGGAATACGGATTGCTGCTCCACTGGGCAACTCTATGAAGGTGTGTTCAACTCCTAATCCAAAGGTCTTCTCACCAATAATGCTTCCTCTTTTTTTGTCTTTTATAGCAGCGGTTAAGATTTCAGATGGTCCTAAAGTCTGAGCATTTACCAATATGGTTAAAAAAGACTTATAGTCAGTGTTTTCCTTTTTTGCTCTAAAGAGCTTTTCCTTATCTTTTTTTGTTTTTAGACGAAGAATTACATCATTTTCCAAGAAAAAGTCTGCAATCTTAAGAGCTTCATCTATTGAACCAAAACAATTATTCCTTAAATCTAATATTAAACCTTTTGCTTTATTATTTCTACAAAAATCTATTGATTGAAGTACCTGCTCTGAAACTCCTTTTAAGAAATGGGGTATATTTATATAACCAAAGTCGCCTTCCATGATCTTTGCAAAAGGTTTTTCCAGAATTGCTTTTCCAGGTTTAAGCTCTAAATTATATTCTTTATCTGACTTATCCTGAAAAAATGAAAGGCGCAGTTTATTTTGTTCTGTGGTTAAAAGATAACGGGCTTGAAAAAGTGAGACCTCACCAATATAATGTTCATTAATGGATATGAGTGGAACTCCCGCTCTTACACCTGCCTGATAAGCAACAGAATCTGGAGTAACCCTTGTTACTATTATTAATCTATTGTATGATGGTTGCGCAATATAAAGCCCATATCTATTGGGATATAAAAGCTTTAAATGCTTGTATTCCTCTTTCGTTAGATAAGCTGACTCTGTATCTAAACCTTCCATAAGTCCATTAAAAGCTCCATTAAAAAGCTTTTTTAAATCTACTTCATCTACATAATTATTTTTAACTAACTGTATAACCTCAGTCATAATAGCTAACTTACCGTAGGTACTATCTTTAAAAAATAATGCTCCGAAAATAAAAAAAGCCACCAAAAAAGCTGAAATGAAAATTAACCAAAGTTTATATCTGCTTAACTTAATTTCCATAAAAAAAATCCTTTTATAGTTACTTATTTCACTTTTTCCTTAACCATTCCATTGGATTAAAGGGAATACCATTATACCTCAGCTCAAAATGGAGACAATATCCTTTTAACGAAGAACTATCACCACTTATAGCAATGGTTTGATCACGATCTACCCATTGTCCAGTTTCAACCAAAAACTTATCTAAATGCGCATAAAAAGACCAATACCCATTTAAATGATCTATAATTAATAAATTTCCATAGGTTTTAAACCAATCAGCATAAATTACTTTCCCGGCAAAAATGGAATTAATTACCGCACCTTTATCAGTAGCGACATCAATGCCATTCTGAATAGTGTAGGTATTAAACTTGGGGTGTTTAACCCTTCCAAAAGGAACCAGCACCTCTCCTTTAACTGGCCAATTTAATAGTCCTTTAAAGTTAACGATATTGAGGACATAAGAAGGTCCTTCATCCAATTCTCTCCCTTCTCTTAGTCTTTCAATAAGCAGCTTCAATCTTTGCGAGGCATGTTCCAGATCTCCAGCTGCTTTAATATAAAGCTCTTTTTGCTGCTGTATTGAAAGCAAATAGTCTTGCCTTTCTTGCTTTGCCTTAGCGATCTCAGCTCTCTTGTTTTCTGCTTTTGATCTTATATATAGTAAAGACCTTCGATTCTTAACCAAGCTTTGCTGACTTTGTTTGAGCAACAACAAAGAACTTCTAAATTTTTCAATTTTTTGTGTATCTCTATCAGATAATATTGCCACATATTTATAACAACTAAGAAGATCTGCTGGATTTTTAAGGGACAACATATAGCGAAAATATGCCAATCTTCCCAACTTATATAAGCTTAAAATCCTATTTTTTATATAGCTTCTTAGATCATTTACTGTGCGTTGTAACTCATCAACTTGCTTTGTTATTCTAACTATCTGTTGCTGTAAGCTTTGAAGCTCTATATTAAGCTTTTCTAATTCAGCATTTTTCAAACGATAATTCAATTCTAAAGATTCTAATTGTGTTAGAACGCTCTTCTCCTCACTACCATATTCTTTAGCTTTAGCTTTGTATTTGTCTATCTCTGCTTGAAGCTGTTTTAGTTTTCTCTCTTGAGCAGTAATCCTTTCTGTTTGTTCTTGTAAGCAACAAGGATAAGCGATCAATGATAATGCAAAATAGAGCACATTAATTAAAAAAATCAAGCAACAGCTTTTCAGCAGGTGCTTCATTTTAAAAGAAACAATAAACAACGGCCTCATTTGATTAATTACATCGATAATCTTTAATTATTGCTATTAGGTATATGTATAAAAACCTCGACCTGTCTTTCTCCCTAAATGGCCTGCATCAACCATTTTCCTTAATAAAGGACAGGGCCTATATTTTGGATCTCCTAAACCGCAGTATAGTACTTCCATTATAGCAAGACAAACATCAAGACCTATAAAATCAGCTAATGTTAAAGGGCCCATAGGATGATTCATACCTAATTTCATCACCGTATCTATATCTTCAGCAGCAGCAATACCTTCCATGAGGGTAAAAATAGCCTCATTTATCATTGGCATCAATATTCGATTTGATATAAAGCCCGGATAATCATTTACTTCAACCGGGCTTTTATTCATTTTCAAAGAAAGCTCTTTTGTTAGCTCATAAGTATTATCAGACGTATCAATTCCTCGAATTATTTCTACCAACTTCATTACTGGCACGGGATTCATAAAGTGCATGCCGATAACCTTATCAGCTCTCTTGGTGCAAGCCGCAATTTTTGTTATTGATATGGAAGAAGTATTGCTGGCCAAAATTATCTCGGGTGCACAGAGCTTATCAAGTTCTTCGAAAACCTTGCGCTTTAAGGCAAAATCTTCGTTAATGGCTTCAACAATAAAATCAGCATCCTTTAACATTTTCAGTTCTGTTGTTGCTTGTATGCGAGATAATATCTCTTCCTTCTCCTCAGCAGTTATTCTGCCTTTATCCACCCCTCGCTGCAAATTTTTTCCAATAGCTTTCATACCCCGATCGATAAGCTCCTGTTTGATATCTCTCATAATTACTTGAATACCAAATTGAGCTGCTGTCTGTGCAATACCATTTCCCATAGTCCCAGCCCCTATAATACCAATTTTTTTTATTTCCATTTCCTTATCCCTTTTTGCTATAATGCTTCGATATTAAAATTAAAAAAGAAATATTATAATTATACCCTTTCTACTGCCATAGCAACGGCATTACCACCGCCCAGACAGAGACCAGCTATGCCTTTATCAACGTTACGATCCTTCATGGCATAAAGTAATGTAGTGAGTATCCTTGCTCCGGTTGCTCCAATGGGATGACCTAAAGCTACAGCTCCTCCATTCACATTTACTTTCTCCGGATCAAGCTTCAATTCATTTATTAATGCCACCACCTGAGCAGAAAAAGCTTCATTAATTTCATACAACCCAACTTCATCTCTATTCCAACCTGACAGCTCAAATACTTTCTCTATAGCTTCTATGGGAGCTAACATAACTAAGGAGGGTTCAATCCCACTGGTTGCATACGCTACAATTCTTGCCATTGGCTTAATACCTAACTCCTGAGCTTGTTCCATGGAGGTTACTACTACAGCTGCTGCACCATCATTTACTCCAGGAGCATTACCGGCTGTTACTGTTCCGCCATCTTTTTTGAAAACAGGTCTGAGTTTGGAAAGAACTTCCATAGAGGTATCTCTTCGTGGACCTTCGTCGGTATCGAATATGATTGGTTCAGCTTTACGCTGAGGAATTTCCACTGGAATTATTTCATCCTTAAATTTTCCAGCATCAATAGCAGCAATAGCCTTCTGATGGCTATTAAAAGCATATTCATCCTGCATTTGCCTGGTAATGTTGCATTTTTCAGCTACAACCTCACCTGTCATGCCCATATGAAAATCATGAAAAGCACACCAAAGTCCATCATAAACCATTGAATCTACAAGCTCCGCATTACCCATTCTATGACCCATTCGTGCCTTAGGCGCAAGGTAGGGAGCTTGACTCATACTTTCCATACCACCAGCAACAACCATCTGAAAATCATCTAATTTAATAGCCTGGGCCGCCATAACAACTGCTTTTAATCCCGAACCGCAAACCTTATTTATTGCCGTAGCCGCAACACCATCCTTTAGACCAGCATTTAAAGCAGCCTGACGAGCTGGTGCCTGGCCCAGTCCTGCAGAAACGACATTTCCCATAATTACCTCATCAACATCTTCAGGTTTAATACCTGCGCGTTTAACTGCTTCCTTTACGACAATACTCCCTAACGTTGTTGCTTTAATACCTTTAAGGGCTCCCAAAAAACGTCCTATCGGTGTGCGTACTGAACTGATAATAACTGATTCTTTCATAACTCACCATTTTTATGATTATTATTAACCTCTCTTATAATACCATGTTAATTCTTTAAATAACTTACGAAATCTGAAAGCATTATAACAAGTATAAATTAACAAAGTCAACCAGCTAAATAGTAGAGATATATTGAATATGGATAGCATTTTTGTTAACATAGCATAGCATAATATTATAAACTCATAAGAGGGTAGATCTATGGCAGCATTAGGTGTAAATAAAATAAATCTAAAAAAAAGTAATAAAGATGAAATATATGTCCCCTGCATGCATATGCATTTGAAAAGCACCATCTTTGAAAAAAATAAAAAAGAAAAGCAATTTCATGAGATTGTATTGACCCGTAAAGGATGTATGCACGACTGTATATGTCAAGGAAAAAAAGGACGCTTTTCTTGCGAACTTGCAGGACCAGGTAAGGAATTGAAAAAATATTTTGACTACTGGGAAAAGCATCAAAAAGAAAAAAAAGAAGAAAAATAAGGATATGAATAAAGGTAAATCACTCATCCAGATGAGAAAAGAGGCACTGGAAATCTTCCACAGTGCCTTAAAAATTGTCAATCCAGAAAGATTAATACTTAACAATCTATCGTTAAAAGGTACCACACTATGGATCAAAAATCATCCTTATGACCTTGATAAGATAAATAAATTATATATTTTAGGAATTGGAAAAGCATCAGCCAAAATGGCAAAGGCTGTAGAAAGCCTTTTAGGCGATCACATATCTGCAGGTGTAGTAATAACAAAATACGAGTATGGAGAATCTTTAGATATAATTAAGGTAATAGAGGCAGCTCATCCATTACCTGATGCGGCTGGTTTATCAGGAAGCAAAAAGATTATTGATTTAGCACAACAAGCTGGAAAAAATGATTTAATACTGTTTTTAATCTCTGGTGGAGGATCAGCGCTTTTTATACAACCTATAAACGGTATATCTCTGGAAGATAAAATACAACTTACTTCAATATTGCTCGCAAGTGGGGCTACTATATATGAGATTAATACCATCAGGAAACATATATCTCAAATTAAAGGAGGTAGATTTGCCCAATTAGCCTATCCTGCCCATCTGGCAGGTCTTGTACTTTCTGATGTTATTGGAGATGATACTTCATTTATCGCCTCAGGACCAATAACTGCAGATAATACTACTTATCAAGATTGTTGGGATATATTAGATGAATATAAGATCAAAGAAAAAATACCACCATCTATTTTAAAACATTTGGAAAAAGGTTTAAAAAAAGAGATAGATGAAACACCAAAAAAAGGGGATACTATCTTTAACCAGATTATAGAAATAATAATAGGAAACAATCGTTTAGCTCTTAATCAAGCAAAAAAAGAAGCAGAATTGCAGGGTTATAACACACTTATTCTTTCAAGTTTAATGAGCGGAGAAGCAAAAGAACTGGCTTACTTCCAGAGCGCTATAGCGAAAGAAATTTTAGCATCTAATAATCCAATTCGACCTCCTGCCTGCATCATCTCCGGCGGAGA
The DNA here is from genome assembly GCA_964645975.1 of uncultured Acidobacteriota bacterium. Taxonomy (GTDB): domain Bacteria; phylum Acidobacteriota; class B3-B38; order Guanabaribacteriales; family CAZYAF01; genus CAZYAF01. The sequence continues at coordinate 33,101 of CAZYAF010000016.1, forward strand.
GACAACTGTTACCTTAAAAGGTAATGGTAAGGGTGGTAGAAATCAAGAACTTACATTAGCGTCTGCAATAGAAATAAGCACCCAGGAAAATATCGTAGCATTTTGTGCTGGAACAGATGGCACCGATGGGCCCACTGATGCAGCAGGAGCTGTGGCAGATAGTTTTACTATTCAACGCGCTTTAAAAAAAGGAATAGATGCTCATAAATATGCCGAAAATAACGATTCTTATCATTTTTTTCAACAATTGGATGATTTAATTATAACAGGCCCTACCTATACCAACGTTATGGACTTATACATCTTCCTTGTCGACAGAAAAACAAGCTAATCACCTCATTTACTATAAATTTCTTTTTAAAAGGAGAAAAATATGCCTTTGACAACAAATTTGGAACTTCAACACAAGGGTCAAGAAAAAGGCTATGCTGTTGGTGCTTTTAACACAAGCAACCTGGAGATAACGCAAGCAATAATTGAAGCAGCAGAAGAAAAAAGATCACCTGTTATAATTGAGACCACTGAAAAGGCTCTCAAATATGCCGGTGATGAAATTCTTGGCACAATAATTAAACTGTTAGCCAAAAAAGCTAACATACCAGTATCTCTTCATCTCGATCATGGTAAAGATATTAATACCATAGAAAGATGCATTCAACTGGGATGGACATCCGTAATGATAGATGCTTCTGATAAATCATTAGAAGAAAATATAGAGATAACACAAAAAATAGTAGAATTAGCTCATGCGAAAGGTGTATCGGTGGAAGCAGAACTGGGAAGATTGAGCGGAGTTGAGGATGATGTTTCAATTGGTGAAAAGAATGCATTATTTACCGACCCGGAAGAAGCTGAGTTGTTTGTTAAAAAGACTAAATGCGATGCATTGGCAGTGGCTATTGGTACTTCTCATGGTGCTTATAAATTTAAAGGTGAACCAAAGCTTGATTTTCAAAGACTTAAAGAAATAGCGCAAAAAACTGATGTGCTTTTGGTACTTCATGGTGCTTCAAGTGTAATTTCACCCAGCCTGGAAAAAGCTAAACTTTATGGAGCAAAAATCAAAGGTGCCAAAGGCATTCCTCCAGATGATATTAAAAAGGCAATCTCCTTAGGAATTACTAAAGTAAATATTGATACTGATCTAAGAATGGCCTTCACTGCTGGCATAAGAGAGATTTTTGAGAGAGAACCTGAAGTGTTTGATCCAAGAAAAATATTAAGTTTTGCTAAAGATGAGATAAAAAAGATTGTCTCCTCTAAAATTGATCTTTTAGGCAGTGCAAATATGGTTTGATAACTATACAAAAACATTGTAATAACCCGACATTACTCATGCAAATATTATATTAATACAAATTAATATACTTGCAAAAAAAAACCATAAATATCTCCCATAAAAAAAACTTGACAAACATTAGTAACTATTGTATACTATTAGTTAAATATGATTAAATTTAAAAGATGTTTGATAATATTAATTAAAATAATAAGTCATTAGATATTATAAATTAATATTGATAATATTTAGGTAGCATTAATGAATACTGTTGATCGCAAAAAAGTAGAAGAAGTACTCAGGATTAGAGATAATGCTATTGAAAGTTCTATAAATGCTATTGCTCTGGCTGATCTTAAGGGTAAGTTAACCTATGTTAACCGCTCTTTTTTAGAATTGTGGGGATTTGAAAAAGAAAATGAGGTTATTGGAAAGCATGTTAGCAAATTTTGGCAGAAAGAAGATAAAGCCTCTGAAATTGCAGAGCTATTGTACGAAATAGGTAGATGGAAAGGTGAGATGGTTGCCAGAAGAAAAGATGGTTCTATCTTTAATGCTCAGATCTATGCAAGTGTAATTACTGAATGTAATAATAATCCTACTTATATGATCGGTTCATTTATAGATATAACCAAATTGAAGAAGGCAGAAGTGGCCCTCAAAGAATCGGAGGAAATGTATAAAACCTTGATTGCCACATCTCCAGATGGGGTAGTTGTAATCAATTTGGACGGAACGATTATAGAAGTATCTAAAAGAACTATTGAGCTTTTTGGCTATAGAAGTTTGAAAAACCTGCTGGGCAAAAACGCTTTCGAATTAGTAGCTCCTCAAGACCGAAAAAAAGCCAGAGAATATTTAAATAATACCTTAAAAAAAGGTTTTACTAAAGATGTACAACTAACTTTACTTAAAAAAGATGGAAGTGAATTAATAAGTGAATTGAATGCTTCTTTGATAAAAAACATTAATGGTAAACCAAAAGCATTTCTTATAACAGGAAGGGATATTACCTTGCAAAAAAATAATAGCGCTTATATTAAGCCAAAACCTTCAATCATGACTGTTAAGGAGCTTGCTAAATATATGAGAGTCCACACATCAACTATCTATAGATTGGTGAGAGAAAATAAAATTCCTGCTATTAAGGTAGGAAATCAGTGGCGATTCAAAAAAGATTCGATTGATAAATGGATTGAACGACACAACGAATTTTAATGAAAATTCAATAAAATCATGGAAAAGGAAAAAAATTGTACCTAGAATATTGGAATTTAGAAAAAGAAGCTTTTTTGAATACATATGATCGAAACTCAATATTTATTACTCCACAACTTAGTAGAGTATTTAATGTGATGCTGTTATCGCTTATTGAAGAAAAAGCCTTGCTTCTACTTTCAGGGGATAAGGGCACTGGAAAAACGCATTTGATTAAAATGCTTAAAGATGAGCTAAAGGCGGAAATACCTTTCATAATTATTACTTGTTTTGAAGGTTTTGACAAAACTTCTTTTTTAAACGAAATTGGATTTAACCTTAGCCATGGCAATGATAGAGATATCTTAGAATCGATAAATCAAATCTATACCACACTAAAAAAAGAATATAAAATTGCCCAAAAACCTTTTGTTCTTGTGCTTGATAATGCCCATTTGATTGAAGATGAAGAAGTTCTTCAATATATCAATAATTTACTGCTGCTAAGTCACAAAGGAACTCAGCTGTCTAATATAATTTTAAGCGGAAGAAATCCATTAAAAGATAAATTTGAAAAAGGACCAAAATTATTGCGCCAAGCAAACCAAAATTTAAATCTTGAAAAGTTTACTAAAGAACAAACTATAAAATATATTCAGCATAGACTTATAATAAATGGAAAAGAACAGAAAATATTCGCTGACAATGCAGTTGAACTCATTTCTGAATTTAGCAATGGAGATATCAAATTAGTTAACCTTTTATGTCGTTTAGGAATGATCGTTGCTGCGCAAAAAGGAATAAAAATCATTGATGCTCCTTTATTAAAATTAATAATTGATGAATATAAACTTATAATAGAAAAAATTGAAAGTATTAGTAAGGTAGCACTGGAAAAAACTGCCCGCACCGAATGGCAAGACTCTATTGCAAATTCAGCAGAATCCTCAGAAAAAAAGGCTTCCGTTAAAGGAAAAAATACTGTAGAGCAAGAAGAAATTTCAAGTATCATTGAAAGAATTGCATCGTCTGAAGAAATTGTGAAAGCACGAGAATTATATCAGGAGATATATGCTTACTTATCTGACATTTTAGAAAATTTGGAACAGTCAGAAAAAGCAAATCTATCTAAGATATCTTACTATGCGGAAAAAATAGTAGAAAACTTAGATCAAAGCAATGCACTACTATTAGAAGCTTTAAAACCCTCAAAAGGTTATGATTTAGCCCGACATATGGTCAATGTTGCCATGATTTCTTTAAAAATTGGCAATGGTTTGGGCTATAAAAATAAAGACTTAATTAGACTCGTCCAGGTGGGTTTATTACATGATGTTGGTATGATAAAAATACCACTATCAATCATAGAAAAACCTACTTATTTAACTGATGATGAATTTAATGAGATTAAGAAGCATCCTACTTATAGCTATCAGCTTATTAAGGCCCAGGGAAAACAATATGAGTGGATTGCCGAAATAGCTTACCAGGAACAAGAACGTGAAAATGAAAAAGGATATCCACGAGGACTCAAAGGAAATGAAATCCATGAATTTGCACGTATTATAGGTGTTGCAGATATTTTTGAAGCTTATAGCAACAATCGTGCTTGGCGAAAGAATTTGATATACTATGATGCCCTACAGGAAGTAATACGTCTTAGAGATGAATCTTTACCAGCTTATATCATAAAAGCATTGATCAATGAATTTTCTATTTTCCCGCTTAATAGCTTTGTTCAGCTTAATAATGCAGAAATAGGAAAAGTAATAAGTATAGATAAGAAAAATCTAATGCGGCCCGTAATACAAATAATATACGATGCAAAAGGTAAACCATTGAAAGAATTTAAAAACATAGCCCTTTCGAAAATACCGTTTTTATTTATCACCAAAGCTTTAAAGGAAGAAGAGCTTCCCAGGGCAAGAGAATAGTAGGGGAGGGCGAGCAAACATTTTCATATAGAGAATCGATATGATGAAGAAAGGATTTTTCACAATAGTTTTTTTCTTAATGTTTTTTCTCATCGTTAGCTGTGCTTCTACAAAAAGATTAAATACGGAAAAAAGAATTAATCTATGGTCTCTTGAAACAGGTCCAATAAGTGGTGGACACTTCTATAGCGCAGATATTGGTGATTTTAATGGAGATACTATACCTGATATCGCTGCTGGAAGCTTTGAGCCAGGTGGTATTATGGTATGGGTGGGTAAGGGTGATGGTAGTTGGGTTCAGATATCTTCTCCTTCTGAAGATGGTGAGATTCAATCTATTGCGGTTAGTGATGTAAATAATGATAAGTTATGCGATATTATTTCCAGCAGTAAAGGAAGCCTGCAAGGGATACATTTATGGATATCCAAAGGAGATGGCAGTTGGGATAATCCTATAATCATAGACAGCGATTCAGGATATCAAGGAATCAAACTATCTGATATAAATAATGATGGATTAATGGATATTATTGCTGCAAATGAGTCCATAGGTTTGAATGGGGGTGTTCGGGTTTGGATTAATCAAAAGCATGGTAAATGGAGCCCGATATTAGGACCAGAGAGAGCTGGAAGATTTAAAAACATAGAAATAGCAGATATAAATAATGATGGTAATATTGATTTAATTGCCAGCAGCATTGGCACCAAAGGGGGTATAAAGATCTGGTATGGGGATGGAAAAGGGAATTGGTCTCCTTCTATTGATTTGGATATTACTGGCTATATTTTAGGGCTTGGAGTTGGAGATGTAAACCAGGATGGTTGGATTGATATAATAACTTCTACCTATTATCAGGGGATTGCAATACTCTATAACAAAAAAGATGGCTCATTCTCTAAAGCACAATCAATTATTAAGCACGATTCTTTCTGGGATATTCTTTTATTAGATTGGGATAATGACGGAAGAAAAGATATATTTGCCAGTTCTATGGAATCAAACGGAATTTTGTCTTGGCGCAATCAGGGTAATAACAATTGGGGAGCTATTGATTTGGGATTGCCAAGAAATCAGACTTACTATGGTCTCAAAAAGGGCGATTTTAATATGGATAATCTCGATGACTTATTAGCTGCCAGTTTTAGTGAGGGAATTCATGTATGGTTGCAAACAAAAAACGGCAAGGTAGCAACCATTGATGATGAACAATTGAAATTTAAACAACCTGCTGAACAACTAAAAAAGAAAGAAGAGTTTCATCTCATACAGGGAAATAAAGCATTCACCCGTACAATGGGATTTCCAGAATATCGAATAGCTTCTGAAGATACATTAACCATCAATATTTGGGTTGGCAAGGAGAATAAAGAATTCAATGTTTTAGTAAAGGCTAATGGCGAAATTTTCTTGCCGTATATGAGATTAGGAAATATAAAAGCCGCTGGATTATCCCCTCTTCAATTAAAAGGAGAAATAGAAAATAAGTTAGCAAATTACCTTAAGCATCCTGTTGTAGAAGTAGAAGTAAAAGAATATATCGGTAGAAAAGTAACACTTACGGGAGAAATTAGGTCTTTAACCAGAGGAGATACTGGTCCCGGTATTTATCCTCTAAAAGGAAAAACAACAGCAATGGAATTTATTGCAGCCCACGGTGGAGCTTCAGATAGAGGAAATCTTAGTCAAACACGGCTTATAAGAAATGGGAAAGTCTATGTATTTAATTTATTTAAAGCAATCACTCAAGCTGAGGTAAAAGAAAATCCGATATTAGACGAAGGGGATTTGCTTTACATCCCTTCTTTAGTTGATGCTGATAAAAGACTGCTTGTATTAGGTGAAGTAAGAACACCAGGGATCGTAAGTTTTACTGGTGATATTACTCTTTTAGATGCAATATCAAAGTCCGGAAGCTTCACCAATGATGCGGTGATAGATAAAATTTTCATCGTCAGGGGAAATATTAATAAACCGGAGGTAGTAGAAGCAAATCTAAAAGCACTTGTTAGAAAAGGTGACCTTACACAAAATATAACACTTGAAAGCGGCGATATTATTTATATTCCACGAAGATTCATTGCAAAAGTGGGTGACTTTTTAAAAGTTTTCCATCCAAGCCTGTTAAGCATTCAATCTCTTTATATACTACATAGATTTGCGACTGGAAAATAATAATGTTCTTTTAACTCGAGGAAAGGAAATGGCTCAATATGAATTGAATATAAGAGATTACCTCAGAATATTAAGAAAAAGAAAATTGATAGTTTTGCTGTGTCCTATCTTAGTTATGTTCTTCAGCTATCTCTTAACCCCGACAGCTCCTCCTATTTTCAAAGCTACATCAAGTATCAAAGTAACACAGAGTAGTTCATTGGCTGGTATGCTGATGCGAGCTATAATCTATATGCCTCGTGATACGCTTGCGACCCAATCAAAAATTATTCAAAGCCAAAATACTATGATCAGAGTGGCCCAGCGTTTAGGAAAAATTAGGGATGATTTAACAGATGAAGAGATACTTAAAGATAAAAAGAATTTAAGCATAATAAATAAATTAAGCTCTCAAATCAATGCAAATCCTGCAGAACAGACAAGTATTATTGATATAAACGCAACAGCTTCAAATCATCAGGAAGCGATACTGTTAGCTAACACAACGGCAGAAGTTTTTGTACAAATAAGCACCTATGAAAGAAATAGACAGGCTATTGAAAGCCGACAATTTATTGAAAGGCAACTTGATATTTATCAAAATAAACTTAGAAAAGCAGAACAAGAACTAAAAGAATTCAAAAAAGAAGGTATAGATAATATTAATGTAACAGAAGCAGAAATCAACAAGATTTATTCAGAATTGCAGGGAATCAAATCCGTTAAAAATAAAATTAAACAACAAATAGTACAATTAGAAAGACGAAAAAATTCCCCTACAGGAAATGATATCGGCTGGATATCTATAGATTCAGATAATCCTCCGATGCAAACACTTAATGCAAAACTTTTAGAATTGCAACTGCAAAAGCAAGATCTTCTAACTCAATTCACCTACCAAGCACCAGAAGTTGTTGAAATGGAGAATGAAATACAAAACCTTTTGGAAAATATTCTTAGTGAATATAAGCAACAACTGGCATCATTAGAAACCAGAGAGGTCTATCTTGATAAAAGGCTCAAGGAGATGCCTGATAAGGCCATTACATTAGCTCGTTTTGAGAGAGAGGTAAGAATTAATGAAGAAAACTATTCTCTTCTGAAAACCCGTTATCAAGAAGCTCTCATAGCAGAAGCAGAAAAAATTAAAGAAATAGATATCATTGAAAAAGCCACTGCAGCTATTAAACTCCATCGTTCGAAGAAAGGCACAAACTCGCTTTTAGGACTTATAATTGGAATTCTTTTTGGCTTTGTATTAGCTCTCATTGTAGAAACCATGGATACCTCTATCGGAACAATTGAAGATGTAGAAAGCTTTCTCGGCATTCCAGTATTAGGAGTAGTACCGCACCTTGATCTTAAACAGATCAAAGACATAATTATCGAAAGTAATCCTATCGCTGCAAGTAATCCGAATATTAATCACATGGCAAATTTAGTGGCGCTTTTTAATACGAAATCGCCAGTTGCTGAATCTTTCCGTTCTTTAAGAACAAATATAGAATTCTCTCGAATGGAAAAACCTGGAAAACTATTTATGTTGACTAGCAGCACATTACAGGAAGGAAAATCATCTATTGTAGCTAATTTAGCCATTTCCTTTGCCCAAATTGGCAAAAAGACCCTCATATTAGAATGTGATTGGAGAAGACCGTATATATATAAAATTTTTGGCCTCAAAGTTGATTCAGGTCTAACTGACATTATTTTAGGTACATCAACCATACAAAAAGCAACCTACACATTTGCTGATGTTTTTCTTGGCCAGATTAATATGCAGTCTATTACATTCACACCCGGTATTGATAATCTTAATATTATTACCTGCGGAACAGTACCACCAAATCCAACAGAGCTTTTAAGTACTAATCAATTTGATGTACTTTTAGAAAAACTTAAAGATGATTACGACATAATATTAATAGATTCTCCACCCATCTTGCCTGTTGCTGATGCTACTATATTAGCAACTAAAGCTGATGGGACTATAATGGTATACAAATTTGGAAAGATTGGTAGAGGTGTTTTAAGACGAGCAAAAATACATCTTGATAATGTAAATGCAAATATTAATGGTATTGTTTTGAACGACATAAGAGCAGAAGTAAGTGGATTCGAACCTGAATCTCAATATATTTATAAATATTATAAGGAAACAGAAGAAGAAGAGAAAAAGGCCAAATTAATTAGTCTTAAAAAATTATGGCAAAGAAAAAAGAAAAAGAAAATAAGAATAAAGCCCTCAAAGCATATCGAGCAAAAAACAGAGGAAAGCTCTGAATATAACGATTTATTAGATATAACTGACAAATCTTAAATTGGTTTTCTCCCATGCCTACAAATTCGCATATTTCCACCAAGGATTATCTCAAAAGAATCTGGCCGATTGGAGGTGGAAAGGGTGGTGTAGGCAAAAGCTTAATAACTGCAAATTTAGGAATAGCTCTTGCTAACTATCTACAAGAGCAAAATAAAGATGTCTTGTTACTTGATGCAGACCTGGGAAGCGGAACATTACATAATTACTTAGGAATAAGAAATAGAAAATTTACTCTTGATGATTTCTTTAAAAAACAAAAGAAAACATTAAATGAAATTATAATTGACTCACCTTTAGAAAATCTAAAACTTATAAGCGGCGGTGTAGAAATTCTAAATTTAGCAAATCCAAAGTATCAGCAAAAAGCACGTTTACTGCAAAGCATTAAACAAATGAATGCTGAATATATACTATTAGATTTGGCCCCAACCTCACATTATAATACTGTTGATTTTTTTTCACTCTCGAATGAAGGCATTATTGTTACTACTGCTGAACCAGCATCTATCCAAAGTTCATACGGTTTTCTTAAGAATGCTATTTACAGAAAATTAAACCGATTCTGGAAGAACAATACATTGGCTAAGCAGATTTTTAAAGAGACTGTTAGCGGAAATGGCCATTATAGCGTAAAAAGCGTTAGAGAACTAATTGAGAAAATTAAAAATATAAATGCTGATTTATCTTATAGATGCTTAGAGATTCTAAACGATTTTCGCCCACAATTAATATTAAATATGGTCGAAAGTAGAAAAGACCTGTCGGTAATAGATCGGTACCAAAACATTGTTCATAAATATTTAAATATAAATATTAGGTATCTCGGATATATCCCTTTTGATAAAAATGTTAGAAAAGCTGCTCGATCTATGAATCCCATTTTGCTGGAATATCCACAATCAAAGGCTGCATCCTGCATTTTTAATATTGCTGAAAAATTGATAAATATTTCATTCCAATCAATGTCATAATTTATCATTTTATAAAGCGGCAATAGCAATAAATAGAAGTTAAAATCCTTATATATTAAATTGATAAGAATAAGCAAATGAATGAAAATACGTTGTATATTTTTAAAAGATTAGCAGTTCCATTAAGTATTATACTTGTTTTTTCCATTCTAATTGCTTTTTTAGTTAGCAAGACATCATCACATCTGTCATTTTTCATTATTATCTTTATTTTTATTGCTATTTTATCTTTTATTAAAACAGAATATGCTATCTATTTTCTTCTATTCTCAATGCTACTAAGTCCAGAGATCACTCTTGGAGCTGTGGGAAGCGGTGTATCCTTAGCGACCAGCAGACAATTAGTAATACGTTTTGAAGATGTAATATTAATAATTATTGGGCTGAGCTGGCTTGCTAAAACCGCTATTCATAAAGAATTAGGTTTAATCTCAAGAACACCTTTAAATAAACCAATAGCTTTTTATATTCTTGCCTGTGCTTTTCCAACTTTTTTAGGAGCGCTTTTTGGCAGAGTACAGATCAAAGCGGGAACCCTCTATTTAATTAAATATCTTGAATATTTTGTCATTTATTTCATGATTGTTAATTATGTAGATAAGGAAAAAATAGCAAAAAAATTTATCAATATCGCCTTTATAACTGCTTTACTTGTAGCTCTATTTGCTATTTATCAAATACCCAGTGGAAGTCGAGTGACTGCTCCCTTTGAGGGAGAAAGCGGAGAGCCTAACACATTAGGCGGTTATCTTATATTTATGACCGCAATAGCATTTGGATTATTTCTTAATCAACCTGGAATTTGGGATAAATTAAAGTGGGGTTCATTTTGTTTTATTCTTTTCATTCCATTCCTTTACACGCTCTCACGATCTTCCTGGCTTGCTGCAATACCAATGGTTATCACCTTTATTCTAATGAATAAAAGAAAAATGTTTTTATTACTTTTACTTGCTTTCGTTGGAATAATTTTATTGCTCTTATCCCCTCAAGCTGTAATGGAACGATTTAGCTATACTTTCAATCCCCCTTATCACGCAGATCAGATAAGCATTGGTGACACCAGACTGGACACATCAGCCTCAGCAAGAATCTATTCCTGGAAAATGGGTCTTAAAAACTGGACAAAGCATCCTATATTTGGTTATGGCATAACTGGATACTTTTTTATGGATGCTCAATACATACGTACCCTGGTAGAAACAGGTTTATTAGGGCTTATCGCCTTTTTGTTGCTTCTTTCTTATATTTTTAAGGAAACATGGAAGATTCATAAGCAGATGAATATACCCTTTTATAAAGGATTAACAATGGGATATATTGCAGGATTTATTGCGCTATGTACCCATAGCATTGGAGCAAATACCTTCATAATTATTAGAATTATGGAGCCTTTTTGGTTTTTCACCGCAATCATAATAATATTGCCTCAAATAATTCTGCAAAAAACTAAACTACCGGAAATTAAGCATAATAAGAGGTGACCCAAAGTAAAAAGCAAAGCAATCGTTTATCTAAAAAATGTTGCCTTTTTAATGTCAGGCAGCATAATAAATAAAATTCTTGGATTCGTAGTTCTTCTTTTGATTGCAAACTACCTGGGTCCAGAGAACTATGGTAAATTTACCTATGCCTTTGCTCTGGTAACATTTTTTATCTTCCTATCTGACTTCGGTATTCCCAGCCTTACCATTCGTCAAGTTGTAAGAAAAAAAGAGCTGGCTAACAAATATCTAACGAATTCACTCATGCTCAGATTTATATTAGCAGCTTTATCGGTATTATTAATTTTTATTATTATTAATTTAATAGAAAACAGCAGAGACATCATCTTCTTGGTTCTCATTATATCTTTCACTTTGATATTCAATTCTATTAATAATTGTTTCGAATCTACCAACTCTGCCTTTGAAAAGATGGAAATCAACGCTCTATTAAGCAATCTTAAAAATATTCTTATATTTTTGGGCATTTTATTGGCTATTTTCTTAAAGTGGGGATTATTAAGCTTAGCATTAATTTATCTTATAGTTTCTGGTATTATTGCTTTAATTAATTACCTCATTGTGAAGAAAAAAATCATCAAACCACATTGGGAATTAGATTTCAGTTTCTGGAAATATCTCTTATCTCATGGTTGGCCTTTTGCTTTGACCGGTATATTTTTTACCATATATTTCAAAATTGATACTATAATGCTAAAACTTATTAAGGGAAGCCAGGAAGTAGGCTACTATAATGCGGCCTTTAATTTAGTTTTTGCATTATCATTTATTCCAGTATCAATCACAAACGCTCTTTTCCCTCGTATGTCTGAATATTTTGCAACTTCAAAAGAAACTCTACGTCATGCTTTCCAATTAGCCATACGAAGAATTTTTACACTGAGCTTGCCAATAGTCATTGGAGGATTCATCTTAGCTGAACCTATTATAAACCTTCTTTATCGTAATAAATATTCACCGTCTATAATTGCTTTTCAAATTCTTATAGTGACTATAATATTTGCTTGGGCAAATATGGGAATGACTATATTGCTGAATTCTATCGATAGACAGTTAATCCCTACTAAAATTACTGCACTAGGTGTCTTAATAAATATTGGCTTAAATATTATATTAATTCCTAAATACAGCTTTATTGGAGCGAGTTTTGCTACATTGTTTACTGAAATAATCCTCGCTGTTTTATGTTACTTTTCAGTAAAAAGATATTTTCCATTTAAATATTCTTGGAAAGACTTTACCCGATTGTTGATCGCTGTTTTACCTTGTGGAATCATTGCTTATCTTTTTAAGAATGCACATATAATTGTTCCTATTGTTTTATGCTGTATCATTTATTTCTCTATACTGTTTTTTTTAAAGGAATTTTCTGAAAAGGAAAAAGAGCTTATTAAAACTATATTAAAGAGATAACATGCATTTTTCTAAAGATTTCTACAAAAGTGCGCCAGAAGACTCACATAAATCTGCAAGCTACCAACAGAAGATTTTAAACGAATTTCTATCCGATTTGAATCTATATAACTCAGCAAATGTACTTGATATAGGCAGTGGTCTGGGTAGAAATTTAAAAACGCTTCAACAATTTTTTAATAAAATCTTTGCGGTAGATGTTTCCGAATTTGCTTTGAAAAAATCGCGTCAAAATTATGGAGATAGCGCATATTATTTAGCAGTAGATGTACAAAAGCTTCCATTTAACGAACAGCTTTTCGATTTAGTTGTCTTCACCGAAGTTATTGAACACCTAAATAATCAGGAAAAAGCGATAAAAACTATTACACAAGTGCTAAAATCAGGTGGTCATCTAATAATAAGCTCACCTAATTACTCAAATTTAACTGGTTTAGTCAAAAGAATTAAAGATAAAAAAACCGGCCACCAAGGTTGGAGCCCCTGGCATGAGCATGATACCGGATTAGAGAGATTAATGAGTTGGAAAAAACTGAGAAGTTTATTAGAAAGTAATTATAAAATATTAAAAAGTAGGGGTGCTGGGTATATATATGCTTGGCTTTATTTTACACCTTTTAGAAATTACGACAGCTATTATCCCATGACCTCGTTGGGTAAAATTCCATTAATCAAAAAGTGGGGAATAAACTATTATATATTAGCCCAAAAAAAATAATTTTATCAATTATTTATATCACTATGAAAAATATAAAGCTCATATCAGCCATTATTATTACCAAGAATGAAGAAAAGCGTATAGCCGACTGTTTAAAGAGCTTAGAATGGGTTGATGAAATAGTTGTAGTGGATTCTTTTAGTGAAGACAATACAGAAAACATCTGCAGACAATTTAACTGTAATTTCCTTCAGCGAGCATTTGATAGCTTTGATAAACAAAAAAACTTTGCTCTCGATAAAGCTACTGGCCAGTGGATTTTGTCTATAGATGCCGATGAAAGGATTAGCAAAGAATTAGCCAAAGAAATAAATGAGACAATTAATCAACAAACAGATATCTCGGGATTTATTATTCCTCGTCGAAACTACCTCTTTGGTAAAAGAATTAAATATACCTGGGGAGAAGATGCTTTGCTCCGATTATTTCTTCGCCAAGCTGGCAGATTTTGCAGCTCTATTCACGAGAAAGTCGAAGTAACAGGCAAAATAGGATACTTGAAAAACCCTATACTTCACTACAATTCAAAAGATATAAGGGAATATGTTGAAAAGAATAATCTCTATACAACACTTGAAGCTCAGCGTAAATTTGCTAATGGTGAAAAATTCAACCTGATAAAAGCTCTCCTCTCACCTGTTAGAATATTCCTTTTTCGCTTTTTCAAATTAAAAGGCTATAAAGATGGTATAGCTGGATTTATTCTATCAGCACTGTTGGCCTTTTTTTCAGCCGAAATACATTTTAAACTCTGGGAAATTTGGAATTGCAAAAAAGAAAAATGAAAATATCAGTTGTTATACCAATTTTCAATGCTGAAGATACTCTGGAAAGGTGTCTTAATTCTATTATTGAACAAAGTTATAAGCCTTACGAAATAATACTTATTGATAATAATTCAAGCGATAATTCCTATGCTATAGCTGAACATAATGTGAAAAAAACCCAAAAGGCCAAAATAATCCTCACCAAAGAACATAAAAAGGGACCATCTGCAGCGCGCAACAAGGGTATAAACTTGGCTCATGGAGACATTGTAGCTTTTACCGATTCCGATTGCATTGCTCATTCCAACTGGCTAAAAAACATTGTAAAAGAATATAAGAATGAGAATATAGCTGCAGTGGCAGGAAATATTAAGGGCTTCAACCCTGAGGGAAGTATACAAAAATTCCTTAGCCTTTTTACTTTAAGGGGTTATGCGGAAAAAGGAGAATTTAAAGAATTCAATATGATAAGCGGTGGTTTTCCTACAGCAAATTTCTCCGCGAAACTTACAGTTCTCAGGGAGCTCAGAGGATTTGACGAGAAAATGAAAATCTACACTGAGGACTTTGACCTTTGTGCTCGGTTATATAGCTCAGGGTATTTTATTGTATATACACCAGATGCTTTAATCTATCATATACATAGGAAAAGCATCAAAGGGCTTATTACCCAAAGTTTTGGTTTCGGCTGCGGACATGCCATACTATTAAAAAAGCATTTTAAACGAATGCTTATCATAGAATTTCCAAAATACACATTAACATATAGAAAATTTCCTTTTAATTTATGGATAAATTTAATAACAGCAGATAAAAAGATTTTGATTCTTATTATTTTAGGCATTATTTATTGGCCACTCCTTTTGCTGCTTTTATTTTATCTTGTTTATTTAGAAAGGGATATAAATAAGCGATGCAAAAAAGATGGCATATCTGCAGGCTTTATAGAAAGAGCAATAATGCTTTGTCTATTATTTATAAAATCTGCTGCTTTAACTGCTGGAAGAATTTTTGGATCCATCAAACAGAGAACTATATGCTTATAATTATTGAAATGAGCCATTAAACTATCATGGTGAAACTATGAAAAAAAATGAGAACTATCTACCAGAAGTTTCCATCCTTATAAGCACAAAAAACAGAAGATCTGATCTAAAGCTCGCTATTGATTCTATAAAACAGGTAGATTATCCAAAGTCTAAATACGAAATTGTAGTAGTTGAAGAGACCAACAATCCTGAGCCAATCAATGGAGTGAAATATATTACCATACCTGAAGAGGGTAGAGGTTTTGGTTATAGTAGAAACATGGCGGTCAAAAATGCAAACTACCCAATAGTTGTTTTTACAGATGATGATTGCCAGGTTGAAAGAGATTGGCTGCGAGAGCTTGTAGCTCCATTCCAAAAAGGTGCAGCTGCAGTAGCTGGAGCTGTTAAGGTAAAAAATTGCGGTACCCTGGGTTACTGCGAGAATACTTTAGGCTTTCCAGGAGGGGGAATTAAGTATATTCACCGGGCTGACAATAAAATTCATCCCATAAAACATATTTCAACCTGTAATGCAGCTTTCAAAAAAGAAATTATTTTAAAAGCAGGAGGATTTCCCCTGGAGACTCCCTTTAGCGGTGAAGATTTCCTGTTGGCAGAAAAAGTAAGCGAAAGCAATCTGTGTTACTATAATCCTAAAGCTATTGTTTATCACAAACCTCGAAAGAACCTATGGGCTATTTTCAAGTGGTTTATTAGGCGGGGTAGAAGTGAGATGACAGTTGTTGACCTTGCTGATAAGAAAAAAGGACATATAATATGGAATCTTTTAACATCAATTACTTTGCGTTTAATAGCTTTATTTGCTATTCTTATCATATTAAAACTGAATATCCTTTTGTGGTTATCGATATTATTCCTTATATATTACATCTTAACAGTCTTACGATATAGTTATTCACTAAAGTATTATAAAGATCTTAAAACGCTGCTGTGTGTTCCTATTGTGAAATTAGTAATGGACTGTGGTATGGATGTTGGTAGGTTCATGCATTTGATAAGCAAATTATCCTCAGCCAAAAAAGGTAATAAATCATGAATAAACTATCAGTAGTGATTGCTGTAAAAAATGAAGAAAAAAATTTAGCTCAATGCCTTGAAAGTGTGAAGTGGGCTGATGAGATTATTATTGTAGATGACTACAGCACAGATGCTACTGTTGAGATAGCAAAGCGCTATACAAATAAAATATATTATAACGACAGCAAGGGAAGTTTTCACGACAATAAAAATCTTGGAATAGAAAAAGCTACTGGCGATTGGATACTTAGCTTAGATGCAGACGAGATAATACCACAAGATTTAGCAAAAGAAATTTTTCAAGCAATAAAGCTAAAGAAATATTCCGGATATTATTTAAATCGAAAAAATTATTTTTTAGGTAAATGGATACGAGGATGCGATTGGTATCCGGATTATATAATAAGATTGTTCAAAAGGGGCGCTACTCAATGGCCCACCGATATACATAAAGCTCCGAGAATCAGAGAAGGAAAAGTAGGAAAATTAAAAACTCCATTTATTCATTATAGCTATTATTCATTGAACCAATATTTTGATAAATTCAATAAATATACCAGTCGAGTGGCAACAGAGGAACATAACAGAAGCTATAGAATTGGTTGGAAAAACCTCATCCTCTGCTTTCTATTAAAGCCATTATATTTTTTCATTATCAAATATTTTTTAAAATTAGGAATCCGAGATGGTTTCAGAGGTTTTTTCATTAGCGTCTCTTCAGCGCTTACTGTTTTCGTCACTTATGCAAAACTATGGGAAATGCAAAATCGAAACTCTAAAAAGAGTAATATTATTAAGAGAAAATCAAATAATAGAAAATGAATAAGGCAATCAATATTCTCTATCTCGAGCACCATAGCTCTATAATTGGCGGTGGTCAGATTAGCTTACTGCAATTAATGGAGAATTTAAACAAGAGAAAGTTCAACCCCATTTTAATCTGCCCAGAAAAAGCTGATTTAGCTACCGAAGCTGAAAAACATCACATACAAACTATATTTATACCTCTGCCCAGTTTAAAAACACTTAAAGTAGTAACAGTCTTTCAATCCCTTAGAAAATTACTAAATATTATAAAAAAGGAAAAGGTTCACCTCCTGCATACCAATAGCAGCCGCTCCATGATGTACGCTGCGTTACTTCGTTTATTCCATCACATTGAAATAATCTGGCACATAAGAATAGCTGATAAAGATAGAGTCTTTGATAGATTATTCGAACCGTTTGCTAACAAAATAATTACTAACTCCAAAGCGGCAGCACAACGGTTCTCATGGTTAAAAGACCAGAATAAAATCGTCACTATTTATAATGGCTTGGATTTAAAATCTTTTGATGAAAACAAAGATGGATCAAAAATAAAAAAGGAATTATCTATTAAAGATGAAGCTATTGTTATTGGTACCATAGCAAAACTTCAACCTAAAAAGGGAATTCATATTCTGCTTAATGCTGCACCACAAATAATTGAACAATTCCCTTCCGTTAAGTTTCTCATTGTCGGTGATGCCCCTGAGGCTGAAGTATCATATCTCGAGCAATTAAAATCCTTAATAAAAAAGCTAAATATAGAAAAGCATGTTATCCTTCCCGGTTTCAGAAATGATATTTCTCACATAATGAAAGTGATTGATATTTTTGTCCTCCCCTCCTTTAGCGAATCTTTTGGTCGAGTACTTATGGAAGCAATGGCAGCTTCAAAACCAATAATTGCAAGCAATGTCGGAGGGATTCCAGAAGTAGTAACTGACGGTGAGACCGGTATACTTGTACCAGCTGCTGAGGCTGATGTGTTAGCAGAGAAAATGAATCTTTTGCTTAAAGATAAAAATCTAAGAGAAAAAATGGGAAATAGAGGACGAAACAGAGTAGAAGAATTATTCACCATTGAAAAAAATGTATCATCAACCGAGAAGCTTTATCTTGAATTAGTGAAATAATAATTATGCGAATAGGAATTGATATTCGAGAACTTAGAAAAGATAGCCATACAGGCATTGGACGTTATATACTCAATTTTATTGATGTTACATCGCAGAACAGAAAAGATTATGAACTCTACCTTTACGGTAATCAATTAAGCACAATAGATAGACTACCATCAAGCTGTACTGTAAAGGTTATACCAGAAAGATTAAGATGCTGGTGGGACCACATTACCTTAGAAAGGCAATTAAATAAAGATTCGATTGATTTATTCCTTTCCCCCTATTATAAAGCACCTCTTTTTGCAAATTGTCCTGTTATTATTACTATTCATGATGTTATGTTCCTATATATAACGCAGCGAAAATCTCCCTGGAAATGGATTTACGACTCGTTATTCAAATTTTCCGCCCGTCTGATCGCTAAAAAAGCACAATTCATAATTACTGACTCCAAAAATTCCAAATCAGAAATAATAAAATTATTAAAAATCCCGCAAAGCAAAATAAAGGTAATATATCTTGGTATATCCCCACTATTTCGCCCTATTGAGGATAGGAATTATATTGAACAAATCAAACAAAAATATAAAATAATTGGTAGATATCTGTTTTATCTGGGCAACTTTAAACCACATAAAAATGTTAACCGGCTCATCAAAGCTTATCATATGCTCCAGCAGGATTATAAAAATCAATATAGTTTAGTGTTAGCTGGAAAAAAAGATGATAATTTATTAAATGTGCTCAACTTAGGCAAGGATTTAAAAATTGAAGAACATATAAAATACATCGGGACACCTGCAGAGGAGGATTTACCTGCGCTCTATTCTGCTGCAACTATTTTTGTCATTCCTTCTCTTGCCGAAGGTTTTGGCCTTCCAGCTATTGAAGCTATGGCTTGTGGTACGCCTGTTATTGCTGGAAATGGAGGTTCGCTTCCCGAAGTTGTGGGAAATGCGGGAATAATAGTAGATTCACAAAATACGGAAGAAATATTTAAAGCAATTAATAAATTAATCAGTGATTATAATCTTTGTAGCTTACTGATTAAGAAAGGATTATTAAGAGCAAAAGAGTTTAATTATGTCCATGCAGCTGAAAAAATAATCACACTAATTGATAATGTGCTAAATTGTGAATAATATTTTTCTTTTCAAAATAGGGTAGGGGAGCATCATGAAGCTCATAAAGAATATAAAGAAAATCTTAATCATTATGATGGGAGGTATTGGCGATATGGTTCATTTTACTCCCACTGTTGCTAATGTTCACAAATGTTTTCCAAAGGCTAAGATGAGCTTCTTGGTATATAAATCAAAAGCAGAAGAGCTTATCAATAATGCACCATTTGCCGATAAAGTATATAGAGTGGGAATTGATATCAATGCATTAAATATAATTCCTCGTTTGCGGAGAGAAAAATATGATATGGCACTTATAAGCTCGGGTACAAATCCATTGAAAAGTGGCATTTTGTGCAATTTAATCGGTGTACGTTACAGGGTATGTGAGCAGGGTTTCTGGTGCAACATACCCGTTAAAAAAGAAGAGAACAAGCATTATTTAGACAGCAACTTAGAGCTTGTTAAAGTTATCGGATGTGAAGTTATGGATAATAGTATGAAAATATGGTTTGATGAAGAAACTTTAAACTACAAAAAAGCTCTCATAAAAAATTATAAATTGAAAAATAAACCACTAATAATAGGGATTCATCCTGGTTCAGAAAAACGTCTGTCATTTAAGCGCTGGTCAATCGAAAAATATGGTACATTACTTAATCTTATTAATAAAAAACACAAAGCCTTCTTTATTATATTTGGTGGTCCAGATGAAGTTTTGTTGTCAAAAAAATTAGTTAGCCTTTTAAATTTTCAGCCATTAAATTTAGTAGGAAAAACAACTGTATTACAGGCAGCTGCATCAATTTCATTATGCCATCTTTTTATCAGTAATGATTCTGGACTAATGCATTTAGCCACAGCATATAACATCCCAGTAATAGCTATCTACGGGCCATCACAATATATTAAAAGCTCCCCTTATGGAAGAAATAACATAATAATACGGCATGATCTTCCTTGCAGCCCCTGTTATGACAATAACCCTATTAAGTGTAAACATCTCCAATGTCTCAAAAAAATTTCTGTAGAAGAGGTCATGGCAGCCGTTGATAATAAGATAAAAAAACTAAAACTTGCAACCTTATAAAATTTCAATGGAATCTAAGAACCTTTTCTGTAATCTTTGCGGCTCAAATAATATCAAGCAATTAACTTCTTTTCAGGGAGAACAGCTTTATAGATGCCAAAAATGTCATCTTGTTTTTAGATGGCCATTACCAGAAAATGATATGGTTCCGAATCAGGTAGAAAAACATTATACCGAAGCAGATCCACATCGATCAATAGCGTCTGCCAAAAATAAATTCTTCAATAAATTATTAGATGACCTGGAAAGTAAATATGCTCCCCAAGAAAGATTATTACTCGACGTAGGCTGTGGATATGGTTACTTTATGCAAATAGCTTCAAAAAGGGGCTGGAAAGTTCATGGTGTCGAGATTATGGAGAAAGGCTGTCAGTACATTAAAGAAAAGCTTAATCTCCCTGTATATAAGGGAAAATTAGACGAAGTGGATTATCACCCTGAGAGTTTTGATGTGATTTCACTTCTTGATGTATTAGTTATGTGCCCGGATCCATCGCGCACACTTAAAAAAGCATACCTCTTCTTAAAAAAGAAAGGAGTGGCTGCTATTAGGCTAAGGAACTATTATTTCCAGCGTATAATACACCAGGTCTATCGTTATGGGGGATGGCTCTTCTCCAAATGGAAAATCCCCAATCCTTCAGTTTTTCATTTATACAGTTTTTCTCCATCAACTATTAAAAAAATGCTCTTAAAAGCAGGTTTTAATAATATTAAAATAAAAAATTCCTATCTTACCACTGGTGATCCCTATGGAATTGTGAAAAGTTCATTTCTGGCGAAAATAACAAAAGTGTTAATCTATTACTCAACACAATTAATATATTATTTCAGCTTTGGTAAAATAATATTGGGCCCTTCGCTATTAGTTATTGCAAAAAAATAGTTAAATGAAAGAGAAAATAAAAGTGTTACATATTATTACCCGGTTGGATAAGGGAGGTTCTGCTGATAATACACTCCTTTCAGTATGTGGACTGAACAAGGATATTTTTCAGGTCAATTTACTATCCGGCAGAACAAACTTTCCATCTCCAAAACTAAAGCAGCTTAAAAAACAGAATTCTATTCCGTATAAAGAAATTAGTCAATTGGTAAGGGCAATTCATCCTATTAAGGATATAATTGCTCTGAGCCAACTGTATAAATATATTAAAAAAGGTTGCTATGATATTGTGCATACTCATTCCTCTAAAGCAGGATTATTAGGTAGATTAGCTGCACGATTGGCTGGAGTTAAACATATCATCCATACTCCTCATGGTCATATCTTTTATGGCTATTATGGAAAACTCTTAAGCTATATCTTCATACTTCTCGAGCGATGGACAGCCCGTTTTACTGAAAATATAATTACTCTCACAAAAGCAGGCAAAGAAGAGCATGTTAAATATAAAATAGCTTCGCAGGATAAATTTGTTACAATTCATAGCGGTCTGGAGCTCAATTCATTGCAGCCAGCTTATACCAGAAAAGAGGTAATAGAAGAATTTAGCATCAGCAAGTCTAACACAATTGTAGCTACAGTAGCTCGATTAGTTCCCATCAAAGGACATGAATTTTTAGTGAAAGCTGTACCTTTAG
Source organism: uncultured Acidobacteriota bacterium (assembly GCA_964645975.1). GTDB lineage: Bacteria > Acidobacteriota > B3-B38 > Guanabaribacteriales > CAZYAF01 > CAZYAF01. The sequence goes on from CAZYAF010000016.1 coordinate 55,152, forward strand.
TATTGCAGCATTATCCTAATACCACTTTTTTATTAATCGGTGATGGTCCCCTCAGAAAAAAACTTGAAAATCTTGCTCAACAATTAAATGTTTCTGATAAAATAGTATTTAGCGGCATGAGAGATGATATTCCCCGACTTCTAAATGCCATTGATATATTCGTTTTACCATCTCTTAATGAAGGTATGGGAAGAGTTTTAATTGAAGCCATGACCTTAGCTAAACCCATAGTCGCAACTCGAGTTGGGGGAGTACCTGATGTGGTGGAAGACGGCTCCAGTGGCCTTTTGGTTCCTCCTGCTGATCAGGAAGCCCTGGCTGATGCTATTTGTCAAATCATGAGAAATTCATCATTGGCCTCAAAATTAAGTTCTAATGCAGTTAGTCGCTCTAAAAAATTTAGTCATAACGAAATGATTCGCCAATTAGAAATTCTCTATAAAAGTGTAACGAGTACTGTATGATGAGAATAAGATTCTCTCTATCAACTATTGTATTATTATTTATCTCCTTAGTTGTATTACCCTTTCAATTTGAAGAACAGACTCCTGGTATTATCCATATACATTCAACGTTCAGTACTGGACGAGATTCCATCGAATCTGTAGTTCAATCAGCTCAAAATAATGGAATAAAAGTAATAATTATGAGCGACCATAATTTGATTAAATTTGAATACGGTCTTTTTCCTCTGAGGAATCTTATACGAAAGAGGGTAAGTCAGTCCTCAATTTTATTACATAAACCGGAAATATATCTTAAGGAAATTGAGCTTTTAAATAAGCGATATCCCGATATTTTAATTATACCAGGCTGTGAGGTTGCTTCCTTCTATTACTGGGAAGGAAGCCTTTTAAAAAAGCAACTACAACTAAAAGATTGGGACCGTCATTTACTGCTTATTGGGCTTAATGACACAGAAGATTTTCGCCAGATCCCACAGACAGGCTCTCGTGCTAATAGAACTTTCCACCTAAGTTCTCTTCTCTATTTATGGCCCATAGTCTTATTCATGATCGGCTGGAAATTAAAAAATTATAAAAAAGAAGAAATAGTTAAATTGAAGCTAATAGTAGTAAAAGGAAAGAAAACCTATCGCTGGCAGGGGATTCTTCTCATAATAATTTCTATTATTTTTCTTATTAATTATTTCCCCTTCACAAAAGAAAGCTATAATATTTATGAAGGATATGCTGGTTATGCTCCCTATCAACAGGTGATCGATTTTGCTCAGAAAAAAAATATTCTGGTTTATTGGGCACATCCTGAAAGCAAAAGTTCTCGTGACTATGATATGGTAAAATTCATAACTGATAAATATCCTGAAGCTCTGATTAAAACTTCCGGATATAACGGTTTTGCTGCACTTTATGAAGGTTGGAGGGAATGCGCCAAACCAGGAGGATTCTGGGATGAGGTTTTAACCGACTTTTTGAAAGGTAAAAGAGATAATCCTGTATGGTGTATTGGAGAATTAGATTATCATTACGAAGGCGAAGCTGGCAAGACCATAGATCAGGTACAGACTATTTTTCTCACAAACACGATAAATAATGAGAGTATCTTGAACTGCCTTAAAAAAGGAAAAATTTACGCTGTCAGAAGAACAAAAGATTATTGCCTGCGACTTGATAAATTTTATATCACAGCTTCTACTACAAAAGCCTTTAGCGGCGAGTTCCTATTTGCAGAAGATTATCCTCAAATAGTGGCACATATTTCAACTTTTCCAGAAATTGAAAATAAAATAACGGTAAAACTTATACGTAATGGCAAAATAATTAAGCAGATTCATGCAAGCTCACCTGTACAATTAGATTATATTGATACCAAAGCTGAGCCATATAGTTATTATCGATTAGATATCTCAACACAGTATCCCCATCAATTATATAGCAATCCAATTTTTTTCAAATTAAAAAGAGAAAAGTGATAATAGCAATTCATCAACCTCAATATATGCCCTGGATAGGTTACTTCCATAAGATTGCTTCTGTTGATGCTTTTGTGTTTTTAGATAATGTACAGTATAAAAAGAATGAATTCCAAAATCGTAACAAAATAAAAATAAATAATGGTGTGCAATGGCTTACCGTACCTGTAAAATATAAATTTCCCCAAAAAATAAATGAAATTACCATTAATAATAATTTCCCATGGCAACGAAAGCATGTGCAAGCTTTGCGAACAAACTATTCAAAAACACCATATTTTGAGCATTATTTTTCATTTTTTGCAGACATACTACAACAAGATTGGAAAAAACTTGCCAATTTAAATTGCTATGTAGTAAAACAGATATGTCAGCTTTTGCACTTTAATACTGATTTTTATAATGCTTCTGAATTCGGTATTACTGAAGATGATCCCACTAAAAGACTCATTGAGATATGCAAACATCTTAAAGCTAACACATACCTTTCAGGAAAGGGCGGTATTAATTATTTAGATATCGACCTTTTTATTAATGTTGATATTGCTGTAAAATTCCAGGACTTTAAGCATCCGGTTTACGATCAGCTTTACGGAACATTTGTGGAGAATCTCTCTATAATAGACCTTATTTTAAACTGTGGTGAAAAAAGCCCTGATTTAATTCGACAAAATCAGAAATAGAAAAAGGAGATAATATATGAATCTCTTAGCTATAGGTTCTCATCCAGATGATATTGAGTTTGGCTGTTCTGGTACACTTATTAAATACAGACTTAAAGGCGATAGTATCTATCTAATGGTTATGACCAGTGGAGAACTTTGCGGAGAACCAGATCTAAGAAGAAAAGAACAAATAGTCTCTCAAAAAATAATGGGTGCAAAGGAGCTAATCTGGGGAGGACATAAGGATACAAAGCTCGAAATGAATCTCGAGCTTATTCAACAAATAGAAAAAGCTATAAAAAAAATTGAACCTACTTTTATTTTTGTTAATTATCCAGAAGACACGCACCAAGATCATAGACACCTGGCTCAGGCTACTATTTCAGCTACTCGCTACACAAGAAATGTTCTTTTCTACGAAGTACCAACAACTGTTAATTTCACTCCTAATGTTTTTGTTGATATAATGCCGACCTTTAATTCAAAAATCGAATGCCTGAAGGCTCATACATCTCAGATAATGAAAACTGGTATTGAAGAGCTCTCTATCCTCAATATGGCATTGGCCAACGCTCATTTTAGAGGTACCCAAGCACGAGTGAAATATGCTGAAGCCTTTGTCTCTCAACGTCTGTTTATAAACATTTAAATAATCAAGGAATATCAATGATCCCTCATTCTCGACCTGCTATTGGAAAAGAAGAAATTGAAGCTATTTCTAAAGTCATTCGATCAAATATGCTTGCCCAGGGTACCGAAGTCAAAAACTTCGAAGAAAAGATGTGCCAATTCATTGGCGCCACTCATGCTGCCGCTGTTTCTAGCGGTTCGGCAGCCCTTTTTCTCGTATTAAAAGCACTCAATATTGGCCCAGGGGATAAAGTCGCTCTACCGGCATTTGTTTGTACAGCTCCATTAAACAGCATATTTCAGGCAGGTGCTGAACCCCTCCTGGTAGATATTGGGATTGAAAGCTATAATATTTCTATTAAAGATTTAATGAAAAAAATAAATCGAAAAACAAAAGCGATCATTCTACCTCATATGTTCGGCCTACCAGCGGAGATTGAAGAGGTGTTGAACATTGGAATTCCAGTTATCGAAGACTGCGCAATGTCTCTGGGAGCTACCTATAAAGAGAAAATGACAGGTAGCTTCGGCATAGCCTCAATATTTTCCTTTTATGCCACGAAGGTAATAACCACCGGCGAAGGGGGGATGGTTTTGTCGAATTCTGCTGAGCTTATTGATAGAATTAAAAATTCACGTAGCTATGATGAAAGGGAAGAATATATGGTACGCTATAACTATAAAATGACAGATTTCCAGGCAGCAATAGGCCAGGTCCAATTGACTCGTCTTCCCGAATTTATCAATCGACGAAGGGAGATAGCTGCCATTTATAATAAAGAATTCAGTCTTATTAATGTAATCCTTCCAGTGGAATATGATTATAAAAACAGTATATATTTTAGATATGTTATTCGAAAACCTAAAAATGCACTGCAGATTATACATACATTAAGAAAAAAAGGAATAATGACAAGACGCCCAGTTTTTAAACCCTTGAACCGTTATTTAAATCTAACTAATTTTCCTAACACAGAGAGAGCGTATAAAGAATCTATTTCCATTCCTCTCTATCCATCTCTAAGCGATGTTGAAATTAAAACAATTATTGAAGGCGTAAAAGATGCAATTAATTAAAATTCTCTCCTATAAATTTAACCCAAAATACTGTCGCAGGTGTGCTTATATCCTTGTGTTAGCTTTTCACTTCTTATTATGGCATCCGAGAGTCGATTTATTCTTCCGTCGTGAAGGTTTAAGATGGCTCTTCATTTTCTTTTTCTCAGCATCTCTTGCGTACATCATTACTCCAATAATGAAACATATTGCAATAAAAATCAAAGCATTAGATTACCCCACTGAAAGAAAAGCCCACAGACAGCCAACCCCTATCTTAGGAGGAATTGCTATTTATATATCTTTTATCAGCTCACTGCTAAAAAACTTTGTTCTTGATTCAGATACTAAAATAATCCTGTTAAGTGCTACTATTATATTTATAATAAGTTTGATAGACGATATTAAGCAAATAAGCTCTTGGTTACGGCTCTTAGCCCAAATTCTGGCTACAAGTATACTCATATACAGTGGGATTGTCTTAGTTATTTTTCCTCGTTATACTCTTTGGGGATCAATTTTAAATATTTTTCTTACTTTTTTTTGGATTATAGGTATTGCAAATGCTTTCAATTTTTTCGATGGCATGGATGGCTTAGTTGCTGGACTGGGAATAATTACAGCTTTTTTCCTTGGAATGGTAGCATTTCAAACCTATCAGCCTTATTTGGCCTGGTTAGCTGTTGCCACCCTGGGAAGTTGTCTGGGCTTCCTTCCTTATAATTTTAAATTGCGATTAAATGCTGAAATATTTTTAGGAGATTCTGGCAGCATATTTTTAGGATTTATTTTAGCCTCTTTCGCTGTAAAAGGCGAATGGGCTGAAAATAATCCTATTGTATCCCTCAGCGCTCCTCTGCTTATTTTTGCCATTTTAATCTATGATATGATTTATATAACTATCAGCAGAATTCTAAAGAAAAAGATTCATAGTTTTTTAGGCTGGATAAATTATGTCGGCCATGATCATATGCATCATCGGTTCGAAGCTTTATTTCGAAGTAAAAAAATGAGCGTGCTATTTATCCATCTCATCAGCATCTGCTTAGGCTCATTAGCCTTACTGCTTCGTTATGTTGACACTCCAAATGCCATTTTAATCCTCACCCAAGCACTTATTATTTTAATTCTAATTACCCTATTAGAATCTACCGCAAATAAATATCAGAGAAGAAAATAGTTTATTATAAAAAAAAGTAGACATGATATTATCTGTAATATATAATGATGCTTTGATATTTACAGATTAAGATAAGTAGCTTTTATTAGCTGTAATTGTAATTAATGGGAGTTAGTTTAATGAGTACCAAAGGGAAACATTTATTTACTTCAGAGTCAGTAACTGAAGGTCACCCAGATAAAGTAGCAGACCAAATATCAGATTCCATTTTAGATGCTATTATGAAAGGCGATCCCCAGGGACGAGTCGCCTGTGAGTCTTTGGTGACCACCGGTTTAGCCTTTGTCGCGGGAGAGGTCACTACTGGCTGCTATGTCGATATTCCAAAAATTATCAGAAATACCATTAAAGAAATTGGATACACAAGGGCTAAATACGGCTTTGATTATAAAACCTGTGCTGTTATAACCTCCATTAAAGAGCAATCTGGAGATATTGCTCTTGGTGTCGATAAAGGAGGAGCAGGCGATCAGGGCTTAATGTTCGGTTACGCATGTCGTGAGAGTGAAGAGTTGATGCCGATGCCCATTATATTAGCGCATAAATTAGCTATGCGATTAGCTGAAGTAAGAAGAAAATCTATCATTGATTATCTCCGTCCCGATGGAAAAACTCAGGTAACTATTGAATACGATGGAGATATCCCTAAAAGGATAGATAATATTATTGTATCAGCCCAGCACAGCGAGGCCATCCCCAGCGGTAAAATAAAAGAGGATATTATTGAAGAGGTCATCAAGCCAGTTATTGCTGCTGAGATGCTGGATAATAAAACAATTTTTCGTGTCAATCCCACAGGAAGATTTGTTGTCGGCGGGCCCATGGGCGATTGTGGTGTAACTGGAAGGAAGATAATTGTTGATACCTATGGTGGGGTAGGCAGCCATGGTGGAGGATGCTTCTCTGGTAAAGATCCCACAAAAGTAGACAGATCAGCTTCTTATATGGCACGATATATTGCGAAAAATTTAGTGGCTGCTGGTGTATCTGATAAAATTGAGGTACAGTTAGCCTATGCTATAGGTGTTGTAGAACCAGTATCCATCTATGTAGATACCTTTGCAACAAATAAAATAAGCGAAGATAAAATCAAAAAGTTAATAAGAGACCATTTTCCACTAACTCCATTGGGAATGATTGATTATTTAAAGTTGCGAAGACCAATATATAAGAAAACAGCAGCTTATGGCCACTTCGGCAGGAGTAATGAAGAATTTACCTGGGAAAAAACAGACTTAGCAGATACTCTTCGTTCAGAAGCTAACCTTTAGATGGAGAGATAAGTATGGATTATGATGTTAAAGACCTTGCTTTAGCAGATAAGGGAGAATTGCGTATCCAGTGGGCGGCCCGAAATATGCCCGTACTTTTAAAAATAAGAGAAAGATTTCGAAAAGAAAAACCCTTGAACAATTCACGAATTTCAGCATGCCTTCATATTACCACAGAAACTGCTAATTTAGCCCTTACATTAAAAGCAGGTGGAGCAGATGTTAAATTTTGTGCCTCTAATCCCTTGAGTACTCAAGATGATGTGGCTGCTTCATTAGTAACAAACCATAATATCAGCATGTTTTGTATTAATGGAGAAGATAAGGAAACTTACTATAATCATATCAATCAGGCATTGGACCACAGTCCAATGATCACCATGGATGATGGAGCTGATCTGGTTAGTACCCTTCACTCTGAAAGACAGGATTTAATTAAAAAAGTTATTGCAGGAACCGAGGAAACAACCACAGGAGTTATTCGCCTGAGAAGCATGGCTGAGGATAAGGTGTTGAAATATCCCATTATCGCTGTAAATGACGCTTATACAAAGCATTTATTTGATAATAGATATGGTACTGGCCAGAGCACTTTAGACGGTATTCTGAGAGCAACAAATATTTTATTTGCAGGTACTAATGTAGTTGTTAGTGGATATGGATGGTGCGGTCGAGGAATAGCCATGCGCGCCAAAGGAATGGGCGCTAAAGTAATTATCACAGAAGTAAAACCAATAAGAGCCATAGAAGCGCTCATGGATGGCTACCAAGTTATGCCTATGGATAAAGCAGCTAAAATTGGTGATGTGTTCATTACAGTGACAGGGGATAAAAAAGTAATCGGCCGTTCACATTTTCTTAATATGAAAGATGGGGCAATATTATGCAATTCTGGCCATTTCAATGTTGAGATCGATATTCCTACTTTAGAAGAACTCTCAGAGTCAATTCGAACAGTACGTCCATTGGTGCAGGAATATAAATTCAAAAATGGTAAAAAGATTTATTTACTCGGAGAGGGACGTTTAATTAATCTCGCTGCAGCAGAAGGTCACCCGGCTGCAGTAATGGATATGAGTTTTGCTAATCAAGCTCTTACAGTGGAATATTTGCTTAAAAACGGAAAATCCCTGGAAAAAATTGTATATTCGGTGCCAACAGATATTGATGAGAGCATTGCACGATTTAAACTTGAATCAATGGGAGTAGAAATAGATACGTTAACTTCGGAGCAAGAAAGATATCTAACTTCATGGAAAGAAGGAACTTAGCGATAAAAGGGTAGGGCGCTTAAGTCCTGGTTTCTAATATTAAATACCCACCAATTATACCAAATATAATATTAGGGGCCCAGGCAGCTAACAAAGGTGGCAAAATTCCTGCATATCCCAAGTTTTTAAATGCTACCATAAAATTCCAATATACAACCACTAACGCAATACTTAAAAATATGCCTGTGAGTGTTCCCTTTCTTTCTATCTTCAATGAAAAAGGCATTCCCATTAGCACAAATATTAAGGAAAGAAAAGGAAAGGAAACCTTCCAGTGAAGGTCAACTCTATGCTGGAGAGTATTATATCCTAAGCTCTGAAGTTCCATTATTTTGTCACTAAGTTCGCTATAATTCATCTCATCTGGAAGCTTAAATTCTTGCTTAAAATATGAGGGTTTCTCAGTAATATGAATGCTTTCTTTATATTTAAAAGTTTCTAATTGCGGAACTCCATTAGGGGTGAAGGTCTGAATCCATCCATTAGAAAATCTTACCCACTTATCCGCGGATGAATTTAATCTTACTTCCTGTGCAAATATTCGTCGAGTCAGGGTAAAAGTCTTTTGGTCGAAATCAAAAATTGAAAAACGATTAAAAACCTCTTGATTTGGATCATGCGCAAAATAATGAAATATTCTATTATTTTTGCCAAAAACCCACCGGCTACCAGATTGATGGAAGGTTTGTACCGGTCCACCCTTGATTGTCTGTGTTACCTCACTCAATCTTCGATTAGAGTAGGGCAAAATATTATCCTCCAGTAAAAAGGCAAAGCCGCTGGCAAAAACAGCAATTATTACCAATGGAAGAAAAATCCTATATATACTTATTCCTGCCGCTTTTATAGCTAAAATTTCTTTAAATTTAGATAAGATAGCAAGAGTAATAAGTGCTGCCATAAGGGTAGTAATGGGGATAATATAGGATAAAATTTGGGGAAATTTAAATTTAAAGAATTCCCCCATCAAACTATACGGAAGCTGATTTCTTTCAATCTCTTCATTTATATCAACAAAATCCACCAGCGCGAAAACTGAATATACAGATATAAATACTAAAAGGTATATCTTCATAAACGTCACTATTACATATCGATCTAGGATATTGGGAAATTTCCACCGTAAGCGTGGAAGTCTAATGACTATCGCTGATCTCGGGCTTGTTTGCGGCCGTCCTTTGCTTTTTCTTATTTTTGGTTCTTTTTTAAATATTTTCCCAATCTGCTGGAAAGTTTGTTTGCAATAATATAATATATTTGAAAAGAAATATACAGCTCGTGCTCGATGAAAGAGCATAATAAAGCCTACTATGGCAAATGAAATATTTGCCGCCCACATACCTACAAAGGGTGAAACCTTTCCTTTATCAGCCAATACCTCACCATTCATCAGTAAAACGTAATAAATGAGAAAAATTATCAATCCCAGAACATATCCTGCTGACTTTCCTGCTCGTTGAAAAGTGAGCCCAAGAGGCAATCCTAATATGCCAAAAATGATACAGGCAAACGGGATAGAAAATTTTTTATGAATTTCTACCAAAAAGGAACGATAATCCTCAGGTTGATTCAAATCACCAATGGTGAGTTCTTTAATCCTAAATCCAGCATTATCTAATTTTGATACAGCTAAAAATCCCTTATCGAGGATTGACCCTTTTTCTTCTTCTAAATCCTTTGTTTCCCATGTTCTCTCAAACAATACTTTGCTCTCATTATCCGATGATCTTGAGCTTACTCTTACTCTCACTTTAGAACCTGGGTCAAGCAGAGGGAGATAATAGGGTATGTTCAATAGCCTACCTCTTTTGGGCTTTATGGATATGGTAGAATTTACCAGCGGTTTAACGCCATACTTATTAGCATTATACAAAAGCTGAACTGTAATCCATTGCGCCTTACTATCTTTATTGATAATAGTAGCATTTAAATAATTTTTTCCTTTTCTTTTTTGAATATTGTTCCAGAGCTCCCTAATAGTCATAGACCGTTCATCTTTCTGTACCTGTGCTGCTTGACTCAGATTTTCCATTCCCTCTGTTAATGACATATTGAATTGGCTAAAATTGCTTATGCGGTTATTTTTTTTTGGTCTTATTAGGTTGGTTTCATAAAGAGTTCCATTATACAGTCTTAGTGCTAAAGTACCACTTTTTTTATCCTTAAGAGGTTTTCCTTTCTCAGCTAAAATCACTGCGGGTACACTTTCCCCGCTTCTTTTGCAGATAAATATCTTTTTCCACCAGCTCTTATCTTCGGATACATCGGTAATATAAATAACCTGATTCGGTAGAGCTTCATTAAAAACCCTTGGCTTTACATCTTTAAAAATTGCATGGCTTGTGGCTATTTTATATTGTAGCTCTAATAATTTCGTATTTCCTTTCGGTAGGGTATATATCATGACGAAACTATTTATCATCCACATACATATTGAGAATAACATAATTGGTATCATTAATTTATATACACTTACACCTCCAGCCCTTATTGCTATTATTTCGCTGTCGCTTGCTAATCTATTTAACCCTATTATAATTCCCAATAGAACAGCTATAGGAACCGTTAATGAAACAATGCTTGGCAATATATAAATCAGCATTCTTGAAATTATGGCTATGCTAACACCTTTTTGAATAAGCATATCAGCGAGCAAAAGAAGCTTATTCATAACCATGACAAATGTAAAAATTATTATAGCTAATAGTGCAGGAGGAATTATCTCTTTTATAATATATTTATCTAAAATTTTCATTTTTTTTTAATTATTCAAGTTCATCCACCTAATATATATTCAAAAAAAATTCTAACATATTTTTAGTTAATTTTTCCATCATAAAAACAAGGCAATATTTTCGCCTTCATAAACGTCTGATAATATGTATTATGTTAACTTTTAATTTTTTTATTTATTTACCATTTATTATTCTTTATTATATTTTAAAAATTTTTTCAATCTTCTTCTTATTCTATTTTTACTAAAGATGAATTTTAAGAATTATTTTTTTATTAACATACAATTATCTTTTAAGAAGTTTTTTTAAGCACACAATTGATTATCCATTTAATTATAAATATTTATCTGAAAAAATTATCAATCATGATACATTATAATTGAATTATATGGTAAATTTTCTTTTCCTTCCTATTATATTCTTAGCATAAAAATAATAAATTATTATTTAAATATGGTATGTTACAGATAACACCATTATTATTTACTTTAAAGATATTAAAGCATGACATTAACATATATAACCTAAGCCATGTAAATAAATAACATATATAAAATGTCGGCGTGCCGACAATGGGCATTAACTATAGATAATTGTATTATTCTTGTGATTTTAAAAATTCGATAGCTGCATATAAACGATCAATTATTTCCTGGCTACTAATTTGGGATTTTTTAAATTTGATTTGAAGAAAAAAGCTTCTGTCTTTTGGTCTAAATTTAAAAACATAATTTTTATGCTTTTCTTTTGATTTCTTTGCAGAGCTTAAAGCTCTTACATCATCTCTTTTGAGCCCCCTCTTTACTATTGAATTAATCAATTTGCGCATCTCATCTTCATTCTGTTGGCGTGCGATTTGCAGCAGCAAGGATTTGGAATTAATACCATAATCTTTGCATAATTCTCTTAGGTCTGGTGGAATATTTACCAAGCTTATGGTTTCTGTAACAGTAGCACGTGATTTTCCTACTTTTACTGCGATATCTTCATGTGTATAGCCGAAGTGTCTGGCTAAGGAATAAAGACCCTCAGCCTCCTCAAAAGGAGATAAATCCTCTCTCTGAAGATTCTCGATGAGACTTATCTCCAGGCTTTCCTCATCGCTGGCCTGAAGTATTATACAGGGCACTTCTTTGAGGCTGAGCTCCTTGGCAGCAGTAAAGCGTCTTTCTCCTGAAATAATCTGGTATTTACCTCTCACAACGCGAACCAATAGCGGCTCAAGAATCCCCTTTTGTTTTATAGAAGCTTTTAGCTCTGTTAGATCACCAGGAGAGCTTCTGGGTTGTTGTGGGTTTGGTTCGATTTTAGAAACTGGAAGCATCCGCCCGAATGTAGTACTTACCTTGGTTGAAAGCTCATCAACAAAGTGGAAATCATGTCGCATTTTTGTCAGTTTTGGCAGACCTTTATGCTTTTGCACGCTTAATTACCTCTAAACATAGACTTTTATACTCTTTCGCACCACTAGAACTTGGGGCATAGGTAAAAATACTCTCTTTATATGCCGGACTTTCCTCCAACCTTACGCTTTTGCTTATAACTGTCTTAAATAACCTGTCCCTGAAGACTTCTTTTATATGATTTACTACATCTCTAGCTAAAATGGTTCTCCTATCATGTATGGTAATCAAGACACCTAATATCTTCAACTCTGGATTGGAGCGTTCCTTAACTTTTTCAATGGTTTCCAGCAGGTCATCGGTACCTTCCATGGAGAAGTATGAAGACTGAATAGGAATTATTAAGCTATCGGCTGCAACTAGGCAGTTAACTGTAATCATACCCAAAGAAGGCGGTGTATCAATTATTACATACTTGTAATCGTCTTGAATTTCTAAAAGCCTGTCTTTTAAACGGTATATACCATCTAACTCACCTAAAAGTTTGGCTTCTAATTTCGCCAGTGATATTTTTGCCGGCGAAAGAAAGAGATTCTTAATAGTTGTTTCAAGTAAGGATTTATCAAAGTTTACATCCTTGCTTACGAGTACTTCGTAATTACTTATGGGAATATCTTGTTTGGGAAAAAAAGATAAAGTACTGTGACCTTGAGGGTCCATATCTATAAGCAATGTCTTTTTCCCCTCCATAGCCAGAGCGGCAGCTAAATTTATGGCAGTTGTTGTTTTACCCACCCCACCCTTCTGATTTGTTATGGTAATTATCATGTGCTAATCTCCATTTGAATCATTATATAAAATCCCTTTTCTTGTTGTCAATAACATTTGAATATAAAATAATCTACTAAAACAAATTTTGTTTTACTCTACTCTATCTATTAGATTGCAACTATAACTCTACGAAAAATAAGAAGATATCAAATTGTAGGTATCAGCTAAAATAACATTTATACGTTAACTTTCAGATTTAATATTTTTCAATAACTCTTTAACAATCTCTGCATCAGGTGATTCTGGTTCTAATTCAAGGAATTTCTCTAAATGTCTTACAGCCTCTTCGTTCTCACCTTTGTTAAGATAAGCATAACCAAGCTTCAGGTGGGCCTTTGACCAATCTGGTCTTATTTCCAAAGCCTTTTTGTAGAGCTCTATTGCTTTGTTCACCTCATTAGCACCATAGTAAACCTCGGCGAAATTGTAATATACAGCAGCATCCTTCGGATTTTGCTCTACTACTTTATTGGAATAAATTTCTGCGTTTTCCAGCTCATTTTTCCCCACATAGCTCTCAGCAATATTATAAAAGACCTCTACCGATTCAGGTTCTTTTTCAAGAAAAATAGTATAATACTCAATTGCCTTATTATATTGTTCAAATTTCTTATAAGAATTTGCTATATTGAAATATATTTGATAAAGCTCCGGGTTTTTTTCCTTAAATTTCAGGAAAGCCTGCAGAGCTTCTTCATATTTTCCCTCTTCATACAGAGCATTTCCTTTGTTGAGACGTGCGCCTGAGTGAGCACCTTCGGTTACTGTTTCTTCTCCAGCAGCTTTTTTAAATACAAACTCTATTGGTTCATTCTGTTGATAAGCAAATATACGATGAACTACTTGAAGTGACATATATCCTTCAGCTGTAACGGTAAATCCCCACTCCCCTGAAGGTATTCCAATGATAACAAAATTCCCCTTTTTATCTGTCTTGGCTTTAAATTCAGAGGGCAGTTTATTTGGGTTTTGCGCTGTAATCTCCGCTCCTATTATAGGATTACCATCCTCATCAATCACCTGCCCTGTCACACGTCCTACTTGAAAAGCATATGATAAACTACCAATAAAGAAATAAACGAATATAAGAATAAAAAGAAGGTTACACAAAATCTTTGATAAGCTCCTATTCATTGCGAAACCACCCTTCTATTCAAAAAATACTCTTATTCTTTTTAAATAAGCTTTATATGAATTCTATTCTTATTATAAGGTACGGTATCACAAAAGCAAAAGAAAAAAAATATCTAAATAAAATACATTCTATTTCTTAAGAAAAAATGTAATGAAAAGCCTCTTACTTAAAGAAAAAAAAGGGAGAACTCTTGAATGAGCTCTCCCTTAATTGGCTTTTTAGCTGCAATTAGAAGATGAATCGAGCACCTAAGCGAGCGATACGAGCATCCAAAATATCTTCTGCTTCCTCAAATCTGGTTCCATGCTGCTCTACTATATTTGTTGTGGTATTAGCATTTAAGAGATTGAAGATTTCTAACATAACACCGAGTCTACCTCTGGAAATATTGAAGGTCTTTTCAATTCGGATATCTCCATAATTCAGCGCTGGAAGCCCTCTGGATCCTCTCTCTTCCACATAGATATCATATTCAGAAGGTTCTAATCCGTATACCCTCGACTGAGGAGCCCAACGTCTTCCGGAAAATGCTCTCCAATAACCACTTACTATGATATCATATGGGAAAATATAGCTGCTCTGAAGCTTGAACTGATGTCTTCTTTCGTACTCTAAACGACCTCGGGCATTGATATGGGCGTTGGGATTGTCATAGTAGTCCTGACCACTCCAACTGTCATCAAAGTCGGTTCCTATCAAACCGGTAGGCCTGGCATAAACATACGACAACACCATCTGCCAGTTATTGGACATTCTCTTGGTGGCTATCAGCTCAAAACCTCTATAGTCGCGATTAGCACCTTCTGGATTAGTTACCAGGAATACCGGATCCAGCGCATCAGGATTGCGGCTATAGGCAGTAAAGATATTTCCAGTGAGAGGATCGGTAGCAGTAACCGGATCCCAGAGGAAAAATTGATTGGTATCCAGATTATAGGTGGTTATATCCACATCCTCCAGCAAATCACGCTCCTGGCGATAAATGAAATTCGTCATAACAGAGAAGTCAGGCACAATCTCTCTTTCGATTCCAATGGTGAATTCGTTGGAATAAGCCTATCTCACATCAGGATCCATGGTTTTAGCGCTCTGGGAATAATGATAATACGCAGGACCAAAATCATTACCTCCATACCAGCGATGATAGTAATAATCCCATCCATTGGGATTCACGGTACCGAACCACTGCAGGATATTGGAGGTGTAATAGCGAGAGAATCCACCCCGTACCACATTCTTACCATCCCCTAAGACGTCATAGGCAAAGCCCAATCGAGGAGATAAGCTGTTCCAAACCAGGGCTTTGAAGGACTTCTCAACTTTTTGACCTTCTGGAATAATTCCCTCATTGCGGTCAAATCGAAGACCGAGGTTCAGGACGAGCTTATCCGTTACTAACCAGGTATCCTGAACAAAGGCACCATACATATGCTTGAGGTCTGGTCTTCTGAAATCAAAGTAGACATTGACTCGATATGGCACTCCACCTCTGGTATAGTAGCGAATACCCCATTGTGATGGATCATATCCCATAGCTGCCACGGCATCGTCATCTTTATTTGTTCGGACAGTTCGTTGATCCCAGGATCTTTCATATTCAAATCCGAACTTAAACTCATGCTTTCCATAAAATTCATCTTTGAAGTAAGAAAGGGCTGCATTTCTCTGTATGCGGTTGCGGATGTACCTATCATCATAGCCGTATGAACCACTGTACAATCGTGAAACTGTATCATACGTTCTGGGTATCTGATTTTTTGCCAGCAGGTCAAAATCGAAATCAACCATAGCAATACGTCCAGTTAAGAACGCATTATCGCTAAAAATTGAAGTGATACTTCCATTGTAGGTATGGGAACGGCTTCGTTGAATCCAGGCTGTATCTTCGACATGTTGCCAGTTTGCTGCTCTATGGTCTCGAGCATATTTAGAATAGTTATACTGGAACACAATCTTATTTCTTTCATTGAGCTGGTACGTACCTTTTGCAAAGAATTTGGGGCGCTTTCTCTGGTAGGGAATGGAAGACCCATCATCATAAACATAACCTTCAATAAACTCAATCTGGTCTAATTGATGATAGTTGGCATAGAACCATAGTTTATCCTCCATTACCGTACCACCGAGGCTTATGGTATAGTCGTATTCTCTATCAAATCCAACCTCCTGGCCTTCAAAAGGTGTACCTTTGGTATTATCCGATTGCATATCTTTGTTGCGGAAGAAAATTACTTCATCACCATGAAAATCATTACCACCGGATTTGTTAACAACATTAATAACAGCACCCTTCACATTGCTGAACTCAGCCTTGTGGCCACCAGTTGCTACCTCTACTTCCTCTATAATCTCATAGCCAAAAGATACAAATGGATTTCTGGTTACCGTATCACCGATATTTGTACCATCTAAGTTGTAGGTATTAGCACGGACGTCGCTGCCATGAGAAGTATCTCCAGTAACACCAGGTGTAAATTAAAAACATTATTAAGAGATCTTTCTGTTGGTATGTTGAGCAGCAGGTCCTTGCTGAAGTTAACACCAAGGGTTGTCTTTTTCTTTGTCGACTACTTGAGATTCGCCAGTTACTGTTATTGTCTCAGCGACAGTGGCAATCTTCATCACAATATTTAAAGTAGTATTTTTACCAACGCTGACAATAATTCCTTCATGAACAACAGTAGCAAAACCAGAAAGCTCAAAGGATACTATATACTCGCCAACTGGTAGAGCTGGGAAGCGATAAAATCCTCTTTCGTTTGTTACTGTAACCTTTTGCTGAAGAATCATTGCTGGTGATGAAATAGTAATGGTAACACCAGGCAGTACGGCATCAGTTTCGTCCTTTACTATTCCATTGATGTTTCCGTAGTCCACCTGCTGTGCCATATCAATGCTGAGGAAAAGAAGGATTATCGCTGAGCAAACAAAAAGATGCTTAAGCATCTTTTTGTTTTTATGTTTACATCCATAAAGAAATAGCCACTTTTTCTCTGTAAGCGTCTATTTCTTTTGTTTACTATATGCTCAGCAAATTACATGCCAAAAAATAGCTTATTTACTATTTTTTTTACTATTTTTGTAACACATTGTTAAATAAAAAATTATCGCTAATTCTATTTTTAACTTAACTAAATTATTTCTTAATTAAATTCAATTTAAATGAATAATAGTCCATTTTTTTGAATATTATTTTCAATGGCGATCTTATTCTTATAAATTACTTTAAGTAATAAAAAGTTTTAAAAATGGATATTTAACTATATTATTATAGAATATACTTTATATAATAAGGGGAATTATATTATTTATGTGGAAATAATTGCTAAATATTTTTGTTTTTAACTTAAGGCGAGGAAATCGTCCAAATCGGAATCTTTTTCATTGATTGATTTGATTTCGGGAAGTTCTTCACCAAAGCACACAGAATCTCGGTAGAAAGAAGCTTTTTTCATAAGTTGCTCTTTAGAGGATGCATCATCGGGATAAGAGCTAATGCCAAAAGCAAGCTTTAACGGTGCTGGCATACCCCTAACCTTTATATCCTTTTGAGCTATAAAACTCTTAAAACGAGAAATACTATCCGTTTTTCCAGCTTCTTGAGTTGATTTAACCAATAATATAGCGAATTTATCATCCTCTATATGAAAAATGATATCGCTCTTGCGAAAATGCTCTTCTAAAACAGCGGCAACCACTTTAATAACAGATATTTTTGAGATGCCGAAATTGCTTTTAATATCATCTAAATTGTCGATCCTTATCATTAATATAGAAAACGTTTCTTTATAACGATTGGCTCTGCTCATCTCCTCCATCAAACGATATTCAAAGCTCTTAACATTATATAAGCCCGTTATCTCATTTATAGTAAACAGCGATTTTCTCTGATCGAAATCCTGAGCATTCTTAAGCGCCATAGCAGAATAAAAAGCAATTCTCTCTAATGTTTCCTCATCATCTTTATTAAAGTAGCTCGTTGAAAAAGAGCTTTTCTCCATTTTATTGTAAATCGTTAAAGTACCGAGGATACTGTTTTCCTGAATAAGGGGGAAGCTTAAAGCAGATTTTATGTTATCTGGTACTAAGTCAGCTTCTGCATATTTGCTTTTCTCTAATCTTGTGAGCAATTGAGCTTTCCCCGCTCCGTAGGTGTCGAGAGCTATTTGAGCATCTAATCTCTGAACTGGCTTTTCTATTGAAGACTGCTGATTACTATAGCTGGAGTATACCAACAAGCTATTTTTAGAGGCATCATACAGCCTCAACATAGAGAACTCTCCGTCAACCAATTGACTACTGGAAGCGCAAATAGTAAAGCCCAATTTCTCTTTATCCAAGATTGATATTAATGACATCCCTGCTTCGTTAGCTGAAGTCATTCTTATAGCCTGGAGTGCTTTTCTATCTCTTTCAAGCTCAGATTTTACGCTTCGCGAGAGAATTTGTGCGATGTTTCGGCATATTGAGAGCAATTTGTTTGATTTGGCTAAAGAGCCTGAGAAAAGGAAAATAATCAAGCCCAAAACTTCCTCATTTGAAGTTAAGGGGATAATAAACTGGTAAGACTCTATCTCCTCCATGGATTCATCGTCGAAGAAATATTCCGGATGCTCCTTTAAAAGAATAGCTCTTTTTTGTTTTATGGCTTTCCCCATTGCGCCGGATACATGTTTTAATTTCAACACTCCAAAAAAGTGTGGGCTTATATCTGTAGAAGCCTGTAACGAAAGCTCTCCGGAATAAGGGTCTTTGAGGTATAAGGTGCAGGCATCGATATCAATTTTTTTAGCAATTTCATTAATAATTTTTTGTATTTTATCCTCTAATGGTATTTTACTAGCGGTTATCTCGTTGGATATTTCGAGGATGGACTGCTCCAATTGAGATATTTTAAGTCTTTCAAGAGTGCTTATCTCTACAAAATATTTGCTCGCTAACATTATTAACTTAGAAAGAAAGGCTAAATCCTTACGGTCAAAAGCTTCATAGGATTTCTTATGTCCCACATTAAGAACGCCTATGAGTTGATCTTGGCTTTTTATTGGAATGCTTATAGCTGATTTTACTCCCTCTTCATCACGAAGATTTCTGAATCGTAAATCGTCAAAGTTACCTGATAGAAGGAGTGGTTCTCCGATCTGAGCAACTCGTCCAGCTATGCCCTCCCCTATTCGTGGAAATCGCATTTTCAAACTTTTGCTAATCGCCTCATCCAAACCTTTGCTCGCTACTAATATTAAATTTATTTTTTGATCATCAACTAGCATTACCGAGCCAGTATCTGCCTCTGTTGCTTCCATGGCAACAGTTAAAAATAGCTCATAAAACTCATTGTAATAGGTAGATAAATCGATATTGCTCGCCGTATTAGCAAATTGCTGAAATACAAATATCTGCTTTTTGCTCAGCTCTTCAGATAAAATGGTGTCCGTTGCCGGACGAGAGGATGTTTTTATTCCCCATATTAATGCTGCACTGCTTTTTCTCATTATCTGTGCTTGAGGAATATTTAGCCGATAGAGTCTCCGATGCATATTAGGATCATCTGATGCATTTATAATAATATTCAAACCTCCGATATTTTTCAGCTCGGATAAATTTTTCACTAGGGGAAAAGTAACATTATCATTAAATCGATAATTATATTTGTCTAATTTAAAGCCCAAAGCATTAGGATTGGGGTCTACTAACAGCACGACCTCTGAATTAGGATCTTTCTGGATCATAGCAATCATCTCGAGGCCCGACATATTGGCTCCGATAACAGCTATGTTCTTTTTTAATTTTTTAATCACTTTAACCTCTCAATCAATCCCATTTTTTCCAATCTTTCAAGTGCTTTCTTCATATCCAGGTTAGCGATGGGCTTTGCCTCTGTATCAAAGAGCTTTTGTAATACATTCTCTTGAAAAACGTTCTTCCGCTCTTCATCAGATTTTGCTAATCCATCTATTAATAGCGATTGGGCATCCTTGCCTATTGTAATATCAAAAATACCGGAAATCCCATCTTCTATAAAAAAGTCTGCATCTGTCCATTGCAACAGATTATGCACGGCTGTTTCT
This sequence comes from uncultured Acidobacteriota bacterium, assembly GCA_964645975.1. Classification (GTDB taxonomy): domain Bacteria; phylum Acidobacteriota; class B3-B38; order Guanabaribacteriales; family CAZYAF01; genus CAZYAF01. The sequence continues at coordinate 75,270 of CAZYAF010000016.1, forward strand.
CCCTGTACGTCTCCGAGAAAAGCATGTAATACCTTTCCTTTTTCGAAAAATATTTTTCCTAATTTATCTGGCTTTTCCAGGGTTACCGTACACGTACGCTTATTCATACCCAATATTTGAAATATGTCTGCTAATCCAAGATGTCCCAAATTGCCAGAAATGACTTTTTTCCCTTCACTCGGAACTTTATGAGTTTCTCTTTTCTTCTTGAGACAAATCTCTATTCGTGCTAATAGGCCATCTTTTTTATAGGGATGAGTAATGTAATCATCAGCTCCTAAATCAAATCCTTTTATTCGCTGTTGAAATGTTCCTTCAGATGTAAGAAAGACAAAAATAATGTAATTTAAAGCAATATCAGATTTTATTGCTTTGCATAAATCCCAGCCATCCATTTTAGGAAGCTGGGTATCGGAAATGATGATTTGCGGTTTTATTTTTTTAGCAATTTCAAGCGCCTCTTTACCGTCAGATGCACAATAGACGTTAAATCTCTCAGGATTAAAATGAGCTTTTATCTCATTGAGTTGATCATCATATTGGTTAACAATAAGAAGATTTAATTTTAAATCCATAAGCAGTTTCTCTTTAAATAAAAAATTTATTCACTCTATAATTATATAAAAAAAAACGTTATATTGCAAGTATTAATTTATATCAAATACACTTACTATCATTATAAATTATAGATTTTTAATCAAATATTAGATATTCTTTTACTATTTGATTTATTATTTTTTTCTTTTAAAATATATAGGGATATGTTAGAATTAAATTGTAAATTAACCTTACTTATACTTTTACTTTAATTATCAATGCGCGAAGAAAATCAGATTAATGAATTTGGCCAGCCGATTGTTATACGCTATAAAAATGGCCATATGATCAAATGCTTTCTTAAAGAATTTTACCCGACACAAGATACTTTTCATATAACCAGCGATGATGGTATAACACACATCATTAAGACTAAAGAACTAAAGGCTGTTTTCTTCGTTAGGTCTCTTGAAGGAGATAAATATCATATAGAGAGCAATAAATTTGATACCGAATCTCAAATTGCAGGCCGAAAAGTAGCAGTGAAATTTAAAGATGGAGAAACTATAATTGGCTCAGCTTTTAGCTATGATACAAAAAATATTGGATTTTTCTTAACTCCGGCAGATTCAAAAAGTAATAATGAGCGTATATTTATTATTTCAGAAGCAGTAGACAAGATAGTTTTTCTATCCCACGGTAGTTAATAATAATAACTTGCTAATTCGGGTATAACTCTTTACACTCTATAATTTATTAAAAAAATATAGTTTATTTATTGTTCACAGATAGCAGTAGTCAATGGCAAAAAAAACTATTCTTATAGTAGACAACGAGATATTTATCCTTAAAAAGGCTCAAAATATTTTGGAAGAAGGTGATTTGTATGTAAAAACATCCTCTAATTTAAATAAAGCCAAAAGCCTTCTCTCTTCCACTGATTTTCAACTTATTATTTTCAGTTGCGCCGCCGTCGACGATAAAGTAGAAAATTTCCTGCAAACAGTGTGGAACCATGAGCATCTAAAAAATGTTTCGGTTATGGTGATGCTTAGTGAAGAAGAAATAAAGAAAGCAGTTAATTTGCTAAAAATGGGCGTCAGTGATTACATTATTAAGCCATTCAGACCAAAGGAATTAACCTACAGAGTAGCAACAACACTAAGTAAAAAGAGGATAGCTGCTACCACCTCCTCTACACCTCTCTCTTATAAATATGATTTGAATGATTTAAATTTAATTGAGCTTATTAAGATCTGTGAGATAAACAACTTTAGCGGTGCAATTAAAATTATCGATAACAATAGTGAATATATAATTGAATTACGATTAGGGAATATAACTTCAATCAGTGCACCAAATACTAATCAAAATGAAAGCTGGGATAAAATACTATCGCTTCAAAAAGGAGCATTAGAAATTGTCCAGGAACCACCTTCTTTTTGGAGGGCTAATAAATCAAACCTGGAGCCTTTACAAGATTTTTCTTCAAAACTACCCTCACCATTCTCAAAGGAAGCTGCCAATTCTTCAACAACCGTTACAGAGAGTAAAAGACTGCCTATGGGCCGAATTTCATCGCTTAAATTGGAGGAGCGTCAGTTTCAAATCCAAACAGAGGTTCACACAGGAAATAATCCAAGTATAACAACCCTTGTTATATGTGAGGGTCAAATTATAAAAAAGATTGAACGTAAATGGGAGCCACAATCCAACGCCTCAGACATAGTAACAAAAGAGCAGGATATGATTAATGAACATCACGACACCATTGTTATATCTATACAAAAATTCTGGCCGCTTATTTCTAACCGTCATGAATTAGTGGAAGATCTTCTATTAAAAGTAGTTAAATTAATCTCCAGCTTTGGTCGGCGAGTTGTCGGAAGAAATATTTGTTTATATTATCTAAAATTAGCTCAAGCTTATTCACAGAAAAAATACCCGGATTTATCAGCTTTTATTATAGATGAAAATGGTAAAATATCTTTAGCACCTTTTAAAGATTCAAAAGAGCCAAATATTGCAAACGGTGTATTTCTTTGGCTAAACACCTTTGTTAACAAATGCTATCAGCTTTCACCCCTTGTAAAAGTAAAAGAATTAAGAGAATTAACAAAGCCTTTTGAATTTCAACTTGAGTGGATAGGCTTTTTTCCCTCGCTTAATAAAAACTAACTTCTTTTACCCTCACAAGCCTTTACACAAATCCCACAGATGTGAGCTTCTAATTTTCTTTCTTTATAAAAAGAATCGAGCTTTTGAAAGCAGCGCTTAAAGTCATATTCTAGTGCTGAACTACCAAGAGCTTTAACAGGACAGGCATCAATACAAGTTGAACAATTTCCGCAACCATTCTCTATTTGATGGTCTAAGGAAAGGGGCAAATCAGTTAATATAGTTACATATCGTACTTGGGAACCATATATAGGATTAACCAATAAATTATTTTTCCCTATCCACCCATGACCTGCAAGTACACCGACATGTTTATGTGAGAGATGACCTTGCTGCTTTTCTTTGTTTACTGTTTTGGATGCAGGGATTGGAAGACTGTTATAACCATTTTCCTGAATAAGATTAGAAATTGAGAAAGCTACGCTATCCAATTCAATATTTGCCTGCCTATAATGGTGGACATAATGATCGGTTGGACCATCTTCGATACCTGCAAGTACACTCTGAGAAAGCCTCAAACCCAATGATATGGCATAAATTAATCCTTCAATTTCTTTATCAGGCAAATTTAATGCTCGATTATACTCAGTGAAATTTGCCACACCGAAAAGGGTAACTCCTCTTTTTACAGAATACTCCTTAAGCCAAGAATAGTGCTTCTCTTCATTACTCATTTTATAGAAGCCTTTAATTTTACTGGTTTTAAAAAAATTTAATTTCTTGCTGGTGCGATATTAAAAATTATACTGAACATATTTTCTCCTGCATAGTAGCGAATATAAATTTTGAAATCAATGCTAAAAATTTATTTTGATTCTCATATAATAAGATTTTATCCTATTTAAAACGTTCATTACATTTTATGCCTTGATTAGTTGCTTAATATGCTATAATTTTTTTGCTAAAATATGTAATTATGAAAAAGAAAACAGCATCTATAACATTGTGGATTGCAGCTTTCCTCATTACTCTTACCTCTGCTGTCTATCAAAGATTAACGGGACCAACTTACCCCAAAAAAGGTGAAGTAATCATATCTGGATCAAAAATTAAATATACACTGCTACGCAGCCATAATACAGCAAGAGATTACAAAATTAAAATTAATAATCCGAGCCACCTATTATCAGGAAAATTACACTTTAAACGTTACAAAACAGATGATCCTTGGACTATTCAAGAAATGAAAGAAGAGGGGAAATATATCATCGGATATCTTCCACATCAGCCGCCAGGAGGTAAGATTATCTATAAAATAGTAATTGCATATTCTAAAAATAAAGAAACCATTCCACCAGATAAGCCGGTAATAATCCGTTTTAAAGGAGAAGTACCATCATTTATTCTTATTCCTCATATTTTAATTATATTTACTGCGATGCTTTTTTCCAATAGATGTGGTTTGGAGGCTATAAGAAAAAATCCACAAACTAGAATTCTTGTATTTTTGACTGTGGGATTACTTTTCTTGGGTGGGATGGTATTAGGTCCTATAATGCAAAAATATGCTTTTGATATGTACTGGAGCGGTTTCCCGCTGGGAGAAGACCTAACGGACACTAAAACATTAATTGCTATGATTGCATGGATTATTGCCTTTATTAAAACTATAAGAGGGCGTCCTGCACGTTTCTATATCTTAAGTGCCGCCATCATCACCTTGTCAATCTTTTTTATACCTCATAGTCTGAAAGGTACTGAACTTGATTATTCAAAAATAAATACCCACTTACCGCAATAATTTCTATATGCAATAATATAAAAATAAGAACATCACTTAGAAAGAAACACTAATTCCTCCAGAAAACTCAAAAGACCTGAAATAGCTAGGTAATTCTTTATTCTCATCATTGAGTAATATGAAATGAGTACGGAAATCGGCTCTAAATGCTAAATATTCCCACATATAGTACTTTACTCCTCCTCCTACATTGAAGTCAAATTGCCTTCCCTCAACTGGAAAACTTGAATCATCCGGAACATTATAAGATATGAAACCCGCTCCAATAGCAATAAAGGGGACTAAATCTATCTCTGCTAAATGGTAAAGAAGACTTCCACCATAATGCATAGAGCGTGAATTGCCTTTTTGAGTTACTATCTCTTCTTCCTCTCCCTCTATAATCACACTATCGCCTAAACTGTATAAGAATGTACCCTCTATTGCGAAGCGAGAATTAATATAAATTGCTAATCTACCACCAGCAAAATAACATCCGCTCTGATCTACTTTTTGTTCATTTTTCAGAGTAAAATCGTTTCTAAAAAATACTCCCCCTAAAGGACTGAATTCAACTCTTCCCTTTTTTTCAATACCTTGTGTCAATGCAGGTAATGAAAATGAGCATAAACAGAAAAAACAAAGAAATATACAAAATTTTCTCATTATTATTTTCCCCCTTCATTGCTGCTTAACATATCATAAAACAGCCCATTATTTCAATATGATTTCCATCTATCTTATTATTTCTCTCTTTTCTTCGCTTCTTCCCAAAGAACATCCATTTCAGATAAATTTGATTTTTCTAAACTCTTACCATGTTCTTTAAGCTTTTTCTCAATATAATTAAAACGAGTGATGAAGGTCTCATTTGTTTTTTGCAAAGCTAATTCCGGATCTATATTCAGCATTCTGCTAATATTAGCTGCTGCAAAAAGAACGTCTCCCATTTCGTGTTCCATTTCTTCTTTGCTGCCTGACTTAATAGCTTCTTGCAGTTCCAATAGTTCTTCTTTTAATTTCTCTATTACCTGCTCAACTTTTTGCCAATCAAAACCAATTCTTGATGCTTTTTTAGTTAAGATATGCGACCTCATCAACGCTGGTTTAATGGAATCTGAATCTTTTGAAAGAAAGGAAGCCTTTTCTTTTGATTTCTCTTCCTGCTTTATTATTTCCCATTGTTTTAATACTTCCCTTGAATTGCTCACTTTTTTATTTCCAAAAACGTGAGGGTGACGTCTTACCATTTTCTTATAACAAAAATCAATAATTTCTTCTAAAGAAAATTTTCCATTTTCTTTGCTAATATGAGCAGCAAATAAAATCTGAAATAACAAGTCGCCCAATTCTTCCTTTATCTTATCAGTATTATTTTCATTGATAGCCTCAATGACTTCATATACTTCTTCTAAGAAATAAGATCTCAAATTTTTTAAGTTTTGATCTCTATCCCAGGGGCATCCTCTATCACTTCTAAGGATTATTATGAGCTCCATTAATTTATTTATATTCATCTTAATCGCCTTTTCTTCATTCATATAACTTACTAATCTAAAAGTTTTTTGCTTGCTTTTTTCTTTTTGAAATGCTATAGTTAGTTCGTTTTAGGGAACATTCTTTCAAAAAATTATAGTAATACATTATATACCAAAAAGCTCTACAAAAAAATTATTATGGTATACTAAAAAAAAATAAATATTAGAACTCCGATACTTGGTGTCTCAATGGAGAAAGAAAAAAAAGAACTCAACATTACCGACAAAAGAAAATTTGATGAGAAGGGCAATTTAAAAGAGCAATGTAAGGAAGGCAAAAAAACAAAACCTGCTGAAAAAAAAGAATCTACAGCTAAAAAGAAATCCACTACCCAATCAAATCAAAAGAAACCTAAAGAAAATTTTAAACAAAAAGTACCTTTTACCCAGGAATTTAGCACTTTTATTCTATCTCTCAGTTCTAGTGCCTATATATATCTGGGCATTTTAGAAGATCCAGTAAATAAAGAAAAAAAAGTAAATTTAGAAGGCGCTAAGCAAATGATAGATATAATTGCAATGCTAAAAGAAAAGACTAAAGGTAATCTTACACCAAATGAGGAACAACTCGTGGATTCCATACTTTATGAATTACAAATGCAATATTTGAGTAAAAGCAATATCATAAAAACCTGACGAAGGATAATTTTTATTCAGTTAAATATGTAGTTTATTATTCATATGATAATGAAATTTAAAAAAAATATTATTATTACTTTTTTATTGTCTCTATCTTTTTCCCTCGTTTGCTCGACACAAGAAAACCAATTGCTACCGCAATCCAATGTTGCTTCAGTTTCAATTGAATCCAGTCCTCTTAATCAGCAAATAGCTACGTTTTGGTTCCAACGAAAGGAATACCTTCAACAAGGAGACGCAGAATTAGCTAAGGAAACAAAAAAAAGAATCTTAGATTATCTTAGAAATATGCATATTGTTTCCTTCCCGGCATTATCAGCAAGTTTTTTAGCTGAGGGCCTGGATTATTTGGATAAAGGTAATTTAGAATATGCTATTAATTCTTTAAAAGCAGCCACTGAACTGGATCCCTATTCTTCTTTAGCACATTATTATCTTGCTAAAGTTTATTTAATGCAAAGCAAAGGCAACTTTTTTAAATATGTTTTTTATTCTTTTAAAGGATTGATAGCTCCATTTAGGCATTATAAATATTTTTATATTCCGCAAACACAATTAATTAAGCTAATCTTTATCAGCCTGTCCTTGTCAATTGCAATATTCATATTTATTGCTTTTATAAACTATCAGCCATTACTTCGCCATGATCTAGAAGAGATCTTGTCGCCAAAAATAGGCTCCTTTTGGGGAAAATTCACACCATGGATCATTATATTGCTTCCCCTCCTCATTACCTTAGGCATATTTTGGATTCTTCTTTATTGGGTGGTAATTAGCTGGGTTTATCTTTTGAAAAGAGAAAAAGTTCTTGTTTCTCTTTTTCTATTGTTTATATTTATATCATTTCCACTCCTCATGCTCAATAAAGCTCTTTTAAATACAGTAAAATCATCCACCATTTCTGTAATACAAACAAGTTTAGCTAATGTTCATGATTTCGAAACAATAGATGAATTAAAAAAGATAATTAATAAAAATCCTTTTGATTCAGATTCAAAATTTCTTTTAGCTTCTCAGTTAAAAAAAGCAGGATACATGGAAGAAGCTTTCGAATATTACAATTATATTATTAAAACAGATAGCAATTTTCATAAAGCTTATAACAACAAAGCAAACATTTATTTTTCCTTTGGTGAATTTCGTCTCGCAGTAGAAAATTATAAAAAAGCAATCTCAATCAATCCTAAGGAAGCAATCTATCATTACAACTTAAGCTTAGCTTATTCTGAAATGCTTCAATATGAAAATGCATATGAAGCAATGAATAAGGCTGAACAGATAGATAAACAATTAGTGCTTAATTTAAGAAAACAATCAAAAACCAGTGCGGTACCAGTTGAACTTGAAAAAAGAGTTTTGAAAAGAAAGTTAAATAATGAATTAAAACAATTATTATGGCAAACCATCTCGGAAAACACAACCATGAAGCTTAATCCAATAATTGCTCTTTTTATTAATCCTTCAAGCCTTGCAGCATTAGTGGTTTTTATAATAATAATAATCCTGAGCTATTATTATAAAGAAAAAAGGCTCGCCCAATTTTGTGATCGTTGTGGCAAAGCTTTTTGCTACCGCTGTCGCATAGGCTTTAGTCCGTCTAGATCCTGCTCTCAATGTGAGCATATTTTTATTAAACAGGACGGTCTTTTACCAGAAGTAAAAAAAGCAAAAATCTCCCAAATAAAAAACTATCAGCTCCGAAAAAAAGTTCAAAAATGGTTTTTTACCCTTATATCACCAGGTACTGGTAGTCAGTTGGAGCACCAGGCTATAACGGGATATATAATAAATCTCTTATGGTTATTTGCCATAATAATCATGTTAAACTATAGTAATCTATTTAAATACCAAATATTTTCACAAACGGGCCATTTAGCTTTTCCACAAATTTTAGCCTTAGCAGGCTTAGTAATAGTCTATTTAGTAGCTTTTATAAAAGTACAGAAATAATCTTAAGCTTATGAAGAGAAATATAGCATGGCATTTGAGGGAACATTAAAAGATTTTAGTTTAGCAGAGATATTCCAACTTATATCTTATCAGAAGAAAACCGGTATTCTCACCTTAAAAGGAGAGGGAAAGAAAGCAACAGTTAACTTTATGGAGGGTGATGTTATATCTGCTGAAACAATTGATGAGAAACTGGAGGATAGATTAGGCCAGAGATTAGTTCGATGCAACCTCATAACTAAAGAACAGCTGCTAAAAGTACTTAATATTCAAAAAGAAACGTTGCAGAGATTAGGGTACATTCTCGTGAGCAAAAAATTCATTAGTCAGTTAGATATGGAAAGAAACTTGCGCGATGTAATATGTGAAAAAATCTACAAGCTATTTCGTTGGAGAGAAGGTGAATACCACTTTACAGTACGTGAAAGTGATGATTTTTCTGACGAATATTTCAACCCTATTTCCACTCAGAGTGTACTTATGGAAGCTGTTCAAATGATTGATGAATGGCCATTAATAGAAAAGAAGATACCTTCTTTTGATATAATTTTTGATAAAATAAAGGACGATAGCCTGCAAGTTGTTCTTGATAAAGATGAAATGGATGAATTATCTTTGTCCGAGCAGTTTTTCGATGAAAAAGAAGGAATTTCAGAAGAAAATGAATTTAAAGAAGATACTAAAGCTATTAAATTATCTTCGAATGAATATAAAGTATTTAATGCTATTGACGGAAAACGGAGCGTTACTGATATCATTGATTATTGTAATATGGGCGATTTTGACGCAGCCCGAGCCTTCTATGATCTTTTAGATAGAAAATTTATTTTTTATAAAGAGGAAAAACGCCCAGTAATAACAGCTAAAGAAGAAAAAATAATTCCAGCAAGTTTTAGCATAATATCCTATCTCATTCTTCTATGCATAGTTGGATTTTCAATTTTTACCATTATAAGCCCAAAAAACCAGATTTCACGACCTGCACGTTTTATCAACAATAATATGATAAATGAAGACAAGCCAACTGTTGACTATTTGAGAATTAAAAAGATTGCTTTAGCGATTGATTCTTATTACCTCATTCACTCAACATATCCTGCTAATTTAGAAAGCTTAACAAAAGAAGCTTTTCTTAAAGCAAAAGAAATCGAAAATTCCAGAGGAATTAAATTTACGTACCAGCTCTTGGAAGATCGATATATAATAAATTCTTCTCCTGTAAAAGGCAGTCCTTCGACTCTTTCCTATCAAAAACTTATTCCCATTAGATAATCTATGAAATAGCTATATTTTTTTATTATATTATTTGACAAAGCTATTGTCAGATATTATAATATGAATGGACTAACATTTCAGAAAAGGCTTTATTTTTAAGGAGGAAAAGTATGAGTAAAGCAATTGGAATTGACTTGGGAACTACCAATTCTGTTGTTGCTGTAATAGAAGGTGGTAAGCCAGCAATTATTACTAATCCAGAAGGTGGTAGAACTACTCCTTCTGTAGTTGCATTTACGCAAAAAGGAGAACGTTTAGTTGGTCAGGTAGCTAAAAGGCAAGCTATTACTAATCCAGAAAACACTATCTTCTCCATAAAGCGTTTCATGGGGAGAAAATATCCCGAAGTAGATGAAGAGATGAAAATGGTGCCTTATAAAATAATAAAAGCAAAAAATGGAGATGCGAGAGTTATTGCAGGCGGAAAAGAACATGCTCCAGCAGAAATCTCAGCTATGATATTGCAAAAGCTTAAGCAAGCTGCAGAAGATTACTTAGGCGAAGAAGTGAAAAAAGCTGTAGTTACTGTTCCCGCATATTTTAATGACAGTCAGCGCCAAGCAACTAAAGATGCGGGCAAAATTGCTGGCTTGGAAGTCCTTCGTATCATTAACGAACCCACAGCGGCATCACTTGCATACGGCATGGATAAAAGCAAAGATGAAACCATTGCTGTATTTGATTTTGGTGGCGGAACTTTTGATATATCCATTTTAGAAATTGGTGAAGGGCTTATCCATGTTAAATCAACTAATGGAGATACACATCTTGGTGGAGATAATATTGACCAAAGAATAATTGATTGGCTGGTTGATGAATTTTTAAAAGAACAAGCAATCGACCTGAGCAAAGATAAAATGGCTTTGCAGAGGCTCAAAGACGGGGGCGAAAAGGCCAAAATAGAGTTGTCAACCACTATGGAGACAGATATAAATCTTCCCTTTATAACAGCTGATGCAGGTGGCCCCAAACACCTTAATATCAAACTCACTCGAGCCAAATTAGAACAGTTAGCTGCTGATGTTTTCGATCGATTAATAGGACCATGTAAGCAAGCGCTTAAGGATGCAGGCAAAGATGCAAAAGATATTGATGAAATTATTCTGGTTGGAGGTTCTACTCGAATTCCTAAGGTACAAGAAATTGTAAAGGAAATATTTGCTAAAGACCCACATAAAGGAGTTAATCCTGATGAAGTGGTCGCAATGGGAGCCGCTATTCAGGCCGGTATTATTACCAGAGATGTTGAAGAGGTTGTTCTTACCGATGTTACTCCCCTATCATTAGGAATTGAAACTCTTGGTGCAGTTTTTACCAAGCTTATAGAACGTAATACTACAATACCAGTTACCAAAGGAGAGATATTCTCTACGGCTGCTGACAATCAAACCAGTGTGGAAATTCATGTGCTCCAAGGTGAAAGGGAATTAGCTCGTGATAACCGGACTCTTGGTAGATTTCATTTAGTAGGTATTCCACCTGCACCACGAGGTGTTCCACAAATTGAAGTTACTTTTGACATTGATGTTAACGGTATAGCAAATGTTTCAGCCAAAGATCTCGCTACTAATAAAGAGCAAAAAATAACTATTACTTCATCCAGCGGATTATCTGATGATGAAATCGAAAAAATGATAAAAGATTCAGATAAACATTCTAAAGAGGATAAAGAAAAAAGAGAAGAGATAGATCTTAAGAATCAGGCAGACCAGTTAGTTTATACAACGGAAAAAATCTTAAATGAAAATAAAGATAAAATCCCACCACAAGAGATAAACAATATTCAAGTTGCCATCGAGGAAACAAAAAAAGCTATTCAAGAAGGTGGAAAAGAAAGAATACAAGCTGCTATTGACAATCTAACTCGTTCTTCGCATAAACTGGCTGAGATTATGTACCAAAAACAATCTGCTCAACAAACTGCATCTTCTCAGGCTGATTCACAGCAATCCACATCTGAGCAAGATAAAAAACAAGAAGATGAAGTTATAGATGCTGAATATGTTGATATGGATGATAAAGATAAGAATAATTAATTCTTATCATCAGAAAGTAAAGAAACATGAAACTAATACCGAAGCCAGAATGGGAAAACCTGAGCTATCTTATAGATAAAGTTAATAAGCTCTTCGAAGAAATTGCTAACGTAGGGAGGGTAACTACCCAAAAAACAGGAGATGGTTCTTTCTCACCGCTGATAGATATTTACGAAACGGAAAATGAATTGGTAATAGAAGCAGAAATACCAGGTGTTTCTGATAATGATATATCAATTACTGTTAACGATAATATTCTTACCCTGGAGGGAGAAAGAAGATTAGAAAAAAACATTCAGGAAGAACGATATCGGCGTATAGAGAGAATTTATGGACCTTTTAAAAAAGCTTTCGCTCTTACAGATAATATTAATGCTGAACAAGTTGAGGCACAATTAAAAGATGGAGTTTTGTACGTTCATTTGCCCAAGAAATCTGTATCCCCAAATAAGGAAATCGAAATAGAAATAAAAGATTAAACTTTTGTTTTAGCGATTAGTGGTTTTCTTTTTTTTCGGAAATCTAATACAATATATTAAGGGATCTCAAAAAAATAAATTATGCAAGGTAATAAAGATTATTATCAGATTTTAGGTGTCAGTCGTAATGCATCTATAGAGGAGATAAAAAAAGCGTATAGAAAGCTTGCTCGTAAATACCATCCTGATGTTAATCCAGGAAATAAGAAAGCAGAAGAAAAATTCAAAGAGATTTCCGAGGCATACTCAGTATTGGGAGATCCCAAAAAACGCAAAGAGCATGACCAATTCGGCGCTTATCAAAGCGCACACTCTGGTCAAAGAGCTTACTCAACTGGTACAAACTTCGGGGACTTTTCCTTTGGTGGATTTGACTTTTCACACTTTGGAAGAGATATTTTCCAAGACCTTTTCGGTGGATCCTCTAAACAAAAACAAAGTTATCAAGCATACCAGCCTATTAAAGGCGAAGATATGCACTATACCATAAATATAACGTTTATGGATTCCATAAAAGGCCTTAATACCAAGATCAGTATTAATCGTCCGGTAACCTGCAGCCAATGTGGTGGAAGCGGATATATTCCTGGAAGCAACGAGACAATATGCCCTGATTGCCATGGCACTGGACAAAAGATAATGAGCAAAGGACCTATGAGGCTTTCTGCTGCATGTCCAACATGCCATGGCATCGGTAAAATAAGAGGTGTACGCTGTATAAAATGTCGCGGCAGCGGTATTGAACAAAAACGAGAAAATATCATGGTAAAGATCCCTCCAGGAGTAACAAATGGTTCTAAGGTAAGAATACCCGGTAAAGGTGCTGCTGGAAAAAACAGTGGGCCTCCAGGGGATTTATATATAATAACCAATGTTACTCCACATCCATTTTTTATCCGTGTAGGAGATAATATAAATATAAAACTCCCTATTAGCATAACAGAGGCTGCTTTAGGTGCTCAAGTAGAAGTTCCCACAATTGATGGTAAAGTAACCATGAAAATCCCTCCAGGAACTCAAAATGGGCAAAAGCTCCGTCTCAGAAACAAAGGAGCACCTTTACTCCGAGCTAATAAAAAAGGTGATCAGGTTGTAGAAATTCAAGTGGTGCTACCGAAAAATTTGGCTGAGCGCTCTAAAGAACTGTTACGAGAATTTGAAAAATTAAATCCGGAAAATCCAAGAAAAAACATTTAAACAAACTTTTAAAAAATGAGCAATAAAAAGAAACCTTATTACATGATTAGCGCTGTTTCTCGTACATACAACATTCATCCGCAAACTTTAAGGCTCTATGAAAGACTTGGTTTGTTAACACCATCAAGAACTGAAGGAAACACACGCTACTATACTGATGAAAATCTCGAACAGCTTGAAGTTATTCTCAATCTTACCAGAAACTTGGGCGTCAACCTTGCAGGAGTTGAAGTAATCCTTAACATGAGAGAAAATATAAAGAAAATGCAAGGAGAAGCACGATCACTCATCAAGTTCGTTAGAAATAATTTTAATTTTGATTTAAGCAATTTTGATACTTTAGAAAAAAACGCTTTAGTTAAGGTACCTCAATCAAAAATAGTAAAGATCAAAGATATATCGAGCAAAGAGAATGATTAACAAGAATAAAAAAAGGATTTTTGAGCAAAGAGTAACACCGAGCTCATTAAAGCTTTATCTCAAAGAAATCTCTAAAATTAAAGAAATTAGTCCGGATGAAGAAAAAGAGCTTGGTAAAAAGATTCAAAAAGGAGATAAAGAAGCTCTTAATCAGCTTGTTGAAGCAAATCTTCGTTTTGTAGTAAGCGTTGCTAAAAAATATCGAGGCAGCGGCATATCTTTTCTTGATCTTATAAACGAAGGTAATCTTGGTCTGATAGAAGCTGCCAAGAGATTTGATCCCAATAAAAATGTCAAGTTCATTACTTACGCTATATGGTGGATACGCCAAGCTATAATTCACACAATTGCCGAACAAAGTCGAGCTGTTCGACTGCCTCAGAAACAGGCAAATCTCCTCTATCGATTTGGCTTAAAAATTGCTGAGCTTACTTCCAAGCTAAATAGACAACCCTCATCTCATGAAATAGCTGAGCAGTTAGGCATAACCGAATCTGAAGCAAATAACCTTTTTCAAATACTACATAATGATGTATCCTTAAGCTCAAAGATCTCAGATGATGAAAAGATCGAGCTCGAGGATACTATCGAACAACAAGAAGTATCTCCAGCAGATGAGGAATTAATACGAAAATCTTTAGCACAAGAGCTTAACAAAATGGTTTGTCAGTTAAATGATGATGAGAAAAATGTCATTAACTATCGCTTTGGTTTAGATGGTTCAGACCCGAAAACTTTGCAAGAAATAGGAAACAAAATGAATCTATCCAGAGAAAGAATTCGACAAATCCAAAATCAAGCCCTCTTAAAACTCAGGAGAGCTGCCAGTGCAAAAAAGTTGCAAGGTTATCTCAATTAATAATTAGGCAGTATTTATTATGGAAACAAAAATAAAATGCAAACAATGCAACGATACAGGATGGATTATACTGGAAGAGGATGGAGTTAATAAAGCTGTGCGCTGCTCCTGTTATCTCAATGAGAGAAGTAAACGATTGCTCGCTCGTGCTAATATCCCCAAACGCTATAAACATTGTTCTATCGAAAACTTCGAAATACCCAAGCATGATGAAGAAAGCAAATTACATGGAGCTAAGACTGCAGCGAACATGTTTGTTGATGACTATCCGCTGGTCGATTTAGGGATAATATTTTTGGGGAGTTGCGGTGTTGGCAAGACTCATTTGGCTGTAGCAATAATCAAAGAATTAATGGAGAAAAAAGGTGCTATTTGCCTTTTTTACGATTATAGAGATCTGCTAAGAGATATACAGGACTCCTTTAATCCAGTATCCCAGACCTCTCAAATCGCTGTGCTCCAACCAGTGCTCAAAGCAGAGGTGCTCGTAATCGATGAGCTCGGTTCAAGAAAATCAACTGATTGGATACAAGAAACAATGACGCACATTTTAAATTCCCGCTTTAATGACAAAAAAATAAATATCATAACCACTAATTTCCTTGAAAATCCTACAAATAAAAATGAGATATCATTAGAGGACCGAATTGGAAGCCGTCTTCTTTCAAAATTGCACGAAATGTGCCTTTTTATTGAAATGAAAGGTAAAGATTACCGTAAACTAAAAGCAGATAAGAAAAAACGTGGTTTTAAATTTATTGAGGACTTATAGCCAAATTCCTCTAATTGAAAGACTGGAATCTTTTATATTCTATCACAATTTCTTATATTCAATTATCTTCTCTTTAACCTATATCTCCGAATTGATATTGTAAAATACTTATGGCTGCAATGGAAGCAGTCTCTGTGCGAAGAATTCTTGGTCCCAAATTGATTGGCATAAATCCATTATTTATAACCCAATCTATTTCTCTATCAGTCCAACCGCCTTCAGGGCCAACCATTAGCGCTATATCACTAATAGAAGATTCGTTTATAATCTCCTTAATTCCCCTACCCTTTTTCTCCCATAAAATAAGCTTTAATCCAGCTAATTGATTAAAATCGATTTCTTCAATCTTGATTATCGGGCTAATTTTGATTCCTCGTGTTCTACCACATTGTTTTGCTGCTTCCAGGGCAATGCGCTGCCAGCGTTTCAGTTTGTCATCTACATTTTTAGGATGTTCACTTCTTTCACTAATTAACGGAACCAGAGCTTCAATTCCAAGCTCGGTTGCTTTTTGCACAATCATCTTCATGCGACTGCCTCGTGCAATAGCTTGAAGTAGAATTATTTTCAAAGAGGACTCTACTCCCTTATCTTTAATCTTTTTCTTAATCAAGAACGTGCTTCTTTCTCTTTCTATTTTTATTACTTCAGCCAGGTATTCCTCTTTATTTTCTGTAAAGATATAAATATCATCGCCTGATTTTAGACGTAATACACGAGCTAAATGATGATGCTCAGAGCCTTTTAAAAATGCCCTGTCAGCATTAATCTCTTTAGAATTAATAAAAAACCTGCGTTTGCTCAATTCTATTTTTTATAAAAAAAAGAGCCTCTTATCGGCCCTTTTTACTAGTAAATATTTTTAATAATAACTATAGTGCTCGCATTATATCTATTTTTATAATCCAGTTTTCTTTAATTCCTGTAAAAGCTTCTTTTGCTCCCGGGAAAGTTTAGTGGGTGTTTTAATAAACACCTTTACAATTTCATCTCCTGTCCCATGCCTATCTATATATTTGATACCTTTACCTTTTAATCTAAAGCTCTCACCACTCTGTGTCCCTGCAGGTAGCTTTAACTTTTCTTCTCCATTAAGCGTTGGTACTTTTATTTCATCACCCAGCATAGCTTGAGTGACAGAAATTGGGATTTCACAAAAAATATCTCCGTCTTGTCGCCTGAAAACTGGATGCTCTTTTATCAATACAACAACATAGAGATCACCTGTTGTTCCGCCATTTATACCAGCCTCACCTTCTCCTGCAATTCTCAACCTGCTTCCTGTATCCACTCCTGCTGGTATTTTAATGCTAAGATTTCTTTCGATTTCGATTCTCCCTGTTCCTCTGCATTTTTTGCAAGGATCAACAATAATACTTCCATCTCCTCTACAAAAACTACACGTTCGTGATATGCTCATAAATCCTTGACGATAGACCACTTGCCCGCTGCCCCCGCATTGAGAGCATGTCTTACGCTTTCCAGATGCTGAACCGCTGCCTTTACAGCCTGGGCAGGTATCTTTTTTGGGTATTTTGATCTTTACTTCTGTACCAAAGGCGGCCTCTTCTAAAGAAAGCTGCAAATTATATTGTAAATCTGCTCCCCTGTAATATGTTGCTCTACTTCTTGCTCTGGTACTAGATCTGCCAAAAAAGTCGCCTAATCCGAAAAAATCACCTAAAATATCATTAAAATCGCTAAATATTGTTGAATCAAATCCGCTAAAATCGAAACCCGTTCCTCTCTGACCTAAATGGCCATATCTGTCATACTCAGCTTTTTTCTTCTTGTCACCAAGAACATTGTAAGCCTCAGCCGCCTCTTTAAACTTTTCCTCAGCCTGGCTATCACCTGGATTTATATCAGGATGATATTTTAAAGCCATCTCTCGATAAGCTCTTTTTATCTCCTGGTCGCTTGCATTACGGCTGACACCTAATATCTTGTAATAATCTCTTTTCCCATTCAATTTTTCGACCGTATTAATTTATTCTACAAAATAAATAAGGTTTTTTGCGTAAAAATTGATATAAATTTATTACTTATTAAATAGTATTCGAATCTTCTTTTGCTTTTTCTGTTCTTTCTTGCTCTTCGCTATGTATGGCAACCTTAACTATAGCTGGCCTCAATAATTTATCTCGAAATATATAGCCTTTTTGCATCTCCTCAATTACCTCATTATTTTCATGTTCTGTTGTATCTTCTCGAGCCACTGCTTGATGAATATTAGGATCGAATTGCTCTCCTAACGCTGAAATTTGTTTTAATCCCATTGATTGAAGTATGTCCATCATCTGCTTATAAATCAGCTCCATACCCTCTTTTATATGGCTTTCCTCAAGTTTACATTCCAGATTCATTGCACATTCCAAGCTATCAATAACCGGTAGTAATAGCTTAATCACATCAGCAGTGGGGTAGCAATAATATTCTTCTCTCTCTTTTTCGATTCGTTTTCGGTAGTTGTCGAATTCTGCGAGTTTTCTAACATATTTATCTTTATATTCGTCTCGTTCTTTTTTTACCTTCTCAAACTCCGTAGTAATTTTTTTATTTTTTTTCTTTTCATCTTGAGCGTCTTTCTTTTTAGTATCCTCCACCTTTATATCAATACGATTATCTTTTGCATGGCTATCGCTATCTTCAATATGATTTTCTACCTTTTCTTCTTTCAATTCATTCTTTTTAGAGTTTTCTAATTCTCCCATTTTATTTTACCTAAATAACATTGTACTAAATACTTGATAAGCTAATTGCACGACTTACTATATGCGAAACATATTCTACTAATGAAATTATTTTTGCATAACCTATTCTTGTTGGACCAATTATTCCTAAATTACCCAATACCAGGTCATTATATGTATAATTAGCTACAACAATGCTCAAATCTCTGAATTCCTCATTATTGTTTTCTGAACCTATTATTATTTGAACTCCCTCCCCTTCTACACATTCCGTAAGAATTTTTATTAACCGCTCTCGTTCTTCGAGGGTACAGAAAAGTTTTTTCATCTTATCCAAATCAGCAAATTCAGGAAATTCAAATATCTTAGAAGCACCTTCGTAAGATACTGAATCTAATTTTATCACTTCTTCCAAGCTTTTATTGCTTATGGCAATTATATTATGTAATAATTTATCATACTGTACCTTATCATTTTCCATCATTTCTATAAGCTTTTTCCTGATGGAAATAAGTGGCATTCCTTCAAATTTCTCTACTAAATAATTAGAGATTTTATCCAACTCACCCTGAGTTAGGTTATCCTCAATTTCAATTACTTTATTAATGGCATTTCCAGATAAAGACACTAAAATTGCTAATATCCTGTTATATGATAGCTTGACAAATTTAATATGCCTAAAAACTGACTTGCTAATCTTAGGATACAAAACTATTCCGATGCTTTGCGAGTAGTTACTTAGGATTTTTGACGTTTGTCCGACTACAGAATCTAAATCTCCTGAATAAATAAAAATAGAATCGCGAATAGAATTTTTTTCATAAAGAGATAACGATTCTTCTTGCATAATACAATCGATATAAAAACGATATCCCAAATCTGTTGGTATTCTTCCTGCAGAAGTGTGGGGCTGTTTGAGCAATCCTAAATCTTCAAGGTCAGCCATTATATTCCTTATACTTGCTGAACTTAAGTTTATTTCTTTATCTTTTGATAAAATACGAGAACCCACAGGTGTACCAGTAGTTATGAAATTAACTATAACTTTAGCTAATATATTCTTGCTCCTTATATCTAATGCTATATCTTTTACTCTATATGTATATAACATCCTACATTATTATAATAAATTTTTTTCTTTTTTCCAATACAAGGCCCCCATTATAAATAATGGGGGCCTTCTTTCTTCTTAATAATCTATTAATACATCCCAGCTTCAGGAGGCATCGGAGGCATTGCAGGTTT
This sequence comes from uncultured Acidobacteriota bacterium, assembly GCA_964645975.1. Lineage (GTDB taxonomy): Bacteria > Acidobacteriota > B3-B38 > Guanabaribacteriales > CAZYAF01 > CAZYAF01. The sequence continues at coordinate 94,808 of CAZYAF010000016.1, forward strand.
ATCCTTCTCTGGTATCTCTGCTACCAATGCTTCAGTAGTAATAAGAAGACCTGCTATACTTGCAGCATTTTCCAAGGCAGCGCGTACAACCTTTGCTGGATCAATGATTCCAGCAGTGATCATGTCTACAAATTCCTCTTTTTGAGCATCAAAGCCCATACTTTCTTTCATTTCCAGAGCTCTCTGTATAATGACGGAACCTTCTTTACCAGAATTATTTGCAATCTGCCGCATTGGCTCCTCTAATGCTCTTTTTACTATCTTTATGCCAATGGCTATATCACCCTCATCTTTTAATTTATCAAGCGTATTTATAGCTCTGAGAAGGGCAACACCTCCGCCAGGTACAATACCCTCTTCAACAGCAGCCTTTGTTGCATTCATTGCATCTTCAACTCGAGCTTTTTTCTCCTTCATCTCTGTCTCGGTAGCTGCTCCTACTTTAATTACTGCTACACCGCCTACTAATTTTGCTAAACGCTCCTGGAGTTTTTCTCTATCATAATCCGAAGTCGTCTCCTCTATCTGTGTTCTAATCTGCTTTACTCTACCTTCAATATCTTCTGATTTACCATAACCTTCAATAATAGTAGTATTTTCTTTATCAATTGTAACTTTCTTTGCTCGACCAAGTTCATCCAGCTTCACATTTTCTAATTTAATACCTAAATCCTCGCTGATAACTCTTCCACCGGTAAGAATAGCTATATCTTCAAGCATTGCTTTTCTTCTATCCCCAAAACCTGGGGCTTTGACTGCAGCAGAAAGAAGTGTTCCGCGAAGTTTATTCACTACCAAGGTTGCCAAAGCTTCACCTTCTAGATCTTCAGCAATAATAATAAAAGGTTTGCCAGATTTTGCTACCTGCTCTAACAGTGGTAGAAGATCTTTCATGCTACTAATTTTTTTCTCATGCAAAAGAATATACGGATCCTCTATGACACACTCCATTCTTTCTGCGTCTGTAACAAAATAGGGAGATAAATAACCTCTATCAAATTGCATACCTTCCACAACTTCAAGGGATGTTTCTATTCCCTTAGCTTCTTCCACTGTAATAACTCCATCTTTTCCAACTTTCTCCATCGATTCTGCAATAATTTTTCCAATAGCCTCATCGTTATTAGCAGCAACAGAGCCAACCTGAGCAATTGCTTCACCCTTCACTTCTTTGCTCATATTCTTTACCTCTTTTATTACTTCAACAACAGCCTTTTCAATTCCCCTTTTAACATCCATGGGGTTTGCTCCTGCAGCCACATTCTTGTATCCTTCTTTAAAAATAATCTCAGCAAGGACTGTTGCTGTTGTGGTACCATCTCCTGCCGTATCACTTGTTTTGCTTGCTACTTCCCGCACCATCTGTGCACCCATGTTTTCCATTGCGTCCTTTAAATCAATTTCTTTAGCAACAGTTACACCATCTTTAGTAATAGTCGGAGAGCCAAACTTTCTATCAATAATTACATTCCTCCCTTTAGGTCCTAAGGTCACCTTTACTGTATTAGCTAATTGCTCAACTCCTCTTAATACTTTTTTTCTCGCTTCTTCGCTAAAAATTATTTGCTTCGCCATATTTTTACCTCCTTAATACATTTATATAACTTTCATTTCAAAAAATTCTTTTTATTTCTCAATTATTCCTAATATCTCATCCTCCCTTACAATTAGATACTCAACGTCATCAATTTTAATTTCATTTCCAGAATATTTTCCAACCAGAACTCTATCACCTTTTTTAACTTCCAATTTTTGTAGCTTTCCATCTTCTAAAAGCTTACCTTTACCAACCGCAATAACTTCACCCTCTAATGCTTTTTCTTTTGCAGTATCTGGTATGATTATACTTCCACGAACTTCTTCTTCCTTTTCCAACCTTTTAATAATTACCCTATCATACAAAGGTTTAACTTTCATAAAAAGAGCCTCCTTTCTATACTTAAAATAGGTAGGTTAAACATTATTAGCACTCATTTAAATAGAGTGCTAATAATATCAACTGCAATTATACTTGTCAAGCTTTATTTTGCTTTCTTTAATTCTTGTCTCAAAATATTTATTTGATATTAGCTCTTAATTATAAATTTTTTCTTATTATTTTTCCTTATTTCATATATTTTGAAAATTTTTTGTAATAAAACAAATTAAAAGTCGTTTATATCTATTAAAAGGATTAATATACCTTTGAATTAATTTTAAGGAATAATGCTTGGTACTTTTATTATCATTGACACAAATTAAAAAATACTTTATTATTAAAATCCGATTTGCGGGCTAAAAATATTTTCCTCATAATAAATTATTAATTTTTTTTAAGTTAATTAGTTAAAAGGAGCTTTAATTTTATGGAAGAAATTGCTAAAAAACTTTCTACCCTTAGAAGAAAACATAAGATGACATTAAAAGAAGTTGCAGCTAAAGCAGATTGTACCGATGTATACGTTTCCTTATGTGAAAGAGGACGCGCTACTCCTTCTATCTCTACGTTAAAAAAATTTGCTAATGCTTTCGGTCTTACAATTGTTGATTTTCTAATTGAGGATAGTAGTGTTGATAGTGTGATTATGAAAAATGATGAAAGAATTGAAATAAAATACCCAAGAGGTGATGTTTTTACTCAATTGTTGGTTAGAAAAGTATCTCAAAAAAGGATGCAGCCTCTTTATAAATGTATAAAACCAGGGGCTGGAACTGACGGTCTTTATCATCACGATGGAGAAGAATTTGCAATAATTCTTAAAGGCCAACTTAAACTTATGTTAGGTGATAAAACTTTTCATGCTAAAGAAAATGATAGTTTCTATTTTAGATCTACTGAACCTCATGGTTTTGTCAATGATGGAGATGAAGATTGCATAGCTATCTGGGTAATTTCTCCACCCAGTTTTTAAATATATTTTCTTCAAACAAACAGTAAATATTTAGCATATATTTCTTTTCTATATATATATTCCTTTGGGGTCGAGTTCTTCTCTGATAATGCGAAGTTCTTCCTCTTCGGGC
>CAZYAF010000017.1:0-88731 GCA_964645975.1 uncultured Acidobacteriota bacterium
CGAACTCGCGACCTCCGGCGTGACAGGCCGGCGTTCTAACCAAAACTGAACTACGACCCCGCATAATGGTGGGCGGTACTGGGTTTGAACCAGTGACCCCCGGCTTGTAAAACCGATGCTCTCCCTAACTGAGCTAACCGCCCATAAGTGCAGTACTTTTTCAAAGAGATGCTACGTTCTTTATTATAGTTCGTAACAAAGCAAATTCTATATCTTATTCAGCTAATTGTCAATAGTAGAGATATAATATATTTTTATTAATGCCTGAAGCATTTTAATAATTAATATTTACATTTAATAAGGGAGAAAACTTCCTGATTAGGTAGTTTCTTTCTCCCTTGCAAAGATTCCAATTCAATGATAAAAGCAATACCGACTATCTTACCGCCAAGTTTTTCCACCAGTTCTACTGTAGCAGAGGCGGTGCCACCGGTAGCGAGCAAATCATCAACAATAAGCACTCTCTGCCCCGGTTCAATGGCATCTTTATGTATTTCTACACAGTCGGTGCCATATTCGAGCTCATAAGTAGCCTTCACCGTTTCTGCGGGGAGTTTGCCGGGCTTTCTTACTGGAACGAAACCAGCACCTAATTTGTAAGCCACGATAGGAGCCAGACAAAAACCGCGTGCTTCTATACCTAAAACTATTTCAATATTTTTCCCTTCATATTTCTTTACTAATTCATCTACAGTTTTTTTAAAAGCTTCTTTATCTTTAAATAATGTGGTAATATCCTTAAATACTATACCTTTTTTGGGAAAATCAGGCACATCACGGATGCACTTTTCAAGTTCTTTCTCCGCCATCCTGCGTCTCCTTTGATTAATATTTTATGCTGAATTGCTTTATATCTTTTCTAACTTTTTCTTCAGTTTCATCCACTGATGTAACTATAGAAGCCGGTGAACCTTCTTCTAATTTTGTTTTAAAGACCTCTATTTTTTCTGAGCTCCCCTGTGCAAATACCTCTACTCTTCCATCCGGTAGATTTTTTACAAATCCTATAATACCCAAATCAATTGCATAATCAATCGTATAAGACCGATAAAATACTCCCTGCACTCTACCTGATACTAAAAAACGTTTTGCTAATGTATTAGACATCGAGAAAAATATCCCATCTTAATTATTATTCCTTTTAAAAACTGGTCGGGGCGAGAGGATTTGAACCTCCGACCTCCTACTCCCGAAGCAGGCGCGCTAAACCAGACTGCGCTACGCCCCGAATTATAAACTCCTATAATTATAGCTAAAAAGCTGCATATGGACAACTAGATTTTATTATATCTTCGAAAATAGTTGAAAATAATTATAACAATAAACCTGAAAGCTATAATATCATTAGCTGGTTGATATTTGTTTAATTTTTATTAACTTTAATTGCTTTTTTTTGTCTTCTATATAGTGAGCGATTTAAAAATGCGAGGGAGGTGGTAATCAGTTTCATAAGCTTAAGCATTTAAACCCCCTTATGAACACCCTCCCTCGTTTAAATACAGTAAATTAATAATGAATATTGTATTTTTTCGCATGACTTACAATTTTTATATGGATTTATTAATAATTTATGAAGGTAGCATTTTAAAGATATTATTCCAAGAAACGCTTTAAAATATTCAAATACTTCCACAATAGCTCTGCCAACTGGTCCCTTTCATATCAAGTGAAAAAATTAAATAATAAGATAAACCTTTTTAGCATCTTCTGAGTCTATATTGTTAAGAACACAGAAAAGAAATGTTCATTAATTTATTAACATTTGTATTTTTAAAATATACGAGAAGGAATAAGGAATAATGAAAAAATTACTATTTTTTTTACTGATTTTACTTTATATTTTTACCAACCAAGTAGTAGGAAAAACCAATTGTTGGACCGATATTACAATCGAAGATAAAATACTACTACCAAATAGGACTTCTATCCCTCCTAAAATAGATGGTGATTTGGAGGATGAGGTCTGGCAAAAAACTCAACCATTGGCTAAAGACTTTATTACATATAATCCCCTGTATGGTGAAATACTCCCACAAAAAACCGTTGTCTGGTTAACATATGATGATAAAAATCTCTATTTCGCCTTCCATTGCTATGATACAGAACCGGAAAAAATAAAGACCTCTATTACCCGAAGAGATGATCAGTGGAATGATGATTGGGTAGGTCTGGCCATTGATTCCCTGGGAAATAAGCAATACTCGTATGAGCTGTTTGTAAATCCAAATGGTATACAGGGAGACATCCTCAATTCAGCTGTAAGCGGTGAGGACTACTCAGTTGACTTTGTCTGGTACAGCGCTGGAAGGGTAACTGAGGATGGATATCAGGTGGAGATACGCGTTCCCTTGAGAAGCATTCGATTTAAAAGCGGAGAAGAAGTTAAAATGGGTATTCTATTCTGGCGAAGGATTAGCCGCCTTGGTATGAGCGGTTGCTGGCCAGATTTGAAGCCAGGCGTTGGATTATTTAATTTACATGCCGCGGTTATTTATAAGAATCTAAAGAGCCCCTTAAATTTGGAAATACTACCCAATATAGTATATGGAAGGAATAGTAATAGGGAGAATCCCATCAATTGGGGTGAAACTGATACATTCAATGACTTTGGGATTGGAATAAAATATGGTATCACATCCTCAGTAACAGCGGACATTACCATTAATCCTGATTTTAGTCAGGTAGAAAGTGATGCCTTCCAGGTGGAGGTAAACCAGCGCTATCCTATTTTCTACCAGGAAAAGCGTCCCTTTTTTATGGAAGGTGCGGATATTTTTAACTTCTTTAGCGATGCTTCTGGATTTGGATATATGCCTGCTGCAGTGCATACAAGAAGCATAGTTGATCCCAACTGGGGGGCTAAGCTGACAGGAAGTCTGGGAAAAACAGCTTTTGGAATACTGGCAACTATTGACCGATTCCCAGGTTTAACCTGGGATGACGAGATTAATCCTCATGAAGGAAAAACGGCAAATTTCACCATAGCTCGGGGAAAATACAGCCTTAGTGGAGATAACTATATTGGTGTTCTATACAGTGGGCGAGAATTTTCCGAGGGATACAACCGGGTAGTTGGTGTCGACTTTATGCACAGACTTTTTACCCATCATCAAGCGAGAATATCCTTTTTGCAAAGCTATTCTCAAGAACCAGAAAAAGGAGAAAAAACCAATGGCAAATTCTCAAATATCTATTATGAATATTATACCAAGCCACTGGGAATAGCAGCAAGTTTAGAACAATCTACTACAGATTTTAGGATGGACTCAGCATTTTTGAAACGAACTGGCGTCAGCAGTAAATGGTTCTGGATATCCCCAAATTTCTATCCCGATCAGAAAAAGATATCATGGCTTAAAAGAATAACCCTTCAGTTCATTGCTGAGCATTGTCACGATTATTTCACAGATATGAACGAAAGGTATTTGTCACCTCAGATTTTTTTATATTTTACTAAACAAGGATATTTTAGTTTTCGTTATGTTATGTATAATGAGAGTTGGATTAATCAAACCTTTGATAGGCGTTTTATCAATTTGAATGGAGGGATTCAGATTACCAAATGGCTTAATCTTGGTGGAAATCATAAGAGAGGCGATAATATCTATTATGATTTGGTTAATCCATATCTGGGATTGAGTAAATCAATGGGCATAGATTTTACATTGCAGCCTAACGATAAGTTGAATCAGTACTTTGAATACTATTATATTGATTTCTATCGCAAATCAAATGATGAAAAGATCTATGAGGTTAATATAATAAATAGCCGTACTACTTATCAATTCAACAAATACTTCTTCGTTAGAGGCATCTTGCAATATGACAGCTACCAGCACAAGTTACTCACAGACTTCCTGGGCTCCTGCACCGTTATTCCAGGAACAGTACTTCATCTGGGATATGGCGCTCTTTATCAAAGAAGGGATTGGCAACAGGAGCGATGGGTAGACAACGGCCTTGGCAATATGCTCAATATGAAACGCAGCTTATTTTTCAAAGCCAGCTATTTGTGGCGCTTTTAACATTTGATAATGTAGCAATGCACTTATTAAATTATTTTTAATCGGATACGAGCTAAATCTGCTCTTTATCTCTCACAATAGGTTTTTCCATAGAAAAAAATATCAAACTATAGTAAACTTTTTCAGTACAATCAACGTCTCATTATTGAGAGGGGATATTTTAGCTTATTAAAAATATACTTTGCAACAGAGCGGTAATTCTCCGAAATTATAAATACTTATGACCCTTCTGAAATTTGGAGCACCAAGATTACTAATTCTATTATTTAAGTCTAAATTATTGACAAATTTAAATTCGTTTGATACCTTTAAAAAAAATCTTCAATAATATATAAGGAGGTTATATTATGTCCAAAAGACTAAGTATTTTTTTAATCTTACCTCTTTTATTTTTTGTTGTTTCTCTCGCACATGCTCAAGATGCTCCCACGATAAAAAAGATCGTACAATATAAGATGGATGTAAAGCTAAACACTGAGACAAAAGTGATTGCTGGTGAGGAGAAACTAACCTGGCTAAATGATTCGGATAGAGAGGTTAATGAGCTCTACTTTCATTTGTATCTCAATGCTTTTAAAAACAATCAGAGTACCTTTGTCCAGGAAGGGATGCGCTTTAGTGGATGGAGCCGGTACCTGAATTTAATTAAAAAGGAATATTGGGGATACTGTAAGGTTAATTCAATGCAGCTATTAGATGAAGAAGGGAATGTGGAAGCTGACATAAGTGACACAATGGAATATGTTCAGCCAGACAATAATGACAAAGAGGACCAAACAGTATTAAAAGTGACCCTTCCTCGACCCGTAGCTCCTGGAGAAAAGATTACCCTTAACATCTCATTTATTAGCAAGCTTCCCCGAGCATTTGCTCGAACCGGTTATGTCGAAGACTACTACTTTGTAGCTCAGTGGTTTCCGAAAATCGGGGTACTGTGGGATGGTGAATGGAACTGCCATCAATTTCATGCTATGGGAGAATTCTTTGCTGATTATGGAGATTACGATTTTACCCTTACAGTACCAAAAGGTTATATAGTAGGAGCTACGGGTGAATTGCAAGGAGAAGCAAAAGAGAATTCGGATGGAACTGTTACCTATAACTTTTATCAAGAAAACGTTCATGATTATACCTGGACCGCAAGCCAGGATTATTTGGTATTTAACAAGACCTTCGAGGAAGAAGGATTAAAAAAGGTTGAGATTACTCTCCTGCTACAGCCAGAGCACAAAAACCTGAAAGACCGCTATTTTGAAGCAACAGAGTGTGCCTTAAAATATTATGGCCTCTGGTTCGGAGAATATCCTTATGGTCATATAACAACTGTAGATCCTGCTTACAACAGCCGGGCTGGGGGAATGGAATATCCAACCATATTTACGGGCGGAACTCGTTTGTTTTCTCCTAAAGAATCTCTTTCCCCGGAAGGAGTAACAGTGCATGAAGCCGGTCACCAATGGTGGTATGGCCTGGTTGGGAACAATGAGTTTGAGCATGCCTGGTTGGATGAAGGATTTAATACCTACTCCGAGAACCGAGCTCAACAAGTTTACTATGGCTCAGGTTACTATGTCCTGCGATATTTCGGCTTTCCCCTTGTATACCATAGGATAAGAACACCGCATTTTGCCGAGTTGATGCATAGTTATCGCCCTTACCGTAATTATGATGATATGGATCGCTTAAGCTGGGAGTATATTAATGGCACCAGCTACGGGATTAATGCTTACCAAAAAGCAGCCCTTATGTTGAGAACATTGGAGAAATACTTGGGTGAAGATTTATTCTTTAAGATTATGAAGACCTACTTTAGTCGTTTCAGCTATGGCCATCCCAGGCCTGATGATTTTGTCCAGGTAGTTAATGAAGTAAGCGGTCAGGATATGAACTGGTTTTTTGATCAAATCGCTTTTGGCTCAGGTGAAATAGATTATGCCATAGAAAGAGTGTCAAGCAGACCACCATCCACTAAGATAGGATTATTTGATAAAGATGGTGAACCAATCTATATGAAGGGAAAAACAAAGAAGAAAGAAGCAAATAAAGAAGAAGAGAAAGAAAAGAAAAAAGAGAAAAAAATAATTTACAATTCCGAGGTTACAGTCCGCAGATTGGGAGAGGTCAAGATACCAGTTGAAGTTCTGGTAGTCTTCGAAAATGGAGAAAAAGTTATTGAAAAGTGGGATGGTCAATACCGCTGGATACGGTACCGATATGAAAAACCGAATAAAATAAAATATGCACACGTAGACCCCGAACACAAATTAGTTCTGGACATAAATTATACTAACAACAGCAAATATCGGGAAACGAAGAGTTTCTCTTCTTACAAATGGGCAAGTCGCTGGATGTTCTGGTTGCAGCATCTTATGGAAACCCTCTCCTTTTTCAGTTAGGTACGTTTAAATAAAGGTATGAATATTATTGATTTGATCAAAGATAGGAGAAAAAAAGATGGTATCTAAATCCTTCTCCCAGGGATGGGGACGAGTTAGTAAGTTTAAAAAATTATGCCTTTTCCTTTTTCTTGTAAATATAATAATGGCGCTTATCTTATCAATTCCTATGCAGAAAGATCTAAAAGCTTCTTTTGGAAATAGTTTGGTTGAGGATAATATGAAAAAGGGCTTTGACTATTGGTGGTATAGGCATTTTCAGTACGAAGACAAAGGGCTATCCAATACTTTCTTTGCATTTGTTGGAGGATGGGGCGCTGTTCTGGAAAATCTTGAAGGACTTGTTACAGGTGAGTTATTCGACCAGTATTATCCAGTATTAGCACTGGGAATTATCTATATCCTGCTCAATATATTATTTGCTGGTGGGATAATCGGTTTATACCATGATGCTGAAGCAAAATTTTCTCTTGCTGAATTCTTCAAACATGCGGGAAGCTATTTCTGGCGTTTCTCCAAACTATTTGTTATATCACTTCCTTTTTATATCCTTTTAGTCTATCTGCTGAGAGGTAAGCTGTTCATGACTATTTTCGGTGCGACCATGGATAATAGCACTGAATGGCCATCCTTTTGGATGATTCTTGGAGTTAATATATTAGCCCTCTTTCTCTTATGCCTCGTTAATATGATCTTCGATTACGCTAAAATTGCTACCGTAGTAAAACAAAAAAAATCTATGATCATCCAGACAGGTAAAGCGATTGGATTTGTTTTTAAGCACTTCTCAAAAACACTGAGGCTTTATTATTTAATATTTTTAGTCGGTGCAATTCTTATAGTAATATATGCCCTCATTGAACCCCTTTTCGACCAGACAGTATTATGGACTCTCATTCTGTTCTTCATAATCCAGCAGTTATTTATATTAGGTAAGATATGGATTAGGCTTACCTTCTATGCGAGTCAACTTGAGCTTTATAAAAAGCTTACATAAAACACTATAAAGTAATATATTTCCAATGCAGGCTTTAAACAAATATTAAAGCCTGCTTATTTTTTGCTGCATAGATGAAACGAGGAAAGAATCGGTTAGAAGAAACTATTTAATGAGGTATTTGATAATTAAAAAACCTCCCACTAATAGGAGCACGAAAATAATTGTGACAAGGTTAAAATATTTATCAATGGTTTTTTTGATTTTTTCCCCAAATTTCCATATTAAAGCCGATACCAAAAAGAATCGTGCTGATCGACTAACTGTCGAAGCAATAAGAAAAACTAAAAAGCTGATCTTAAAAGCTCCAGCAGCAATGGTAAAAACCTTGTATGGAATAGGTGTGAAACCGGCAATACCTACTGCCCAGGCGCTGTATTGTTGATATAGTTCCTGAATTCGGTAGTAGTAATGCATTACTCCGTAGAATTTGAGTATTGGCTCTCCCAGGAGCTGGAAGAATTTGAGCCCGAGGAAATAGCCTAAAATTCCACCCGCTATCGAGCCGATGGAGCAAATAAGAGCAAAGCGAAAGGACTTTTTGGGCTTCGATACTGCTAAAGCTATAAGCAGAACGTCTGGAGGAACAGGAAAGAAAGAAGATTCTGCAAACGCCAATAAACCCAGAGCCCAACTTCCATAGGGACTATCAGCCCAGCTAAGAGCCCAATCGTATAATCTCCTGATAATATTTTTTGTCATGAACTTTCCTTTAGAAAAACACCTAAGTTATATATTTATTTTTACAAGCAACACGTATATAAAATGCTAATTCTCTTCTTTAATTTTCTGACACAACCATGTACCCCAGTCATCTATGCATTCAAGCGCATTATAATTCGTAAAATCGATTTGCAACGGTGTTATAGAAACATACCCCGCAGCAATTGCATCAACATCTGTTCCAGGTTGTTTCATAGGAGGTGATGCTTCACCTCCAATCCAATAATATTTATTTCCCCGTGGATCTATTTTCTCCTCCACTTTCTCTAAATAATAACGCCTTCCTAAGGTAGTAATTCTTATTTCATTAATCTCACCAGGAGGTACATTAACATTCAAAAATGTTGTTTTTGGTAATCCCTGCGATAAAATTTTTTTAGCTAAAATATATGCAAAATCTGCTGCTGGCTTAAAATCAAAGTCCTTATATGAAGCCAATGAAATAGAAAATGCAGGTATATTTAAAATAGTAGCTTCCAAAGCGCCAGCAACAGTACCAGAATAAATAACATCTTCCCCTATATTAGGGCCTTTATTTATTCCAGAAACTACTAAATCTGGCTTATGTTTCATTATTTTAATAGAACCCAGGTAAACACAATCGGCTGGAGTTCCATTTACTTTATAACTGTTATCTCCTATCTTCTCTATGCGCAAAGGTCGATGTAAAGAAATGGCATGACTAATAGAGCTCATCTCTCTATCAGGAGAAACGATAGTTACCTTACCCAGTTTTCTTAATGATAATTCCAAACTCTTAATTCCAACCGAATGGATACCATCATCATTTGTAATCAGTATTTCAGGCATTTTTTTATTCCATAAACAAAATTTTAAATGAATGAATGCTTAATTACTTAAATAACCCTTTGAGAATGCAAATTATATCAAAAAATTATATATTATGCTATTGAAGAGAAACCAATAATTAAATTATTGAATAACTTTTCTTTTTTAATAGGGGAGTTTTTTAAGCATACATAAAGAAATAATGGAGTAAACTACTATTCCCAAACCTCATATTTTTTAATTAAATAGGGCTTTAATTTCTCAAAAGCGAGAGCTTGTTCCTCAATCACCTTTTCTGCTTCTTCATTATTTAAATCGGCGACTCCCTGGCAATATGCAGCTGTTCGACCAAAATATAGAGGTGTCATTATATCTACCAGGCGCCTGCGATTGCGAGCCCAGGTTTGATAGGTAAAGGCAAAATCGTAGACTACTTTTGCCCAGAGTTCGGGAGGGAAATTTATAGGCTTATCTTCTTTTGTCTTTTTTATTATTTTTTCTAATTGAATATAATTTGCTGGCTCAATTATCTGCCGGTACATAGGAGAAAAATGCTCAAAACCATCTATAAATTCATCACGAAGCTTATCTAAATTAACATTAATCTGTTCTGGTGTGGCATCTATTTCTCTTTCCCCCCTCAGATTTACAGGGCAGCTTCCCTTAATTTTACGCCAATTTTCCTCATATTTTCCCATTAGATAAAACAGAGTACTTACTACTTGTCTGAACATAGGAGCTAAATCTGTAGCGGGATCTTTAGCATCATGCAGCTTGGCACCAAGAAATATCTGCTCCACTTTAAATGTTTCGTTAATGGCAGTTGTAGTCATCCATATATCAATGCCAAAACGTGCCACATCAGTAGTCCAAACATCCTGCTTAAGATATAATTCCAAAATTTCTGGAGCAATGGCAAAATCACCTCCAATTGGTTGTCTAATGCAATGCCCGTATAGAGCTCGAGTTATTGGATAAACAATTTGGTTGGTAATAGTACCATCATATTTATGCCTGAAATAATATGGAACTAAATATTGTACATCTTTATGTAACACCGGTTCCGCCATTAATTTTATCCACTCAGGTCGTATACTTTTTAAATCTGAATCAACTACTAAAAGAGCATGTGCTCCCAATATGCAGGCAGCCTCGAAAACAGCTCTAAAAGAGGTACCTTTGCCCGGAATTCCTCTGTATATGGTTACTTTCCTCTCTATATCAGGTGGAACTATTGCTCCATAAGCTCTTTCTCTGGTATCATCTAAGGAACCACCATCCGATACGAGGATTCCTGTCTTTAAATTAGAATAATGTTGATGCAAACCATCTGCTATTGTGGATACTACATATCGGATAGTATCCTCATTGTTATAGCAGGGAATTCCTACCAGCAAATCGAGATGTTTAATATCATTAATCCAAACATGGCATGACTCTCGAAGGGCCGTTGAGTATTTCCTTAATTCTTTCATCTCTTCTTTATAACCTTATGCTATTTTATTATTAATTCTATTTCAAAGAACCATTAAGCCAGTCAAGTATCATCTTATTCCAACCTAACGGTCCAGCGTCAGGAGATATAAAGAGACCAGGTATTTTTTCTTTAACCTCCTCATTATAACTTAAATCCTTTTTTCTTATTAATATGGCTATGTTTACAGATTGAAGCATTGTTAAATCATTGGGGCTATCACCTAAAGCTACACTGATTACTTCGTCATAATCTTGACGATAGATTTCAATTAATCTTTTTACTGCTTTTCCTTTATCATTATTACCATGAAGATGATAAAAGGTATTACCCTGAGTATAATGTAACCCTATTCTCTTTATTTCTTTAAATAAGCGTTGTTTATCCTCAGAACTCACACCATCAAGCAAAAATGGTTCACCGTATTCTCTTTTTTTGGTTATTTGAGCTTCCTTTAAACTAAGGGCAGTAAATTGAGTAATCTCTTGCGGAGATAATTCAAATATGCTTTTTACTTTTATACCTAATTTTTTTTGAATGTCTTTAAATGTTCTAATTAATTCTGTATAACCTAAACCAAACTTAATTACATTATAACTATTTAATGAGCAATCAAAATTATACTTTTGGCGAAAATATCCTTTAGGAATAAAAACAGCACCTCCATTTTCAATAATGAAAGGGTCTTTGATATCTGCTTTTTCTCTATAGTATTCCATTTCTCCACTTGTTTTGCTTGAACAAAATACTATTGGAATAGATAATTTCTTGAGTTGTTCAAGTGCTTTTATTGCTGGCTGAAAGGAATAGGTTTCTTCATCTAATAAAGTCCCATCCAAATCTGTAAATATTATCGGTTTTGCTTTTTCATCCATTATTTCATCCCTGCTGGATTTAATATATTCAAAAATCTGTCACTCTGCTCACTTAAATATGAATTTTAACAGAAAATTATTCAAATGAAAAATTAAAAATATTTTTTATTTATATTTTAAATCTAATAGTTTTGCATCCCCCCTAATCTATGTTATAATGTTTAAGAAATTTCATCCTTACATCAAAGGAATAAAGTTATGGGAGACTTTCATCAATCAGGACTTATCAACACTCTTCATTATTTAAAAAGACGCAAAATCGAAGAGATTGAAGCTGAATTAGCTGATTTTGCAAAAGTTAGGCCCTTAGCTTTAATATTACCCTCACTTTATTTGGAACTTAAAGGAAACGCTTTACCAAATATACTTAAGCATTTAAAAGAAGTGCCCTATCTGCATGAGATAATTGTCAGTTTGGACAAAGCAACTAAAGAAGAATTTCGTCACGCCAAAAGGTTTTTCTCCGTTTTGCCTCAAGACGTACAAATAATATGGAACGATGGTGATCGGATACGAAAACTGTTCGAAACTTTAGAAGAAAATGAACTGCCAGTTAACCAACCAGGAAAAGGAAAAGCAGTCTGGATAGCTTTAGGCTATGTTATTGCCCGACAATCAAGCAAAATTATTACTCTGCACGATTGTGATATTACTACCTATGATCGCGACTTACTTGCTCGATTATGTTATCCAATTGCTGACTACAATTTAGGCTACGAATACGCTAAAGGTTATTATCGAAGAGTAAGTGATAGACTCTATGGACGAGTAACACGCCTTTTTGTTACCCCCCTTATTAATTCCTTGATAAGCATTTTAGGTCATGTCCCATATTTGGAATACCTTAATAGCTTCCGCTATCCTCTGGCTGGTGAATTTTCCATGACCGTTGATTTAGCACGAGTTATCCGGATTCCCAGCGACTGGGGAATAGAAATAGGTGTTTTAGCTGAAATATATCGAAATTGTGCTCTTAAGCGTATTTGCCAGGTGGATATAACTCAGAATTACGACCACAAACATCGTCCTCTTTCAGCAAAAAATCCTGAGCGTGGTCTCTTAAAAATGAGCATAGATATAGCTACCTCTCTATTCACTACCCTGGCAAGCGAAGGAGTAGTTTTATCAGATTCGCTTTTTAATGCTTTGCTGACTAAATATCTGCGTATTGCTCAAGATACAATAAAACAGTATAATGATGTGTCTAATATTAATGGCTTATTATTTGATCGTCACTCTGAGGGAATGGCAGTAGAAGCTTTTATTCGCGGATTAAAAATTGCCAGTGAGCGATATATGTCCGACCCCTTAGCTCAACCTCTTATTCCAAACTGGAACCGAGTAACAGCAGCAATTCCTAACTTCTTAGAAATGCTCCACGAAGCAGTCGAATTAGATAACATGTGACCATCATTCATTAACTACCTTTATATTATAAAAAACAATATATACTGTTTTCTATACGTCTCATAGATTGATAATGTCTTAATAAGTAAAGATTCACAGTTGGATTCTAACGAAAATAACTTCTTTTATAGATATAAACAAGATAAAAAGAAGCTCAAGTCTATAGAAAAAATAAATTAAGGGAGGCTAAAATTCGCTAAGAGATGGGACCTCTTTTTCTGAGATGTTTGAGAGAAGCTGCTTGGCCTCATCCACAAACTCACCTGTAGGAAATCTATCAACTAATTGAGTCAAAAATGACTGGGCTTGTTGCTTATTTCCCAGCTCAAGGTGAGCTTTACCAAGATAAAAATGAAGCTTTCCATCTAAAAAACTATTTGGATATTCTCGTAAACTATAATTAAATCTTTTTATTGCTGCCTGGTATCTCTTTAATTTAAAATAAAAATGACCTATTTGAAATTCATGTTGAGCTAGCCTATCACTAACATCTTGAAAACATTCCTTGGCCTCATCCATAAGTTCACTATTGGGATATCTCTCTAAAAATGTTTTAAATTCTGCATATGCCTTCTCGGTAGCCGTATTATCCCTATCCGGTTTTCCAACCTGCTTATAGGAGCACATTGCAATCTGGAATTGAACATAATCCAAATTATCGGCTGTGGGATAAAGATTGAGAAAGGTCTGATATTCAGCTTGTGCCTCAATATAGCCTGAATATGAATCTTGTTTAAAATGAGAATCCGCCCTTAGCAGTCGCGCTCTTTGTATATAACTGCTTTGAGGAAAGTAAGTCTCTATTCGGTTAAAATACATTCGAGCTCTTTGATAATTCTTATCATTAAACTCTTTTAATCCTCTGGTAAACAATTCCTCATCAGTAAAGTTTGCCCCCAAATTATTTTTCGCACCAGCACAGCTTAAAAGAAAAGCTAACGAAATGCAAATCATTATAAATATGGCGCTTTTCTCAGTTTTCAATGTGGATCACTCCATTTAATTAAAATGTTTAATCTTTTTAATCCATGTATACTGTTTCTCAATCCCCTTAGGCAAAGGAAATTTTGGTTTATAATTAAAATCTCTCTGGGCTTTTGATATATCTGCAAAAGTATGTTGCACATCACCCTTCTGTGCATCAATTCTTTCTATCTTAAGCCTTTTGCCTATTACCTTCTCTATAATATTTAGAACCTCATTAAGTCTAATTCGTTTACCTCCGCCAATATTATACATTTGACCTGGCCGACCACCTTCTGCCGCTAACATTGTTCCCATTGTAGCATCTTGTATGTAAGTAAAATCTCTCGTTTGATTTCCAGTACCAAAAATCTGAATGGGCTCATCATTAAGAGCGGCCTTTAAAAAACAACTAAACGCCATATCTGGTCTTTGTTTCGGGCCAAAAACAGTAAAATATCGCAAAGAAACAACTGGTATGCCCCATGCTTTATAATATAGTAAAGCAAGGTTTTCCCCAGCTAGTTTTGTTACCCCATAAGGTGAAATAGGTCTCAAAGGAATATCCTCTTTCACAGGTAAAAGTGTAACTTCCCCATAAACAGATGAGGAAGAAGCATAAATAAACTTCTTTATTGGCAAATCTATACATGCTTCCAATAAAATTTGTGTTGCACGAATATTATTTTCCACATATATGCTAAAATTCTTACCCCAACTACCCCTTACACCCGGCTGTGAAGCTAAGTGATATATTATATCTATTTCTTGTAAATACTCAGAAAGGTCAGTGGAAAGTATATTTGCTGCTTTAAAAACAAACTTCTTATTCTGCAATAATGGTTCAATATTATTCTTTTTTATTTGAGGTGAATAATAATCAGTAAGACAATCAATACCTAAAACTTGATTTCCTTGCCCCAAAAGATTATCAGCTAATGATGATCCAATAAAACCTGCAACTCCTGTTATTAAGCATTTCATTTTTTAACCTTAACGGCCAATAGAATTACCTGTGCATTTTGTTAAAAGTTAACTTTTTATCGAAAAAGCTTCTGCATTTTTCGTACGGTTTCTTCCGGATTATTTGTTTTAAAAATCCCTGAACCTGATACAATAATAGTCGCTCCACATTCAGCGATTTCCTTCGCATTTTCCAGTCCTATTCCGCCATCTACTTCAATTTCAACATCAAGAGCTTTATTATTAATAATTTCTTTCAACTGCCTGATTTTCTTTCCTGTGTTGTCAATAAAACTTTGTCCACCAAAACCTGGATTGACTGACATAAGCAGCACAAAATCTGTATATTCAAGTATATAATCTAAGGTATTTAACGGGGTAGAAGGATTAAGTACAACACCGGCTAAAATTCCCCTATCTTTTATGTATTTTATAGTCCGATTTAAATGTGTAACTTCTTCAACGTGAACTGATAAGAGATCAGAACCTGCATCAATAAATGCATCAATATATTGGTCTGGATTCTCAATCATCAAATGCACATCCAGTGGTAGGTCTGTGCAACGATGAATAGCATCAACTATAAAAGGTCCAAAAGTAATATTTGGAACAAAATGACCATCCATGATATCGATATGGAGTAAATCTGCTCCACCCCTTTCTACTGCTAGCAATTGCTCTCGCAGATTGGAAAAATCTGCAGAAAGAACAGAAGGAGCAATTTTTATCTTTTTTTCCTTTAACCTTGACTTATCCATAAATTGATAATACTTTCTCTATTAACCTTATAACCTGCCTGTGGATATTGTTGAATAACAATACCCGGAGGTGCTCCAGGGTATATTTTTCTTCTTACATTTCCTATTCGTAAGCCATTTTGTCTCAGAAAGCTTAATACCTGGGAAGCATTCTTCCCTTCAAGGTCTGGCATTAAAAACTCCTCGGGCCAGGGACCTAAGCTTACTAAAAGATTAATTCTGCTGCTCCGCAATACGTCAATACCAGGAGGTGGCTCCTGAGCTATTATAATATCTTTATCACTATTAAAATAAGCTAAAGCTACTCGGCCAATATCTAAACCATTGGTATGAAGCATAATCTGAGCTCTTCTCATAGACAAGCCCATTAGATTGGGGACAGAAAAAATCCTTGTGCCATTACTTAATATTACCTTTATCGAACTATTTGCCTTGGTTTTAGTGCCTGGGGCAGGAGATTGCAATAATATTTTATCTTTTTCGATAGTAGAACTAAATTTTCGATTTTCACTAATTTTCATCTTCAAATGAGATTGCTGAAGCTTAAATTGCCCTCCCTGAACATCCATACCAATAATATTTGGGACAGGCACAATCTTCCTGCTCATATTAATCCTGAGGGTAATCCAGGAGATAGCAAAAATAACGATTAATAATGAAAATATAAAAATTCCCCATTTAACAACTGGGATAACAACCCTTTTCCATATTTTATTCCATATTTCCAACGCTCTACTAATATCCATTTCTCTTTTATCATGTAATAATAACATATTACATTGGAACCAAATCCCTCCTCTGGGTCATTCACTATAGCATATTGATAAGCTTGATTCAAGATATTTTAGCTCTTGTTAGTTTTGAGTTTTTCAATTTTTAATTAACCGTTAATAATGCAGCAAAAAATCCATCCATATCATGTTTGTAAGGAAAGGTACGGATAAAACCAACTTCATCTACTAACTCATGTAAAGGTGGAGAAAGGTATTTCAAAGGAGAAACTAAACGAAACTTCTTTCTCTTTTCTAAGAATTTCTGAATTACTTGCTCGTTTTCTTCTTTTTCTAAACTGCAAACTGAATATATCAACAATCCACCAGATTTTAACATATCTGAAGCTTTCTCTAATAAAATGAGTTGCTTTTGAGCATAATATGATATTTCTTCGACATCCCTGTTCCATTTGATCTCAGGTGACCTTCTAATCCTTCCCAACGCAGAACATGGTGCATCAAGTAATATCCGATCAAAAATAGATCTGAAGGCGGGTGATTTTTCGATATCGCTTTGTACAATGGATGCACAAGAGATACCTAATCTATTAAAATTCTTCTTCATTTCTTTAATTCTTCCCCAATGCCGATCATTACTGATTATCCTTCCCTCCTGATTAATATTCATGGCCAAAGAGTAAGTTTTTCCACCAGGAGCAGCACATGCATCTAAGATAATATCATTCTTACGTGCTAAAACCAGGTGTGCTACTATCTGTGAAGCCGCATCCATGATGTAAAAATACCCCTTTTCCAAGAAGTCTTCTCTACTCCATGCATAAGGTTTTCTAATTTTTAGGCAATAAGGTAGATAATGACAATCCTCCGTTTCAATTCCATTTTTTTTAAGTTTTTTTTGAAGAGCTTTTTTATCTGTTCTTATAGTATTTAAGCGAATATATATGGGTGCTTCCTGATTATTGGCTCTTACCATTTTTATAGTCGCCTCTGCCCCCCAATGCTTTAGCCATTTTTCCACAAGCCATTCTGGATGAGATTGAGTAATTATACAATAGTCTTTTACGGATTGCTTAACGGTTGGAAGAGCAATATTACCATACGCCCTACAGGCTTTCCTTAACAGAGCATTGGCGAATGAAGCATGCCCTTGATGTCCTATTTCTTTGCTCAACTCCACCGCTTCAGACACAGAAGCAGAATCAGGAATCTTGTCAAGGAAAAGTATCTGATAAAGTGCTATGCGAAGGATAATCAGCAATGCTATATCAATCTTTTTAATTGGAATATGGGAAAAAGATGAAATTATATAATCAAGCCTCTTCTGCCATCTTAAGGTACCATATACTAATTGAGTAGAAAGATTTCGGTCTAATTTAGATGGATGTTCCTGTCGAAAATATGAATCTAATAAAATTGAAGAATTGGCTCTTTCTCGTTCAACTTTTTGTAAAACCTTAAAAGCAATTTTTCGTGCAGGTGTAACCATATAAATATAACAAAAATTTTAATTTATACAAAACCTAAAGTAGCGAAAACTTCCCCTTCCTTTGGGTGATAGCCATTGATAAATTCTTTGACTGATATAATAGAACGATTTTGAGGCTGAACTTGTAAAATGGATAGGAATGTTTTTTGCCCACATATTATAAACATCTCATCTTTAGAAACTGAAACAATTTCTCCACATTTTCCCTGTTTATCAAATCTTTCTTTATCCTCTGCTAATCCAGCTTTTAGTATCTTGATCATTAAACCACGAAAATAGGTGCAGCTCCCTGGCCAGGGAAACATTCCTCTAATTCGATTATGAATATCTTGTGCCGCGAGGCTCCAATCTATTAATCCATCTTCTTTTTTGAGCATTGGCGCATATACCGCTTTCGAGTCATCTTGTTTTTTGGGAGTAAGACCCCCCTTTTCCAATTCCCTCAAGGTCTTGCAGAGCACATTAGCGCCAATATCTGCCAATCTTTTTCTTAATTCCAAAGCATTTTCTTCTGGACTAATAGTGACTCGTTCACTTAAAAGAATATCACCCGTGTCCATTCCTTCATCCATAAACATAGTGGTACAACCCGTTTCTCTATCACCATTTATAATTGCCCAATTAATAGGTGCTGCACCCCGATAAAGAGGTAAAAGTGAAGGATGAAGATTAATAGAACCTAAAGGCGGAAGGAATATAATCCGCCCTGGTAGAATCCTACCAAAAGCAACAACAACAATACATTCTGCATTAAGCTCCTTAAGTCTATTATAAAAATCATCTGATTTTATCTTTGCCGGCTGTATTATTGGCAATCCCATTTCAATAGCCACTCTTTTTACCGCTGGCATACCTACTTTTCTGCCTCGGCTTCTTGGTTTATCCGGCTGTGTTACTACCATAACTATTTTATGCCCCTCTTCTGATATCTTCCTTAGAGAGGGAACCGCAAATTCTGGAGTTCCCATGAAAACAATATCCATTATAGATTACTAATCAAAAAATTATTTATTTATGAAATTATCTTACAGTTTATATAACTGAGGCAGCAAAAATATATGAAAATTTTTAAGATAAAAGACTTACCATTCTCCAGCTTGCATTTTCTTTTTTATTTTCTTTAGATAAAAATCTTGTTTAAGTGGACTTGCCCGATCGATTATGAGAATTCCATTAAGATGATCTATCTCATGGGCTAAAGCCCTTGCCAGCAAACCTGTTGCCTCTACTTCAACCTCTTTTCCCTCTATGTTTAAGGCTTTTACTCCAATCTTACTTGGTCTCTCTACGTGAATATCTATATCTGGGAGGCTTAGACATCCTTCTTCTTCTATAACCGATCCTTCTTGATAGACTATTTCTGGATTTATAAGTCTAATCAGTTGTTCCGGCTTCTCTCCAATAGAAAAATCTACTAAAATTAACTGTTTGCTTTCCGCTACTTGAGGAGCTGCCAATCCAACACCGGGAGCTGCATAAACTGTTTCCACCATATCATCCAAAAGTTTTAACACTTGATCATCGATATTTTTTACTTCTTTTGCCTTCTTTTTTAATATAGAGTTTCCATATTTTATTATAGTTAAAACGCTCATATTACTACATTAGAATCTTGTGGTTAACCAAATCCTGAAAGCATATGCTCTATGAGCTCCGCTTTCCAATTGGATTTCAAAAAATCCTCCACGTAATTTTAACATTAAATCTCTATATATTCCAAATGTTCCTTCTAACTCAGCTGTTCCACTGAAGCGAAAGCGATCCGCATTGTTATCCTTTTGCATACCCGCTGTAAAGACAAAGCTCAAGCCATCATTATAGCTGAATTTCCAATATCCATAACTTGTAACCATATAGCGCTGATAAAATTGAGGATCATAATATCCATTATTGTGGTCATAACGGTAACCGAACAACCACGCTCCAACTCCTAAATCCAGATTAATATGCTCTGTCCGAGCCATAATACGGCGGGGAGTAAAAACAAACTCCCAGAAACGATTTTCGTCAGATAGCGTGGCATATGAAATCATGGCCTCAAGGTGATATCGAATCTTCGGCTCCCATTGTAAACGGAATTGATTCATGCTCCTGGTTAATCCCAAACCTACAGTGCGAGGAGAAACTACAAAAAAGTCATAGTTTCTTTCTAAATTAAAGCGTATTTTATCGTTTGGCCAACAATCTCCTCCAATACGGTAGGTTAAGATTTCTTCTTTAGCATCAACTGCATCTCCGGCTCCCAACCGACCATAAAGTCCCAAAGAGGGAAAAAGACGGTGATTGAGTCTAATCCAGAACTGATTATGCTGAGCGTCTTCTTTGCCATTGATCTGCTCTAAGCCAGATCCAAGGTCAGCATGTAAGCGATTGATTCCAAGACCTGCAGAAAGTCGAGTGGACATGTTAAAGAAAAATCCACCCTGTAATAGCACACTATTAATAGATAAACTTGAAGTATCTGAATAATAATTATACTCTGGTATAATGTTGGGGCGTCTCCATGTTTTTACATAGAGCCGGGTGTCTACTGTCTCTGGATTATCGGGTTTCAGTCGAATTACTTTATCAAGGCTTTTTAAAGACTTCTTTAAATAATACCCATTATTTAAGGCTACGTTATGGATTTTGTTCAGATCATAATTTTCCGGATCTTTCTCAAGCAAAGGATGTGTTATGGATAAAGCGGCACGTGGACGCATGCCCATGGCAAGAACTCTTGCTTTTTCTTGAAAATATATGTTTTCTTCACCAAATTTTTTTTTGTAATCTTCCAAGAGTTTTAGTGAAACTGGATAATTTCCGCGCCAAAATTCAACCTTCACCCATTCAATCCAGGCAATTTTATCTTCTGGATTATCTTTAATATATATCTGGTAAAAATCTGTAGCTTCATCCAATTCACCGGTCCAAGCTAAAACCCTTGCCAATCCTAATTGTGCAGCACTATCATCAGCTGATTCAGATAAAATCTTTTTGAAACTTTCCTCAGCAGTTTTATATTCACTTAACCACATGGCCAGGGTGGCATGGTCTCGAAGATATTGTAAATTTTTTGGTTCTAATTCTAAAGCTTTTTTTATGGACCTAAAAGCAAGCTCCGGTTCCTGGGCTATTGAATAGGTTTGAGCTAAGCGGAAGTAAAGGGAAGCATCTTTGGGGGACAATTGTATCGCTTTTTCAATAGCCATTGCTGCGGCTTTTGCATGATTAAGATGAGCCTCGATATCTGAAATGCGCAGCCACAAATCTTTGCGTCTCGGTTCTTGCGTGAGAATTGATTTATAAATCTCTATTGCTTCATCCCATTGTCCTGCCATTTCAGCCCTGATTGCCTCTTCTTTATCAATCTTCAGCTTCTGTTCTGTTGTAGGTTGATCCTTAACTACTTCCTCTTTTGATTTTTCTCTACTTTTGCGTAAAAAAGTAACTCTGATTCCATTATGAATTTGATTGATCCTGTATGGAATGACATTTTTATCCAAGTCAAAAATCACTCTAACAACATCTGGTTTAATGAGACTTACATTTATGGCTTTAACTCCAAAATCTTCAATTGTAATTCTTTTTTCTGTTTTTATCTCTGCTATATTAATTAAATCTATGTTCAATTCATAAGGCTTTTGTGAAACAACTTTCATATACAAAGCAAAAGGGGAAAATATAAAATCTGTTTCTAATTTATCTTCTGACTTGTTAATATCAATGCGTATCAATTGCCCTTGCTTACTCATATGAATATTTTGGGCAATAATGAAAGAACTTCCCCGTATCAAGAATATCAGACAAAAAACAGCGTGATAGAAAATCTTAAATTTCTTAACTATCATTTTCGCCAATTCCTATTTTTTGAAATCCATATATCTATAAGAAATCGCCCTAAAACAAGCAGATCAAATAGCAAAAGCAAATATCGAATGGGTGTTATTAGAATTCCCTTTAAAAAATATTCATATCTTTGCCCTTTAGCGATTATAGTAAGAAAAAGCAAAGCAAACGCTGTTTCAATTATAATGGTGATGCCTAAGAATTTCCACCACCCCAGAATCATCATTACAACAATGATGGTTGGAAAACATACTTTTTCAAATGCAGAAGTAAATAGACTCCATCCAATGGGTCGTCCGTATTTTTTTGTGTATCTTGCTCCAAAAGCCTGCCTGTAAGGCTCTTGAATTTTGCGCATTTACCTGATTTTTTTCCCGATTTTTTTTCCCTGACGTAGGTGATCGAGATATCTCTTTACAGATTTGAAGGGACTCTTTAACAAATCATTAAAATAATAGCAGCTCTGGATAAATGAAGATGACCACAGAAAGACCTGCTGGGGCAAATAAGTTGATTTTGGTTCTCTTGAGCGAGCAAAGACATCTGTAAGCTGGATATTGCGGTAACCCTCGTTAAGATTAGATAAACCGATAAAAATATCTTCACTCGTTGTCAAATCATCACCCAGAATAGGTTCATAATAGTCGAATAAATCTTTCACATATTTTCTTCGGTACGCTACTGCACAGCCAACAGGACTCAGCATAGTTCCAAAAAATACTATTTGACCACGATAAAGGAATTTTTGTAATAAAAGGTAAAGAGTATCTCGGTATAAGTTTGTTATTGAGTAATTTAGTCGTTTGAACCAATTCCTAGTAGGATAAATTGAGCATTCAGGCTTATCTTTAAGTAATTTTTGTACTAAGGGAAAACCTATCATCCTCATCCGGTCCTTTTCTCGTAATGGCAAAATAGTCCCACAGACACTGGCAATACCTACAGCCTAGTAAAGCTCCTGAACTGTCCTCTCTATATAATTTGGTGATTCCAAGATTGTATCGGCGTCAAGAATAAACTCAACATCAGAGTCGAATTCTCTTGCTTGTCTCTTAATGGTGGGGGTTTTACCAATAGAAGCTTTTCGACGAATGGATATCAATTCTATCTTATTGGCTTTACAAAAAGACTCCGCACATTGCAAAGTTTCATCGTGACTTCCATCATCGACCAGAATTACTCGTTGCGGCTTGAGAGTCTGGCGAGCTAATGAGGATAAATAAAAAGGAATAGTATGTTCTTCATTAAAAGCAGGAATAACAACATCAACCTTGGCTTTGCGCCAATCTTCTTTGGGGGTGGGAATGGTTTTGTCGGGTCCGTGGATATATCCGATGATACTCATGATGGTATTTGGGCTGAGCACAAAATAAGGAATAAATGCAGTCAACTTCTCTTTTTTCCATCAAAATAAATTTATTTTATGAGCCCTAATCCCAACGACTTATCCCAATATATCTTAGCAATTTTATTTACATGACAATTCAAATCCGTACTTTTGCTTATCATTTATCACCCTGGTCATACTCTCTAAATGCTTTTAACATAGCTTCAATAGTCTGATTGACTCTCTTTTGATAAAAGTCCTCTAAAACAATTTGCACTCGCGGAAATCTTCCTGTTATTTTATCCAATGATTCTTTATCTAATTCAATCATTTGAACATACGTTTTGGCAACTATAGTTGCAGTTCGTGGTCGTCCAGTAAGAAGCGAAACCTCTCCAAAAAAGTCCCCATCCCTTAAATTAGCTAAAGTAACACTCCTCCCTTTTTTATCTACGGTTAAAACTTCTACCTCACCATCAGTAATTATGAAAAGAGATGATCCAGGATCTCCTTCTTTAATTATCACTCTTCCTCCGGGGAACTCTTTTAATTTCATCACCTTTGCTACTTCAGCAAATTCCTCTTTAGTAAAATCCGAAAAAAGAGGAGTTGTGGAAGCTTTACTGCTTCTATCTTCATCTTTTAGCGGTGACTGAGGTTTTTCATAATATGCTTCTTTGGATTCTTCAAAATTTGGTTTTGGAGAATCACCATAAAAATCATCAATGGGCACTGAAGGAGCCTTATCTAAAAATAAATCACTTGACTCCTTTGGAAGTTCTTTGAGAGCTTCCTTATTTGGTTCTTCGTAAACCGCTCCGGGGAAAATTGTACTTAGTCTTTCTGCGGTCGATTCTTTACCCATATAGGATGGCTTTTTCTCTGGTTTCTTTTCTGCTGCTTTCTGAGGTTTTTCTAAATTTGGCTTGATGACTGATTTCCGGGATTTCTCTGATAATTCTGGTTTAATTTTTTCTCGGATTTCTTTTTCCTTAAATTCTACATCAATCTGATCTATTTTCTTCTTAAAACTTTCTTCATGAGAATGATATAGTCTTTCTAATTTCTGTTGAATGTCCGACATATGAGGATTAATTTTCAGTATCATTTTATATACAGCAATCGCTTTATGTATAAAACCTATCCGTGCATAATAATCTGCAAGTTCAGTATAAAGCATAATAGCTTCTTCTTTTTTACCACTCATAGCTAAAGCGTCAGCAAGCTTCAATTTTACCTTGTCATCTCTGGGATCTCTTCTTAAAAGCCTGCGCAAAATCTCTGTTGCTTTCCCATATTGCTTTTTTACCAGGAAAGATTGCGCTTCTTCTAAGCTTGCGCTGTCTTTCTTTTTACTAAAAATTCCCATAATTGTGCCATTTGAAAAAAAAATTTTCAATTTCCTTCTTATCATAGGTAGCAGTAATAGTCAAGATTTTTGTATTCTGCTCAGGATATATGATGAAGCCAATAATATGCTTCATATCACAGGATAACTGTCCTCAAAAATGGACATTTGTGCTATTTGTGGACATTTTTCTTTTTATACAAGTTTTTGCTCCTATTTTATACACTAATAGTATTAACGTAATAATAAGATTTTCTAAACTCTAATTATTTAAAAATAAAGAACTTAGAACTAAAAAGGATTTATCCCTTCATATTCTGTTACATATCTTTTTTTTTATAATTTCTGGCATAATTGTTGCTTAATAATAAAGTGGAAAATCTTGAAAGAAATGTATTGAACTATAATCGAAAGGAAGTGATAAAAATGAGAGTAAAAATAAAAACATTAAAATGGTTTTTAGCTGTACCCTTCATCCTTTTTGTCTTTTTCGGCCACTTTCAATGTAAGGCTGAATTGGATGAAGGCAAGTATTATGTGAGAATAAGCTCCATAGAAAATTCCCTTATTGTTCAGCGATCAACGGAGATAGAAGCAGAGGAAGCAATTGTAAATATGCCATTAATGGCAGGCGACAGAGTATGGACTGTTGAGAATGGTAGAGCAGAACTTGCATTTGAAGACGGTACTACCTTACGTATTGCTCACTTTACTAAACTCGATTTTCAAGCAGTTTCGTATTACTCTGATCAATACGATAATTCCACAATACTCCGCTTATGGTCCGGTAGTATTTATATAGATGCTATTAATATAGAAGATGCTCGAAGGAATTTTCAAATTGATACTCCCTCCAGCTCCATTTACCTGATAAGTGACGGTAGATTTCGTATTGATGTTTTTGAAGATGGGGAAACCCGATTGACTTCTCTAAACGGTGTTGCCGAAATCGTCAATGCGGGTGATTCTATTTTAGTTAAAAGCGGACAGAGAAGCTATGCTAAATTGGAAGGAGCTCCGAGCACCGCAGAATCCTTTAACTCCTTTGAAATGGACGAATTTGATAAGTGGAATCAGGAACAAGATGAACGCTATGCTGAAGCAACCAGTCAAGAGTATGTCACTGAACATGTAGTTCATCACGTTTATGATTTAGATTATTATGGCGACTGGGCTTATCATCCGGGTTTACATACTCATGTATGGCGTCCTCATGTGAGCATGGGCTGGCGTCCTTATACTTTTGGATATTGGCGATGGTATCCCTGTGGTTGGATGTGGATTTCTCATGAGCCGTGGGGATGGGCTCCCTATCATTATGGCTGGTGGGACTATACCTATAATTGGGGATGGTATTGGATACCCCATAACTATTGGGGACCTGCCTGGGTATCATGGGCAGTTGGACCAAACTATATAGGCTGGAGACCAATAGGATACAAATATAACTATTATAACTTTAATAGATTTGATCCAAACCACTGGACCTTTATACCTCGAAATGCAATTGTTAGAAAAGATATTCGAAAAGTCAAATTTACTGATGCCCAGATAAGACAGCTCAATGTAACCAAAACTCAGCTTTATCAACCTCGAACAAGAACAGCCCATAATAAAAATTTGGTAAATACTCCAGCTGGCAAGACTGTTATTAAAGACGTGAAAACGATACCTCGAGATATAGCTAAAACAAGAGTAAATGGGACAAAGATAAACCAAACAACAAAAGGTAAGGTTTATTCTCACGACCTGAAACAACCCAATAAAGCTGTTATTAAAGACAAAAATAGTACCCCATCTGTAAAGACAAAAAGTGGAACAACAAAACCTACTACTCGCTCTTCAGGAAAAACATATACAAAAACAAAAAGCCAAAACACTGGAAGTAAAGTTCGTACCACGAAACCTAAAACACCCTCTAAGGTAAAATCTTCTCCAAAATCAAAAAGTACAAAAACGAAAAGCAAACCAAAACCAAATTTGCAGTCTTCTACAAATCGAACTTCCAAACAGCAGGTTTCAAGAACAAATTTGAACTATGCAAATAATCAGAATAAGAGTAATAATCAAAAAACCCAAGCCAATACGGTACATAGCTACAACAACAACAACTATAAACAAGCTATCCCAAAACATTACACTCAGTCTCGATCCAGCTCAACATATCAACGTCCAAACATGACCACCAAACAGACACATAAAAATAGCTATCAAGATTACAGGAAGCAGCTTTCACAAAAAAATTTCTCCAATACAAATAAACAGAATAAGAGTTATTATCAAAAAACCCAGACCAACACCTTACATAGCTACAATAACAATAATTATAAGCAAGCTGTTCCAAAACAATACTCTCGTTCTCGATCCAGCTCAACATATCAACGTCCAACCACCACATATAGACAAACAAACAAGAATAACTATAGCGGTTCGAAAAGCACTTCGCTCTATAATAATCGAAGAAGCACTTTACCAAAAAATACTTATCGCTACAGTAGACCTTCAACTTATAGTCAGAGAGGAGCAGCTCCAAAAATCTACAACCGAAACTATTCTAACACTTATAAAAACAGAACCTATGCTCCCAGTAGTAGCAGAAGTGTAAGGAGCTATACTCCGAAAAACTTCTTCAATGCTACCAGGTCTACTTTTAAACCGTCATATAGAAGTTATTCTGGTAAAAGCTATTCCGGTCGCAGCTCTTATAAAGGAGGAAGTAGAAGCATAGGTTCTCGGAGTTCTCATTCTTCTCGTGGTAGTTTTAAATCTTCCTCTTCAAGGTCTTCATCGCGTAGCTCAAGTAAATCAGGTGGGAAGTCAAAATCTAAATAAGATGGTTTTAAAGACAAAAGAAAATGATTTTTGCATCCCTCTCCGTTAAGGAAAATAGACAGTTAATGATATGCAGCATATTGCCATTAGTGTTTAGCTAAAGTTCCCTTCATCTAAGGAAGGTGGGCATCCCCCCTTGCCTAAGCTTCATGTCCGCCTTCCTAATTTTTTATAAAGATTACAAATTATAAAATAGTTTCTAAAGTGAAAATAGAGAATTAATTAAAAAGATACGATAGCCCATTCCTCATAAAAATATAATACATTTTCATAAAATATAAGTATTACACTAAATTTTTCAATAGGAAGGTAAATATGAAAAAAGCATTGATTTTTATAGCAGTGCTATTTATCTTCATCTTTTTAGCTACAACGATTGGCATATCAAATCAAATCCAGCCTAAAGAAGATTTCCTCTCTCTGGTAAGATATATCATAACAGACGAGGAAATAAATATGTATAAGGAATATCCACCTTCAGAAAGAGAAGAGTTTGTCGAAAAATTCTGGGATAGAAGAGACCCCAATCCAAAGACCCTAATAAATGAATTTAAAGAGGAGTATTTTCGAAGAATAAGGACAGCTAATGAACTCTTTAAAGGGGGGATAGCGGGTTGGTTACAAGAAAGGGGTCGAATTTTTCTCCTATTTGGTCCTCCGGATGAAAGAGAGATTAACCCACTTGGAATAGGTCCATTTGCAAAACCAATGGAAAAATGGACTTATTATAAATTTTTTAATATATCTCGTGCAGCCGTGATTTATTTCGTCGATATAAATAGTACTGGAAATTTTAAAATAGCCACAAGCAGGCGACAGGAGAATCCGGATTATCCAGACTTTGCCATTTATCCCAATATTGCCTATGTTCACGATATAAACAAGCAAGAGTCATTAGCAAGACAAGCTTATCTAAAAAAACATATCTTCAATTTTAAATGGGATTTTATAAAAGATAGAAAAAAAGGCAAGAATAAGGAACTTCAAACAAATATCAAAATTCCATATAAGAGGATTACATTCAAATTACATGATGATCAATTAATAGCAGCAATGGAATTGTTTATAGAAATCAGAGATACCAATCAAGAATTCGTATGGGATTTTTACAATACATATTCCATAAGTTTTCCTTATAGCAAATTCGATTCTAAAAAAAATAGTCTATATTTTTTCAAAATACCGCTAACTCATGGACTTCAGAAAGGAAAATACTCCATTTATATCCACTTAATTAATCTATCAGGCAATCAAGATGCAAAGAAATTGATTCAGCTAAAAATGTAGAGATATCATTCAATCGGAGGACTTAAAAATCTTTTCTATTCTTTTTATTTTGTCTATAGTAAGGTTACCCTGACTTTCAGCTATTTTAAGAGTCTGCAATCCTAAAACTCGATAGAGCTTCTCTATATCTGGATCCATCTCTCTCAAAGCTTTAAGATGCAACAAAATTGTCTTTTCATCCCCACGGATAATGGGACCGGTTAAGCTCTGATGAACACCAAGCTTTTCTGCATTAGCCAATGTTCCTTTCATCAATGTAATAAGTGCACTTTCAGCATATTTGTGAGAGACTCCCGATTTACCCATTATTGTGCCACTCACTTTCAAAAGGGTTGTAAGATAATTCGATGCCATTGTAGCTGCAGCGTGATAGAAAATTTTAGTTTCGGCTCTGAGGTGAAGTACTTTACTT
This sequence comes from uncultured Acidobacteriota bacterium, assembly GCA_964645975.1. Taxonomy (GTDB): domain Bacteria; phylum Acidobacteriota; class B3-B38; order Guanabaribacteriales; family CAZYAF01; genus CAZYAF01. The sequence goes on from CAZYAF010000017.1 coordinate 28,625, forward strand.
CCCAATTTTTTTACTATTGCTTCACCTACTTTGCATGCCTCTGCATCCCCTTCCAAAGAAAAATAAATACCTCGAAGAGCTTTTTCAGCATTATCTGGTGAAGCAAGACTTTGCAATGGATGAAGCGAAGCAACAGCAGCTCCTTTTCCTTTTAGGGGTAAAAGTAATTCGGAACTTAAAACACCGCTGCAGTGGAAAACCACCCTCCCCTGCCAATTCAATTCTTTTTCTTTTAGTTCATTAACTACTTTGCTTATGACATCATCCGGAGTTGTTATGAAAATAATTTTGCTATCTTCAACTGCCTCTTCGTTTGCCTCGTATACCTTGCCTCTACCAAGGAATGCTGCTGCTTTTTGCGCTTCTCTTAAGCTCTTGCAGCTAAGACCTCCAATAGTGTATCCTTTTGTGCTTAAAGCTCTTGCCAGACTCTGGCCTGCTTTCCCAGCACCTATAAATGATATTTTATTAATTGCCAATGATACATTTTGCATGATAATGTACCTTGTTTATCTAATAGCTTTAACAAAAAAAATGTCCAAAAGCAAGTCTCGAGCTCTATTATTATAGAAAAATATTCATTACTCCGCTATTGTTTAGTTAGCAGGAATATGTTTTAGTTTAAGGAATACTCCTAAATAGCTGGAATCGGTGCTACCAGCAATTAATTTTCGAGGATAAAATCCCGAGGTAGAATTTATATTAATCAAATAAAGCCAGCTCTTTTTGTAAGAGAAATGCTCGGGTATCGATATCAGGAAAGAATTATTACCGTATAAGTCTATTTTCATAGAACGAACTCGCTCGCAGCAAAAAAAGAGACCACCTCCCTCCTAACATGCTCCCCAAATAATAAAAAGGTAGAAGATAGAGGGAAAAACCGGGTGGGTGATTGGAATAAAGCTCTGAATCTGAATTTTTTCCCCGATGAGCTGCTGGCTCCAGACCACTGGAATAGAAAGGGAAATAATCCTTATGAGCATAATTATTAGATACCTCCAGATCATGATCTTTCAGAATGCTGTGCGTGAGAACTAAATAGTGCGGCTCGCCCCCACTAAGGTGTCCCACTTGAGTGATGAATCCTGAAGCCAAAAGAAGATATATAAAAAAGGTCAACAGAAAAAGATGTAACTTCCAGTTCTTGCCAACCATGAATATGCGGGTAAAATATGATTTGATGTTCTCTAAATAAGAATTGAGCGGAGAAGATGTACTCTGATGAAGAAATTCTCTAATATATTTATATTTTAAATATAGGACACCGCTTATACATATTATGATGAGAAGATTATTGCTTTCATTGAAAAACCTTAAACTTAAAAAATAGGATTTCTGCAATAAAGTAAAAATCATCAAAATGAGAGGTAGAAATGAGTAAGCCTCATAGGTGAGAATTCTGGCATGCTCTATTTTAGCTAATCTGCTTATTAATAAAGAAAAAAACCACCAGAGGAGAAAAAGAATAACGAAAGATGCAATGGTTGAAATAAAATGAACGGATGTCCATTTCATAAATGCTTTATTCTCAGCGTATTCATATATAGTAATTCGTTCAGCTAAGCTAATCCCTAAAATGAATCCGCATAAAAATATAATTAATATGTTTAATAGTTTTTTGGAAATCTTCAATAACTCTCCATATAGTTTAATTTTTTATTCGTTTTCAATCTTATAATTAGTCTCCACCTTAACATCCGGCCTCAAGCTGTGCAGAGCACTGCAATACCGCTCATGAGACAGCTCAATAGCTCTCTTCAATTTCGCTTCCTCAATATCCTTACCCTTCACCCAATAATTCATTCTGATAGTGGTAATATATCGGGGAAATTCTTCTTTATGGTCTGCTTCTAACTCAACTTCCAGAGCTTTTATATCCTGCCGCATTTTCTCTAAAATGGAAATCACATCCACTGTCGTGCATCCAACCAGACCAATGACAAAAAATTCCATAGGAGATGCGCCATCATTTTTCTTACCATCAACGATTATTGTATGACCATTTACCGTATGGGCATCCAAAGCCCATCCATCTCGCCAGGTTAACTTTGTTTGGTACATTTATGCTCCTTTCTTTTCTAATGAGGTGAAAAATATTGTAATATAAAGTCATTCAATCCATCAAGCCTAATTTCAGATTCAAATAGAGGTTTCTTTTAATTTGAAGATAATATTGTATGGATATGATTTAAACTTTTTGGATTATAAAGCGAAAAGCAAGGAAAGCAAATATAAAAACAATATTTTTAAAGAGTTTTTAATCGAGAAGATGAAAAAATATTAGGAAAAAAACAAAGACAAACCATCTATTCTTCAAATATCGTAGCACTTCAACGCAATCATATATAAAAAATCATGAAAAACATTATCGAAATCCTGGAAAACACCATATAGTAACATGATCTATTACCGTCTGTTTTATTTATAGAAGTGCTGATTCTTATTGTAATATGCTGTCAGCCTTTTCTTACTTAATAATAGCTACGTAACGAAAATTATAAATGAAAAGCGTGTCTGCGAATAACTTTCAATCAACCATACAGTCCATTTTTCGCTTATAGATGCACTGCTGTGTATATATATTATGATACTATCATTCCCTTTGAATTGCATCTTTTCACATTGACCGCTATTTGGAATTCTTCCAGGACCCGTATTAGCCTGGGTAATGCTAATATTATTTAAATTCCCTATGATTTTATCAACGGAAATAACAACATTTTCTGCTGGAATGCTCCCTCTATTTTTCATGACAAAATTGCTGAGAGTCATTGGATCGCCTTCATAGGTACCACACAATCGATCTTTTTTGGTAATAAGCTTAGGATAACCCCAATAATAATTATCAACAGTAAAAGAACACCACTGAAGATTCGGTTCAGCTATTGTGGTGGTAGTAGTAGGTCTGGAAGTAGTGGTGGAAGTGGAGGTGCTCGAGGTTGATGTTGAGGTACTGGTTAATGTGCGCGAGGTGATGAGCGTGGTTGTGTTTGTTGGTGGGTTGTTCGCCTGTATAGTGGTAGTTGTGCTGGAGCTGGTAGTCGTATTGTTCGTACTCTGTCCTGCTATCTGATTATTCATTGCCGATGTCGCTTCCGTGGGCGATTTGGATTTACAGCTTAAATAGAAAACTAAAATGCCTATAATTATTATAGCGATAAGAATCAAATAATGATAAGACCGTCGGTTAGCACATGATTTACTCTTCATAATTCTCCTTTATGCTAACTCAAATAATTCATAAACAGAGCTGAAATACTATAAAGCTATTTGGTAATTTATACCTTTATAGTATACAACTCTGAGCCTCTTATTTACAATAAAATTTTATCCCCTGCTTATATTTAAATGCATGACTGCTGCGGAGGGTAACTTAGCAGTGACTGGCAGCAGCGCTGCTTGGTAATTAACAGCACAACATCTCGGTATCATGAAAAATATTTAGATTCTGAAAAGTTGTATAACAAGGAAGCCACGCTTCTGTAGGGACAGGCGGCACAGCCGCTTAGTTATTATGTACATTCCAATCCTGGCATATTGTCATAACATTATGAAAATCTTTGAATTAAACAATGTAGGGACAGTGCTTGCCCCTGGAAGCGTGGCTTATTTATAATCTAACTATCAACACCATATGTTATTAAATGATACATTAATTAGTTCAGTTGCATAATTACAAAGCGGCTGTGTCGCCGTTATAGCCGAAGGCTATGGCGATATTATTCTTTATCATGATCAAAATGAGCCAGCATAGCTGGTCTGTTATTTTCCTGCAAAGGACTCCCGTGTAGGGACAGGCCTTGCGTCTGGAGGCATGGCCTCTTTTTGTTATGATGGCAAGATATATGCTTATGTGATGGTTTTGTGTTATTAAAGCAATCAAGCAGCGAAGCGGATTTTTCTGAACTGACTTTTTACAAAAATGTTATTATCGAGTTTTCCAACCGGATTTTTTATGCTATTATGTAGGTATAGTTTTTAATCCAAATTTTAAAAAAGAGAATATATATTTATAATTAAAAAGGACTAAGATCATGGAAAAGATAAAAATCGGGATAGTAACAAAATATTTTCCCAAGGTAAAAGCAGCAGTAATCGAATTGACCGAAGAGGGGCTTAAGGTTGGAGAAACCATTATGATTCAGGGATATACTACCGATCTCCAGCAAAAAGTCGAATCCATGCAGATCGAAAAAAATCAAATCGAAGAAGCGCGCAAAGGCGAAACCATCGGCCTCGAGGTGAGCAAAAGGGTAAGACCCAACGATACTGTCTATAAAGTAACTGAAGAATAGCCAGGTGCAATAACGAGAAACCAGCTTCTTCTAAATGTAATCATATATATACTTACACCTTAAAATACCGCTGATTGAGAACATATTATTATCCCTTCCACCAGAGAATACGCCATCTTTAGTGAAGCAGTATGTTTGTAGGGTAAACAAAAAAAATCATCACATCTCGGGTAATGGCGAACCCTCTTTATAACATTTAATATAGTGAGGAGTTACAAATGAAAAAATTAGCATTCCTTTTAGTAGTAGTTCTATGTGCCGGTTTATGTATCGCTGCTCAGGAGAAGCTGCCTTCCCTCTACGGCGTTAAAATAGGCGACACCGAGCAGCATGTCATAGACAAATTGGGCGAACCTCCGAGCGTGGATACCAAGCTGGGCATGAAATCTCTCAATTACTACAAAGACGGCAAAGATATGGCTATCCTGATCCAGAATGAAAAAGTGCAAGCCTTCTTCTATCAAGTATCAGAATTCATCCCCAAAGCCAAATTAAAGCTCGATGAAAGAGGATTTACCAGCAAAAAGGATGAGGAGGGTCATTGGATATATACCAAGCACTACAGCTATGGCGAAGAAACCATCTATGAGACATTCGTATCATCACGCAAAAACAGAAACTGGATACTAACCCGCTTCGTGGGCATCCAGGATAAAGAAGCTGAAAAAGAATAAACGCCTTGCTCCCAAAACCTTGCTATGGTATTTTATTTATATGTATGGTAAAGAAATTCAAGGAGGCATACACTTATCAGGTGAGGCGAATAAAAGACTAATAATCAAAATAACCGGATAACATCACAAAGGAGAATTGCGTTTATGCCGTATCTATTAGTTCGACACCGGGTAGCGGACTTCGACCGCTGGTACAAGGTTTTCAAATCCCACGCCGAGGCACAACGAGAGGCTGGCTTTAGCGACTTTCAGCTTCTGCGGGATGCTAAAGACCCTAACATCATCGTCTGCCTATTCAAGGTTGATGACATGGACAAAGCCAGAGCATTCACCCAATCCGGCGACTCCCAGCGGGCGCAGAAGAACTCCGGTGTCATCGGCCCACCAGAAATTCTATTACTGAAGGAAATATAAAAAATCAAGCTGGTAGCTGGAAGCAAAACTATTCACCAAACTTAGCCATAAAAAAATATGTAATAAAATCCTATTTTTATTGTTTTTATATAATGAAGGAGTATATTATGGAAAAAGAATTAAAAAAACAATTGAAGAAATATTCAAAAATCTTTTTAGACGCTCAGGAAAAAAGCAGAAAAGAAGCTGATGTTGTTATGTATATTGTGCAATTTTTTCAAGATGCCCTTGGATATGACATTTTAAAAAAACAAGAAATAAGCAAAGAATATGCGACTGGTGGTGGATTTTGCGATATAGCTATTAAAATTAAAGGAAAGCTTGAATTGATTATTGAGGTGAAGCAACCAGGAATGAAATTAGCTGATAGCCACATCAGACAGGCAAAAAATTATGCCATAGAGAGCGGAATGAAATGGGCTCTTTTAACTAATGGGTGCGATTGGAAATTATTTCATCTTAGATATGTAGAAAAGAAAGGTATTAAGAGTACATTAGTATTCAAGACAGACCTTTTAAAAAATTTCCAGGAAAAACCTGATGAAGTCATTGATAAATTTAAATTGTTGCATAAGAAAATTTTTACAAAAGGAGGATTAGATAATTTTTGGAAGAAAAAAACTATGCTTACTCCAAACTCTATTGTTAAAGTTTTATTTGCAGAAGATGTATTAAAATTAATTGCTCATAAAGTAAATTATAAAAAAGAAGTAAAGGTTGGGATTGAAGATATTGCTAAAGCTTTAAAAAATATGTTTGACAAAGAAGTATTAGCTGATATGGCGGATATCAAAATCGTAAAAGGCAAAACTAAACAAGAAAAACCTTATAAAGTGAAATTTTTAAATAATACTTATGAAATTAAATCATGGAAAGGGCTATTAGTATTTACAGCTGAAAAACTATTGGAGCTTAAACCAGATTTGATGAAAGAATTGAGTGATTCAAAAATAATGCAAGGGAGAAAATCACCATATTTAACTAAAAATCAATCTTTATTAAGAAATCCATCCCAATTAAGTCCTGGTTTGTTTTTAGAAACTAATCTTAGCTCCGATGGTGTAATTAAAGTTATTAATATATTGCTTAAAGGATGCGGATATAAAGAATCAGATATAGAAATAATAACCAAAAAATAATATAAACGCGACATTTACAAAACCTATTAATTCCTTTAAATTTAATAGTTTTATTTGAATTCATCAATGCTTAAAAAAAGATTATATGAAATATTAGAAGTAGCTGCATCAGGAGATCGACTTAGCAGAATTTTTGATATTTTTATTATTTCTTTAATATCTCTTAATGTTCTTGCTGTTATTTTTGAAACAATAGAATCTCTTTCATCTCAATATAAGCTATTTTTTAGAAGTTTTGAAATATTTTCAGTGGCAATTTTTTCTATTGAATATATATTAAGGATAACAACCTGCACCTCAGATAAGGCTTATAAACAACCACTGATTGGTAGAATAAAATTTGCATTAAAGCCCTTGATTATCATCGATTTGATGGCTATTGCTCCTTTTTATTTACCTTTTATTTTTCCTTTTGACTTAAGATTTATAAGAGCAATTAGGCTCTTTCGCATAATCAGACTATTTAAAATCAGTAGATACTCCAGTTCTTTAAAATTATTAGGCAATGTTTTTAAAACCAGAAAAGAGGACTTATTTATAACAGCTTTTATGATTTTTATACTTTTAATAATTTCTTCAAGTTTAATGTATTTTGTTGAAAGGGATGTTCAACCTGAATTGTTTTCAAGCATTCCTGATGCAATGTGGTGGGGAGTAGCCACTTTAACAACAGTCGGTTATGGTGATGTTTATCCTGTTACAAAAGTAGGAAAATTAATAGGCGCTGTAATTTCAATCTTAGGTATTGGTATGTTCGCTCTACCTGCAGCAATTCTTGGATCAGGTTTCATAGAAGAAATTCAAAAAAGAAAGAAAAAATCTATTACATGTCCCCATTGCGGAAAGGAAATACATAAATTGTAAAATAACCGAACAACTCCCCCAAAATCTTTTATTGCATTTTAAATACAAAACTATATTATAGAAAACAATAATAGTTAAAAATTTAAATCATGTAGGAGGTACTTATGAAACCAAAAATCCTTTTTATTGTAATTATAGGAGTTTTAATTTTTGCTGGTTGTGGAGACAAGGCACAAAAAGAAGCTGATTCTAAAATTAGTGAAAGCAAACCAGAAAAAACAACATCTCAGCCAAAGCAAGTTATAAAAAAGGATCCAGAGTTTGCCCTAAAAGAGAAAAGAGAAGAATATCGAACAACCGCTTATGATAGCAGACTTCTTCCTGATCCAAACAGTAATAGAGAAATAACACGTGTACCAATAAATACTCGACTTAAAGTTTTGGAAAAAAGAACTGTGCAGCAAGGACGATTAAGAAATAACTGGTATAAAGTCAACTATAATGATCAAATTGGATGGATTAGCGGTTGGAATATGAAAGAAGGCGAAGAACTTGTGATTACTTCAGTTGAAGAAATGGAACGAAACTATGCAAAACAAATTGGTGAAAAACCAAAAAATAGTCCTTTAACTGGCAAAATTGATATTGTAGTAAAATGGTTAAATAAGAATGCCCACGATCCAAAAAGCATCGAATATATTCAATGGTATGAACCATATCTCTTGGAAGGCTGCTGGAATTGTCGGGTGGAATTTCGAGCTAAAAATGCATTTGGTAGTTATGTAAAGGAAGACAAAATTTTTAAAGTCAAAAATAGCTCAATTATAGAGATTGTTGATAAATATTAGAGAATAAACTATATTTTTCTGATATTACATTGAGAATACAAATAATAAGTTTTGCGGTCAGGTCTTGTAATGCAAAATTTTCAGAATGAAACTTACGCGTAATATATAAAAAAGCTGATAATAAAAGACCTGACCCCTTTTTCCAAACTTAGCCATAAAAAATAAAAAAAATCTGTAATAAAATCCCATTTTTGTCGTTTATATATAATTGAAAGTTATTGATTTTTAATTAAATGAAAGGAGATTAAATGCGTAAAGAAGATTATCATTATCCTCAGATCAAAAAAGGAGATCAATTGTTCATCAAAAGTCTTGATCCATGGCACAATGCGATTATAAATAAGCAGAATGTTAATTTAATTATATATTCAAGTGGATATAAGAGAGCTGCTGATTTATTGATTGAACATATTATTCAAACTCGTAGAGAACAAGATAACCTTATTTTTCCAATACTTTTTTCGTATCGTCAATCTATTGAGCTCAATCTTAAAATGCTCATAAGGTTAGGTAATGCACTAATTGATATTTTTGAAGATTATCCTAAGCATCATGATATTAATAAACTTTGGAAAAAATATAGAAAAATATACTGCAAAATATTCTCAGAAGAAGATATTCTAGATGATGAAAAAATGCATTTAGAATCAATGGATAATTTGATAAATCAATTTTCAGAAGTAGACCCATTTTCAATTGATTCCCGCTACCCGGAAAATAAGGAAGGAAAAAGGTCTTTATCTATTTTGAAATATGTTGATTTAAAAAACTTAAAAAGAATTATGGATGGACTAGATTTGGAATTCGCAGGACATTATGCTCATCTTGATGAAATATTAGGATCACAACCAGGATTTTGATTCATATTTCAGCAACACTTGTTAAAAAATTATCTTTTTATTAATCTATTTTATTTACATCTGTTATGAAAAATATTCAACCACGGCACTCCCCAAAAGCAATTCTTAAAATTTAAGGTTAAAATTATTTCAATTAAATAACAAATCTATAAGGAAAAACAACAATGAAAGTACAACCATTTTACTCTAAGAGAGCAGGTACAGAAGTTTACCACAATAATAATAATTGTACTGAGAATAATAATATTGATGAAAAATGAAAAGGATATGGAAAGGGAGAAAAACATCTTTATCATAATCATAGATGAAGATGAAAAAGATTAAATGAAAAAAGAAATAGTAACTACACCATTATCAAAAATTATTGTTTAATATCATGAATTTAATTATTGCAATTTATTTAAATTTTTTCTATGCTATAAATAATAGGGAAAATATATTAAAATTTAATATTTTAATTTTTGGTTAGATATGAGTTCAAGAATCAAAGCAATTATCAATCCAGAGCTTTTAATATGGGCTAGGAAAAGTGCAGGCTTAAGCATAGAAATAGCTGCCAAAAAAGCTCAATTGAAACCAGAACAGCTAAATAAATGGGAAAATGGGGAGTTGCGACCTACAGTAAAACAACTAATGAAGCTTGGTGATATTTATAAGCGTCCATTTTCAGTATTCTATTTACCTAAACCTCCCAAAGAATTTCAACCTCTTCGCGACTTTCGTAGGCTTTATGGAGCAAGAATTTTCGAATTATCACCAAATTTGATATTTGAAATTCGTAGAGCTAGAGAGCGTCGTCAAATAGCTTTGGATTTATATCAATTACTGGAGGAATCCCCTTATAGATTGAATATTTCTGCTTCATTATCAGATGAACCAGAAAATTTAGCATTAAAAATAAGAAAATTGGTTGGTATTTCTTATGCAAACCAATATAACTGGCAAAATGAGCATGAAGCTTTTAATCAATGGAAAAAAATACTTGAAAACTTGGGCATTTTGATTTTCCATGCTTCAAATATAGAATTAAATGAAATGAGAGCTTTTTCTATTAGTGATACCCCTCTTCCTGTAATAGTTTTAAATGGTAAAGACTTAGTTAATCCTCGTATTTTTTCAATGTTACATGAGTTTATACATATTCTACTCAAAAAAGGAGGACTTTGTGACTTAGTAGAAGAAGGACAACGCCCACCAGAAGTTCAAAAAATAGAAGTTTTTTGTAACCATATTGCAGGTGCAATTTTAATACCTATGGAAAGTCTATCGAATGAAAAAATTATTTTAGAAAAAAAAGGTTATGCTGAATGGGAAGAAGAAGAAATTTATCATCTTGCGACACGATACAAAGTTAGCAGAGAAGTTGCTTTACGAAGACTTCTTGTCGGAGGTTGGATTACTAATGATTTTTATCGACGAAAAAAAGAAGAATATGAAAAAACTTTTGAAAAAACTTCCAAGCAAGAAGGATATCCTCCATATTATAGAAAAGTTATTTACGGTGCTGGGCACCATTTTATTCGTCTTATATTAAATAGTTATTATCAAGAGAAAATTACTTCCAGCGATGTCTCAGATTTTCTTGGTATGAAACTTAAACACTTACCTAAAATTGAAAGTGAAGTAATTAAGCAAGCAAGTATACTCCGAGTTTAAAATTGAGATACAGTATAGACACAAGTGCTATTCTTGATGGTTGGAACAGGTATTACCCACCAGCTATTTTTCCAGAACTTTGGAACAAATTAGATGAATTAATAAAAAAAGGTGAACTCAGAGCAACAGAGGTAGTCCTTCATGAGCTGGAAAAAAAAGATGATGATGTATATAAATGGGTAAAAGATCGATCCACTTTATTTATTCAAATTGATGTAGAAATTCAACAGATTGTGTCTGATATTTTACGAGAATATCCAAAATTAGTTGATACTAGAAAGAATAGATCACCTGCAGATCCTTTTGTAATTGCTCTTGCTCAAATTAATAAAATCACCGTTGTAACAGGAGAACATCCAACAAACAAAATGAATAGACCTAATATCCCCGATATATGTAATGTTCTAGGAATTCCTTATATAAGCCTTCTATATCTTATGAAAGAACAAGGTTGGGTTTTTAAAGGATAATTTTTAAATTGGTAATTTCATATTCTTATTAATTTTAATTAATTCTATCAAATTATTTTTGATTTTTGTCTATATTTCTCTAGCTAATAATACTTTAAAAAATAGTGAAGCCGGCTTTTTGCAGGCGAGTGATGGAGCTGGGATAGGCGTCGCATCGCTCCTCCTTCAGGTGACCCTTATACCCCACCCCAATCAACTCCCTGATAAGATCTTAACTCCCTTGCTCTACCGCTTCATTATTGATTACTTATGGAATATGTAGCACCCAATTCCCTTTAATAATAAGATACTATAACCTTTGACTCCCCCTATCATGACATTTTATAATATTGAATGGAGAAAAGGAGAATATTATGGAAGATAAAAACAAGAAATATCCAGAAGGTTACTTCTTAGGAATGTGGATGGGAATTTTTATTGCTATATTTTCAGGGATTGGAATACCTCTGAGCGTTGCTACAAAAAATATAGGCTTCATAGGTGTAGGACCTGCTTTAGGTGTAGCGATTGGTTTAGCAGTAGGTCAATCAATTGAAAATAAATATAAAGAACAAGGAAAAATAAGACCATTAACAAAAGGGGAACAAAAAAACAAGAAAATGGCTGTAATTGCAGGTTTGATTATATTACTTTTAGGGGTAGCAGCTTTTTTATTCGTGTTTTTTAGGTGAAAAATGAAACGTCTTCCTAACGATTTTGCGAATTATTGACAGAGTCAATAATTTATCATTTATGATTCCTTTTTTACTATTTTCCCCACTCAAAATCTTTTAAAAAATAGTGAAGCCGGCTTTTTGCAGGCGGATGATGGAGCTGGGATAGGCGTCGCAGCGCTCCTCCTCCAGGTTATCCTTTATATCCAACCTCAATTAAATTTCCTAATAAGAGCTTTCCTCCCCTGATATCCTGATTTTTGATTGATTGCTTTTGGAAATGGTAAAACCCATGTGGTATAATAAATATTGCAAATTGTCAAATCCTTCCATAGAATAGCAACCACTTTTACGCAACATCTGAATCATAATTTAGGGAAAGCTATGATAAAAAAATCTTTTGTCAATGAAAAAACTTATCATTACCTTATTTTTATATTTATTCTCCTGTTAGCGATCTTAGCTTTCTATTTGAGCTGCAGGTCGAAATCCCCCACGGAACCAGATTCAAGATTAAACAATCAGGTTTCAGCACAGAGCACAAACAATACCACCACCTCCACCAGCACAACCACCTCGGTTAAACCCGGACAGTCGCCCACCAATACCACTACGCTTATCACCTCGCGCAACCTGACCACCACCTCCACTCGCACCACTACTACTTCCACCTCAATACCCTCCACCACCACCAGCCGCAAGCCAACCACCTCCACTACCTCTACCATTTCAACGACAACAAGCTCCATACCTTCTTGTGATTTGCAATGGTGCTATATTCATGTACACTTTGATACATTTACGGTTGAAATGTCTAATGGAGATAAATTGACTATCCCAGCAGATCAAACTCTATGGATTGATCTCATTATGAAAAATAATGGCTCAGATTCAATAAATGTAGATGATATTGAATTTCGTGCTAGTTTTCCACCACCATCATTTTCGTTTAATCCTGGCTCTATTCCTACAACATTGTTCCTCCCTACAGGTGGTATTTGTACAACCACAGCAAATATTTACCAAGTCGTTATTTCAAGTTCAGCCAGTCCTGGGGATAGCTGCCCAATTGAAATTGACTATTCTGGAAAAGGTCCTTCAGGGTATTCTTGTGATAGCTCAACTTTTTATATGACTATTGAAGTTCAATAAAATAGCAGTTCAAAAGCAGTGTGCTAATTCAGGAGATACAAGCAGTTTTATCTCATAGTTTAAAAAATAGTGAAGCCGGCTTTTTGCAGTCGTGTTATGGAGCTTGGATACGGATCGCAGCGCTCCTCCTCCAGATAGCCGTCGTATCCCATCTCCTTTAATTTCCTAATTATTTCCTTCCTCTCCGAGCGCGGCATGAGGCGTTCGTCGCTCATGCAGGCTACAAGGAATTCTGCGCCGAATTCCAGCAGGTAGCCGATACCCCGGTACGGCAGTTCGAAGAATTTCCCCATCGCACCAGTGCGCTGCTGAAAACCTTCCGCAATCCCCGCTTTCAAAGAGAGTCGCAAATAAGCCTTTTTGAACCTGCTCAGCTCCCGGGCATAGTTCCTGTCCTGACCGATGAGCAGCCCATTGCTCTCCAGAATGAACAGGCAGTCCTCCTGCTCCACCAGCTTCAGCAGCTCCAGTAAATGCTCCGAGCACAGCGTGGGCTCACCGCCGGAAATCCGCCACTTCTTGACCCTGCGCTTGCGGGCATTGTTCCTCAGATTGTCAAAGGCTTCCTGCGGTGAATAAAAGCGTCCTTTTTGCTGCGGAAAGTCCCGCGACCAATCCACCCAGCAAAAGGCACAGCGCAGATTGCAGCCCACCAGATAGCCAGTGGATATCCCTCCATAGACGCCCACGCAGTAAAAGCTGGTATATTTTCGACTTGAGCCCTGACATACCAGCTTTTTCGTCTGTTCAGTCAATTCAAGGGGATCAAAGGGCTGCTGCCCCTTTTCCAGGTAGGATTGATAAGAAGGCGTATTATTTTTTTCTTCTATTGACCCATCCCTTTAGCTTTTTAATGCCATATGTATTTAAAACATCATCCGGCTCCAGCCATCCTCGGCGCGCCACGGCAACACCGAGTTTCATCATCCATAGTTGATCGAGGTGATGACTGTCAGTACCGATGGCTAATTTCGCTCCCAGCTCTTTTGCTCGACGGCAGGCAATGTCATTCAAATCCAGACGCTCATAATATGCATTAATCTCCAGCGCTACTTTTTTATCTGCGGCCTTCTTCATGACCTTTTCCAAATCCACCGAATAAGGCTCTCGATAACCAATGAGGGCTCCGGTGGGATGAGCTAAAATATGGACATACGGATTGTCCAGCGCTTTGAGTATTCGCCGGGTCATGGCTTCCTCCGTCTGCTTAAAACCCGAATGTATTGCAGCTATGATTACATCCAAATCCTTTAGCTGCTCATCGGAATAATCGAGAGTACCATCAGCTTTTATATCAACTTCCGCTGCAGAAAGGACAGCTACTCCTGAAAACTTTTTGTTTATCTTTTTAATCTCTTCGATTTTCTCTGCCAATTTATCTTCTGTAAGCCCATTGGCTATTTTCAATGACTGGGAATGGTCAGCGATTACTATATACTCATAGCCCAGCTCTTTGGCTTTTTGCGCCAACTCCTCCAGAGTGGCGGAGCCATCGCTCCACTTTGAATGAACGTGAAAGTCGCCTTTTATATCGCTCAGCTCAATTAGATGAGGCAGCTTTCCTTTTAAGGCAGCCTCAATCTCGCCGCGGTCCTCCCGCATCTCCGGCGGCATCATGGGCAGATTGAGCGCATCATAGATGTCTTTCTCCTTTGCGCCTCCGATCTTCTTATCCCCTTTAAAGATGCCATACTCATTTACCTTCAAGCCCATGCTGCGAGCCATTTCGCGAATACGCACATTGTGAGCCTTGGAGCCGGTAAAATACTGCAGCGCAGCACCATAAGAATCCTCAGGCACCACGCGCAAATCTACCTGCGTTCCCACTTCAACGATCACGCTTGCTTTGGTCTCACCGGCTGCCAGAACATCCGTTACCCTGGGGAGATGAGTAAAATCGTTAATGATTTTTTTATTATCTTTGCCCGTTGCTAGAATATCAATATCTCCGATGGTCTCTCTCATCCTTCTTAAACTGCCGGCGGTTTGGATTTTGGATATACTGCCCTTCTTCTTCAGAGCCGTAATAATTTCATCTACCAGAGGGAGCACCTCTCCCAGCGTCATTCGTTTTTGACTCATCTGCAACAGCTTGATTCCGCGAAGGATATTTTCCTCTTTCTTTTCTCCCATACTCGGCAGGTCTCGCAGTTTCCCATCGTGCAGAGCTTCCTCCAGCTCCTGGAGATTTGAGACTTTTAACCTCTTGTGAATCAACGACAGAGTCTTGGGACCCATTCCCGGTATATTGAGCATACTGAGCAATTCGTCTGATACTCCTTCCTTTGCTTCCTCGTATTTCGCTATTTTACCGGTCGTCAGATACTCCTCAATTTTTTTAGCAATACCGGAGCCAACACCCGGTATATCTTTTAATTTTCCCTCCCGGGTTAGCTGCTGCAGGTCTCCCAGAAAATCTTTCAATGCCCTTGATGCCTTGCGATAAGCATTTATTTTGAATACATTATTGCCCTTGAATTCCAGGATGTCCGCCATTTTCTCAAAAATCTGTGCCAGTTCTTTATTTTTCATTTTTTATTATTCACATAATTGTTTATTTAATAATCTTGTTAGCTTGTTTGTGTTTGCTGAGAGACATTAATCGTTTTTTCAGGTATTTACCTGTTATAGATTTCTCAGCATTACATATTTCCTCCACTGTTCCTTGAGCCACAATTGTTCCCCCATCCTGACCACCTCCGGGACCCAAATCTATGATATAGTCTGCCTGGGAAATGAAATCGGGATTATGTTCTATTACCAGAACCGAATTGCCGTCATCCACCACTTTTTGAAACACCTGCAGCAGAACGTCAATGTCCGCCAGGTGCAGTCCAGTTGTGGGCTCATCGAAGAGAAAAAGATATTTTCTCTTGCGTCGGCTTTTTGCCAATAAGCCGGCTAATTTTATTCTCTGCGCTTCACCTCCGCTGAGCGAAGCGGTGCTTTGCCCTAACTTTAAATATCCGAGTCCCAGATCAGTAAGCACCTGCAAGCGCTTTACTACTCTGGGAAAATCGGCAAAGAATCTCATGGCTTCGGAAACCGTCATGTTCAAGATATCATCAATATTCTTTTCCCGAAACGTAATATCCAGTATTTCGTCAGTAAATCTCTTTCCCTGACATTGTTCGCAGACCAGAGAAATATCAGCCAGAAAAAACATCTCTACCGTGATGGATCCGGTACCTTTGCACTGCGGACATCTCCCTCCGGTTACATTGAAGGAGAAATGCTTTGGCTTTATCCCCCTGATACGTGCTTCTCTGGTATGAGCCATAATATTCCTTATATCATCATAAGCCTTTATATAGGTCGCTGGATTGGAGCGTAGAGATACACTTAGAGGTCTTTGATCTATCATAATTATGTCGTCAATTTTGTCCGTACCTTCAATGCTTTCAAATCTACCTGGCTCTATCCTGGTTGCACCAAAGGGATGTTTATATCCAGCATACAGTATATTTTCCATCAAGGTAGATTTACCAGAACCGGAAACACCGGTAAGGCAGGCTAAAACACCTAAGGGTATTTTTACATCTATATTTTTTAAATTATTCTCCCGAGCGCCAAAAATGTTGATATAACCATTGGGTTTCCTGAACCGAGGCGAATGATGAATTTTCTTTTCACCTCGCAAAAATTGACCTGTCAGGGAAGAAGGAGACTCAAGTATTTCCTCCGTATTCCCCTGGAAAATCACCTCTCCACCCTTTTCGCCGGCAGCAGGTCCTAAATCAATAATTTTATCCGCTGCCTGGATAACCGCAGGGTCGTGTTCCACAACAACCACTGTATTTCCTCTGCTTTTCAAGCTTTGCAGCACTGAAAGAAGCCTATCGCTATCACAGGGGTGAAGCCCAATGGTTGGCTCATCTAATATGTAGAGCGTATTAGTCAATGCGCTGCCCAGAGCTGCTGCTAAATTTATCCTCTGCGCTTCTCCACCGCTCAGGGTACGCATTTGACGGTTGAGGTCAATATATCCCAGCCCTACATCGTGGAGATAGCCCACTCGTTGTTTTATTTCCTGAAGCAATCGAGAAGCTTTTTCTCCCTCTTTTTCAGAGAAGCTTATGTGATTGAAGAAAGCCCATAAGTCTTCTATGTTCATAGTGTGGTGCTGATGAATGTTTTTCCCTTTAATAAAGACATTCAGGGCTTCAGGTTTCAAGCGAGAACCTTTGCAATGGGAACAAATTTCAAAACTTCTATAGCGAGAGAGAAATACTCGAATATGCATCTTATAACGTTTTTTCTCCAAATAACGAAAGAAACCTTTGATACCAATGTATTCATCTATCCCCTCAACCACTATTTTTTTCTGCTCTTCTGTTAATGTTTTGAAAGGAGCATCAAGAGGAAGGTCATATCTCTTTGCTATGAGCTCTAAATCGTAATACATCTCCTCATAGGCTGAAGAATTCCAGGGAACAATTGCTCCCTGTCGAAGAGAAGTTTTCTTATTAGGAATTATTTTATCTATATCAATTCCAATTATCTTACCAAAGCCATGACAGATGGGGCACGCTCCAATGGGAGAATTAAAGGAAAATAGATTAGGCTCCGGCTGCTTGAAAATTTTTTTACATTGTGGACAGCTAAAGCAGGTATCAAACTCAAATTCTTTACCATCCTTTACTATAACCCTTGCTTTGCCTTTGCCAAGCTGAAAAGCCATTTCCAGTGAATCAGTTAATCTATCCATCTCCTTTTGCTGTAATCTCAATCGATCTATTAAAACAAGCAGCGGCTTTTGTTCTTCGATCATATCATCATTAAGCAGTGATAAATCCTGCACCTCTCCCTTTATTAGCACACGGAAAAATCCAGCTCTGACTAACTCTTCTTTTAGCGACTGAACCGAAGTCCAATTTTCTCTTTCTAAAGCTGCTATAATAGATAGTCTGGTATTCATGGGCAACCGGGCAAGCTCCTGAGCAGCAGATTGTGGAGTATCGCTTTTTGCTTCAATCTGACATTCAGGACAGATGGTTTTACCAACAGTAGCAAAGAGAAGCTGGAGATAATCGTTAATCTCGCTGGCTGTTCCTACTGTAGAGCGAGCATTTTTCACCTTGTTCTGCTGCTCTACAGCTATAGCAGGAGGTATATTGCTTATGAGATCGACATCGGGTCTCTGCATTCGCTCAAGAAACTGGCGAGCATAGGTGGATAATGATTCAGTATAGCGTCTCTGGCCCTCAGCGAATAGGGTATCAAAAGCCAGAGAAGATTTACCAGAACCAGAGACACCTGTTATGACAGTAATACTCCCAAGCGGTATAGTACAGCTTATATTTTTCAAGTTGTGCGTCCGAGCACCAAGTATCTGGATAAGATGTTTCATTTCCTTTACCTAAAATAACTTTGGTGTGTTTGGTTCTTTTGATTTTATGTTCCTTTTTGCTGGCTTGTTCGGCTGCCAAATCCTCTCTGAATCGATTATATGAATTACCTCCCAGCCTTTTTCCTGCAATGCAATGGAAATAAATCTGCGATGACAGCGCCAGGGAAATTTTTCTGCGCACATATATGCGGTATTACTGATTTGGGCAATGTGTTCAAGTTTATCTATTCCTTCTTTAAAGAGAGGAGTCTGCATGTGCTTCTCATAACCGCCTTTTCGAAAACCACCTAATTCTTTGCCTAAATATGTATAATTAACACCATTATCAACAAGAAAAGATTTAAGTTCCTTTTGACAAAAATGCGGCATCCTGCTGCGGGGAAAACTTCTAACATCTATTAAATTCTTAATATTATATTGACTCAGCAGTTGCAGGAATTCTTTAATTTCCCGCGTACTGGTACCAATAGTGTAACTCCTTTTTCCCAAAAAACGGCCCCTCTTAATAGCTCAATACATCAATTAAAAAGAAATGTAACATATTTTGTGCTCAATAACAATATAATGCAGCCTTTACAATTTTTAAATAATAATTAAAATATAAGAGAGTTGTACCTGGCAAATCTATTAAACGTTAACAAGTCAATCGAAAAAGAGAAAAATTAATAAAAGGTAAAACTGCGGGATTGAACTTGCAGATTTAAAATTCCATTTTATATCCCAGGTAAATTCGTATATTTTTATTCTGAAGTCTACAGAAGGTAAAATCTTTGGAGAAAGGAGAACTATCCATTTTTAGAATTAAATTATCTGTATCGGCGGGTTTTGTAATTGCTAAGCTCCAAAGGAAGCCAACAATGCTTACACCAGTACCAATCCAAAATGACATTTTTGCTACTGTTTGCAAATCTTCTCTATATCCCTCATATTCCGGTTTTTCAGAAATATACATAAGGCCAATTGCGCCAGCAATAATAGCTAAGCCTGAATAACCAACTTTTCGTGCTTTTCTTTTTGATGCTTTATATGCTTGCCAACTCTCTTCCCATTCTTCTTCTGATTTATCTAAAAATTGTTCTCCAATCATTAATTTTATTCGATTTTCTGCTTTTGATATCAGCTCAAAACAATCAGGGTATTCCTCAATAAATCTTTCATAGCTTTCAACTGTCCCCTCATTTTCAGCTTCCTCAAATGCCAAGGAACAAACTACCATTTTTGCTTCCTCCGCCTGTGCGCAAGTGGGAAAATCTTCTATATAGGCTTTCAAGCCCTCTATATTATTCTTATCTTCTATTTTGCTGTAAGCTAAGGAACAAAAATCTACTTCAATTTCAGCCTTTTCATTTTCGAGTATCGTTATCTTTTTCTCATAATATAAGGGTGATTCCTTTAATACTACTCTAATGTGATGTTCACCTGGTTCTATATCTATAAGCAAAGGAGTAGTACCAATATACTCTCCATCCACATAGATAATCGCTTCCTCTGGAATGGAATTTATTTGAATAGCTGCAGTATTTTGATTATTAGAGCTAAATAATGAATAAGCCAAGATAGTATTAGAAGGATTGACAATTAAAAGGCAGCTTAATAATATAATAAGCGATTTATACACATTAATATTCATAGCTTCCTTTCAAACAATTAAGATTCATGTATAATAAATGATGTAATACCTTATTTCAAGAAAATTTTTAATTAAATTATTATAAAAAACTAATTTATTACACGTAATCGATTTATGAGCAATATTGACTAAAGATAATTATTTTGTTATATAGTTACTGCATAGAAATGCACTATTAAAAATTTGTTTCTAATTAAAAGGAATTATTTTTGTTTGGCTACAAGCTGTTAAAGAAAGATAGCAGAAGCAGAGCGCGATTAGGTAAGCTCATTACTGCTTCAGGGGAAGTAGACACTCCCATTTTTATGCCCGTCGGTACCCAGGGAACTATAAAATCCTTAACAATAAAACAGCTAAAGGAAATAGGTGTTGATATACTGCTGGCCAACGCTTATCATCTTTATTTACAACCTGGTGAAGAAATTGTTAGAAAAATGGGCGGCCTTCACAAATTCATGTCATGGGATAGACCGATCTTAACGGATTCCGGTGGGTTCCAGATATACAGCTTAGGAGTATTGCAAAAAGTAAAAGAAGAAGGGCTCCATTTTAAATCACATCTTGATGGCTCCAGACACTTTGTTTCTCCTGAAGATGCTATTGAAATCCAGAAAGCTCTGGGCTCAGATATTGCTATGTGCCTTGATGAATGTCTTCCCTACCCTTCTGATAAAGAGGATGTCAGACATTCCTTAAAATTAACACTTAGCTGGGCTAAAAGGTGTCGTGATCAAATGAGCGATACAGAGCAAGCTCTTTTCGGCATAGTACAGGGAGGCATCTACCAGGATTTAAGAACGGAATGTATTGAAAAACTCCAAGAAATTGATTTTGATGGATATGCAATGGGGGGATTGAGCGTTGGAGAACCAAAGGACATAATGTATCAAATGTTAGAATTTTGTGAACCATTATTTCCTGAAGACAGACCTCGATACGTAATGGGAATAGGTAAACCTGAAGATTTATTTCAGTGCGTTAGTCTCGGCTATGATATGTTTGATTGTGTTATGCCTACACGAAATGCAAGGAATGGATGCCTCTTTACATCTAAAGGTAGGATAATGATAAAAAATCAAAAATACGCCAAAGATGAACGCCCTTTAGATGATGACTGCAAATGCTATACCTGTCGTAATTACTCTCGTGCATATTTGCGTCACCTATTTATGGCAAAAGAAATTCTTTCAGCGGTGCTTAACACATATCATAACCTCTATTTTTATCTTGACATTATGAGGAAAATAAGGCAATCTATAGACGATAATTGCTTTGATATATTTAAGAAAAAATTCCTTAATAGGCTTAATCATTGACGGGGGGTAAAAAGTTTTTAAGTTCCTCCCGTTAAATTATATAAAGTCTTTTTTACCAATAGCAGCAATAATTAAATGAGAAAAAACAGGAGGATTTAATAAAAATGTTTAACCTTTCAATGTTATGGTTACAACAACAAGGAACAGGTGGTGGATTCGTACAAATCATCTTTCTTGTTGTTATCTTTGCGATCTTTTATTTTCTGCTCATAAGACCTATGCGAGTGAAACAGAAAAAACTTAATCAATTAATAGCTGAATTAAAGAAAGGAGATAAAATAGTAACCACAGGTGGAATCTATGGAACTATAGCAGGTATTACTGATGATACATTATTAATTAAAATAGCTGATAATGTTAAGATTGAGATAGCACGAAGTGCTGTAGCCGGGCTTCAGCCTGAGAAAAAATAAGCTCTTTAATTACAAAAAAATATTCACCCTAAAAAAACAGCTTTGTCTCATAAAGCTATAGTGATAATTACTTTGTACAAATGGAAAAAATAAAATTAGAAATACTCAATAAATTAGCCAGTAATAATATAGTGCTCAGTTATTTAAATAAAGCGGATAGGTATCTTGAAGCAATAGGCTATACTGAGCATGGAATGCGGCATTCCCGAATTACGGGAGAAACTGCCGCATATATTTTAAAATGCTTACATTATCCTCAACGGGATATAGAGCTTTCTGCAACGGCTGGATTTCTACACGATATCGGCAATTTTATGGGTAGAGAGCCTCACCCCCAATTCAGCGCTCTCTTAGCTCAAGATATACTACAGCAAATGAATATGCCACATGAAGATATCATCGATGTAATGTGTGCCATTGCCAGCCATGAAGAGGAAAAAACTGGGACAGCAACTGATCCCATATCAGCAGCGGTTGTAATTGCTGATAAAAGCGATGTACATCGCAGCCGAGTGCGCAACCTTAAATTTATTAAATTTGATGTTCACGATCGAGTTAATTATGCAGTAACTGACTCTAAGCTTGGTGTAGACGATGGGGATAAGATCATCTGTTTGGACCTGACTATTGATACAGAAATATCTCCAATTATGGAGTACTTTGAAATTTTTCTCTCCCGCATGGTAGTCTGCCGACGAGCTGCACAATTATTAAAATGCAGCTTTAGATTAATTATAAATAATCAGCAAATAATGTAAAGACAGGACTTAGATATATAATCATGATAAAGGAGTAAAACTAATTATGAAAAAGAAAGTTTTATGGCGGATTATTCTTATTGTGATTTTAGTAGGGCTCTGCGCATATTCTATTTATCCGCCTGAAGAAAGAATAAATTTAGGTTTAGATCTAAAAGGGGGTAGCCATCTGCTTTTACAGGTAAATACTGAAGATGCGGTTGATGCTGAGATAGACCAAGCTCGAGAGCAACTGGTTAACGAGCTTATCGACGAATCCATAAGTTACCGACAGGTAAAGCGACTGCCCGATGGTAAGATTGAAATATTATCCGATTCACTTCAGAAAGACGCTATAGAGGAATTATTGGATGAACGCTTCCCCAGCTTTGACTATTCTTATAAAACTTCTCCTGAATCAAAATGGGTTTTATCATTAAAAGAAATCGCTGGTCGCGATATTGAGGAAAAAACCGTTCAGCAAACGCTAAATACCCTAACAACTCGAGTGGATGAATTTGGTGTAGAAGAACCAACTATACAACGCCATGGACTTACTGGAAACCGTATTCTACTGGAGCTTCCCGGACTTGACGATCCAGAGAGGATAAAAGAGAGAATTAAAACCGTAGCTCAGCTCGAATGGAGAGAAGTCCTGGGTGGTCCCTTTGATAGCCGTAAAAATGCACTTGCTCAATTACAGGGAACACTGCCTGAAGGTTCTGAGCTGCTGCCCGAATCAATTGAAAGACAAGAACAAAAGCTTACTCGATATTATTTACTTAAAAAGTCCGCAGTAATAACGGGAAAAGATCTAAAGAATGCCCGTAGAGGAGTAGATGAAACCGGATTACCTGCAGTTCATTTTTCTCTTTCTGCTGAGGGTACAAGAATTTTCAGCCGTTATACTGCAGATCATATTGGTGATCTATTGTCAATAGTTCTGGACAATAAAATTTATTCTGTGGCAACAATCAGAAGTCAAATTACCGGAAGTGGGCAAATTGAGGGAAATTTTACTCAGCAAGAAGCTGAAGATTTAGCGCTTCTGTTAAGAGCAGGTGCTTTGCCAGCATCTATGACTTATATTGAAGAGAGAACAATTGGACCATACCTCGGAAGGGATTCAATACGATTGGGTATTGTAGCTGCTATATCAGGACTACTCTTAGTTTTAGCTTTTATGCTCATATATTATAAAAAGTCTGGTATAAATGCGATGATTGCCCTGATCTTCAATATTATTATTGTGCTCGGTGTCTTAGCTTATTTCAGAGCCACCCTTACGCTACCAGGTATTGCAGGTTTTATTCTGACTATTGGCATGGCTGTAGATGCAAATGTTCTTATCTTTGAGAGGATTAGAGAAGAAAGGCGTCTTGGTAAAACAATACGTTCATCAGTTGATGGTGGATTTAGCAAAGCTTTCTGGACAATTTTCGATGCCAATACCACTACTTTAATAGCTGCGGTTTTCTTATTTCAATTCGGAACAGGACCTATCAAAGGATTTGCTGTTACCCTTAGTGTTGGCATTTTAGCAAGTATGTTTACTGCCATATTCGTCTCGCGCACTATTTTCGAGGTTACTCTTTTTCGCCGAGGAAAAAGAGCCGAGCGTATTAGTATATAATATCTAATAAATCTTATGTTATTTGATTGGTAGAGGAAAAACAGATGCAAATATTCGTTAATACTAATTTTGATTTTCTTGGTAAGAGATATATTGCACTTGCAATTTCATTCCTCGTTATTTTAGCCGGTCTTATATTTCTTATTCATCACAAGGCGGAAACCGGTAATTTGCTCAACTATGGCATAGATTTTGCCGGTGGAACTCTTATTCAGGTACGTTTTGCTAAGACTCTGTCTATTGAATCTCTCAGAACTGACATTGAAGCTTTAAACCTGGGAGATACCATGATTAATACCTTTGGTGATGTGAACGAGTTCCTTATCAGAATAGAAGGTAGTGAAGAAATTGAAGAGCCAACTTCAACAACAGGAGAAAGAAAAGATATAGATAAATTATTGGAGCAGATGTCTTCCCAGGTTGCAGAAGCATTACGCACTCCAGAAGATATTCAAGCACGGGAAAAAGGTTTGACAGACCTTAATAATGTTGGTCGACAGAAAATTATTGAGGATCTACAAAAAATAATACGAGAGAAAAGAGATAATCAAGAGCTATCTACTATAAATTTACAACAGGTAGCAGATGGTATTAAAAATGTCCTTGAGAGTAACAGCGGTATCATTACTACCTTTGATCAATTAAAACCGGTTGCTGGAAATAATAAGGCTCTTTTCGATTTGATGAAAGAAACATTCTACCTCGGCAGCTTTGCTGTAAAGCGAGTGGAAATGGTAGGGCCCAAAGTTGGTGCTGATTTGAGAAGAAAGGCAATGGGAGCTATTGTATCTGCTATGATTGGTATTCTTATATACATCACCATTCGGTTTAAATTTCTGAGTTTTGGTGTGGGAGCTATTGCCGCTTTGGCTCATGATGTCTTCATTACCACCTCGATTTTTGCCATTTCCGGCGGGGAATTCAACCTACCCATTATAGCTGCCTTATTAACAATCGTTGGATACTCTTTGAATGATACCATAGTTGTCTTTGACAGAATCAGGGATAATCTGAAATTATTGCGTAGAGAACCATTTATGGTAATAATAAACAAAAGTATTAATCAGACACTGAGTCGTACTATTTTAACTTCTCTTACAACGTTAATAGTGGTTCTCTGTCTCTTTTTAATAGGCAGCGAAGTTATTAAACCTTTTGCTTTTGCGCTGCTTATTGGGATTTTTATTGGTACATATTCTTCTATATATATTGCAAGTCCGGTGATATTACTCTGGCATAAATTATCAAGCAAAAAAGGAAAAAAATTATAATAAAATCTACTCCAAAATTGCTGCTTTATTATTTATGCTTTATAAACTTCATAAGTAAATGATTTTCAATATTATAGGATATTTTTTCTTTTACCTTTTCCTCTTCATTGGTTTTGTCTCCATTTTTGTTGGTTTACCGGGAACTGCCATTATTTTTGCAGATGTATTAGTACTTTCGCTTATCACTCATTTTGAAAAAATCGATTGGAAAATTCTGCTCATTTTAGGTCTTATGGCCTTTTGTGCTGAATTGATTGAACATTTATTAACTGTAGTGGGAGCTTCTAAATTGGGTTCAAGTCGAAGAGGAATAGTTGGAGCTATTGTTGGAGCAATAATACTAGGAATTACTTTGTCTCCTCTATTTTTTGGTTTAGGTGCTTTAATTGGAGCAATTCTCGGTGCATTCTTGGGAGCTTTTTTAATGGAACTAACAGCAAATAAAGAAGTGTCCGCAGCGGCTAAAGTAGCTATTGGTAGTATGTTTGGTAGAATAACCGCTATTGTTATCAAAATTTTTATTGCCATAATACAAATAGTGATTATAATCTGGGTCCTTCATTTTTAGAAGTTTCACCATCTTTTGCATAACGAATACTCTTCGGATTAACTTAGATAAGCAAATAATAATTTATGAGAAGATATGAAAAAGCATATTTTAATAACATTTAGCTTTGTATTAATTTACATTATTTCTTTTAATATTGTAGCTGCGAAGAAAGTACAAACAGCTATAGTTGAATTCTCAAATGCTACAGATTGGTGGGGAACCAAAATGGGAACTCATGTAGCTGATAAATTAATAAACAGAATGAATGTCAGTGGAAACTATTCCTTTGTGTCGCGGTCCAGAATCCACCATGCACTGACTAATAATAACTTACCATATAACATTTTCATTAATAAAGAACAGGGAATAGTAATAGGAAATGAAGTTAGTGCCAGACTACTTATAACAGGAAAAATTGAAAGTATTAAAGTTGCTGAATATCACCGTTATGTTCCCCCACCACGAAGGCGTCCGAAACCTCACAAACCTTTACTACCCCCAAAGGTAAAAAAAAGATATGTATCAAAGCTTAAAGCAAAATTGAAGGTAAAAATCATAGACATAGAAGCAAATAAAGTAATCTGGGAAGGTACTAAGAGCGGTGATGCAACTTTCGCCAAAGGTGTATTGCTACCTCCAGTAGCAAAAGGGGCATGGGCAGTACATCATGCTGATGTCATGCTCAGTGAAGCACTGAATAAAATTGTAAAAGAAGTAAATAAAAAAACAGAGTATATGAGATAGAAACATCATTATTAATCAAAACTGTTGATCAATTGGAACAAGTATTTACTGTCATAATTAAACTTAATTGGATTCTTGCCATAAGTTTTTCTTTATTTTCTGCGCTATTTATTATTTATAGCATTAAAGAAAGGGAATGGCGCGCATCACTTATAGGATTAGCTATTTTTGGCGGAATGTCTTCAAGCTGGATAGTTACTCTTATAATGTCAAATCGTTTTAATCCTATTATTTATGTCATAATTTTAGGAATATTCCTCTTTCTCTTTCTTCTCATGATAGCTCCTTTAGGGTCTAAGGAAATAATACGAATTGTCGGCCCACAAGAAAAAGTTGATGAACGTGATGTCATTTTTTCCAGATACTATGCTTTGAAAAATAACAGCACTGAATATATGAAATATTATAAAAATAAACCTCGCTTAAAAAAGATTGATGATAAAACTCGCCAACTTCCTGGCTTAGGCTCTCCTCAAACGTTTACCTATCATCATCTTGCATCTCCCCTTTTCTTTGCTTACGAATCCTTTATTAAGAGAATTTCAGAATTAGTTGATGGACCTAAAGCAAAAGTAAAAAAGGAAATAAATCCCAAAGAAATGACTGTAATTATTAAGCAAATACTGAAACATATGGGAGCAGATTTAGTAGGTATTACCAGATTAAACCAAGCTTATATCTATAGTGTTGCTGGTCGAATTCCTGAAAGATATGGTAAAGAAATTGTGCTCAACCATCCATTGGCTATTGCTTTTGCCGTCAGGATGGATTACTGGATGAATAAAGCTTCACCTTTATTGAATACCCTTTTAGAAACCGATAAGCAATATCTCAGAGCTGCCTGGATTTCTATTGTGCTGGCAGATTACATTCGATCTCTCGGCTACTCAGCCAGAGCACACATAGACGCTAATTATCAAACAATACTCCCACCCATTGCAGCTGATGCTGGATTAGGCGAATTAGGTAGAATAGGGATACTTATTACCAAAAAATTTGGACCCCGGGTAAGGCTTGGATTAGTAACTACTGACATGTCATTAGACGTAGATAAGCCAATTAGCTTTGGGGTGCAGGATTTCTGCGAACGCTGTAAGAAATGTGCTGATAATTGCCCCTCAGGGGCTATACAAAAGGGAAAGAAAATTGTAGAACGGGGAGTAGAAAAATGGGTTATCAATAGAGAACGCTGTTTTCAATATTGGAATTCTATTGGAACAGACTGTGCTATATGTATAAGAGTTTGCCCGTATAGCAAACCAAATAACTCAGTTCATAATATAATTCGTTTCGCCAACAAGCAATCTTTCATCACCCGACAAATATCTCTTTGGAGCGATGATCTTTTCTATGGTAGAAAACCTCAACTTATCAATATAGTCGATTGGCTAAAAATAAAAGATAAGAATATAAAGTAATTAAATTAAACTATTAATTAAGCCTTTGTGTATATAATATTTTCTGGAAATACAGTGAGCTTTTCTGCACCTTTTTCCTTAATCACATAGGTATTTTCAATCCCAACTCCACCCCTGTCCGGATAAAATATCTTGGGCTCCACTGCAAGGGTAATTCCAGGCTTCAGCTCAAAATGAAAGCCCTGAGCTATAACTGGTAATTCATCAATCTCCAGACCGAGACTGTGTGCGATAAACTTTACTTGATTTCCTCCATAACCCATAAAATACTCTTTATAGGGAGAGTTTTGAACTCTGGCCATGATCTTCTCATATATATGTGCACAATCAGTGCCAGGGGATAATAAATCCTCGATTTCCTGATTTAGCTCCAATATAAATCTATGCGTATCTACTAATTCTGAAGGTAATTGGCCTATGGCAAAAGTCCGTGCTTTATCAATTAAATAACCATTGTAGCCAAAGACTAAATCTGCCATTATAGGTTCGCCCAAACTAATTTTCTTAATGCTGGCTCCCTGCGGAACGGCAGGATACAGTCCTTCAGCTCCTACTGGTCCATCGAAGGGGGTAGGATATGACATGCTGGCACCTGAAACTAATGGACCAAAGAGAAGCTCTTGAGAAAAGCGGCGTACTCTTATTGCACTCTGGTGCCCTGCTTTTCGATACAGCGATTCCACTTCTGCAGCTAAGTCAAGCTCCCGCTTTCCTTCTATTAGTAGCTCTGGCAATTTTGAGAAGAGTTCTTTTGAAAGCTGCGCTGCCTGCTTCATTTGTTTCAGCTCGTAATCCGATTTGAACATTCTTACTTTTTTTATCAATCTTGAAACATCTGAAAACTGTGTTTTAGGGAAAAGCTCTATAAAATTCAAATAAATTTTTACCGGCAACACATCATATTCAAGTCCAAGATTAGTGATATCTTTAAATCCAAAGTCCTGCATTAACGATGGTATTTCATCAAATATTTTAAAGGCGATAATATTTTTTAATTTAGATTCATTTTGAGCACGTTCAAAGCTTTTTCGAACCATCAGCAGCGGTGAACCTGATGTTGGTATGAAAAGAATACTATCTTGCATGGTACCGCTGAAATAAAAGAGGTCTACATTCTGCATAATTAAGCAGCCATTTAACCTTTTCTTACTTAGAAGCTCTTGAATATTATCAATTCTCTGATTTAGCTCTTTCTCTGGAACTAAATACATACTCCCTCTCTTATTTAATTAGATAAAATATATTATTTCTTTTCTTTCGTTTTTTTTTTTGTTTAAGAGAACAACTTATATATAACTTTATATAGATGATCTGAGCTAAGCGCTTTTCTTCAATTTCTTCTTTGGTCGTTTAAATAAATACTTACCTTCATAAGTCTTATTGCCCTCTTCATTGCAGAAAGCAAATTTATAACCTTCAAATACTGAATAGGAGCCAAATTCGCCATCTTTATTGAAAGCCAAACAGCTTACGTTGAAATTATGTTCTGCTTTATTTTTCTTAATCATAAACTCAAGAGCTTCTTTACACGCCTCTTCAGGACTCATACCCCGTCGCATATTCTCTACCATTCGATAGCTGCCGCAGGTCCGTATAACCTCTTCGCCCCGACCTGTTGCACCTGCTGCTCCTACTTCATTATCTAAATATAATCCAGCACCAATGATGGGTGAATCTCCTATTCTTCCAGGTATTTTAAAGGATAATCCACTTGTGGTCGTTATACCTGATATAGCACCATTAGCATCCATTGCTAACACATTTATAGTTCCATGGCTGTTAAATAAATCTTCCATTTTCCAATCTTTTGGTGGAAGCCAGTCATCTTTATCGCTTATGGTTTCCTTCCATCTAAGCCAAATCTCCCGAGTTTTGTCCGTAAGGAGATTTTTCTTTTTAAAACCATGAGCTAAAGCAAATTTCAGAGCACCCTCTCCAACCAGCATAATGTGATCAGTTCTTTCCATCACTCTTCGAGCAACGGAGCATGGATTCTCTATATACTCCAAACCTGCCACAGAGCCAGCATTGTGGTCCGGT
The DNA here is from genome assembly GCA_964645975.1 of uncultured Acidobacteriota bacterium. Classification (GTDB taxonomy): domain Bacteria; phylum Acidobacteriota; class B3-B38; order Guanabaribacteriales; family CAZYAF01; genus CAZYAF01. The sequence goes on from CAZYAF010000017.1 coordinate 58,692, forward strand.
CCATACATAATTGAAGCATCCAATTGAACTACACCGTCTTCATTAGGTAGTCCTCCTAATCCTACGGACATATCTTCGGGATCACTTTCAATGACATTGGCCCCCTTCTCCACTGCATCTAAAGAGGAACCTCCCTTCTCCAACACCTTCCAGCCGTGCTCATTAGCTTTTAATCCATGGCTTCCACTCGATAATATAAAAGGAGGTTTATTCCCTTTATTTGTTTGGCTCCATTTAGTAAGCGAGAGTTTGCTTAAAAATGAAGCTCCGATTCCAAGACTAATTCCATTTATTAGAAAATTTCTTCTGCTAACTGATTTATCCATGATCTCTAACCCCCAGTCTAAATATAACAATTTATATTATTAATTAATTCTTCATAGTTTCTTTTGCTAATACCCAACTTTAAAAAGTAGACCTCTATTATAAATAAATTCTATCTATGTAAACAAGCTCTTTATGGATTTAAATAGGCAAAAAAAAATGGAGATATCCTTAAAATGTCTAAATGGTTAATAGAAATGCCGTAGATTAATTGTCTAATAAAGTTTTACATTATTCGTATTTGATTTTATTTTCATTCCCTTTTCTCATGCACAATCAGCTTATCTTTAATAATCTTACTGATTCCGGTTTTCATATCTTTCAACTCAATCTCGATATAATATTCTCCTGGAGGCGCGCTAAAAGAACAATTATATTTAAGCTTTTCATTTGCTTTGGTTTTGAGCTCATCCTCAGTAAGGCTCACTTTAAGCTCATCTTGAAACTCATTATGACAATGACCATTATCCTGTAATAATCTAATAAGGAGCCCTAATGTTGCATTATATGTGGACTCCTTTTGAAAATAGCTAATATCTCTGTACTTAATAGTAATCAGGATATTCAGCTTAATTTTATTTAAAGTTATGGCTTCAAAATCCACTTCCCACTGAAATGGTATTGCAGGGAGCTCTGGAATATCCTTATGAATGTCTTCTGCCAAAACATCTTCAAATTTTAAATCAACATTTTTTATAGCTTTCTCGTTTGCTTCTTTAAATACCTGATAAAATTCCCTGGGAATCAAATCAAAACGAAGATGCCTTATTAATCTTCGCCGGTAAGCTGATTGTAAACGATCCCTTATATCTGGAGAAACAAGATAATAATGCCCATTTCTGTATTTATCGAAAAATACTAATGGCTCCATTGGATCTAATAAAACCGATGGGAATTGATCATAAAGCCAAAATATCGCTGGTCTGCTTCCTCTACCAGGAATAAGCTCTTCCCACTTATTTTCTGGTGGTCCCAATATTATATAGACCATACCTCTGGCAGTTTCCCAACCCTCTAATCCCTTTTCCATAAAATTCTCATTGGCAAAATCTGCTCGGCGATAAAACTCCTCTCTAAATTCATTCCAATCAGTATCCGGATTTGGGTCTCTACGAGCCCAGAACCATATAATAAACTTTTGCTTCTCTTTTGTAAGGGCAAGCTTTTTATACTCTTTCCTCTCGTCATCGGTACTAATATATCCCACGGGCCCGTCAAGCCATTCTTTCAACTTCTCTCTTTTCTGATAGCTAAAGGACAAAGAACTGAAGGTTCCAAAGCTACATAATAAAAAAGGCAAAAAAAAACTACGCTTATAAAGCTAATACTAATTTTTTGAAAAGACAACAAACTACTTACCTTGTGAGTCTTACAGTTTTTAGGATTGAATTTTTTTGTTTTCATAAATCAAATAGCTCTATTTACTATTTTAAAAGTGTCATTTTTACTTAAATAAGCAGGTCTCAATAGAATAATTCCCATCATACTTTTTTAATAATTTTCCTGAAAATATAGCGGCTAATGTTATATATCGAAAAGCACTTTATTTGTAATTTTAAGATTTGCCGCAACCTCTGTTCTCTCGAGGATAACACATCTGCTGAGTTTTACTCCTTGACCAATAGTACAATTTTTACCTACTACCACATATGGACCTATCGAACAATTCTCTCCGAAAATACATCCTGAGCTAATGAAGATCGGCGGTATAATATTTGCATCTTGGGCTAAGTTGGAATGATTCACTATCCTTCTTCTTAGCTGCTCCAAAAAAGCAAAGTTGATCTCGAGCAAATCCTCAGGAGTAGTCAAATCATATCTGCTATCAGTAAATACTCCATAAATATCTTCACCTTCATCAATCATCATCTGAAAGGCCTGAGGAAGCTCATATTCACCCCTTTTTGATTTAGTTAATCTATTGATATACGAAAAAATACTTTTTCGACAGAGGTAAATCGGCAAACACATAATATCGGACATTATCTCGTCTTTCATAGGTTTTTCTATAATGCTCATAACCCGGCTCCCATCAAGACTAACATTAGATCGAGCAAAGAGACCCTCAATAGTCTCGTGCTGTAAACTCAATACGGCTTGTGTATTCACAGTTTGAAATTTGCGCAGCATATCCTCTAAAAAAGCAAAAGAAACAATATTATCACAAGCAGCCACAAAGAAAGAATTCGATTTTACCAGATCCTCTGCCTTACTCAAAGCGTGACCGCTGCCTAAGGCTTCATTTTGATAAGCAAACTTCAAATCAGCATTGATAGTATTTCGATTGAAATAATCTCTTATTGCGTCATCTGCTGAGCTAATTACAATTGCAAAGCGCTTAATGCCTAACTGAATATATTTATTTATAACGTGTTCTATAATTGGTTTATCAATAATAGGGGACAATGCTTTGGGTATTTTTGAGCTTACAGGTTTCATCCTGCTGCCTTTCCCAGCAGCTAAAATAACACAGCTGAGGTTATCAGCAAACTCTATCTTGGTTCTCTTCTCCACAGCAAAAAGATTTGATTAAAATCTGTTTAGTACGATCAGCTTATCAATTATTCTCCTGCTCATACCAGTATTACTATCTGTCAAAGTAATTTCCATATCATATTCTCCGGGATTAACCAGGATAGTAGTCTTATACTCAAGATTTTTATCTAAATTTACCATAAGCTCTTCTTCTGTGAGCTGGGTGACAATTTTATCATTTAACTTAATAGCAGGTATATTTCCCTTTTTATATAATGTAACTGATATGCTCATACGTACATAATATTGATTACACTTTTGATAAAAATTTAATTCTTTATATGGCAAGGAAATTAAAATTTTTACCTGTATCTCTTCTTTCGTAAAAGGCACGAGTCTAATATTGCATTGAAATGGTATTTGTTCAAGTTCAACAATGTGTGTTGACAATTTTTTTGGCGAAACATCTTCAAGCTTCAAATCTGGACAGGCTATAGCTCCCTCATTGATTTCTTCGAAAAAACGCACCCACCATCCTGGAATGAGCTCCCTATAAGAACTTCTTTTAATACTGCTGGCATAATCTTCAACTGAACGATACATAGGAATTAATCCGAAAAGATAATAGCGCCCATTTCCGAATTTATCAACAAATACCAGAACATATTTTGATTGCAAATAAGGAGAATTTTCATAATGCCATAGCATAGCTAATCTCATATCATTAGCGACCTGCTCTAGCCGCTCCTGAGAAGGTGGGCCAAGTACAATATATGTCCATCCACGAGCAGTTTTCCAACCTTTTAATCCACTTTCCTTGAAATAATTATTCGCATATTTTACCCGACAATTAAACTCATCCTGAAATTCGTTGCGAATAGTCTCGGGATTGTAATCCCTTCGGGCCCAGAACCATTTTATAAATTTTTCTTTCTCTTCTTTCGTTCCTAACTTTTTATACTGCTTTTCCTCTTCTATTGTTATGATGCGCTTTATTGGTCCATTAATCCAATCCTCTGAATCTGTTTGCTGCCTGGAATATGAGATATTTTTATTTTTATACAGAAAAAAACATAACGGCAGTAAGATGATTAAGCACAATAATCCCTTTTTCATACTATAAAAAGACATGAATTTTTATCTATTTTTGTATAATATGCTTATTCAGATTTAATCTCTACAGTAAGTTCCTCTGTAATAGTCTTGCTAATATGAGTTTCTTTATTTTCTAAAATAATTTCAATTGTGTATTCACCCGGTACAGCATAGAGCGAACCTTTGTATACCATATATTCATTAGCTTTAGCCATGAGTTCCTCTTCATTAAGCTCAACATTAATCTCATCCTGAAGCGCTTCGGTGGCTAACTCCTCATTCTCTAATAATTTTATTAACATTTCAAAATCAGCTTTATATTTAGACTCACTCTGATAATAGGAAATATCTTTGTATTTCAATTTAATCGTAATATTTACTTGCACTTTATTATCAGGAGAAGGAGTGAAATCTGCCTGCCATTGAAATGGTATCTCTTCCGTTGAACTAACCTCACCTTCTACTTTTTTATCTACATCTTCAATTTTTAAATCGCTCTTTTGGATCGAATTTTTATTAACTTCCTCAAAGGCACGGAGATATTCATCCGGCACCAGCTCGAAATATGATCGCCCCCTCATTCTTTGAAAATAATACTCAAAATAATCCATCGGCATGGGTCTCATGAGGTAGTATCGCCCATTCCGATATAATTCAACGAATACAAGAGGCTCCATCACTCTCATATATTTTGACGGAGGATTATCATAATACCAGACTATTGCCGGTCTATTCCCCACACTAACAATTTCCTGCCATTCTCGAGAAGGAGGACCAAATACAATATATATGTGGCCTCTTGAGGTCTCCCATCCTTCTAATCCCCTCTCCTTGAAATGCGCATTGGCATATCTTAGCCGTTCATCAAATTCACCTCGGAATTCATTTCGATAGGTTTCAGGATTAGGGTCTCTTCGGGCCCAGAACCATTTGATAAATTTTTCTTTTTCTGCTTCTGTTTCCAGCTTTTTATACTGTTTTTTCTCTTTATTAGTTAAAACATATTGAACAGGGCCGTCTAACCAACCCTCTGGTTTCTTTTTCTTTTGAAACAAGCTGTTTTCCGCTCCTAAAAGCAATGATAACGCTGACAGCAGAAAAACTAAGCTTAAAAAACCGCTAATAATCTTTTTAGAATACATCTGTTGATCCCTTGATTTATTGTTTAAAGTCCAAAAGATAGCTTACTCAGTTATGCTATCAACTATAAGCTTCTCAGTAACAGTATTACTGATATGGGTTTTTTTATCTTTTATTGTGATTTTAATAGTGTAGTCTCCTGGTAAAACAAGTAGAGAACCTTTATATTCCAGGTTCTCCTTTGCTTTAGCCATGAGCTCTTCCTCTGTAAGTTCGATATTTACTTCATCTTTTAATTCAGCTTCTAGTTCACCTCCTTCAATCTGATATAATTCAACTAAAAAATCTAAGTCTGCTTTATACTTCATTTCTTTTTGATAATAGCTAATCTCCTTATATTGTAATACAATTATGAGGTTTACTTTTATTTTCCCATCAGATAAAGGAACAAAATCCGCTTTCCATTGAAAAGGTAATTCCCCGGATCTTGCACTCTTTTCTACTATTTCTTTCCCTTCTAAATCTTCTAATGTTAAATCAGGATTTTGAATGTTATCTTTATTAACCTTCTCAAAAGCATTGAGATATTCACCTGCAACCTGCTCATAGTATGTCGGCCGTCTCATTCTTTGATAATCTATCCTAAAAGCGTCTCTTGGCATAGGTGGGAGGAGAATCTGGCGTCCATCCTTAAAATACTCAGCAAATATTAAAGGTTGCATTCCCATCAAATAACGTGATAAAGGTCTTTCATAATACCAGAATATTAGCATTTCTCTCCTAATTTGTATGGTAGAACTAATTTCTCCCATTTTCTTGTTTATCCATGAAGGTGGGCCCATTACTATGTATACATGTCCCCTTGCAGCTTCCCACCCATTTAATTTCACTTCTCTAAAATTATCATCTGCAAAATGAACTCTTTGTTCAAATTTATCCCGAAATTCGTTTTTGTAAGTATCAGGAGAGGGATCTCGCCGTGCCCAGAACAATTTAATGAATTTTTCCTTCTCCTCTTCTGTTTTCAGCTTATTATACTGCTTTTTCTCCTCAGCAGTAGTAATATATCTTACTGGACCGTCAATCCAATCTTTTATTTTCTTCTTTTTTTGATACTGTGGATACAATCCATCCTTTTTTCCACCAAGATAAAAAAGCTGTTAACATTAAAAAAACTAAACACAAAAATACTTTTGCAGTTTTTCTTTTAAGCATAAATTACTCCTCTATGATGTAATTCTCAGAAGCTTATGCTCCATTTTTTATAATTTATTGTTTTTAAATTATTCTTTTTCAGAATTCTATATATAGGAAATATGTCGCCTGTTTGAGGTACTAAATTATATTTGTAGTATCTTATCAGTCCGTAGCTGGATTGCGGTTCTAAGAAAATAACAATTTGGTTCGAAGCTAATTGATGGCACGAAACCAGGAAATCACCTTTTTTAGCAATAATCTCCTGCTCAAAGGGCTGAACTTCAATCTTTTCCGGAGCTAAATAATCCGATTGGGAAGGTACAATCTCTTTAATTTTATAGCATTGGACCTCAAGAGGTTGATCTGCAATAATCTGCTGCACATGGACTTCATGCCGCAAAAGAGTGTTAACCGCATCTTTATGCTCCTGCGGAATAAAATATGCAAGCGGGCGCACTACCGTAAGCAAAGATTTTACTGTAGGTCTCCAATTTTTAACCTGAACACTTTCTATCTCTTTAGAGATACCCCTCTTTGATAAATCTAATTCAGATAATTTAACAAGCTCGCCTTTCTTTTTATCTACTTTCAACTCACCCATAATCATCTCCTCCTCACCTTTGAATCGTTTGAGGATTAATGGTGGTTCAGATGGATCTTCTACATATTCCATCCTGATATGTATTACATCATCAGTTGAATACTCAACGCTTTTTTGCAATATATCTTCCCGACAGGTATTTACTAAATTCTTAACCTCAGATGCATTTTCAGCAACATATTCGATAATCCCTTTCATAGCAATGAGCTGACATTGCGTCCTTCGACGTAAACTATCGACAGTTCCATCAGAAGACTTTTCACAGATGACGGATAATGTATTATAAATACCAAAACTATTGCGTCCATCATTTATATCCGTAGTGCTATATCGAATCAAATACTCTCTTTCGCGTCTTTGCTGGGATAAAGCCGCCCCTGAGGAGCTGTCCATGCCAAAAGGCTGCCTTACTAAATATTCATGAAAAGTAAAGTCACTTTCATTTAATTTCTTCTCGATATACGGCAATATTTTTTTTCGTGAATAATCCTGCAGTTTTTTTCCAATATTAAGATTGCTCACCACTCCTACGTCAAGCTGATAATAGCTTTGTCCCTTCTCATGAAGATCCATGGTTACTTCCGGAAGCCAGCGTCTGAAAACTCTATGTGCTGCTTCAACAGGTGGTGCTTCCAATTTAATATGATCCCTATTCATATCAAGATTATGCTCATTGCGACGCCCATCCACTTCATTCCCATAAGGATTCATTTGAGGAATAATCAAAACATTTACCTTATTCAACAGAGACTTCAATTTCCCCATCCCTAATTCTCTTATTAATAACAGCGCAGCCTCTTTACCTGATTGCTCATCACCGTGTTGTGAAGCCAAAAAATAGACCGTCGGTTTTTTTGAATTAAGCTCATCAGGAGACGAAATTCCATGCTCTGTAACAATTACAAGAAAAATATCTCTTAGCTGGTTAATATCTCGACTTTCAAAAGTTCGACCAATGGTTTTTATGACAATATTCTGGCTTCCTGCCTGTATTGCGGATAAATAATTAGCTAACTCCCAATATTGAGTATAACAAGAATAGCCGTTTTCCTCAGCAGGGGTTTTAATTATCTGCCCCTGCAAGCATACGCTATAAAGAACAAATAATAAAAAAACTAATAGAAATACATTTTTTCTCTTCATATTTCCCTCCTAAAATAAATATTTAGCTTTCCATTTTTTAATATACCACTCTTCGGTTGCTTCGTCAAAAATTAGTATACATAGTTCACCACTTTTTAAGCGCACCTTAAACTCCCTCATTGACAATGCTCTTTCTGAAGAAGAACGTCGGCATATCTGGCTTTCAACAGATTCTATTTGATACTCTCTATCCCTATGAATAAAAGCTACCGGACGCTCATTAGCTTTGTAACCACTGTAGCATTTGACTTTTATCGGCTCCATTTCTTGAGGCATTTTTACCATAATTTGCTAATCAAACGAATTTGTATTTTTACAGCATAAGCTATTTCGTATTACGAGAGATGTTAAGCTTTCTTTTACACTGTCTGCAAAAGTCAACTCCCTTTCTATCAGTGTGTTGCAGACTATTTGAGAAGTACATAACACAACGGTAATTAGTACAATGGTCCAAACCATATGTATGCCCTAATTCATGAACAGCCTCTTTAAGCATCCTCAAATAAAATAGCTTCTTATCTGGTGGTAAGCCGTAATATTCCTGTCTTAATCTTATGAGGCTAATGATAGTTATCCCATGCTGGAGGTCTGCCTGGCCAAAAATAAAATTAAGTCCATGTACATATAAATCCACATCAACGATTCCAAGAATTCGATGATAATCATCAGGTGCACTATCTAATATTTTCTCTAAAATGAAAGGTGAATAATATTGTCCTCTTCTGCTTTCATATGCCTCAGGTGGAATATCTATGGGATCAATCACCTGACAGCTCATAGTAAAAACCTGGCTAAGGTTATTCTGTAGATAAGCAAGGGCTTCAGCCTCTATCTCGCCTATGGGAATGAGATATGGTTTTTTTCCCAATTTAGGTGTATATTCCATCGAAATTAACAAAAAACTTACTACTAATATTGCCATAAAAATAATCAACTTATAAAAATATAAGAACATAGTATCCTATTAAGAAAACAAATGAATATTGCCAATTTTTACTCGACTTAAGCCTGCATCCTTAGCAACTTCTGCGCACTCATAAGCAAGATCGCTTGAAGTAGTTGGCAAGTCTTGCATGTAGAAATGAGGATAAAAAGCAAGAAGAGAATAAGGGATATCCTTCCAACAAGCTGAAATAAATTGAGCAATTCCCCTTACTTCTCCAACATCAATATAACCCGGCACAAGTAAAGTACTCGCTACTAAAAAGGGGGGGTCCGGTCTACTTTTAGCAATAGTGGCCAAATAATGAAAGTTCTCCAATGTTCTCCGATTAGAACTACCAGTCAAAGCAATGTGAAGGTTCTCATTCCAGGCTTTGAGATCAAATTTTATACAACCACCGGAATCAAAACTAAGCTGGGCCATCTTTTTCAACCAGCTCTGATTGACACTTCCATTTGTTTCCCAACAAATCCTTAATATCCTATTATCTGATTCTTTTAATGCTATCTCTGAAGTTTTTATAGCGTGTACAATTTGAGAACTGGGATCACCCCCAAAATAACATATACAGGCAGTATTCTCATCTACCGCATTAGCCAACTGCTTTGCAGATAAAAAATGAGTACTATCGATATGTTGACGAAAATGCCAATTCTGGCAATAAAGGCAATTAAACGTACACGATTTATAAAATATTGCAAGATTTTTATAACCAAATTCTGGACCTTTACTATAGGAAAAGCGAGGATATCCATTTACCGAACCCGCAGGACAAACCCAATCAGCAACACAATTGGTTGGCAAAGAATCATAATACCAATCTAATAATCCTCTATTTTCTGTCCCAGCTCTATGATATATTTTTCCACCACGATTCTCCTTTAAACCACAATAACCCCGCTCCCCTTCTGCAATCTTACATTCATTACCACAATGCATGCAATTCACTCCCTTTGGATTACGCGGCGGTTTTGCAGGTAAATTAAACCGCTCTCTGCTTTCTTTATGCGCAGCTTCAATATAAGACTGGGCTAATGAAAAATTATCTTTTATGCACTTATTACAAATACCTAAATGAGAAGAGATAATGGTGTATTCATTGCCACATAATAGACATTTATTTTTATTATTAGAGTTAAGCATTAATCCCTTTCCCAACAATTGGTATTGGCTCTCCACAATATTGACATAATCCTTCTGAAATATTATATTGGCAAATGGAATAGTTAAAACGCTCAATTAACAATTTTTTGCATTGTGGACAGTATGTGTTCTCTGCTGGATGACCGGGTACGTTGCCTAAATAGACAAACTTCAAACCCCTATCAAGGACTTTATCTCTAAGGTGTTCCAAAATTTTTACTGGAGTTGAAGGATAATGAGAAAAATGGAGATGTGGTACGAACTGAGTCAAATGCCAGGGTGTGTCTTCACCCAGTTCTTTTAATATCCAATCAGCTAAAGCTAATATTTCTTCTTCATTATCATTGAATCCATGAATCACATTTGTTACTAATTCAATATGCATATTCCACTTGGATTTAGCATGTTTTGTTGTATTTAAGATAACTTTGAAATCAGGCACACTTGCCAATTTATTATAGACTTCTCTATTAAAACCTTTTATGTCCACTCGGTAAGCATCAAGATAAGGACCAATTACATCCAAAGCCTCTTCAGATATGTAACCATTGGTAACATAAGAGGTATTTAAATCCTCTTTTTTTGCTACCTGTGCGGAATCCAATGTATATTCAAACCAAATAGTTGGCTCATTATATGTCCAGGAAATTCCCTGACATCCCCAGGTTTTAGCTATCAAAACTGCTTTATCTGGAGAAATATATTCCGTACCGGAGCCTTTAAGGTCGATCTTCCTATGCGCTATCTCCCAATTCTGGCAATGGCCACAGCGAAAATTACACCCCAGCGAACCCAGTGAAAGAGCGCGAGTACCAGGGAAAAAATGAAAAAGAGGCTTAATCTCTATGGGAGAAGCATAAATACTCGATATTTGCCCATACAAAATGCTGAAGAGTTTTCCGTCCTGATTTAAGCGTCCCCAACAAAAACCTCTTTCCCCGGGAGAAATAATGCACCTCCTTTGGCATATATTACATAGGACTTTTCCTTCTGACAGTTTTTCATAGAGCAGAGCTTCTCTCATCAAGGCTTACCTTTTCAAGCTTAAAAAAATAAATAACAAGTAATTCATCTTTGGCCCTGAACAACTTATCCGATAAGTTGCAATCAAAAGAATAAATTTTAATAAAAAAGAGAATTGGATTTAAGCTTTTTTGAATGCAATATTATTTTTTAAGCTGCATTATATCTTTATTAGAATATTTTATCTATAGTGCTATTGTAACAAATATGTGGATTAGCAGCAATCAATTTAATAAGCGGATAATTAGGTAAAATAAACTTTTCAAGCTCATTAATTATTTTTATGAAAAATTTTTTGTAAAATTCAAATTTGTTGTGCTATAATTGTCGGCTAATAATGGCGCATCATTTTACTTGCCAATAAAAATACTTTTATAGGCACTGTAAAAGCAATTTAAATTATATCACCCCAAATTTTTATGGAGGCTCGTAAATGAAATTTTGGCGAACACCGCTGGACGCTACAGAAATAAAGCCACCAGAGGGGGAACTCATAATAATTAAAGATAGATGCAAGGGTTGTAGTTTTTGTGTGGACTTTTGTCCTCGAGATGTTCTCGAACTGTCTGAAGAATTTAACACTAAAGGATACCATCCTCCATATATAAAAGACGAAAGCCTTTGCGTCAAATGTGGTTTATGTGAAATGCTCTGTCCTGAATTCGCAATTTATATCTTTCTTCCAGAAAAGGAGAAGGAAAAAGTAAAGGAGGTGAGCTGATTTGAAAGCAGACCCAAAAGGCGTACTCACCGGAGAACACTATATCGATGGAAATCATGCTTGCTCTGAAGGAGCTTTAGCTGCTGGTTGTCGTTTCTTCGCTGGTTATCCCATAACTCCCTCTACTGAAATTGCAGAGCGCTTTTCCCGGAGAATCCCCCATGTAGGTGGTGTTTTTATTCAAATGGAAGATGAATTGGCCAGTATGATAGCAATCTTAGGAGCGTCGTGGGGAGGATTAAAATCCATGACCTGCACCTCTGGACCTGGCTTTTCTCTCATGATGGAAAATTTTGGCCTTGGTATAATGTTAGAAACTCCCTGTGTTTTAGTCAATATACAACGAGGTGGACCTTCAACAGGGCTCCCCACCCTTCCTGGTCAAGCAGACATGATGCAAGCCCGTTGGGGTTCACATGGGGATTACGAAGTTATAGCCTTAGCTCCTGATTCTCCTCAGGAATTTTTTGAACTAACCATTACAGCTTTTAATATCTCAGAAAAATATCGTATGCCAGTTTTAGTAATGTCTGACGAATGCGTGGGGCATATGACCGAGAAAGTGGTTATACCTTCTGCAGAGGAAATTGAAATATATCCACGTCGTTATACAAAAAAACCACCGGAAGAATATCTCCCATATATACCAGATGAAGATTTAGTCCCACCCATGGCACCTACAGGTAAAGGCTATAAATTCCATGTTACTGGTCTTACTCATGACGAGCGAGGCTATCCAGTGATTTCAGCTGAAGCTCAGGAAAAGTTATTACGTCGGCTGGTAGATAAGGTGAATAAAAACGCCGACGATATAATAATAACTAAAGAAGAAGATGTTGATAATGCCGAGGTGGTTGTAATTTCTTATGGTATAAGTTATCGGGTTGCTCAACCCGCCATTACTAAAGCTAAAAAAGACGGAATAAAAGTTGGCCAGCTTAGGTTGGTTACTGTCTGGCCTTTCCCGGAGAAACGCATCAGAGAACTTGCTTCAAAAGTAAAGGCCTTTGTAGTTCCTGAACTTAATTATGGTCAGATTTATTACGAAGTTGAACGCTGCGCCTGCGGCAATGCTAAGACAGCTCTCATTCCCCATGCTGGCGGAGGAGTTCATAATCCCGAAGATATATATAACAAAATTAGGGAGGTGGTCAAATGAACCAGCAAGCAATAGAAAAAGCACATCCAATGGAACGGCTGCTGAGGATGGACCGCATCCCCCATATCTGGTGCTCTACCTGCGGCATTGGAACCTCAGTAAGTGCCTTTGCCGCTGCTTTGGAGCAATGCCAAATCCCATTGGAAAAAGTAGCAGTAGTTTCTGGAATAGGATGCACTGGTCGAGTTGCAGGTTATATTAAACTGGATTCCTTTCATACTACTCATGGTAGAGCTATTCCATTTGCTGTAGGTTTAAAATTAGCAAATCCAGAACTTACGGTAGTAGTAGTCAGTGGTGATGGCGACCTCATATCCATAGGAGGAAATCATTTCATTCATACTGCTCGACGCAATGTAGATATAACTGTCATCTGTGTGAATAATTTTAATTATGCTATGACTGGTGGACAGGTTGCACCCACAACTCCTCTGGAAGCGAAATCCACTACTTCACCATATGGTTGCTATGAACATCCTTTTAATCTTCCTCTATTAGCTGCTTCAAGTGGAGCAGTCTATGTCGCTCGTTGGACAGCACTACATATCCGAAGAACAACCTGGGCAATTGCAGAAGCTATGCAAAAGAAAGGATTTTCTTTTGTAGAAATAATTTCACCTTGTCCTACAGTATATGCCAGACGGAATAAATTGGGTTCTGGACTGGATTTGATGAAATTCTACCATGACAATTCGGTAATTCGCCACGGCGCTGACCCAAAAGAAGCTGAAGTTAGATTTCAAAAACCGATAATCGTGGGCAAATTCGTTGACATTGAAAAACCAAGCTATATTGAACTAATGAACAGTCATTTGAAGAAAATATTGGGTGATAAATTTGTACCTTGGGGGGTGAAGAATGAGCAGAAAGGAAATTAGAGTCAGCGGTTTTGGCGGACAGGGTGTTATATTATGCGGCATCATCATTGGGAAAGCCGCAAGTCTTTACGACAAAAAACACGCCACCCTCACTCAGAGTTTCGGTCCAGAGGCAAGAGGAGGAGCTTGTAGCGCTCAAGTGGTGATTTCAGATGATCGTGTGCTCTATCCCTATGTAACATTACCTGATGTACTTATTTCCATGTCACAAGAAGCATACGAAAAATTCGAGCCAAAACTTGGTGAAAATGGATTGCTTTTAGTAGATGAAGACCTGGTAAAAACAAAACCTGCGCGAGAAAAGATCCAATTGTGGAAAATACCAGCTACTCGGTTTGCTGAGCAATTGGGCAACAAAATTGTGCTTAACATTATTATGTTCGGCTTTTTTACTGCAATATCAGAATTGGTAAATCCTGATTCAGCACGAGAAGCTGTTAAATCCTCTGTCCCACGCGGAACAGAAGAACTTAATCTGAAAGCCTTTGATAAGGGATACGAATTTGGAGTAGCTTTAAAAGCTGGCAAAACTGGTACCGTAACACAAAAGAGCTAAAAAAGCATCTGCTCCATAATTCCTTGCTATAACATAAAATCGTTTATTGTCCATGGAGGCCAAGGTAATGCTTGAAAATATTGATTTAGAGGATATAGATTCTCTCATCGAAAAATATGGCAGTAAACATAGCGCACTAATAGCAATTCTTCAAGAAATCCAGGATAAATATAAATATCTCCCCAAGAAATCGCTTTTGTTAGTAAGCGAAATGCTTGGTCTTCCCATAAGTCAAACCCTAAGTGTTGCTACCTTCTATCACTCCTTCAGCTTAGAACCCAAAGGCGAGCATCAGATTAGTCTCTGCTTAGGAACGGCGTGTCATGTCAAAGGAGCAGAGAGGATTATAGAAAAGTTTGCTCGAGAGTTGGGTTTGGATTCACCTGGAACAAGTAAAGACTTGCAATTTACTCTGGAGCCTGTCAGATGCTTAGGGTGCTGCAGCTTAGCACCAGTAGCCAGAATTGATGAGGATACATATGGTCGTCTAACTCAGGAAAAAATTCCTAAAATATTGAAAAAATACAAGAAAGCATAATTACCATGATTAAGAATTTAGCTGATTTGCAAAAAATCAAAGAAAAAGGTTTACTAAAACTGTACCCTCCCAAGCTGAAAATAATGGTGGGAATGGCTACATGCGGTTTAGCAGCAGGAGCTGAAGACACCTACAACACTATAAAAAATGAGATAAAGAAGAACAAATTGGATGCTGATGTTGTCAAAATTGGATGTATTGGCTGGTGTTGCAAAGAACCTCTGGTTGATGTATTAATGCCAGGTTTGCCTCGAATCACCTTTGCCGAGGTAACGCCCAAGAAAGCTACAGCCTTAATTGAAGCGTTAACCCAGGGTAATATTCCCACTGAGGAGGCGGTAGCTCGTATTGATAAGGAAAGAGATCTTATTTCGGATACATGGAAAAAATATTTCTCCAATGGCATACCGGAAGAGATTAAATCTATTACTCCCTATGAGGATTTAGACCTATTCAAAAACCAGGTAAGAATTGTAATGCGCAATTGCGGATATATCGATCCCATGAGCATTGAACAATATATAGCCAAGGGAGGATATTTCGCACTGCATAAAGTTCTTACTAAAATGAAGGCAGAGGAAGTTATAGAGGAAGTTATAAAATCAGGCCTTAGAGGGCGCGGTGGTGCTGGCTTTCCCACCGGTATTAAATGGAAAATAACCAGAGAACAACCAGGAGATGAAAAATATGTTATCTGCAACGCTGATGAGGGAGACCCCGGCGCCTATATGGACAGGAGCGTTTTAGAGGGAGACCCCCATAGCGTCCTTGAAGGGATGGTTATAGGTGCTTATGCCATAGGAGCAAAAGAGGGATATATTTATGTGCGAACCGAATATCCGCTGGCAATTGAAACTCTTCTCAACGCTATCAAACAAGCCGAAGATTTAGGACTGTTAGGAGATAACATATTCAACAGCGGATTTAATTTTAGAATTAAATTGGCACGAGGAGCAGGAGCTTTTGTATGTGGAGAAGAGACCTCCCTTATCGCTTCTATTGAAGGAAAAATTGGTGAACCTCGACCCCGACCACCCTTCCCCGCTCAATGCGGTCTCTGGGGAAAACCCACCAATATAAATAATGTGGAAACCTGGGCTAATATTCCAGTAGTTACTTCGCGAGGAGCTAAGTGGTTTTCCAATATAGGCACAGAAACCAGTAAAGGAACAAAAGTCTTCTCTCTTGTAGGAAAAGTCAATAATACCAGTCTCGTTGAGGTCCCTATGGGAATAACGCTTGAAGATATCATCTTTAAAGTAGGTGAAGGAATTCCGAATGAAAAAAAATTCAAAGCCATTCAGACTGGAGGACCCTCCGGAGGCTGTATACCAGAAAATCTTATAAATCTTCCAGTAGATTACGACACATTGAAAAAGGCCGGAGCTATCATGGGTTCAGGCGGTATGATCGTCATGGATGAAAATACCTGTATGGTTGATGTAGCAAAGTATTTCTTAAGATTTCTTGAAGATGAATCATGCGGAAAATGCGTTCCCTGCCGCGAAGGTATTAGAAGAATGCGTCAAATTCTATCTAATATAACCGAAGGAAAGGGAAAAGAGGGAGATATTGAGCTCCTGGAAGAATTGGCTAAAACAATAAAAGGGGCTTCCTTATGCGGCTTAGGTCAAACTGCTCCTAATCCAGTACTTACTACGATTCGCTATTTTCGTGACGAATATGAAGCCCACATTAAGGATAAAAGATGCCCTGCAGGTGCCTGCATAGCATTAATAACATATTCAATAGATGCCGAAAAATGCACAGGTTGTGCTCGCTGCATAAAAGTATGCCCACAGGATGCTGTTAGCGGAGAGATTAAGCAACCACACATCATTGATGAAAATAAATGTATCAAATGCGGAGCCTGCTATGAGGTTTGTAAATTTGACGCAATTAAAAGAACTTAACGAGGTCGTTTTTAATGATTAGCTTATCTATCAATAATAAGAAAATCAAGACAGCAGAAGGATTTACCATCTTAGAGGTGGCACGAAATAATGGAATCCATATTCCCACCCTCTGCTACCATGAAGCACTAAAATATTATGGTGCCTGTCGCCTTTGTCTTGTAGAACTGGTTAGTGATAGAGGCTCAAAATTAGTGGCATCGTGCGCTTATCCTGCTGAGGAAGGTTTGGTAATCAAAACTGACTCGGAAATGGTTAAAAACGCCCGCAAGATGGTTATGGAGCTCCTTATGGCAGCCTGTCCTGATGTAAAAATTGTGCAGCATTTGGCAAAGGAAATGGGTGTTACTAAAAGCCGTTTCGATAAAGACGATAGAAACTGCATATTATGTGGTTTATGCGTTCGTGCTTGTACTGAAATTTCTGGTGTCAAAGCCATCAGTATGGTCAATCGTGGTGTGAAAAAAGAAGTAATGCCTTCTATGGATATATCTTCAAGTGTTTGTGTAGGATGTGGAATTTGTTCCACAGTCTGTCCAACTGGAGCAATAAATAAAATTGAAAAAGAACAGAAAGAGACCATCCATAGATGGAATGATCCCTATATGAATAGACAATGCTGGCTCTGTGGTATACATAATTTCAATCCTGAATTTATGGAAGACTACAGCTCTTTGCAATCAGAAAAAGCAAAATAGAGGTTTAGACCAAGAAGGGAGGAGTTTTAAGTGGATAAGGATGCACGAATTGGGGTTTTTATTTGTCGTTGCGGCGGCAAGATTGATTCATCTATTGATGTTGTGCGATTAGAAAAAGAAATTAAAAATCTACCTCAAGTCGCTGCTACTCACATTATGAATTATCCCTGCTCCATCAAAAGTCGGGAAGATATAAAAAAGATAATAAAAGACAAAAATCTATCTCGAATTGTAATTGCAGGATGCACCCCAAGGACTCATCAGAAACTCTTCAGCTCTCTCTGCCGGGAAATAGGTTTAAGCGGGTCTGCTTTTGATATGGCTAATATCAGGGAACAATGCGCATCAGTTCATCAGGCTAATACAGAATCCGTTTTTGAGAAAGCCAGTACTCTCATAAAAATGGCAGTTGCAAAAGTTTCTCATATAATAATGCAAGAAAGCAAAAGAGAAATTACCATCATTCCTTCAGCAACGGTAATTGGAGGTGGAATAGCAGGTATTAATGCTGCTCTTACTTTAAGTAAAAGAGGCTTCTCTGTATCACTAATCGAAAAAGAAAAAGAATTGGGCGGAATGCTCAAAGATCTATATGCGATTTATCCTGGTTTTAGCAAAACATCGAAAATACTCAAGGAATTAGTATCTCAGTTAAAAAAGCAATCCTCTATTACTATATATACCAAAGCAGAAATAAAAAATATAAGTGGACATATCGGCAACTATAAAATCAATTTCCAGTGTAATGGGGAAAAGCATTCTCTCGATTGCGGGAGCATTATTGTTGCTACAGGCGCTAAAGAATTGGAACCTGCTGGATTATTTAATTATGATAAAAAGAAAGTAATAACTCAGCTCCAGTTAGAAAAAAAATTCAAAGAAGATAAAATAAATTTCAGCAATGTTGTTATGATTCAATGCGTAGGGTGCAGAAATGAAGATAGAACCTATTGCTCTCGAATTTGTTGCACCACTGCGGCAAAGAATGCCCTTCAAATAAAGGAGAAAAATCCTAATTCTCGGGTAACAATACTATTTCGTGATATACCAATTGAGGATGAAGAATTATTTCATCATGCTAAAAAAATGGGTATTAATTATCTGCGCTATTCACCTGACAAACCTCCTGTTGTTAAGACAAAAAAAGTAGTCCTTAATGATTTACTCTCAGGAAAAGATAAAGAAATAGACTATGATTTAATTGTGTTATCAACACCGCTTATTCCTCAAGATGATGCTGCTTTTTTAGCAAAGCAACTGAAGATCCCGGTTGATGATGATGGCTTTTTCCCCCAGGTTCATACAATGCTCAAACCAGAGGACTTTATCTCTAATGGTGTTTTTATTTGCGGATCAGCTCATTGGCCATCTTTTTATGATGAGACAGTTTTCCAGGCCAAGCTCGCTGCTTCAAAAGCCCTTTATCTCTTATCGAAAGAAAGAATCGAATTAGATGGCCCAGTCTGTATTGTGCAGGAAGAGTTCTGCCGTGGATGCGGCGATTGTGTTGAGGTATGCGAATTTAATGCTCCTACCTTAATAGAAAAATCTGCTGGAGTATTTGTTTCCAATATCAATCCAGCGTTATGCAATGCATGTGGTACCTGTGCTTCTCTCTGTCCCACTGGCGCAATTATTGATAGTAGTTTTACTGATCAGCAAATATCAGAGATGTTAGACTTATTATTAACATCATCGTCATAATAAATTTATCATGGAGTTATTAATAAAATTAAATTGATTGCTTTTATATTCGAGATCAAAAGATGAAAAAAGAAATTACTACAGATAATTTTAATCCGAAAATTGTTGTCTTTGCATGCAGTTGGTCTGGATATTCCAGCGCGGACTGTGCTGGTAATGATAATATCCAATATTCACCGCATTTAAATATCATAAAAATAGCTTGCTCAGGGCGAGTAAATGCTGCTCATATTCTTAAAAGCTTTGAGTTAGGCGCAGATGGTGTTCTCTTTATTGCTTGCAGCCCGGGAAATTGTCATTATGTTATAGGTAATAAAAATGCTGAGATGAATGTTAAAAGGACAAAAGAGCTGCTTAAGATTCTTGGGCTTACGGAGAGAAGGCTCAGATTTGAATGGTTACCCGCTTCAGCAGGAGAGCAATTTGTTGAATTAGTTAACGACTTCGTGCAGCAAGTTCATACCTTAGGAAGAAATCCTCTTGCTGCTGAAAAACAATAAGCAAAAAGCTCAAAGGGTGCTAATTCCTAAACTGTAGGTGATATAAATGGCGGAAATAAAAGAAATTATTAAAAAAGCAGGTGCTTATCAGTGTTTAGAATGCGGTAAATGCACAGTTAATTGCCCTGTTTCCTGGTATCATCAGGGAGTATCACCCCGGATATTAGTCAGAAATGCAATTTTTAAAACTGAGGAAGAAGTTCTGAAGGACGAATTTTTATGGTCTTGCCTTACTTGTTCCCTATGCCTGGAGAGATGTCCATCAGATGTACATTTTCTGGACTTCATCCATGAACTCCGTATTAAAGCATTTGCCCAAGGTGAAGAAGGTTTTTGCACTCACGGAGGGTCACTGCATTCATTAATGAGAATGATGGCAAAACCAGAGCTCAAGCAAAACAGACTCGATTGGATTACCAAAGATTTAAAAATTGCGGAAAAAGGCGATATTCTCTATTTTACAGGATGTCTTCCCTATTTCGATGCTTATTTTGCCCCTGAATTTGAGCTTAATACTTTAGATATTGCTCGAAGCACCATAAAAATCTTAAATTCACTGGGTATTGAACCAGTATTAATGCCTGAGGAGCGCTGCTGTGGACACGATCTACTCTGGGCAGGGGATGTTGAAAACTTCCGTAAATTAGCACGACTTAATATAGAATTCATCAAAAAGACAGGAGCAAAAAAAATAATAACTACGTGCCCTGAAGGAACAGTAAGCCTTGCTAATTATTATCCAAAGTATGCTGAAAGCCTGGGTATCCCCATTCAGCATATATCGCAATTTTTATCCGAAAATGGCAAAGATTTAAAATTAAAATCATTAAATTCAAAAATTACCTATCAAGACCCCTGTCGTTTAGGCAGGCATTTGGGTATCTTTCAAGAACCAAGAGATCTCATGGCATTAATACCTGAAATTGAAATAGTGGAGATGCCAAAGAGCCGAAACCTCTCAGTATGTTGCGGAGCCAGTTGTTGGATTAATTGTACTACTTATTCTAAGCAAATTCAGGTAAATAGACTAAAAGAAGCCAAAGCGACCGGGGCCGACGTATTAATAACAAGCTGTCCTAAATGTCAGATTCATTTTCTCTGTGCAATGAAAGATAATAATTTAGGAAAGGAGATTAAAATTAAAATACAAGATATAACTTCCTTAATTGCTTCAGTTCTATAAAATAAGCATATTAGGATAGCACTATCATTTACCACGAGAAGAAAAAAACAGGGAGGTGAAAAAAGGAAATGCCTGATAAATCAAAGGACGAGTTGCGAATCGGTGTATTTATTTGTGAATGCGGGCTAAATATAGCGGGCTCAGTTGATTGTGATGATGTAACAGAATACGCCAGTAAGCTCGATAATGTTGTAGCTTCTATCAAAAATCGCTATACCTGTGCAGATCCAGGTCAGAACGAGATCAAGAAAGCAATAAAAGAACACAATCTTAATCGAGTGGTAGTTGCATCATGCACACCTAAAATTCACGAGCCAACTTTTCGCCAGTGCGTAGCAGATGCGGGTCTTAATCCCTACCTATTCGAAATGGTCAATATTAGGGAGCACTGCAGCTGGGTACATCAGGGGGAAAGAAAAAAAGCCACACAAAAAGCAAAAGACTTGGTGAGAGCTGGAGTATTCAGAGCGCGTAAATTAGAAGCACAGGAAGAAAAAATTGCACCAGTATATCCCGCTGCTCTGGTAATAGGTGGAGGAGTAGCTGGAATCCAAGCAGCCCTTGATTTAGCTGATGGAGGACATCAAGTATATTTAGTAGAGAAAGAAGCCTCTGTCGGCGGTAAGATGGCAGCAATTGATAAAACCTATCCGACGATGGATTGCTCTATCTGAATACTGGGGCCAAAAATGATGGATGTCGGTCGACATCCCAAGATTAAACTTTATGCTTACAGTGAAATTGAAAACATCATTGGCTATGTAGGTAACTTTAAAGTAAAAATTCGCAAGAAAGCCCGCTATGTAATAGAAGATGAATGTACTGCTTGCGATGAATGCAGCCAAGTCTGCCCTGTAGTAGTTCCCGATGAATATCAGCAAGGACTTTCCTCTCGAAAAGCAATATATCTACCTTTTCCTCAGGCAGTTCCCTCAGCTTACGTGCTCAATATGGATGATTGCCTGGGAAATAATCCCATTGCTTGTGGCAAATGTTTAGAAGCTTGTGAGAAACAATGTATCGATTACGACATGCAAGATGAGATTATCGAAGTAGATGTGGGTACAATAATCGTTGCCACGGGAATGGATGTATATGATCCCACAGAACTTGATGAATATGGCTATACTCGCTATGAAAATGTTATAACCAGCATGGAATTTGAAAGGCTTATAAGTGCTGGTGGTCCCACTGAAGGCCATTTCATCAGACCCACTGATAGAAAAGAGCCGAAACGCATTGGTTTTATCCAATGTGTGGGTTCTCGGTCAATTAAAAAAGGTAATCCCTACTGTAGCAATATTTGCTGCATGAATACGATAAAAGATACTCTCCTTCTGAAAGACCATTATCCAAACATAGAAAGCAAAGTCTTTTATATGGATATAAGAGCTTTTGGAAAAGGCTTTGAAGATCTTTATAAACGGAGCAAAGAAGAGGGAGTAAAATACATAAGAGGATTACCAGGCGATATTCAGGAAGACCCAAAAACCAAGAACCTCATTGTAACAGTAGAAAACACCCTTACGGGAGAAGTAGAAAAGCATGAATTGGATATGGTAGTCCTATCCGTAGGAGTAATTCCATCAGATAACACCAAACCAATAAAACAGCTTCTCACTCTTTCGAACTCGCCGGACGGATTTATACTCGAATCTCATCCTAAACTAAAACCTGTCGACGCTCCTACTAAAGGGATTTATCTTGCAGGTTGTGTGGAATCCCCCAAAGATGTTAAGGATAGTGTAACTCAATCTTCTGCTGCTGCTGCTCGGGCAAGCATATTGCTCAATACAGGCGAGGTTAAGATAGAAGCGATCACCTCCATGATAGATAAAGAAAAGTGCACCATGTGCGGGATATGTGCACGTGTATGTCCCTACAATGCCATTATTCCACCAGATAAAAAGAAAAACGTCTATCCAATGGTTATTGAAGCTGCCTGTGCTGGTTGTGGAACGTGCTCTGCAGAATGCCGCTTTGATGCAATTTCAATGAAACACTTTAATGACGAGCAGTATATAGCACAAGAAGAAGGACTTATGGCGGAAAATCCCCATGATATTATCGTTGCCTTTGCTTGTAACTGGTGTTCATACCCTGGTGGTGATATGGCAGGTACTTCACGATTGCAGTATCCACCTAATGTTCGACTCATAAGAACAATGTGCTCCGGTCGCGTGGATGAAAAATTTATCCTTCACGCTTTCCGTTTGGGAGCTCCTATCGTTCTGGTTTCTGGATGCCATTTTACTGACTGTCATTATATAAATGCTGTTACCTGGACGCAAAAAAGAGTAGAACGGCTGTGGGATAAATTGGAAAAACTCGGTATCCGGCCTGAAAGGCTGCAATTAGAATGGATTAGCGCTGCTGATGGACAGAAATTCGCCAAGGTTATGAGAGAGTTGGAAGAGATGAGAAAACAGGTTACCATGGATGAGATTAAACACACCATGGAGGTTCTTAGTAAAGAAGAAGAAGAAAAGAAAAAGTGAAAATTTTAAAATACACACACTATTGAGGATAAAAAATGGCTGCAGAGGAATATAATTACAAATGTTTAAGATGTGGTTATGAATATGTAGATACATATGATAAAAGCGAAGGTGCAAAGGAGCTAACCTGTCCTAAATGTAGAAGTAATAGCGTGAAAAGATTGAAGAAGAAATAATCTTAACGGTGATTCAACCGCTCAATAGTCTACATAGTTTCGGATTGTTTTTGTTGCTTCCTCAGCATATTGCTATTTGCTATTACAATATCTCTTAGCTGCACACCTAATTCTAATGCGACCTCCTCACATTTTGCTCGGAGAATAAAATAGATATTTCCACCCACATCGCTTAAAGTCTCAAAATTTGCCTGACCTTTTGAAATTATCAACTTCGAACGTTCGAACAGCTCTCTAAATTCAGGAGAGCATGTTCCAAGCTCAGTTCCTATCCAGCTTGATCCATTATCTACCACCTCAGCTATCTTATCAATCCCTACTGCGATTGCATCTTCCATGGTAGCATCATTAAGAACTTTCTCACCTCTAACAACGAAAATAACCTTTTTACCTTGTTTAGAAAGTTCCTCAATAAATACTCTGTCAAAGACTGTTTCACCTGCATTATCACCTATATAAAGGATATCTTCAGTACGAGATAGGTCTTTTTTAAACAGCTCCCTATGGTCAATGGCAAATCCTTTATTAAGAGCATCTTCTGTTTCTGTTTCCAGATTTACTACTTTAAGGATGCCGAGATCAATAATATTGCCTGCAATTGCAATTTTTAAAGCAGTATCTAAAGGGTCAGAGGACTGCTTCACTAATCTCTTAAGTTCTGGATAGAGCGAAAGAGCTAATTCATTGTAATGTGTTTTAAGTCGGGCAAAAGGATCAGGTTCGTTTAATAGTCGGCAAACCTCTCGCAAAACGATTGTTGAATTTCCTGCCGGTGTTTGTTCAAAAGTCAAATCAGGAAGCATCTGAGCTACCTGATTGAGAATTTCTCTTTGTTTTTGAGGATCCTTTTCTACTTCTCGTACCGCAGTTAAAGCATGTTTAAGATAACATGGTATGCAGCCAACTTTTGCTCTCATATATTTGCTCCTGATTAATGGTCTGATAAAGCTCAGTAAATTTTCCCAATTCCAATGATAAAATACTTATCATCTATATAAGCCTGTTCATCCTGATAATAGCTCGCACTAATAAACCAATTTTGCCTCATAATTAATCCAAGTTGAATATTATTTTGCTGATAAGAACCCACCGTCTCACCATAAAACCTTATGAAAGGAATCACTTTCTCTTTTATTTTAGGTAAATCTAATCGAACACCATATTTCACAGCAGCACTGCCGGTTTCAACAAATTGCGCGCTGGTTACTCTTCCTACGGAAAAATAATAATTAAGATTAAACGTAAAAGGTTTTTTTATTTGAATTCCATATTTTCGATTGCTCATATGCCAGCCTTTTGAGCAAGCAACAAAATCAGTATAGTTTATGCTGCTCGCCGGATTAGTAAAAGATTGGTGTATGAGATGATTGGAGCGGTGATTATAAGCAAAGCCAAATCCGTATAATTCATTATAGTAAAGAGTGGTACCTCCAATTACGGAATAAAAGGCATTATTTGCTCCCTGAGATAGAATCCAGCCCCAACCCTGGATATTGGCTTCTGCTTTAATTTTTTCGCCTTCAGCAAGAATCCAATCAGCCCCTAAATCAACATGAAGCATTCCATTAATTCCATTACAAATTCCTAAGAAAAAAAGACCGTTTATATATTCCCGCTGTGATATAGGAGAAGTTGTTTCTTTCGGAGACATCCCCTGCTCCCAGCTAATTCCAAAATTAAAACCTTTTGCATCTAAGCCATAAATATGATTGCTCCTGATATATGAGGCAAAAAGTGAGGTAATATTACCATCTCGATTAAAAAAGTTTATCCTGAATTTAGCTTCTCCTTCTCCATAATTTTTGTAGCTGGAAATAATAGAATCAAGTTTTAAATCCAGTCCTATATTGGCATTTTTATTTATTTTAGCGATATCAAGTGCTACTCCCCCTTTTATATGTACACCTTTAAATGGCTCACTATTATGCAAAACAAAACCTAACTCAGCATTCCAATTAATATCGGGGTCAATATTTCTCAAAGTAAAGCCAGCTGTTTCTAATCCCACATTCAAACTATCCATGTTAGCAAATCCTTTCTGATCTACCTTAATAGCACTGCGGTGAGAATAATAACCAAGCATAAGCAAATTATTATGAACAAATCTCTTAAATCCTAACTTTAGTTCAAATTGCACATCATCTATGCCGAAAGCTGTGCTTTCTTCTTCTTTATTCAAAGGAACTGAGTGCAGGTAATCTAAAAAATATAACATATTGTGTTTTACCAAAATAGGGGCATAATAGTGAAAGGTACCCAAAAAATCAAATTTTTCTGCAGCACTTGCTTCAATAAGACCAATGCTTTTGGCTCTATCTAAGCCGTATAAAGATATCTTTGATTGTTCTTGCTCTACAATAGCCTTAAGGTTTTTCTTCTCATCAGGTATTGTATTTTTATTTTGAGCGAATGTATTAGTAAGAAAATAGAATAGTAAAAAGAATATGAACGCCAATAAGGCTTTTTTCTTGAGCATATCTTCTCCTTCTTGACTTAATAAATCTAAATATTTAGAGAACATTACTTCTTTTTTGTTTTCCTAATCCAGCCCCGGATAAAAATTGCAATCCCCAAACCTAAACCAATGAAAAATATTTCCCATCGATAGGTCTGTGGAGCCTGCAATGTAATAATTTTTTTTGCATTTAATAAAAAAGAACCAATAATTATAAGGGCAGCTAAAACCTCTAAAAACCAATCCAGCTTGGAAAAGCTAATTTTAAGACCTTCGCAGTCGAGCTTCAATATTATAATCGCAGAAATAATCATGGCCAAGGAAACCAGAACTGGTGCTAACACAGGAGAACTCCACGGTAATGGAATTAAAAATAATAAATCCCAAGTGAGTAGAGATTCTGGCCAGTTCAGCAAGACTTTCAACCAAACATAATAAAAAATATCCCAAACACCAAAAATGAACATGAAATACGCCAACCTGCGCCAAAACCCTTTTCCGGCTGCAAATGCAATTGAAAATAACATGACAATAGTTGCAGCTTCTCTACCAAGTTCAATCAACGCTGGTCCATTTGGTATAAGCCTTATGGGAAAAGTAAAACCTCCCGGATAGTAGAGTAATCGTAGATATACCACAACAGTAGTTTCCAGATAGGCCATCGCTATTGAAAAAATAGCAAGAGTTATCAATAAGCTTTTATTCATTTTCTTTAATTACTCAAATTTCAAAAAATATTCCATCTATCCCCTGCTGAAATTAGTATTTTAGATTTTATATTAAATTGAATATTATATTCAAGCTTATTCTCCCAATTATCTGGATATTTATATGTAATTAATGAAAATTTTAAATACGTATAACTAAAAACAAATATTATCCTGTGTTAAGAAAATAATTAATGATATAATTACACTACATCTTTAGTCTAAATGGTATTGCTAAAAAACATGAAAAAATTTGAAAGCATAAATGGAAACAGAGAAGCAGGAGGCAATAGATTATATTGATATGAGAGCTGAACTTTTAGGTGTTATTCAAGTTTTTCAGGGCTGTGGAAATGGTGCTTCGCTTGGAAATCTCTTACCGAGATTCCCACTATTTCCACAAGCTTCCTCCTCCTATTTTTTATTTTAAATATGATTTTCTCAAAGAAAAGAGGGAGAGAAGCAAGCCTATTTTAGATAACTTATTTAAAATAAAGGAGTTAAAACAAAATTGTCAAAAAACTTTTGACAATAATGTCTAAATAAAGAGGAGGGTATAATGATGAAAAAAGCTCTTATCCTAACATTTAGCATTTTTATTATAGTTACCTTTGTTTATGCTGAAGAAAAAAGACCTATTACAGTAGAGGATCTTTGGGGCTTTGGCAGAGTAAGTGACCCGCAAATTTCTCCAGATGGCAAGACAGTCGCTTTCGTGCTTGCATATTACTGCATGGAGGAGAATCGGGGAAACAGCGACATTTGGCTGATTGATATTGCCGGAGGCGAGCCACATCAATTGACAACTTCCAAAGCAGCTGATTTTCAACCACGTTGGTCTCCTTGCGGAAAGAAAATAGTTTTCGTCTCTACACGCAGCGGAAGTGCACAGCTTTGGTGCATAAAATTAGCCGGCGGCGAAGCTCAGCAAATAAGTAATATTTCTACCGGGGCCTATGGGCCTATTTGGTCATCAGATGGCAAATGGATTGCTTTCAGCTCCAATGTGTATCCCGATTGTAAAGACGAGGAGTGTAACCGTAAGCTGGATGAAGAACGAGCAAAAAGCAAGGTAAAAGCTCGGATAATAACCAAGCTGCTTTACCGCCATTGGGATAGCTGGACTAATGATAAACGTTCTCATGTATTCGTGATGCCCGCCGAAGGTGGAGAAGCACAAGATGTAACGCCTTGGGATTATGACATTCCACCCATCTCCCTGGGAGGAGCTCAGGATTATGTCTTTTCCCCTGACAACAAAGAGATATGTTTCGTAATGAATACTGATCCAATGGTGGCTATAAGCACCAATAATGATCTATTTACTGTTCCCATCTCAGGAGGTGAATATAAACGCATAACCACAAATAAAGGTAATGATAATCAGCCGCTTTATTCGCCAGATGGTCGATACATTGCTTTCAGCTCTATGGAAAGAGCCGGTTTCGAATCTGACCGTCTCCGCCTTATGCTCTATGAAAGAGAAAGTGGAAAAATTACGGAATTAACAACCAATTTCGACAGATCAGTAACTGATGTCGTATGGGCGCCAGACAGCGGTGGGCTCTATTTTACCTGCCAGGATCAAGGCTATTTCTCTCTTTACTGGGTATCGGCTAAAGGTGATCCAGTGAAGAAACTCATGGGCAAAATATATATGAGAAATCTGCGTCTGACTCCTGACGGCAAAAATTTTGTGTTCACCTACCAGACTATTAACCATGCGGCAGAACTCTTCGCTGCCGATGCTAAGACCATGGAATTACGTCAGCTCACCGACATTAATGAGGAACTTGAAAATCAATTGGAAATGCAACCTCTTGAGGAATTCTGGTTTAAGAGTACTGATGGATTAAAGATACATGGACTCTTAATAAAACCACCAACGTTTGATGCAAAAAAGCAGTATCCCTTGGTATATCTCATCCATGGTGGACCTCAAGGATCCTGGGGAGATAATTTCCATTATCGCTGGAATGCTCAAATGTTTGCTGCGCCCGGCTATGTAGTAGCTATGGTGAATTTCCGAGGCAGCACTGGCTACGGACAGAATTTCACTGACCAGATAACCGGCGATTGGGGTGGAAAGTGCTACGAAGACCTGATGACCGGTTTAGACTATATTTTAGAAAATTATGATTTTATTGATAAAGAAAAGATAGCTGCTGCAGGAGGATCATATGGTGGTTATATGGTAAATTGGATTGAGGGACATACTGATCGCTTCAAATGCCTCATTAACCACGATGGAGTATATAATACGGTAAGCATGTATGGCGTTACCGAAGAGCTATGGTTCCCGGAATGGGAATTAAAAGGAACTCCCTGGAGCAATCCATCCTTATATTCAAAATGGTCTCCGCATATGTACGTGGAAAACTTTAAAACTCCTATGCTGATTGTTCACGGCGAGCAAGACTTTCGTGTTCCCATTGGAGAGGGACTGCAAGTATTTACTGCTCTACAAAGAAAAAGGATCCCATCCAAACTGCTTTATTTCCCCGATGAAGGACATTGGGTGTTAAAACCTCTCAATGCAAAGTTGTGGTGGAAAACTGTTTATCAATGGCTTGCTGAATATTTAAAATAAGTAGATAGTATAAGTTCAACAAAGAGAAGCTCCTTTTTTTTAAGGGAGCTTCTCTTTATTTTAAAGGTATTTTATATGACCTCTAAAACCGCCTACATTTTAATGACTTATCATTTTTCCAATCAATCATATAAAAATATTACTTTTTATGCTCAATTAAAGAGATAATTCAAAAAAGTATGCAAAAATAGTTGGAAATAGGATAAAATAAATACAATTTTATATTATGTATGTTTGAAATAGCAGGAAACTGAAGAGTTACTATTACATGATGACGTATAAAAATGAAACTCTTTTAAAAAAAGTAAGAGGTAAACCATGCGAAGCAAAATAATTATTATTTCTCTTTTATTATTATTGCTTATTAGCTGTGGTAAGGACTATGGAAAATTAAGCAGCGCTATAAGCTTTGCTCAGCAGGGAATTCAAAATATTCAATCAGCGGCTGATGTTGCACTCCAGATTAAGGAAAACATTATCGAAGGCAACGAAACCATCCCTTCAGAGGAGAAAGAAAAGCTTCTTAATAATTACCAAAATTCACTAAGGCTGGCTCATAAAAATTTTCAAGAGGCTTTAACCATATATAGAGAAATAAGCAAAAAAAGACCGGAGGACGCTTTTATACTTAATAACTTGGGGCATGCTTATATGTGGCTTAACCAGAAAGAAAGAGCGCAAGAATATTTCGATCAGGCTCTAAAATATTGTGAATCTCGCGGATTAAAAGAAAGTATCGA
>CAZYAF010000018.1:0-83633 GCA_964645975.1 uncultured Acidobacteriota bacterium
CTATTAATTACTTAATAAAAAATAAATTAATCTCTTGCAAAATTTTTTTTCTTTGATTAAAATGAATATGTCCTTTTTCTTGGTTATCTTTTGAATATTTATATGCCATAATTATATTTTAATAAAATTTTTTTACTTGAATTAATTTTCTGCTATAATAAAAGTTCTTTGAAATATAAATTATTTAGTTTTTGTATTAGAGAAAACTTTCTTTCCTTTTTGTTTGTTAATAAATCTAAAATAATCTTGTGATTACATTTTTATAAAAATGATGGAAGGCTTCTTACCTATACTAATATTCATTATATTTTCCCTCCTTTTTGCAGGAGGAGCAGTTCTGTTTTCTGCAGTATTCGGTTTAAAAAAATCAAATCCCACAAAATTATCTCCATATGAATGTGGCATGCCTATTCTCGGCGAAGCTCAGTTGCGCTTTGCCATCAAATTTTTTATCGTAGCCGTTCTGTTTTTAATATTCGATGTAGAAGGACTAACTCTTTTTCCCTGGGCTGTAATATATAAACAATTGGGAGCTTTTGGCTTAATTGAGATGGGCATTTTTATCGCAATACTATTTGCCGGGCTTGTTTATATTTGGCGTAAAGGTGCACTGATATGGGAATAGAACATCTATTACCAGAAAATATGCTTACAACAAAATTCAATGTCTTGATAAATTGGGCACGAAAAAACTCATTATGGCCACTAACTTTTGGCACGGCATGCTGTGGTATAGAATTAATGGCAACACTGGCTGCTCGCTATGATATGGCAAGATTTGGTGCAGAAGTTATGCGATTTTCACCACGCCAATCAGACCTGCTTATAGTCTCAGGTAGAATAGTACTGAAAATGGCTCCAGTTTTGAAGCTTATTTATAATCAAATGGCTGAGCCCAAATGGGTTATTGCCCAGGGAGCCTGTGCCTGCTCCGGCGGTTTATTTAATACCTATGGAGTAATACAAGGTGTTGATCAATTCCTTCCTGTTGACATTTATATTCCCGGTTGTCCACCACGACCTGAAGATATCCTAAATGGATTAATAAAGCTGCAGAAAAAAATCGAAAAAGAATCGTTCGGACAAGAAAAAAGAAAAGGCTAAAGTATGCAATCCGAGGAAATAAAAAAACATGAGCATCCAGCGGTTATAAAACTTCAGGAGAAATTTCCTCATACAATTATTACAATTGAACAATTCCGAGGGGATACTTCTATTTTAATTAAAAAGGAACATTTACTTGAAATAATGCAATTTCTTCGTAATGAGCCCTCCTTACTCTATGATCATTTAGCTTCAATTAATGCAGTTGATTACCTCAATTTACCAGAAATAGAAAGATATGGAATAATTTATAATCTATTATCTTATAAATACAACCATCGCCTCACTATAAGAATATTATTACCGGAAGAAAACCCTACTATAGAGTCAATGTACAGCATTTGGAAAACAGCTGATTGGCAGGAAAGAGAAATTTATGACCTTTTGGGAATTACTTTTCAAAATCATCCCAATTTGAAGAGAATATTTCTTCCTGATACATATAAAGGTCATCCATTACGAAAAGATTATCCATTAAAAGGTTATGGAGAGCGAGATAAATATTAATTAAATCTAAATTCAAGTAGCATGAAAAAAACAGATAAGACGCTGAAAACCGAACATATGGTTCTCAATTTTGGGCCACAGCATCCTGCTACCCATGGCACTCTTCTCATTACATTAGAGCTGGAAGGAGAAACTATAAGAAATGCAATCCCTGAAATTGGATTTCTTCATTCCGGTTTTGAGAAGCTCGGTGAAGCCAGAACTTATAATCAATTTATCCCCATAACTGATAGAATGAATTACCTTTCGGCACCTAATAATAATATAGGTTTTTCCATTGCTGTGGAAAAGCTACTTGATATAGAAGTCCCTCTTCGCTGTCAATACTTAAGGGTTATATTTGCCGAGCTTGGTCGAATTTCCGATCATTTAGTCTCTATAGGAATGCAGGCAGTGGATATCGGAGCATTTACTATATTTCTTTACGGTTTTAAGGAACGAGAAAGAATTTATGACCTTTTTGAGCTGGCCTGTGGTTCCCGAATGACCACCTCTCTTACAAGAGTAGGCGGTCTTTATAGAGACATACCTGATGGATTCAAAGAAAACCTATTTGATTTTCTTAAACACATCTATGTGGCCATAGATGATATAGATCGTATTCTGACTAAAAACAGAATATGGATTGATCGCACCAAAGGAGTCGGCGTTACTCCCAAAGAAGATGCAATTTCCTGGGGATTAACTGGCCCCTGCTTGAGAGCCAGCGGATTGGAATGGGACCTGCGTAAAAAAGAACCTTATTCTTCATACAATCATTTCAATTTCGATATAGCTGTTGGCGATAATGGAGATACATATGACCGTTATCTTGTTCGCATGGAAGAGATGAGACAGAGTTGTAAAATTATCTATCAAGCCATAGAAAATCTACCCGGAGGCCCCATAGCTGCAGATGAGCCAAAAATCGTACTGCCAGCAAAAGAGGAATTGCATGAATCAATGGAAGCAATGATACACCATTTTATGCTGCTTATGCCTGACCATGGATTGCGTCCTCCTAAAGGAGAAATATATTCGGCCACGGAATCCCCCAATGGGGAGCTTGGCTATTATATCGTAAGCGATGGGAGCAATAAACCATACAGAGTGCATGTGCGCTCTCCATCCTTAATAAATTATTCCATTTTTCCACATATTATGAAAGGTAGCATGATTTCTGATATTGTGGCTGTCCTGGGCAGCTTAAATATTATTGCGGGAGAATTAGACCGTTAATTGGTAGATGCATGGTGAAAGAAAAAAAGAGAAAAAAGACAGGATTTTCAAAAAAAGCATTAGAAAAACTTACGGAAATACTCAGCAATTATCCAGACAGACAGGCAGGTCTTCTCCCTGCATTACATTTAGCTCAAAAAGAATTCGGTTATGTCGATGATGATATCTTAGCCTATATAGCAGAATTATTAAACCTTGCACCAAGTGAACTCGAAGGAGCAAAGAGTTTTTACACTCTTTTCTCCACTCCTGATATGGGTAAGTATATAATTCGGGTTTGCCAAACTCTTTCATGTTCTCTATTGGGCGCTGATCACCTACTTGATTATCTTTCAAAAAAGCTTGGTATTAAACCAGGACAAACCACACAGGATAAAAAATTTACTCTGCTAAAGTGTGAATGTTTAGGTTCTTGCGGCACAGCTCCGGTAATGATGATAAATGACAAATATTACGAAAATCTTACACAGCAAAAAATAGATAAAATACTGAAAAATTTAAAGTAACATCGGGACTCTTTAATGCAAGAAAAATTATTAACCAAAAATATTAATAAGCAAAATATTCATACACTAGAAGGTTATCGAGAAAGCGGCGGATATAAAGCCCTGAAGAAAGTTCTTAAAGATTTTTCACCTACAGGGATAATAGAAGAAGTAAAATCCTCCGGGCTACGCGGTAGAGGTGGAGCTGGATTTCCTACAGGAGTAAAATGGAGCTTTTTACCGAAAAAATATGCAGGCCCTGTTTATCTCATCTGTAATGCTGATGAAGGTGAGCCAGGAACCTTTAAAGATAGAATGCTCATTGAACATTTTCCCCATCAGCTTATTGAAGGTATTATTATTTCAAGCTATGCTATCGGTTGCCATGATGCCTATGTATTTATCAGGGGTGAATTTGCAGCCTGGGCAAATAAACTGGAAAAAGCTATTGCTGAAGCATATGAGGCTAATATTTTAGGAAAAAATATCCTGAAATCTAAATTTTCCCTTAATATAACTGTCCATCGAGGTGGAGGATCGTATGTATGCGGCGAAGAGACTGCTCTTCTTGAATCTTTAGAAGGAAAAAGAGGAAATCCGAGGCTAAAACCGCCCTACCCTGTTGCTGTAGGTCTTTTTCAAAAACCAACAGTTATTAATAATGTCGAAACATTATCAAATATACCCCATATTATCAGTAATGGTAGTAAGTGGTTTCGATCCTTTGGTACTGAGAAAAGTCCAGGAACCAAGCTCATTTGTCTGAGCGGCCATATTAAAAAACCGGGAGTATATGAAGTTCCCATGGGCATTTCCTTAGAGAAAGTAATATATGAATTAGGCAACGGTATATTAGCAGATAAACAACTTAAAGCTGTAATACCTGGAGGAGCAGCAACTCCCGTTCTAAAAGCTATTGAAATAGATGTGGGGATGGATTATGAATCCCTGCAGGAAGCAGGAAGCTCTCTGGGGTCTGGTGCTGTAATTGTCATGAATGATGAAACCTGCATGGTTCAATCTTTACTTAATTTAATGCGCTTTTTTGCCCATGAATCATGTGGTCAATGCACTCCCTGCCGGCAGGGTACTTCATGGATGGTTAAAATACTAACGAGGATAACAAAAGGTCGAGGTCAATCAGAGGATTTAGACCTGTTATTAGATATATGTTACAACATCTCCCAAAAAACCCTGTGCCCATTGGGAGATGGAGCAGTTTGTTCAGCGGTTAGCTTTATCACTAAATTTAGAGAAGAGTTTAAACAACATATTGACCATCACTGTTGTCCTGTTAAAAAATCTTTTGCCACTGAGGTTAACACCTGATGCCAAAAGTATTTATAGATGGAAAAGAAGTAATTGTGGGAAAAACAACCAGTATTTTTGCCGCTGCCAGGAAAGCTGGAATAGAAATTCCGCATTTTTGCCATCATTTTGCCCTGAAACCAGTATCGAGGTGTAGGATGTGTTTAGTTGAAATTGAGGGTTATCCTAAATTAATGCCATCATGTTCTACAACCGTGGCAGACGGGATGGTAATTCATACAAACTCGCCGCAGGTCAAAAAAGCACGTCAGGCAATGCTTGAATTTCTCCTGACAACCCATCCGTACGAATGTCCTATTTGCGATCAAGCAGGCGAATGCGACCTGCAAAATTACGCATATGAGTATGGTTTTGCCCACAGTAGATACATAGAAGGAAAAGAACATCACGAACTTAAACAGTTAGGCTCTCATGTTTACCACTGGCAAGACCGCTGCATACTCTGTACCCGCTGTGTGAGGTTCGGCAATGAAATATCTGGAACCAATGAACTTACAGTTGTCAACAGAGGAGCGGATTGTGAAATAGATACATTTCCTGGCAAACCTTTAGACAACAAACTTTCGGGCAATGTGGTTGATATCTGCCCCGTTGGAGCCATGTTAAGTGCTGATTCCCTTTATAAAAGTCGAGAATGGTTATTACAGCGTACAGAAAGTATCTGCCCTATCTGTAGTACTGGCTGTAATATTTATATCGATACCTGGAAGGATAAAATTGTCAGGATAAAGCCTCGTACTAACCATTCAGTAAATGGTTTCTGGATTTGTGATTTGGGTAGATATCATTTTGCCACCCTCATGTCAAAAAACAGACTAACTAAACCTCAGAAAAGAGCTGGCAAAGCATTTTTCCCTTTGTCATGGGATGAAGCTGGAAAACTATTCAAGCAGGAGATAAAGCGAATTATTGGACTATATGGTAATGATTCTATAGCAGTATTGGCCTCTCCCTTTAGCAGTAATGAAGACAATTTCTTGTTAAACCAATTTGCTGAAAAATGCCTAAAAACATACAATAAGGCGATCTTCTGGCATGAGCCTTCAGAAGATAAAGAAGTATTTAAATCAGGTTTTACCATCGAAGCTGATAAAAGCCCCAACCTTACGGGCGCAAAAGAGATGTTAAAGATCCAAGGGCATTGCATAAAAGGATTAAATCAAATAATTAAGCAAATAGCTAACGGTGATATAAAAGCACTCTATATCATTGGAGGCAATTTTAATCTTAATCTGAGCGAAGCAGAAAAAAAAGCTTTTAAGAATTTAGAATTTTTAGTCGTACATGATATGTTCCATAACGAAATTACTGAAATAGCGCATCTCGTGCTGCCAGGAGCCAGTACTGCTGAGAAAGAAGGCACTTTTATCAATTCTCAAGGGAGAATTCAGCTTTTTAAAGCAGCAGTGAAATCTCCAGGAGAGGCTAAACCCGACTGGCAAATTATTCAACTCCTCAGCAAACACTTTTTAGAAAGTTTTACCTATGAGTCAGCAGAAGCAATTTTCTCAAAAATTGCCACTATATTTCCACTTTTCAATGATTTATCGTATGATAACATTGGAACTAAAGGAAAATTATTAGAACATTCCGCAGAACAAAAGGCTTGAGCTGTGATTAAAATATTGATTGATTTATCAATAATAGTGGTCAAAATAGTATTGGTAATGGGAGCAATATTAACTGGTGTCGCTTTTGTTACCTGGGTTGAAAGACGAGTTGCCGGTTTTATTCAGGACAGACTCGGCCCCAATAGGGTTGGACCCTGGGGCTTATTCCAGCCTATTGCCGATGGGATAAAACTCTTCTTTAAAGAAGATATTATTCCATCCGAGGCATTTAAGCCATTGTATCTATTGGCTCCGATAATCATCTGCACCTGTGCATTTTTAGCTTTTGCTGTTATTCCCTTTGGAGACGAGATTACTCTTTTAAATCAGACAATTAAACTGCAAATAGCAGATGTAAATATTGGCATCCTCTATCTCTTTGCTATACTTTCTCTTGGTGTATATGGGATTATCTTAGGAGGATGGTCATCAAATAATAAATTTTCATTTCTTGGAGCCTTGCGCTCTACTGCTCAGATGATAAGCTATGAGATTGCTTTAGGATTATCCGTAATCGGAATAATAATGATCACTGGCTCCTTGAGCTTAAATTCGGTAATTCAATCTCAGACACAACCACTCTTCTTTGTTATACCGCGATGGAATATTTTCACTCAACCTCTGGGCTTCTTCGTATTTCTTATAGCTATTTATGCTGAGACTAACAGACTTCCCTTTGATCTTCCAGAAGCTGAACAAGAGCTGGTGGCTGGTTATCACACCGAATACAGCTCTATGAAGTTTGCTTTATATTATATGTCTGAATACATAAATATTGTTACCTTATCTGCTCTTACAGTAGTATTATTTTTCGGCGGCTGGCATATCCCCTGTCTCCATTACCTACATCTGCCAGCTCTGGTAACTGCACTTATTCAGGTGGCTGGTTTTTCTGCAAAGGTGTTTATCTTTATTTTCCTCTTCATCTGGGTACGATGGACTTTACCTCGGTTTAGGTATGATCAGCTCATGCGGCTTGGCTGGCTAACATTAATTCCTCTTGGATTAGCAAACATTATTTTAACAGGACTAATAATGCTTATTTAGTGGTTTTTAAGCTATGAAGAAAGTAG
The DNA here is from genome assembly GCA_964645975.1 of uncultured Acidobacteriota bacterium. Lineage (GTDB taxonomy): Bacteria > Acidobacteriota > B3-B38 > Guanabaribacteriales > CAZYAF01 > CAZYAF01. The sequence goes on from CAZYAF010000018.1 coordinate 7,327, forward strand.
ATTCGCACGTATCAATTATCGAAAGAATATATCTGGTAGCTATAATAAAAGGTTTATATACTACCATTAAGCATTTTTTTAGCAAAAAATTAACGCAGCAATATCCAGAAGAAAAGCGAGAGCCATTTCCCGGATATAGAGGCTTGCCAAAATTAAATAAAGATGAAAATGGTCGGGTAAAATGTGTAGCTTGCCTCCTCTGTATGGCCAATTGTCCTTCGCAGTGCATATCAATTGAGCCGGGTCCAGCACCCTGGCCAGATAGAGAGAAATATCCAGTCCGCTTTGAAATAGATATACTGCGATGTATTTGCTGTGGATTCTGCCAGGAAGCCTGTCCTGAAGGAGCCATTGAACTTTCTAACACCTATGAAAATGCAGCAGAAAGCCGAAAGGAACTGTGCTGGGACAAAGATAAATTATTGCATTATTATGAACAAAAAAGATTAGAGCAGGAATAATCAGGAGGTTTAGCGTGTTTCAGAAGATATTATTTTTCGCATTCTCAGCAGCATCAATTATTTCAGCTCTTATTATGATTAGCGTAAAACATATGGTTATCAGCGCTATTTGCCTCATTATTACATTTGCTTTTCTTGCTGGTCTCTACATTTTACTCAATGCTCAATTTATTGCTGCCTTGCAAATAATTATCTATTCAGGAGCAATTGTTGTTCTTTTTCTTTTTGTCATAATGCTCATTCAGATGAAAGAGAAAATAATAGAGAGAAAAAGACTTCTCGGTCAAAAAATATTAGGTATTTTATTAGCATTGGTTCTTTTTATCTTACTGCTCTCAATGTTTTTACCATCTCTAACTTTAGGCAAGATGGGAGATTTTAGTCCAGAAAAAGTAAATTTTATGGGTAATACCGAAGCGTTTTCAAAAGAGCTTTTTGTTAATTATTTATATCCTTTTGAAATAGTATCAATTGTTTTGCTTGCAGCTATTGTTGGGGCTGTAATTTTAACAAAGAAAAAAATATAAGAAAGGAATCAAAGATAAAATGTCGGTACCTCTATCCTACTATTTAATAACCGCTGCCGCGCTTTTTACCATTGGTGTGATAGGAGCATTAATGAGACGCAATGCCTTGATTATTTTCATGTCCATAGAATTAATGCTTAATTCAGTTGCTCTCACATTTATTGCCTTTGCTCGATATCTGCACTCACTAACCGGTCAAATCTTTGTATTCTTTATTATGCTGGTAGCTGCAGCTGAAGTTGCCGTTGGATTAGCTATAGTAGTTTTAATTTTCAAGAATAAGGAAACAATTAATTTAGATGAAATTGATTTAATGAAGTGGTAGATAAATAGATGAAATTCAGTATTTAATTTAGGCGAATAAATGGAGCACTATACCTGGTTAATACCACTATTACCGTTGATGGGCTTACCAATAAATGGCATTCTGGGTAGAAAATTGCCCAGATGGTTTATCAGTATCACAGCTTGCCTTTTAGTAGGCCTTTCCTTTGTACTTTCTGTTGTTTTGCTTTTTAATACCCAAGGTTCCTTACCTCAGGAAATAATCCTTTATAAGTGGATCAAAGCAGGCTCACTATCTATTGATATTGGATTTCAACTTGATGCCTTATCCCTGATAATGATATTGGTGGTGAGCGGTGTTAGTTTCCTTATACATATATATTCCATTGGCTATATGCATGATGACCCGGGATATGCTCGCTATTTTGGCTATCTTAACTTATTTACCTTCTCCATGCTTTTATTGGTATTGTCTAATAATTTTCTCATGATGTTCGTGGGCTGGGAAGGTGTAGGACTATGCTCTTATCTGTTAATCGGCTTCTGGTATGAAAAAAAATCCGCTTCAGATGCCGGTAAAAAAGCCTTTATTGTTAATAAAGTAGGCGACTTTGGTTTCATCCTTGGAATCATCTTGATATTCTGGACCTTTGGCACCATCAACATACCGCAGGTTATGCATATGGCTCCTGTTCATTTTCATGCTGGTTCTGGATTGATTACGGCTATTACCTTGCTGCTCTTTATGGGAGCCATTGGAAAATCCGCTCAGATTCCTCTTTATGTATGGTTGCCCGATGCTATGGAAGGCCCAACACCCGTGAGCGCTCTTATTCATGCTGCGACTATGGTGACAGCCGGTGTTTATATGATAGCCCGCTGTGGAGCTTTGTATATGCTTGCACCAACTACTATGATTCTCGTAGCCATCATTGGAGCTCTAACTGCTATTTTTGCGGCATCCATAGCTCTGGTGCAGAATGATATCAAAAAAGTTCTGGCTTATTCAACCATTAGCCAGTTGGGGTATATGTTCCTGGCCTGCGGTGTGGGAGCCTTTGCCGTGGGAATATTTCACCTTATGACACATGCATTTTTCAAAGCCCTTCTTTTCATGGCTGCCGGAAGCGTTATCCATGCAGTGGCCGGACAAATGGATATTAGAGGTATGGGCGGCCTCAAGCGCTATATGCCCTTTACCTTTCTCACGTTCCTTGCTGCAGCATTAGCTATAAGCGGTATATATCCTTTTGCCGGATTTTTCAGTAAGGATGAAATTCTTCTTCATACATTTCAGCATAATAAAATTCTCTGGCTCATTGGTTTATTTACTGCTGGTATGACTGCTTTTTACATCTTCCGTTTAGTTTTTGTCACGTTCTTTGGCAGATACCGAGCTAAAGAACCTTCCGAATCACATTTGCACGAATCCCCTGCAATTATGACACTTCCCCTGATAGCTTTAGGTATATTATCAATAATTGGCGGTTGGCCAGGAATAAGCTCTCACATTCCTCTCTTAGGTCGTATCTCATTTTTCACAGAAAAAGCAAACTTCTTTAGGTTTCTCGAGACCGCAGTATATCATTCTTCTGCTCCTGTTGAGCACCAAAGCCATATGCTGAGCAATCTATTAGCTCTTTTATCGTTAATAATTGCTGCATCGGGTATTTTTATTGCCTACCTATTTTATATTAAAAATCCCGAGTTGCCTGAACGATTGACTATTCGTTTTAAAAAGGCTTATCGTTTGCTTTTAAATAAATATTGGGTTGATGAAATTTACGAATTTCTCTTTATAAAAAGCACCAAAAGGTTGGCTCTTTTCCTCTGGCAATCTTTTGACGATATGGTTATAGACAGAATAGTGAATTTAGTTGCACAGATAACAATAATTACCTGTCGTATCTCTCAGCTTTTCGATGATCAGGTAATTGACAGGATAGTTAATGCTACAGGCTGGGTTTTTCAATTAGGAAGCCGTATCTTCCGTAAGCTGCAAACAGGTTATGCTCAAAGCTACCTTTTGTTGTTTCTTATAGGAATAATTCTATTAATTTGGTATTTAGTATAGAAATGATTAAGAATATTAAACTGAAAGGTTAAGCTAATGGCTGAATTACCCTGGTTAAGCTTAATTATATTTTCCCCTTTAATAGGGGTGGCTGCTATATTATTTATCCCGAAAAATAAGCTTAATATAATAAGAATAATTGCTTTAATAATGTCAATCGCAGTTTTCGTTCTCTCGCTATATATTTACTTTAATTTTAATGATAGCAGCTGGCAGATGCAATTCGTAGAAAAGAAGGCTTGGATCGAGCAATTTGGCATTAGCTATCATTTGGGTATTGATGGGATAAGTATCCTTCTGGTAATGCTAACTACATTTCTCACTATGCTCTCGGTTTTAGCCTCCTGGTGCGGTATCACTGAACGGGTGAAAGAATATATGATTTGCATGCTGCTGCTTGAAACCGGCATGCTGGGAGTATTTACTGCTCTTAATTTATTCCTTTTCTATATATTTTGGGAGGCTATGCTCATACCAATGTACCTCCTTATAATCATATGGGGCGGACCTCGTAGAATATATGCTGGCATAAAATTCTTCCTTTATACTACTGCAGGCAGCGTCATGATGCTGGTGGCCATATTAGCGCTCTATTTCATTTCGGGTAAAAATACCTTCGATCTATTTCAGCTAATTAATATTGGCTTGACCAATCAACAGCAGTTCTGGCTATTTCTGGCCTTTTTCATTGCTTTCGCTATTAAAGTACCACTCTTCCCCTTCCATACCTGGTTACCGGATGCTCACGTGGAAGCTCCTATGGCTGGAAGCGTTATTCTGGCTGGTATTCTATTGAAAATGGGAGCATACGGTATGCTGCGCTTCTGTTGGCCTTTGTTTCCAGATACCAGCCACCAGTTTATACCTTTAATATCAATTATCGCCATAATAGGAATAATTTACGGCGCTTTGGTTGCCATGGCACAAAAAGACGTGAAAAAGCTGGTTGCTTACTCCAGTGTTAGTCATTTAGGCTTTGTAGTTTTGGGCATCTACGCTTTTAATGTAATCAGCATTCAGGGAAGTATCTTGCAAATGATAAATCACGGATTGAGTACAGGAGCTCTCTTTTTAATGGTAGGTATGCTTTACGAAAGACGTCATACAAGATTTATAAGCGACTATGGCGGGCTTTCAAGCCAGGTACCTGCATTAGCTGCTTTCTTTCTTATTGTTTGCCTTTCTTCTTTAGGACTTCCAGGGCTTAATGGATTTATTGGAGAATTTCTCATTCTTTTAGGAGTTTTCAATGCCGAACCCTGGTATGCTATCATTGCAGCGAGCGGTGTAATTCTGGCAGCTGTCTATCTGCTCTGGATGTATCAACGAGTGATGTTTGGACCTTTAGATAAACCGGAAAACAAAAAGCTAAAGGACCTCTCTTTTAGAGAGTATGTAGTCCTAATTCCTATACTATTTTTCATGGTTATGATCGGTGTTTATCCACGCCCTTTCCTTAATAAAATGGAAGCCACGGTACAACACCTAATAACTCAGGTAAATGAGCGCCAGGCTGAAAATGCTGATAATCCTCCAATGAATAACATAAATGCTGAAGTGCTGAAAGAAAAACTTGACAACAACATTAAAAAAACGGCAGAGGTGAAATAAGTGAAGGGAATTTCTTTTTCCTCATTACATATTATTTACATTTTACCTGAAATCATTTTAGCTACTTTTGGTATAGCCATAATGCTTCTTGATGTCATATTTAAGCGCAAGAATAAAATCTACCTTTTCTGGCTTAGTTTACTTGCTTTAGCTCTAACATTTTTTGTATCTTTAGCTCTTTGGTCTAAACCGGGTTTTGGAATGGTAAATACTATAGTGAATGATACTATATCCCTCTTTTTCAATTTTATATTTTTATTAGGCACATTCATAACACTATTAATGTCCCTTGATTATATTAAAAGAGAAGGCTTCAACCTTGGCGAGTATTATGCTTTATTGCTCTTCTCTACTACTGGTATGCTAATAGTAAGTTCTGCAATAGATCTAATCACGCTGTTCCTTGGTCTGGCTCTTTTATCCCTTTCGCTTTATATCCTTGCAGGGATTAATCGAAAAGATCTTCGCTCTAATGAATCTGCTATTAAATATCTGCTTGTAGGAGCTTTTTCCTCTGCATTTCTGCTCTACGGCATTGCCCTCATTTATGGTGCTACAGGCTTTGTAAATCTTAAATTGATCGCTCATTTTTTAAACAATCAAAGCAATAGTTATAGTACTCTGCTCTATGGCGGTCTTGGTCTTATGTTGGCGGGCTTCGGTTTTAAAATAGCTTTGGTACCCTTTCACGGCTGGCAGCCCGATGTTTATGAAGGTGCACCAACCTCTATTACCGCTTTTATGTCCGCAGGTGTGAAAGCAGCGGGTTTTGCTGCTCTCATCCGCCTTCTTCTTGTAGGCTTGCCTCAGCTTAAAATAAGTTGGATAGCTACACTGCAAATCATTGCTATAATCACTATGAGCCTTGGTAATATAGTGGCCATAGCGCAAAGCAATATCAAAAGAATGTTAGCTTATTCCAGCATAGCCCATGCCGGCTATATGCTTATAGGAATAATATCAGCTAACGAAATCGGTATTGCCAGCCTGTTATTTTACTTAATTATATATAGCTTCATGAATTTAGGAGCCTTCGCAGTTGCAATTTTAGTGGGAAGGAAAGGGGACAAATTTTTATCAATTAATGACTATGCTGGATTAAGCTCAAAGTATCCCGTACTTGCTTTAATAATGAGTATTTTTCTTCTCTCATTGGCAGGAATTCCACCTATGGGTGGATTTGTCGCTAAGTTTTATATATTTAGTGCCGCTGTTAAATCGGGTTACATTCCTCTGGTAATAATTGCTGTTTTAAACAGCGTTATCTCCCTGGTTTATTATCTCAGAGTAATCGTGGCTATGTATTCACAAAAACCTGAAAAAGAATATAGCCCAATAGTATATAATCCTTCTATAATTGCTTGCCTCATCATTTCTTTAATAGGCACTCTTTATTTAGGTTTATTTCCATCTGGCCTTATGCATTACGCCTCCAAGGCTGTAAGCTCTTTATTTGGAGGTTAATTCATATTAGTGCTAAAATATTTAAAGCTATGATTGGTATATCTACTTGCTGGCGTTCTGCAAAAACTGAAAATGGTCTTGAACTCATAGATATGATGCGCAAGAGCGGTCTGGATCACATTGAGCTCGAATATCGCATAACAAATGAAATGTATTGGCAGATGAGACCAATGCTAAAGAAAAAGAATCCTGAGGTAGTAAGCATTCATAACTATTTTCCTGTTCCTGATATTTTTCCTCATAGAAATATGGGCGGAGGTAGCACCTTCCCCCTCTCTTCGTTAGATAAGGAAGAAAGAAGATTAGCAATTAAATATACAAAACAAACCATCCAAATAGCAAATGACCTGGAGGCTAAAGCAGTAGTGCTTCATCTGGGTAACGTGGAGATGAATTCTGGCATGAGGGAGCTTTTTAGACTTTTTGATGATAAGTTAATTGATTCTCCTGAGGGTCAAACTTTCATCCAAACAAAGAAGAAAGAACGTAAGGAGAAAAGAGATAAACATTTGGACAGTATCTCTCTCTGTCTGGACAAAATTATTGAAGAAGCAATGAAGCTTGATATTCTTTTGGGAATTGAAAATGCTTACAAAATAAATGGTATACCAGACATCGATGAAATAGGACTTTTTTTAGAAAAATTTCATGGAGCTCCCATAGGTTACTGGCATGATGTTGGGCATGGCCAGGCAAAAGAAAACCTTGGCTGGCATAATCACTCTCACCTTCTTAAAAAATACAAAGATGATATGATTGGAATACACCTGCATGATATTGTGGGTTACGCAGATCACCGTGCTCCTGGTCTGGGAGAATTCAATTTTTCCTCTCTGAATGAATATATCAGCGAAAATATAATGAAAATTATTGAAGTGAACAATGAAACCTCCGAAAAAGATTTACAGAACAGTATATATTTTTTAAGAAAACATGGATTTGAATAATGGCAAATAATGTGGATAAAATAAATAAAAATAAAGCTTCCTTGGCGAAGGCTAAGAAATATCAAGGTATTCATTTAAAATTACGCATAGTCAAAACCATTCTTTGGGTGGTATTTTTGTTAGTTATTCTTTTTTTTGGTATCTCCAGTGGACTGAGAAATTGGGCTGAATCTATTAATCCAAATCCTTGGTTAGTGGTATTATTTTACTTAATGGGCCTTAGTATTTTAGCAGAATTTTTATTTCTCCCTCTCAGTTATTACAGCGGTTTCAGTGTAGAAAAACGTTTCGGATTATCAACTGAAAGCCGTAGTAGTTGGTTGAAAGATTATATGAAATCTCTCTCAATTAATCTATTTCTTTCAATTATATTGGTGGAATTTCTCTATTACCTATTAAGAGCATATACCAAATGGTGGTGGCTCATCGCAGCATTCGGTTTTATTCTCTTTTTCATCCTTTTAGCACGATTAGCACCAATTATTTTATTTCCGTTATTCTTTAAATTTAAACCAATTGAAGACGAGGAGCTTAAGAATCGCTTATTACAGCTTTCAGAAAAATTAAGAGTGCGTATTCTGGACATTCTTGAAATGGATTTGAGCAAGAAAAGCAAAACAGCAAATGCAGCATTAGCTGGTTTAGGTAAAAGTAGAAGAATAATTCTTTCCGATACTCTTTTATCAAATTTTGATAAAGATGAAATAGAAACCATATTAGCACATGAGCTTGGACATTATGTAGGCGGACATTTATGGAAAGGCATTATTCTTCAGGGTTTTTTCAGTGTAATTGGCTTTTATTTATTGAATCTTTTATTAATGAAATTTATAACATATTTTGGTTTCCGCAATATATCTGATATAGCTTCATTTCCAATAGCAATTCTTGTTATTTTATTTTTAGGATTTATCCTCATGCCATTATCTAATATGTATGCCCGCAACCATGAACGAAAAGCTGATTATTTTGCACTCAAGCAAACAATTAAACCTTCTGCTTTCATTTCAGCCATGAAAAAACTTGCAGAATTAAATTTAGCAGACCCGCAACCTCATCCTCTCATTGAATTTATTTTTTACAGTCATCCTTCAATAAAGAAAAGAATTAAAATGGCTCAAGATTTTTTAAAAAATAATGATTGCGTCCTCTAAATTCATATAATAGCTTTTCAAAATAAAGAAAAAAATAAATTTATGCTTGACAATCTTATATTTTTCAGCATAATTTAATTAAGTATTTGTCAATTTACGATATTTTTTTAATTATTATTATGGAGGTATAATCATGGAAAACTTAGCTCAATATTTTTCAGGTGTATCACTTATCATTTTTGCAGTCGTAATGTTCTTCTCAGCATGGTGTTGGGGAAGAATCGCTAAGAAATGCAATCGTTCATTCTGGCTTTATGCCATCGGAATCTTTATCCCCATTTTAAACATCATTCTATTCTTTTATTTAGGTTTCAGCAAAGAATAGCCCTAATAATAAGAAAAAAAGAATACTAAGATACTATGACGGACAAAGAGAAAGAATTTGCTCTTGAAGTTAATCTTGCGCACACTCCTCTACCGGAGATTTTACATTCTATTGAAATAAAAAATGCAGAGGGAGTACTCTCCGCTCAACATGGGGATCTGGAGAAAAAACTTTATATTCAAGGTGGACGTATTATTTTCGCATCCTCTAACAATCCTGACGACAGGCTTGGTGAATTTCTTCTGAGAAAGAAAAAAATAACGAAAGAAGATTATAATAATTCAGTTAAACTTCTTAAATCTACCAAAAAGCGTCAGGGATCAATATTTGTAGATTTAGGCTGCCTAACCCCTAAACAGCTTTTCTGGGCAGTTAAAGAACAAATCAGAGAAATTGTATGGAGTCTTTTCAATTGGATAGAAGGAGAAGTTACCTTTCAATCGGGAACTGATAAGCAGGATGAGGTGATAAAGTTAAGTATTGGCTTAAAAGATGCGGTTATGGAAGGTATAAAACATATCGCTAATGCCCGGCGCATAGTAAGCTATATTGGCTCTAAGGATACTCTTTTAGAGGTAAAACCAAACTTTGAAGAAAAAATTGAGGAGCTTGGCCTGGATGAGAATTACCTGAACATCGCCAACTTTCTTGATAAGCCAAAAAGCCTCTATGAAGTATGCCAGGAAAGTATGCTGGGCAATATTGATACCTGTAAAATAATATATATTTTGCTCATTTATTCAGTTATTAAGCGGTCTAAAAGCTGATTTAAATCAATCATTAGGCTCCATATTTTTTTAGCCGTAATGCATGAGCGAGAGCAAGAGGGATAATTTCAACCGATAACATCCTGCCCAAACCACCTTGAATGCATGCTCTTTCGCTAAAATTCTTAACACAATCTGGTCTACACCATTTGGAATATATGAGGACAGGCAAAGGGTGCCAGCTGTGTAATTTTAAAAGAGCAGGTGTAGAGTGGTCTCCAGTAACTATTATTACTTCAGGTTCTAATTCCAATAATTTTGGGACATACTTATCAACTTCTTCAATCAATTTTGCTTTTAGCTCAAAATTCCCGTCTTCACCTGCACTATCTGTCTTTTTTATATGTAAATAGAAAAAATCAAAATCATTATAATTCTGTTTTAGTGTTTTAAACTCTTCCTCTATCTTTTCTCCTGTCTGAAGTATTTCCATCCCTACTAATCGTGCAACTCCTTTATACATGGGATAATTAGCAATACAAGCTGCTTTTAGTTTAAATACCTCACTCATTGAAGGAAATCTATTATAAGAATCAAAACCACGGCATAAAATAGCATTACCTGAATTTCTATTAGATAACGCTTTATTTGCTTCTTCAATAAACTGGTTAGCTAACAAAGCAGTTTTTTCAGCATCTGAATTAATTGCTTGAACGCTTAAAGGTAGTAAATTAATCTGCTGGGGATCAGAATCAGTGAGCTCACCTGATAAATCCCTTCCCCTCAAAACTAAAACACTCCTGTATTCTTTTACTGGTCGAACAAAGATTTCTATACCGGGTAGCTTTATTTTATCTAATATTTTGCAAAGTTCAGCACCTTTATCACTTGATAATCTGCCTGCCCTTCGATCAATAATTAAACCTTCCTGATTTTTTGTGGCAAAATTTATTCGAGCAGCTACATCAGATTCTTGAAGAGGAAAGCCTATACCCAAAGCTGCCAATACACCTCTGCCCACTTCATATTTCAAAGGTGGATAACCAAATAGAGCTAAATGAGCAGGACCAGAACCAGGCGTTATTCCCGGGCTAATAGGATCCATTAAACCGCAAATGGATTGAGCCGCTAAAGCATCCAAATGAGTAGTTGAAGCCGTCTCCAGCTCAGTCTTACCACTTTTGGGCAAAGGCAATCCTCCTAACCCATCTATTACTAACAATACAATTTTAGAATCATTTTCTATGGAAAGCTTTTTAATTACCTCAAAGTCTACCATTAATTCCTCCAGTCAGAATAATTTTGAGAGGACATAATTATTTTATTTTTTATAATTTAGAATTACTAATAATTATTAATTATTTAATCACTTAAAAGAAAAACTTTACACGCTTCATAAAGAAGGAAAATATCCACCTTGGAAGCTAAAGAGAAAGTTGAATGCATAGAGATTAATGGAACACCAATGTCTATTACTTCCATATCAAGAACGGACAAGAAAAAACCGAGTGTTCCTCCTCCACCAATATCTACTTTATATGTATGTGTCTGCCATGGTATGTTGTTCTCATCAAGTAATCTTCTAACTTTTGCAATAAATTCGGAATTAGCATCATTCCCATGACCATAGCGTTTTATAACTACACCGCATCCTAATCTGGAAGTATTATTAGGCTCCTGGACTGAAGGGAAGATAGGATTTATTCCCGTAGGAGTGTCAGCGGAGAAAACTTCCGACCGTCCAAGGGCTTGCCTTAGTTGATTTTCTTTGAATGTTCCACCATTTTGGGATTCTATTAGCCGAGCAATGAGATTGGGAAAATAGTGTGACCGTGCTCCAGTATTATTATTGCACCCGCTCTCTTCATTATCGCTTAGATATATAAGCGATGTATATTGTGGAGTTTCTATATCAAGTCCTGCTATAGCTCCTATATAAGAACACACCGTATCATCCTGACCATAAGCTCCAACAATCCCTCTATCAAAGCCAATATCCTGAGCAGGTACATTTGGCACAAGACTTAATTCCGCACTTACAAAATCGTCCTCTTCAATATTGTAGGTTTTTTTCAAATAATCTAATACCATCTCCTTGACTGATTTGTTTTCTCCTGGAATACTGCCTACAATTGGATCTAATTCCTCACCCATAAATACTTTGTCTGCGGTACGGTTGCGATATGGTCGATCGACATGAGGCGCTAAGTCGGGTATGATGAAAGCAGGTTCCTCGGGTTTAAATCCTATATTAATCTTAATAGTAGTGCCATCTTTTTTATCTACCCTCCCTGTAAGACCCAGCGGAATATTAGCCCATTGATAGTTTTTTATGCCTCCATGATAGATGGTCTGGAATAAAGCGTAACCTTCACTCGAATAAAGTGGCTGTGCCTTGAGCTCTATTCGTGGAGAATCGATATGAGATGCAATCACCTTTAAGCCCTCTGTTATGGGTTTCTTACCTATCACAATAAGAGTAACCGCGCGATCACGATTGACATCAAAATAGCGTTCACCTGCATTAATTTTAGAATCTTGCTTTAAACTCTTAAATCCTTCTGCTTGAGCTCTTTTTACTATTTGCTCTACTGTGGTAAGCTCTGTTCGAGCAGCTGATATGAAAGTCTTATAATCCAGGGCAAAATCATATATCATTTTAAGTTTCTGAGGTGTTAATGAAATCCATGCATTTCCTCTTCTTGACTTAATAGGCTCTTTTTGTTCGGCAGGAAGCATAATAATAAAGAATAATACTATTACAAAAGCTATTAATGCGTTACGAATCATTTCATCCTCCAATAAATCTGATGTTATTTTTCTTAATTATTAAGACGTAAATTACAACTAAAAGGTTTAAAAATAATTTTATTAATTATCTTTCTTTAATAATCTGAGATCCATAGATTGCGAGTCTAAGTATAGGTAATAATAACATTCCAATTATTGCACCCACTATAAGCCCACTCACTAAAGTAAGAACCAATGCTTTTAAAGCCATAGTTAATTCATCCAACACCCATTGAGCTTTCAAAATTACACTACAAATTCCAACTAAAAAAGAAATTAATAATCCTAAGCAACTACCTACTTTAGCACCTAATAAATAAGACCATCCGGGAGAACGTGTTTTAGCGCTCTCAATAGCATGATTTAGAAAAAGCGGAGCTAAAAAAATGCTTATAGCGATGGATAATATATAACCCTGGTAGGTATAAAACATCTTACCCAAAGAATTTTTAGAAGCAAGCCAAGCGCTGGCTATTACACAAACACTGGCACCGATTATTATTACTACCAACCTTCTCAGAAATTTTATATTACTAAAATTAAATTTAATTTTATTTAATACTACTTCAATATTACTCTTTAGGAGCTTAGCTTTTGCATATATATTATATAAAAAGGAACTCATCTCTTCTCCTTTTAATATAAATAATATCATTCTTGAATTTTTCAGGTCAACTTATTTTTAATCTGCTTATCTTATTTCTATGCAAAATTTGGCATATTAATGCTAATTTGCTGTTTTTACAGTGTTATTAAATTAAAGCATAGGCGGATACAAATATGAAAATTAGAAAGAAATCAATTGTTTTCTTAATATTATTAGCTATCTTAGATATTAGTTCCGTATTCCTACCAATTACTGCTCTTCTTGGTATCTATGTTGTTTGCAAGCGACCTGAGTGTTTTCTGAAGTTGCTTAATGATATCTATTCTATAAATGAATCTTAATAAAGATAGATGTAGATGTAGAAACAAGGAAAAAACAAATAAAACTCTATAGCTTATCTGCTACGCAGACACCATCCCTTAATCTGTTTTTAATAACATACATTGCTTTGTCAGCTAACTGTACAAGATCATATACTGTTTTAGCATGGATGGGGTAAGTAGCAATGCCAAAACTTGCAGTAAGCCTAATATTTAAATTCTGTTCTTTAAGGAATTCCCATTTTTTTATCTTATTTCTCAATTTTTCTGCTATTTGAAACGCCTCTTCACAACCGGTCTTAGGAAGGATCATTATATATTCATCTCCTCCATAGCGTGCAATTATATATTTAGGACTCACACTATTTCTAAGTACTTGGCCAACTTCTTTTATTATTTGCCCGCCAATCTGATGCCCATAAATATCATTCACATTTTTGAAGTAATCCAGATCAAGGAAAATGAAAGAAATTGGTGTACTATTTTTTTTTGCTTTATTTATTTCCTTCTCTGAGGTTTGAAAGAAATATCGAGAATTGAAAAGGCTTGTTAAATCATCTGTAATGGCAAGTTTCTCAGCTTTATGATATAGTATAGCATTTTCAATGGCAATTGAAGCAAAATCAGCAACGGTCTCTATCTTCTGCAAATCTTCCAGAGTAAAATCCGCTCCTTTATCCTTATTTACAATTTCTATTACACCTAATGTATTTCCTTTACTTATAAGGGGAACACAAAGAATAGATTTTGTATTAAAACCTGTTTTCCGATCTATCTCTGGATAAAATCGAGAATCTGATTTAACATTGTTTGATAAAATTGATTTCTGTTCCTTAGCAACCCATCCGGCAATACCTTGACCAAACTTTAATTTTGCTCCTTTTATTTTTCTTCTTTTGCTCCCCAGTGTTTCACGGAAAATCAAATATTTCTTTTCTGGATCAAGTAGCAACAGCGACCAGGCCTCTGATTTAACCAATTTTGTGCTTATACTCATTATTTTATCAAGTAATTTATTTAAATCGAGTGTTGAAGTAATTGCTTTGGCCGCTTTCTGTAAGAAATCAAGATAATGTTCTTGCTGTTTAAGTTTTTCTTGAATTCCTTTGGATTTTTTTTCTGGCATTGTTTTAGTACAAAATATTATAATTATTTTTCAACAGTCATGCCTAAAGGCTTACCAAGTTTATTCTCTGCTAATTCAAAGACTCCCATACATAAAATCAAGCAAATGCTATAGAGAAATACCTGGGCAAAAAAGTTCCCCACAAAGCCTGAAAAGCCTCTGTAAGTAGCTGTGTAAGCTGGTTGACGAATTAGATAATAGGCAAGATAAACCAATCCGGTAAAGAAATTTAATCTATGAATTAGCTTTGGTTGAATTTTATCAGGAAGTTTGTTTAATGTAGTTAACATCCATTCTAAAAGAATAAGAATAGTAATAATAAGGGGGATCCAATACAGGATAATATCTGGAGAATAATTAACAAAATTCCAATAAAACAATTCCTTAAGATAGATCCCTCCATAAGAGCTAATAGGTAAAAACAACAGGAATAAATATATAGCTGAAGAAATGAGCATCGTTCGTCTTAAACCATTTTGCCAATCTATAAAAATGGAAGTGAATAAACCGATCATTATAAGAAAAAACAAGGCGGTCAAAAAGTAGCTGAAAAATATATACCAGTCAATAAATAAAAGGAATAATAAACCTAAAGCTACTATAGCTATATGGCCAAAACCGCTCAATCTTTTTGTAATTATTCTTGATAATAATAGCCAGCTTAATAGAAAGGAAAGAATTGCAGCAATTATCCAATATACATCTATCCCTTCAAAATCCAGAAATATAATTTTAACTAATAAGGAAAAAAAGCATATTACAGCAAGTCCCATAGCTATCAAGGTAAATTTATTTGCCGCTAAATCAAATTCTTTATGGTTCATTTGTATATTCCTTTTATTTTTGCGATGCTTTAATTTATTTTTATAACTTGTAAGGTAAATAATTAGTATCTTATTTATGCAATTACTATAACCAAATTTTAACTTTTGTCAAGTCTAAATATAGTAATTCATTTGTAATAATATCTTTTTCAGGAAACTATAGAAGTTTATTATAACCACACTCTTTAAGTTTATTAATAATGTCTTTCACTTCCTGGTCACGTTTTCCATCACATATAAGCAGAACATCATCAGTATTAACGATAACAAGCCCTTCCACTCCTATAGCTGCGACAAGCTTTTTAGGAGAATATATGAGATTATTTTTGCTATCTATTTCAATGAGTTTCCCTTGACAAACATTACCATTAGAGTCGGCATTTAATATTTTCTTTAGTGCATTCCAGCTTCCAACATCACTCCACTGAAATGAAGCTTTAAGGCAATAAATATCAGATGCCTTTTCCATGACGCCGTGGTCAATTGATGTTTCTTCGATAGATGAATAAAGCTCAGCTATTTTATTACGTGATATCTTTTCTTTCAGAGCACTATTTATTTTCAGCAAGCTTTCATATAAATCCGGTAAATGTTTCCTTATCTTTTCTAAAATGACACCTATTTTCCAAACGAACATTCCAGAATTCCAGAGATACTTACCGCTCTCCACATACTTCTTTGCCCTTTTTTTATCAGGTTTCTCAACAAAACATTTAACTCTATAAAGCTCTTGACCGTTGATTGTACTTACCTTCTCATCTAAATATATATAACCATATCCGGTCTCTGGATATTGAGGAACAATACCAAAAGTCACAAGGTAACCCTGAAGGGCAGCCTGGCAAGCAGCTTCAACGCTGCTTAAAAACTCCTCCTTGTTCTCAATAATATGATCAGCGGGTAACACCATCATAACTTCATCATCAGAAAATCTATCTTTTAAATAAATAGATGACAGGCCGATACACGGAGCAGTACTGCGGCAGTGTGGCTCAATAATGATATTATCTAAAGGTATTTGCGGAAGTTGATCTTTGAGTTGATTAATATGATTTTCCCCCGCTACCAAAAAAATATTTTTACTGCCAACCTTACTCTTTATTCGTTCCACCGTTGATTGAATCATGGTCTGTTCACCAATTATTTGCAAAAATTGCTTTGGTTTACAGCTTCGGCTTCTCGGCCAGAAACGGGTACCTGAACCCCCTGCCATTATTAATGCAATCATTTTTTCCTATTATTTTTTTGTTTAATTATATCTCTCTTATGCTAAAGCAATTCTATTAATTTAGATTCCATTAAATCTTTTATTCTTTTCAAACCTTCTTCACTTGTAGATTCGAATCGCAGGACTATTACTGGCTGGGTATTAGATGACCTTATCAAACCCCAACCGTCTTCAAACACAACCCTCACTCCATCTATATCTATTGTTTCATAACGAGCAGAAAAATAATTCTTTAATTTCTCAACAACATCAAATTTTATATCATCGGGGCAATTTATTCTTATCTCAGGAGTGGAATAAGTATGAGGTACATCAGATAGCATTTGAGAAATCTTTTTATCCGTTTTTGAAAGAATTTCAAGTAACCGTGCACAGGCGAAAATTGCATCATCATAGCCATAATAATTGTCAGCGAAAAATATGTGTCCACTCATCTCTCCAGCAAGAGGTGAATTAACTTCTTTCATCTTTTTCTTGATGAGCGAATGTCCTGTTTTCCACATTATAGGTTCTCCTCCATGCTTTTTAATATCATCTACTAATGTCTGCGAGCATTTCACCTCAAAAATAATTGGTGCACCGGGTATTCGTTGGAGCAAATCCCTTGAATATATTATTAATAATTGGTCTCCCCAAATAATCTCTCCCTCATCATCCACAACCCCAATTCTATCAGCATCTCCATCAAAAGCGACACCGATATCATATTTTTCATTTTTCACCATCTCTATTAATTCTTTTAGATTGGCGGGAACAGTAGGATCTGCAAAATGATTAGGAAAATTTCCATCCATCGTACAAAAAAGCTCTTTAAACTGACACCCTAAATCTTTTAGTAGCTGCCTAATGACAAGACTTGAAGTACCATTGCCACAATCCACAGCAACTTTTAAACTCCTTTCTAATGTAACTTTTTTCTTTATTATATTTAAATAATCATCCAGAATATCCTTGTTTTCCAAAGAACCAGAACCATTATAGAAATCTTCCTTTTGGGCAATCTCTCTGAGTTCCTGTATTTTTTCTCCATATATGGTCGTTTTTGCTTCAGCTATTTTAAAACCATTAAATTCTGGGGGATTATGGCTTCCGGTAACCATTACACCGCCATCTTTTTCTAAATGAAATAATGAAAAATAAAAAATAGGAGTAGTAACAATCCCAATATCAACTACATTACAACCTGTTGATAGCAAACCTTCAATAAGTGCGTTTTTATAGTTTTCAGAAGATAATCTGCAGTCCCTTCCTACAGCAAGATTTTTTAATCCTCGTTTGCGAAGATAACTGCCTGCTGCTAAACCGAGGGTTTTCACAATTCTCGGATTCAAGTCCTCATCTACTTTACCTCTAATATCATACTGCCGAAAGATACGTGGATTAATAAAATCTTTTATATTATTCATCATGGCTACCTACTTTTCTCTTTATGATAATATGTGCAAACCTCACCGCTTTCTATATTGTGCAGCTCGTATTCCCTTTCACCCAAACCTATCTCCTGAGCGTAATCTAACCATCCCTCCCATTTCCGTTCGGGTTGAAGGTCACGAAATTTATCCTCACCAGGCTCAAAGGCCTTTTCAAGTACAGAACACTCTAAACCTCTTTGTTGATTTACTAAATCTACTGATGCCTGGTCAATAGCTACTGGGTCAAAGGAAGCTAAAATGCCAATGTCTGGAACTATTGGATTATCGCTCCAGCAAAAGCAGTCGCAATCTGGAGTGATACTTAGTAAGAAATTTAAAAATGCTACTCTATTTTTTTTGTGTTTTAGTATACCATAAACCGCTTCTACAATCTTTTCTGCAACTCTCTCAGGTGATTCATCCCACAATATTTTTAATGCATTTTCAGGGCAAATAGTAATACATTCTGCACATCCAATACATTTTTCATGATAAAAATGTGCTTTCTTTTCTATTATTTTAATTGCACCTTCTGAAGGACAAATTGCCATACAACGACCACAACCTGTGCAGAGAGATTCATTACGAAACAATGGTTTTACTTCACTATGGATTACTTGTTTAAAACTTCTGTTTGGTATACCCATGCCAATATTTTTTAACGTACCACCAAAAGAGGTAAGCATATGTCCTTTAAAATGGGTTAAACAAATAAGAGCATCAGCATAATGAATACCTGAAGCATATTTAATCTTTTTAAAATGCTTAAGGTTTATTTCTGTTTCTACATAATCCGTTGAATGAAGACCATCTGAAACAATAAAAGGAGCACCCAAATGAATAAATCCATGCTCTTCAGCCAAATTGCAATGGTCCACTGCATTCTGTCTGCATCCACGGTATAAGGCATTGGTATCAGTAAGAAAAGGCTTCGCTCCTAATTTCTTTACTTCATTGACTACCTGACGTACTAATAGTGGATTAATAAAGCTTGTGCAACCTTTTTCTCCTATATGAAGTTTAATGGCAACAAGATCATCCTCTTTTAAAAAATTAAATCCTAACTTATTGATGAGAGCCACTAATTTTTCAGTAAGACCTTGATTCTTGCTTACCTTAGAGCTAACAAAATAGACAGTTGACATCCTGAAATTCCTTTTTAGATGATTTGATAAATATTATTTTTAAAAAGATTTGTTATTACTGATTTTTCTCAATTTTATCTGCTGCTTTTGGTAAAAATTTTAAGCTAATTATTCGAAAATCAAAATTATGACTTCTAAACAAAAAAAATATTTTAATACAGACTTTTTTATCTTACAGTTTTTATGCACTATTTCATATCTATTGATTATCCGCTGAGATTACACATCGGAAACCAGACTCTTGATTCTTCTCTTCTGGTTTTTTCGCCATTCGAGCTGCTGACCTGGCATAAAATTTATCAGTAAACCAGGAACCACCGCGCAAAACATATAATCCTTTCAAATAATCTTCATCTTTTTCTCTATTACCTGGATACGGTTTATACACCGAATCTGCCCACTCCATTGCATTACCAGCCATATCATAGGCACCCCATTGGCTTTTTCCTGAAAAATATTTACCGACAGTAACTGTTCCATATTTTTTTGTCGCATTTATATTGCATCTATTTATTGAAAATAGATTTATAAAAGAAAAAGCAGTTGAATGACCTTCCCATGGATATTCTCGTCCACTTTTACCTCGTGCTGCTTTTTCCCATTCCATCTCGTTAGGAAGTCTTTTCCCAGCCCATTTTGCATAGGCAACAGCTTCATCCCAACTAACTCCTACTACTGGATGATTACCTTTAGCAAAAGGATAACTTCCATTAACCCAGTTCTCAGGAGGCTCATGATTAGTAACTTCTATAAATTTTTTATATTGAGCATTTGAAACCTCAAATTTATCTATATAATAACTTTTTAAAAATATGATCCTTTCTGGTTGTTCATTAGTTAGCTTTTCCTCGTCTACATTATAAATTTGTGCCAGCATTTCTATTTCTCTGGGACTCGATCCCATTATAAACTCTCCAGCAGACACAAGGACCATATCTCCAATACTTGTATCCTGGAATATTTTAAGCCGAAATGCTACTCCTGCTAAAAACGCAATAAAGACGAACAAGAAGAAAATAGCTACACCTCTCTTCCATAAGCTACTAATTTGCTTACCAATAGCAAAGGATAATCTACCTCCTACGGCTATCAAAAAAGTTAGAGCACTAAATTCTGCAAGCTTTATATAAACCGACCTAATACTTGTTATAACTGAATAAACTTTTACCTCAGCCACGAGATTTTTATAATTAGCCAGCATAAATGAAAAGCTGCTTTGAGAAAAAAACCAGCTGAAAATAACGATAGGCATTAATATAATGCTTAAAAATGGATTACGGCTTAAAAAACCGAAAATTAAAGTACACAGAAAAAATATAAATATCGAATCAATTCGTGCTCCAACAGTCTCGATGCACGGTATAAATATATAACCAATGGAAAAAGCTAATCCTACCCAAAGAATATCTCTATATAACCAGAAACTTTTCTTTTTCTCATCTGTTTTATTTTTCAGATAGCTAATCAGGAATGAGTAAAGACCAAGCAAAAGAGATATAACCAAAATTGATTTAAAGCCTCGGTTAAATAAACTGCTTTCACTTACATCTATCCGTATTAAAAATGGCATACTTGTTAAAATAGCAGTACTTATTAAGCTAATAACGGGTATTTTTGATATCAGGCCAATTATTAATGATTGAATAAAAATACCAAAAAGGAAAATAAGTTCTGACCACCCAGAAACCTTTGGATATAGGAAATATAATAGCGCTCCGAAAACAAACGGCCATATTAGTAATATTGAATGACGTAAAAAATATGGCTTTATTCGATCCCATATCCTGATTTTTGCTCTTAAAGCTTTAATTTCCGGTACTGGTGCCTTAGCTCTTTCAGAAATAGCTTTCAATGATTCAGATAGTCGTTTCTTTAATGATGGTCCTTTTTCTTTGCTAACTTCTACTTCCTGAGTTGTTTTTTCTTTCAAAGCACGGCTAAAAGCAATAGCACTTTCCCACCTATTTTCTTTATCTTTTTCTAAAGCTTTAAGAATAACATAATTTACATTGGATGGTACGTCTGGAATGGGTTTGGGTTTTTCATTTACTATCTGATATTCTATAGAGCCCTGATAAAATGGAGGTCGGCCACAAAGGAATTCATAAATAGCCGCTCCAAAGGAATATATATCGCTCCTGTGATCTAATGGCTCTCCTTGGAGCTGTTCGGGAGACATATATAATGGCGTCCCTACTACCATTTGCTTGGTCATGCGCTTTAGACAATCATGAATATGAGCGGCAATTCCAAAGTCGGTTATCTTAATTATACCTTCTTCCGTCTTCATTAAATTAGAAGGTTTAATGTCTCTGTGCACTAGTCCTCTTTTATGAGCATAATCTAATCCGTCGCATGCTTGCATTGCATATTCAATACTCTCGTTTAAGGTGAATTTTGTACGCTTCTGCAAGCTTTCTTCTAAAGAAAGTCCGTCTATATATTCCATGCTTAGGAAGGTATACCTATCGAGCTTTTCAAAATTGTATAGTCTCACTATGTTCTGGTGTGTGAGCATCATAGCAGCTTTAGCTTCACGTTTTAAATCTTCAACTGCTTTTGCATTGTTTGCCATTTCTTGAGGGAGAAACTTTATAGCGATAATCATCTGAAGCTGTTGATCTAAAGCTTTATATACTACACCTCTACCCCCCCTTCCTAATTCTTTTAAGATTCTATACCTCCCAGCAATCACCATATCAGGCCGAAAATATGCCTGAGTTTCTTTAACTCTTGGGTCTATTCGATATCTTTTAGGGGCTAATGTCTGACTTAAATCTGCTCCGCATTTATAACAAAAAAAGCTGGTATCAGGATTCTCTGCGCCGCATTTTGGACAAAACATTGTCGCCTTTCCTCACCTATTAAAATTCACATAAACACCAGGTTTTATTTTTTCTACAGCCTTCAAACCTATGATGACGTGTATAATATTGTAAAATATTAGCATAAATATGTCAAGACAAAGCAAAGGGTCTGAGAATAGTGAGGAAGGTAGAAAAAGCTATTATTCAAAATATATTTTCTTTGTACACTATCAATTTCGAAAAGTACAATCTTTTCATTCCATCTTTAGATATAGAAGGGAAAAAGGAGCAATATTAACTCCTCCTACTTTAATGCTCCAATGAAGATGGGGACCAGTAACACGACCAGTATCTCCAACGAAACCAATGATTTGCCCTTTTTCTACTATCTCACCTTCCTGAACAGAAATCTCGGAGAGATGACAATAGATTGAGAATATATCTAATCCATGATCAATTATAACGCAATTACCTGCAAAGAAAAGTTCCCTGGCAAGAACCACCAGGCCACTATTAGAACCTTTAATAGGAGTCCCCATTGCTGCTCTTAAATCTACTCCAGAATGTCTTCCCCTGGGTTGATTATTAAAAAACCTTTTTAAACCAAAGGGGCTGCTAATTTCTGAATTTAATGGCTCAATAAAGGAACCATTCCATAATTTCTTTCCATTACTATTGTTATATACTTTTGTTAGCAACGTTCGTTCTTGCTGTACTCGAATTAAATCTTCTCTGGTTAAATGTATATATCTTGGATCTACTGTTAAGTGCTGAATTCCGAACTGCTTATCTTTGACGGTGAGTTTATATTTTTTTTCAAATATCAAACCGTTTTCGTATTCGATATTTAATTCCAAGAAATAGTCACCCGGTCTAATAGTGAGTGCAATCCCCATTAGACTGCAAAAAATGTCCCCTTGCTTCCAGAAGCTCAACTTACAACCAAAAAGTGCTCCTTTAACCTTTTTGATGTCTGGGGAATTGGGAAATTGTATAAGGATAACATCGCCGGTTTGAAGGGATCGATAATAAAGCTTCAGTCCAAGCGACCTTTCTTCTTTCAAAGGATTTTCTAACTCTTGGAATGCTAATTGATTTAAGCTTAACAAAATGAATACAAACACTCCCAAGTAAATAAAATTCTTTTTTGCGCCCTTTAGTTTGGTTATTAAATATCTCAATTTCTCAATAAAAATATTTTTCTCGGTATATATAATTTCTTTTCCAATAAATTTGGAGTTTTTAAAACTCCTTAAAAAAAATAGATTATTAATTATAAATTAATTTAATAAAATTTTAAACCATAATCTAAAATAGTGTTCTACTTATTCCCTTTACATCTATTATTACTAATGACTATCTAAAAAAGGGGTAAGTTCAATCGAACTTACCCCTTTTACAATGGCATTCTGTTTTGATTAATTTCTTATTCCTTTTTTGGCTCTTGCTCCATTTCTTCTTTATCTTTTTTACCAATGGCTTCTTCGCTTAATTGAAGTATTAAATCCTTTGATACATGCATGGTAATGCTTACCATATCATCCAATCCTTCAACAGTAATACTGTCTAATAATTCCATTATCTCTGGTTTTTCGGTTGCTCCCATTCTACCCAAGGCAATAAAACCATTAATAGCATCCGTGAGATTTTTTACATTTTCCGGACTATCGCATTTCATTTTGATAAAGGCATCGAGATCTGTCTCCAAATTGATTGAGAATACAACAGATTTAATGGCAGCAAAAGATTTGCTCATTGGATTTTCTTCAGCTTGACTTCTGAGTTCAGCGGGAATCAAACCAGCACCCCAAATCATATCTGTTTGATTCGCCTCATCAATAATAGCCATAAAAGCTTCATTTTGCTCGACACTTTCTCCAGTTCCCTTATATAGATCTATTAATTTTTTCATATAATTGACATTGCCTGCAGCAATCAATCCTTCCTCCAAAAAAGCCATCCTGAAATCTTCATTATTATGTTTTTTCTTAGTTTCCTGAGTTTCAGTTTCTTCTGTTTCTTCACTTTTTTCTAATTCTTCTGTTTCTTCTTCCTTCTCTTCTCCCTCCACTACTTTATAAAGCTCTTGCCCTTGATACTGTTCAGCAATTACCTCCGCTCCTTCTTTCGCAGCTTCTTCTTTCATAGAGGTTATAATCTTCTCCTTATCGAAACGACCGAAAACAAGAGCAACTGCATCTCCATCCTTTTCTTTCATATGTTCTCCCACTGCAATAGCTACCTTATCTACATCTTTTTCTGGAACTATGCCGGTTTTTTCCACAAACTCATTGTATCCCTTAATCCTTTTTTCATCTTCTTTCATTTTATTATAGAATTCAGTAGTAGCTACTTTTTGCATATCAATCACCACAACAAAAGATGATTCTTTGGGCAGTAAGCTAAGAGCTTTATCAGGAGTTATCTTTTCTTTCTGACAACTCTGCATTATAGCTGCAAAAATTAGCAAGCAAATTGAAATAGCTATCAATTTTTTTAATCTCATCTTCTTCTCCTTTTTGCTAAAAGTGTTTTATTGCCTAAAATGATATTAAAATAAAGATTATTACCATATACCTCCTTTAATCTTTGGAATAGTCAATACCATATAATTTGCCAATTCTTATTTTCTCATTTATATCATGATCAAGAAATTTTTGCGATGTTTTTTCAACTGTTACTTTCCCAACTGTAGGAAACAGAACATCATGGTTCGGACTGAATTCTAAAGGGAGCTCAATTCTGACTGGATCATCCTGCACCCAAATTTTCCAGCGATGGATATTTCCTGTAGGGTCGTAAAGAATCCATTTATTATTTAGATAAAGACCATTTGCTCCGTGAAGGAATTTAATAAATCCGACCTTTCCATTTTCATCCTTCCAGTCTTTAATTGAGACTACTGTGAAACCATAATATTCGGGGATGCCTGCAGCTCTTGCTAAAGCAGTTAATAGCGACGCTTTTTCATGACAGACTCCCTCTCCTTTTGCCAATACATCTGAGGCTTTCATACTGCCAATATAACCCTCTTTAATCTCATTTCTTACAAATTCGTAGAGGACTTTCGCCTTCTTTATTGGATCTGTTTCATCGCTGATTAGCTCCTTTGCTTTAGCAATAATTGCTGGGTGGTCTGAGTTGATATATTCTCCTGGCTCCAAATATCTCTGCACATCAGTAGAGTACTCTTGAGCGATTCTATATGGTGTAATACATACTACCGACAATAATATACAGATAAATGACCGCCTCATTTATCCACCCTCCATTCAATTAATGTGGCAGAACTATTATATGCAAATGTTTAATAACTTCTTTAATCCCTATTTTAAATAATATTCTACTTGTGGTTTTAAAAATCCACTATATCTTATTTTTCGGTTTTTCTCTCCACGCAACTTCTATACCATACAATTTCCCAATCTTTTTTATCTTATCTACATTATGATCAAATAATTTATGTGGTGTCTTTTTTATTATTACAGGTCCGACAGATGGAAATAAAACATCATGAGCAGCACTAAATTCCAAGGGAAGTTTGATAATAACTGGATCATCTCGTACCCAACCATTCCACCTGTCAGCATTTCCCGTTTGGTCTAAGGTGATCCATTTCCCATTTAAATAAAGCACTGTAACACCATGCAGGAAATGGATATCTACTTTCCGTCCATCTGATAATTTTCTATTTTTGATTATTACTTCATTATAACCTAAGGCTGCAGGTATACCTGCAGCACGAGCCAATGCTGTTAAGAGAGAGGCTTTCTCATAGCAAACTCCCTCAGCTTGAACTAAGACATCGGATGCCTTCATGCTGTAAATCCAGCCTTCTTTAATTTCATCCCTGACAAACTCAAAGAGGGTTTTTGCTTTATTCACTGAGTCTTTTTCATCACCGACTAACTCCTCCACCTTGGCAATAATGGTATGGTGGTCGGAATTAACATAAACTCCCGGCTTTAAATATTTTTGAACCTCCAAGGGATATTCTGCTTCATCGCTGCATTTTATATCACCCTCAATCCTCTCGCTTTTGCAGCCCAGCTCTTCACGTATCTTTTCCAATTCTTTTTCGTCCCAATCAAATAATTTATAATTTGTTTTTTTAGTTATCCTATTGTTAAAAGAGGGCCAGATAACATCATGTTCAGCACTGAATTCAAATGGAAGCTCAATAGTAACTGGCTTTTTGCCCATCCATATCTTCCAGCGTTCAAGGTTTCCTGTAGTATCCAGAGTAATCCACTTATCTTTAAGATAAAGCCCAGTTGCTCCATGAAGACCATGTATATTCCATACATTTCCGTTAACATCTTTATAATGTTTTACAATCGCTTCAGTGAAATGCAACTGAGCTGGAATACCAGCTGCTCGAGCTAATGCTGCTAATACTATTGCTTTATGATAGCATACTCCTATTCCCTGAGCTAAAATGTCGGAGGCAATATAGCTATTAATATCAGGCTTCTCATGAATTTCATCTCTCACAAATTCATAAAAAATTTTCGCCTTCTTAACCGGATCTTTTTCATCGCCGACTAACTCCTTCATTTTGTTAACAATAGCTGGATTATCTGAATTAATATAATATCCTGGTTCCAAATATTTCTGTACTTCTGCTGGATATTCTTGAGCTATAACAAATACTGATATGGTTACTATTATTCAATAAATGAATAGCAGCAAACGTTTCATTACTTCACCCTCCTGTTACATATGCTTAAAAAGCTAATTATAAAAACCGCACTTTTCTATATTATGTATATATTGAAAAGCACCAGTTAAAATATAAAACAAACAAAATATTAGCCGAGAATATATATTCTGTCAAATAATATTTCTATTTATAAGAAAATGGAATTATATGAAATATACAATGCTCTCTTAAATAAAAAGCGATAAGCAATAATAGACAATCTCTGCAACATCCAAATTCCACAACAAGAAATCTAAACCACAAAAAGAAGCGCCATAGAAATAGTTACCCCACGTCGCTCTCTCATTATTACTAAATTACTAAAATTCGGGCAATAATAGTTTATTTCCTATCCTTTCGAACAAAAGACACCATATCGAAGGATTGATTATTCGGGCTGTACTTCTTTCTTCCGTAATAGAATATTCATTATAGTCGGCGAGTCGGAGCGCAAGTCAAAAGCCTCGCCGTCTAAGGTGAAGAACAATCCCGTCTCGTGCTCTGTGCATTTGCTTTCGCCGACATACAGGTAGCCGTTTCTAATGGTGACACTGATGGTATCTGATGGAATACCGTATCTTAACAACTCGTAGTCCCCCACATACTCAGACCGATGGAGCCTTTCTAGACCAAGAGGATCGATGAGAGAATCGTTAAAGTCATGAACGTGAACAAAATGGTTGCTAGCGCGGTGATCGATATTTGACACGAGGCTAGGGCGGCCGTTGCATGAAGGTAGGAAGCGGATCTCGGAGAAGTTGCCGTACATGCCGACCAGCTCGCCACCGTTGTTGTAGAACGTAAGTGGATAGAAATCATTGGAACCAATTCGCCGCAAACCGAGCACCTCGTTTTCGTACCCTATTACCATGCTGGATTTTCATTGATGGTACAAGTACTATCCTAAGAAGGCCGAAGATCACTTCTTTCTCAACTCTTCCAGCTTCTTTTTCGCATTTTCATTTTTTGGATTCAGTTCAAGGGATTTCTCATAATTTCTTATAGCAAAATCTTTTTCGCCAGCTCTCATAAAAGCTTCACCAAGACTATCATATGCATTGTAAGATTCCGGGTATTCCAAAACTACGAACTTGAAAATCTCAATTGCTTCTTTTAGTTTGTTATTTCCCAGGAGCTGATAACCCAGAGAATTGAGCTGCCCCTCGCCGACATCCAATTTGAAAATTTTATAGTCTCCCGTTTTCATTTCGTTATATAGAGCAATGGCCCCTTCGGGCCCTTCTGCACCATTCTGAACCGCTCTCTCATATAACATCGCAATTATTCTCTCAGATTTGTATCGTTTTGCAGCAAAAGTCTCATATGGAAAAAGAGATAAAATAGGATGGAATCTTTCTCCTTTTTTTAGCTCTTCCTTCAAATTGATTTTTACAACATCTTCGAAGTTGTGAAAATTATAAATATATATCTCTCCTTTCTTCAGGTCGCAGATATACGAATAAATAGTACTTGTCATCCACCGGCTGCATACCTCCTGGTGAGTTTCATTTAAGATACGCCGAAATAAATCAACAGAGATATTCTCAGATTTTTCAAATAATTCCATTGCAATTCGATACCTCGTATCGGTTATGTTTTCAGGTTTCGTTTTCGACTGAAAGAAATTAGTAACAATTTGATATTTCCCCTTTTTCCTAATGATGGTTTGAGGTTCGATTATAGCTGAATTACCGAATCTGTCTCCAATTAGGTAATGGCCATTCCAGCTACCTGACACATCATAACGATCATATAGCATCAATACTTCTTCCACTGTTGAACATTCTTCCATTGCTTTTAAAATCAGATTTCCTTCATATGAAAGTTTACTTGGGTCACGGGGGACTACTACATTTTCTGCAGTTGCTCCATCGAAGAATAATCCCTTATCATTCATACCTCCCTGGGGATATTGCACATCCTTAATTCTCCACCCAAAATAGATTCTTCCAAATTTTCCTTTTTCAGCTGGCAAAAACCAAATGTATGAATAAAATCTATTGGCATCTTCATTGTTTCCGGCGAGTGCTATTTTACTATCGGAAGCATAAATAATTGTGCAACTTTGACTGGAATCCAATCCAATAGGAAAAGCTCTCTGAAAATATTGAAAAGACTCCGATGTATCAAATTCAGATGTAGAAGAGTGGATGAAGTTTTTGGTCATTGACTGGATGCTGAATATTGTGTTCACATCAACCGGCCTGGAACCATCACCATCTACATGTCCGTATGCTATTTCCCATACGATATTTTTATCGTCGACGACTGCGACCGCTGCGCCAGGAATGGATGCTTGAGATAGCATATCAGGTAGTTTTTCCTTGATGTCTCTGGCAACTTCCTCAGTCAGCGTTTGCTCTCCCTGTACGAAACAGATTGAAGAAAAAGTGACCAGTGCAATCAACCCTACAAGAATAGACAATCCAATTAACTTACGTTTCATCTTAATGTCATGCATTTTAATCACCTTCTTACTCCTTTCGTACGCAAATAATACAGAAAATCAAATTTCCATATATAAATGGCAAATGATATGCCAATTTCATATTCCTGGGATTTTTAACACTTATGAACCATGCATATATCATTTATTAACATTTAATTTACATACTTAAACAGAAATATATATTTCCTATACAACCGGTTTTCTCAAAGGATAATCAACAGGGCGAGTTAGAAGGTGTTTAATCTCATTATATAAGAGAGCATTTGCTAAAAGATGGATTGAATACAGTAAACCGTTCTTTTCAAGGTGTTCATAAATCTCAGGCTTCGCAAATGCAGCATCACCTCGAAATTACTTCTTGGATTTTTTTTTGTGCCGCTGAACGATCGGTTCCAGCAGTTCTTTCCAGCAATCAGCGCCGAGCATCATTGACGCACTCATATACTACAAGGCGACTGTATACAGGTTGGTTATGTCATGCTAAATATTGCGTCCGGTTTGTCTATCGTTCATAACAGCAGATGCCGACTCGTATAGTCCTCATGCCTCATCAAGCTCGCAGTAAGAAAGAAGGCCACCATTAGATATCAATCTTGCGCCATGGAATTCAAGCTTTATTTTTCTGTTAAAACGAATATTTAATCTTTCACCCTTTGTTTACTTCATTTTCGATGACATTCTCAAACGCTATCTTGTTATATAATAACAACTTAGAGTGACTCTGTTAAACGATTTTTACGTTTAATATGAGAAATACAGGTTAAGTTATTTTCATTTATTCTTTTATCTTTCTCCACTCTCTTTTTCAATTTTTTTCTGACATTTCTTTTTAGCTATTTCTTCGCTTAATCGATCGAGCAGTTCTTCAGACATATGCATTGAAACCGATACCATATCTTCAGTCCCTTCTATTAATATTCCTTCTAATAACTCCATATAATCTGGTTTTTCAGCATAATTCATTCGACCAAGAGCTAAGAAACCATTAAGAGCATCAGTAATATTTTTCACATTCTCTTGACAATCGCTTTTAATCTTAAGAAAGACATCCAGCTCCTTTTTTAAATCAATTGAAAAAACAATAGATTTAATAGTAGCAGCAACATTGGCTATAGGATGTTCCGGCGGTGCGCTCATTTTCACTTTTTCTGGCACAACACCAGCTCCCCATACCATATCATCTTGATCAATCTCTTTCATCACCTCCATTAACACCTGATTTTTCTCAATACTTTCTCCTTTTCCTTGATATAAATCAACAGTATTTTTGATCAAATCAGAATTGCTAATAGCTACAATATCTGAATCCAAAAATGATAATCTTACTTCATCCTTCTTGTGTTTATGTTTTACTTCTGCTTCTTCCTCTTCTATTTCACCTTTATCTTTCACATGTCTGTCTGTAATCTGATAGAGAATTTTGCCTTGATATTCATCTTCAACTATTGTAGCTTCTTCTCGAATAGAAGAAAGGATTTTCTCCTTATCAAATCTTCCAGTAGCAATTAAAACAAACTCGGCATCCTCTTCCATTTCTGATAGAGAAACTGCTATTTTATCTAAATCTTTTTCAGGATCAACTCCCGTTTTCTCAATGAATTCGTAATAATCATCTAACTTTTTTTCGTCTTCTTTAAATTTACCATAATATTTCGTATCCACGACTTTCTTCATATCTACAATCACAACAAAACCTGCATCTTTTGGTAACAAGCTAAGGGGCTTATAATCTTTCTTCGCAGGTGTATTACCTCTTTCCATAGCTAATAAAGGTGCTACTAAAATAACCGTACAGATTACAATGCCTAAAAATTTTCTATTCCTCATCAGTTCCTCCTTTTATTTATGATTTAAATACCCTTAAAAAATTTATATGATAATATATTTCTTTGCTTACACATATTCTATTATTAAAACGAAATATATAACAATTTTGTTCCCTTTTTCATTTGAATTAAATATATAAAATACATTAATTATATCGAGAAATTACTAATAAGCGAAGGGAGCATAATTTTTTCTCACTTAAGGAGTAAATTAAGAAGCAAATTGTGTCGAAATATTTTTCACTTGATCTGATTCTTTTGTTCTCAATTATTATTGGCTGGTATAATGAAGGTAAGGTTTTATCGTTTAAACTCTGAAAGCATTGCAATACTACTTTATGAGTCTCTCTCAAATAGCTAAAATGCTATTTATTGCTTTAGAATAAATTTTTATATATTTAGAAGTTTACTGGCTCTTGATATTCGCCAAAAACTACTTTGAGAGCATCTACAACTTCACCTAAAGTTGCATAAGCTTTTACCGCATCTAATATATAGGGCATAAGGTTTTTATCTGTTTGAGCTACCTTAGAAATTTCTTTAAGGCACCTTTTTATCTCATCATTATCTCTAGTGGCTTTAATCTTGCGTAGTTTTTCTTTTTGTTTTTCTCCTTCTCTCAATGGGTCTATTGGCAGATAAGGAGGAATTGGTTCTTCATCCACTGTATATTTATTAATCCCAACAATTATCTTCTCATTTCGCTCTACTGCTTTTTGATACCAGTAAGCAGTCTCTTGAAGCTCTCTTTGAGGAAAACCTTTTTCTACCGCAGCTACCATACCGCCTATCTCGTCAATCCTTCTAATATATTCCATGGCTTCTTCTTCCATTTCATTAGTTAATTTTTCAACAAAGTACGAACCGGCTAAAGGATCAATAGTATTTGTTACTCCACTTTCGCAAGCTATTATCTGCTGAGTTCTTAAAGAAAGTACTGCTGCCTCCTCAGTGGGAACTGCCCAGGCTTCATCCTTAGAATTGATGTGCAGTGATTGTGTACCACCCAAAACAGCAGCCAATCCCTGTATCGTTGTCCGAATTACATTGTTATCAACCTGCTGTGCAGTAAGAGAGCAACCGGCTGTCTGGGTATGGAAACGCATGAGCCAAGATTTCGGATTTTTTGCTTTGAATCTCTCACGCATTATTCGAGCCCACATCCTACGAGCTGCTCTAAATTTGGCTATTTCTTCGAAGAAATCATTGTGTGAGTTAAAAAAGTAAGAAAGTCGAGGGGCAAAATCGTCTACATCTAATCCTGCCTCGATGCCCGCTTGAAGGTAAGCAATTCCATCAGCGATAGTAAAAGCCAATTCCTGTACTGCAGAAGCTCCTGCCTCTCTAATATGATATCCGCTGATGCTTATCATATTCCATTTAGGTACATCCTCAACACAAAAACGGAAGGTATCTGTAATAAGGCGCATGGATGGTCTTACGGGAAAAATCCATTCTTTTTGCGCAATATATTCTTTAAGGATATCGTTTTGAATGGTGCCACCAATCTTTTTTATATCGGCACCCTGTTTCTCAGCAACAGCCACATACATAGCAAAGATAATGGCAGCCGGGGCATTAATTGTCATTGACGTAGTTATTTCTTCCAATGGAATATTATCAAATATTGTTTCCATATCAGCCAAAGTATCAACAGCCACTCCGCATTTACCAACTTCACCCTGGGATAACTCATGGTCTGAGTCGTAACCCATTAAGGTAGGCAGGTCGAAGGCTACACTTAATCCAGTCTGCCCTTGCTCTAAGAGACACTTATAACGACAATTGGTATCTTCAGGTGTACCGAAGCCTGAAAATTGACGGAAGGTCCATAGTCGCCCTCTATACATACTGGCCTGCACCCCACGGGTATATGGATACTCTCCAGGAAATGATATATCACGCATAAAATCAATATCTTCAATATCGTCCGGCGTATAAAGCCTGCCAATTTCTTTGCCAGAAACGGTTGTGAATTTAGATTCACTTTCTGGCCATTTCTCTAATGTTGGCTTAAGCGTATCTTTATCCCAACGCTCTTTTTCTTTTTTTATCTTCTCGCTCATATACCCTCTCTCATTCCTTATATTTATATTTTTACCTTTGTCCTATTATCAATAAGTTCTGCTAATTATCCATTAGCTAATGGCATCTTATTAAATGATGTTTTTGCTTATTTAATTTTTATAGTTTCTCCAGCTCTATAAGAGATTCTCCTGGCTGCGCTAACTCACCAATATCTACATTCACCTTCAACACTTTCCCCTTAAAAGGCGAAGCAATACTATTTTCCATCTTCATAGATTCTAAAATAAGCATACTTTGCCCCTGCTCCACTTCTTCTCCTTCTTTGACCAGTATTTTTACAATCTTGCCAGGCATAGGCACAGAAATCAAACCATCGCTTACTGGCAAATCTGCCGGGGAACCGTGCTTAGCTGCTTCTTTTTGGGCTGCTTCTTTTACTAAATAATGAGCCCCTTTAAGTGAGATATATTTTCCTTCTGCATCATCAGCAATATAAACAGTATGTGATTCATCTCCGATAAGCATCGAAAAACAATGTGGAGAAATTAAGCTGCAATTCACTTTAAAAGATTGGTCAACCAGATTGATATTATAGCACCCGTCTTTCAAATCAATAGAAACTTTATAAACTTTCTTTCCTATCGTATATTCAAATTCCATTTAACCTTTCGCCTAATTGATTTATACTTTTGAACCAATTTCCCATTTACCAAGCTTTAACCAAGGAGAATATCCTTCTCTTTTTATTACAGGTTTTTTCTCAGTAGCTTGCTTAAAAGAATGGATGGCTGCTGCAATGAGCGCTTCGTTAACATACTTTTCATCCTCTTCTGTAAGTAAGCCACTCATGTGCTTTTCAATAAAATGTGTATCCGTATTGCCTGCAATAAACTCAGGCTTTTCCAGAGCCTTAGCTAAAAAGCACGTAGTACTTTTAATTCCCAAAATTATATAATTATTTAATGCATCTATCATCCTTTTCCGAGCAGCCTCTCGATCTTCGCCCCAGACGATTAATTTAGACAGAATAGGATCGTAATAGGGAGTTACTTCACACCCTGAATATATGCCGCTATCAGTTCTTATCCATCTCCCACTGGGCTCTCTGAGAAAATGTATCTTTCCCGGTGAAGGTAAGAAATTTTTCTCTGGGTCTTCAGCATAGATTCGACATTCTATGGAATGTCCTCTCTGTTGCAAATCCTCTTGTCTGAAAGTCAGCGGCTCTCCCAATGCAATTCGGATCTGCCACTTAACCAAATCAACACCAACAGTAAACTCAGTTATTGGGTGCTCCACCTGAATACGGGTATTCATTTCCAGAAAGTAAAAATTTCTCCCTTTATCCATAAGAAATTCCACTGTTCCGGCATTAATATATCCACACTTTTTAGCAACTTTTACTGCTATTTGGCCCATTTTAGCTCTTAATTCAGGATCAAGAGCTACTGAAGGAGTTTCTTCTATGATCTTTTGGTAGCGTCGTTGAATTGAGCACTCTCGTTCGAAAAGATGAATCGTTTTACCTGTATTATCTGCCAAAATCTGAAATTCTATATGTCTTGGATTTTGCAAATATTTCTCCACAAATACAGAACCATCACCAAAAGCTGACCTGGACTCCCTGATAGCTGAAGATATGCTATCTTTTAAATTTTTCTCCTCCGTAACTATTCTCATACCTTTGCCACCGCCTCCAGCTGCAGCTTTGATCAATACCGGAAGCCCAATTCGTAGAGCCTCTTCAATAATGGGCTCAGCTTTATCGGATCTTTTGTTTGAACCCGGTATAACAGGTATCCCTGCTTCTATCATCATTTTTCGAGAAGCAACTTTATTACCCATCAGTTCAATCGCCTGAGAGCTTGGACCAATAAATACTATACCCTCCTCCTCGCATCGAGCGGCAAAGTTCGGATTCTCCGCTAAAAATCCATACCCTGGATGAATGTAATCTGCATTGGTTTTTTTTGCAGCATTTATAATTGCATCTATATTAAGATAACTTTCTAAAGGAGATGGAGGGCCAATAAGAATTGCCTCATCAGCCAACTGTACGTGAAGCGAATGGCGATCAACTTCTGAAAAGACCGCCACTGCTGCAATGTCAAGTTCTCTGCAAGCTTTGATTATTCTAACAGCAATTTCTCCTCGATTCGCAATTAATATCTTGTTCACCATCTTTTGCCTACTATGACTTATTTATTATCCAAAAAGGTTTGCGTTTTTCGAAAAATGATTGCATGCCTTCCTGGCCTTCTTTGCTTATTCGCAAATTTGCTATCATTTTAGCTGTGAAGGACTTAGCTTCTGTCAAACTAATCTGTGCAGAAGTTGCGATGAGTTCCTTGCAGGAGGCTAAAGCTGCTGGACCACCAGAAATAATTTTCTCAACCATTTCCTCTGTTGCCTCATCTAATTTCTCATCCGAAATTACCTTATTTACCAGACCAATCTCCAATGCCCGATGAGCTTTGATTCTCTCCCCTGTTAAAAAGAGCTCCCTACACTGTCCTTCACCAATCCTTTTTAGAATATAAGGACAAATACATGCTGGTACTAATCCAAGTTTTACCTCACTGAGGCTAAATTTCGCTTTTTCAGAAGCTATTGCAATATCACACGAAGTAACTAAGCCCATTCCTCCAGCAATAGCGGCGCCATTCACTCTCGCTATGGTTGGAAATGGTAAAGTATATAGCTGATAAAACAGCTCCGCAAGCTGGAGGGCATCTTCGTAATTTTCATTCCATGAGTAGTCTTTCTGTTTTTTCATCCAGTTGAGATCTGCTCCCGCACAGAATGACTTTCCTTTTCCGCTTAGAACCATAACCCTAACATCATTCTCTTTAGCAAACTGGCGAAAAAGTTCCAGCAGCTCTTCAATCATTATTTCATTGAAAGCATTATGGATTTCAGGACGGTGTAAAAAGACACGCCTTACAGGGCCATCTATAACATAAGAAATAGTTTTTAGCCTTTTTTCATGCTCCAATTATTACCTCCTCGTAATATTCCAACATTGAGTGTAATTTACATACGGAATACTCCAAAATTGTGTTCAGGTATGGGAGCATTAAGAGACATGGAAATTCCTAAAGCCAGTGCTTCTCGAGTATCAAGTGGATCAATAATGCCATCATCCCAAAGCCGGGCACTTGCATAATAAGCGCTCCCTTCCTTTTGATATTTATCCAGTATCGGCTTTACTAATTTCTCTTTTTCTTCTTCTGTCATGGTTTTACCCTGGGCTTCAAGCTGAGCTAATTTTACGGTGAGAAGCACATCAGCTGCCTGTTCACCTCCCATGACAGAAATCTTGGATGTAGGCCACATCCACAGAACTCTGGGAAAATAAGCGCGACCACACATGGCATAATTGCCTGCGCCATGGGAGCAACCTATTATCACGGTGAACTTCGGCACATCTGCATTGGCAACTGCGTGAACCATTTTAGCTCCGTCTTTAGCGATACCTCCATGCTCATATTCTTTTCCAACTATAAAACCGGTTATGTTTTGTAAGAATATCAATGGTATCTTTCTAACTGCACATAAACTGACAAAATGTGCACTCTTTTGAGCGCTTTCGGAGAAAAGCACACCATTGTTAGCCACAATACCTACAGGATAACCCATAATATGGGCAAATCCAGTAACAATCGTAGGCCCATAATATTCCTTAAACTCATGAAAACGACTGCCATCTACTAACCGGGCAATTACTTCCCGCGCATCGAAAGGCTTTCTCAAATCTTTTGGTATAATTCCATAAATCTCACTGGGATCGTAAAATGGGTCTTCGGGCTCAATTGTGTCTAATTCGAATTTCATCTCTTTAGGAACATTTTCTATTATATTACGGCAAACCTCTATTGCATGTTCATCATTATGTGCATAATGGTCTGAAACCCCGGAAATACGGCAGTGCACATCAGCTCCGCCTAACTCTTCAGGCGTAACATCCACTCCCGTAGCCGCTTTTACCAGTGGAGGGCCACCGATAAAAATTGTGCCTTGCTTCTTTACTATAATAGTCTCATCACTCATAGCTGGAACATAAGCACCACCAGCGGTACAAAATCCCATTACAACTGATATCTGCGCTATCCCTTTGGCTGAAAGCCGCGCCTGATTATAAAAGATGCGGCCAAAATGGTCTTTATCAGGGAAAACGCCTGCCTGCATGGGCAGGAATATACCCCCAGAATCTACCAAATAAATACATGGTAGCCGATTCTGCTCTGCAATTTCCTGAGCACGGGCATGTTTTAGTATAGTTATAGGATAGTATGTTCCACCCTTTACGGTAGCATCATTGGCAACTACGAGCACTTCACGGCCATTAACAATGCCCACACCGGTAATTAATCCAGCACATGGGGCATCATTATCATACATATCATAGGCAGCCAAGGAACTGAATTCAAGAAAAGGTGTGTTAGGATCGAAGAGCTTTTGCAGCCGCTCCCGAGCTGTCATTTTTCCTCGAGATTTATGTTTTTTATGGGCTGCAACAGGGCCTCCTTCTTTAACCTCATTTAGGCGATCCTTAAATTCTGCTGATTTTTCTAAGTAATAAGCTTTATTATCCTTAAACTCCTTGCTTTTTGTATTAATTCTCGATTCAATACGATACATAATACTATTCCTTAACACTATACTTGAGGAACTGCTTTGTAACCATAGCAGATAATTCCGCTTTCTCCCTCATCGTAAATTTTACGAAATTCAATGTTAACTCGCATATCAATAGCCAGTTTTTCTAAATTACAGTCGGCAACCTGGGCCATTATGCGAACACCATCATCAAGCTCAATAATTGCCAATGCATAAGGTGCCTGGTCAACAAATTGGCTGGGAGCTATCCGTATAATAGTATAGCTTAAAATCTTTCCCTCTGGTTTTAAATTCACCTTATCAAATTGACGTGACTTGCATGATGGGCAAATTAATCTGGGAGGGAAAAGTATTTTCTGACATTGTTTGCATTTTACTGCTTCCAGCCGATAACGTTGGGGTATTTCACGAGCATATTTAGGAGCAGACATTATACCACCTCCAATATGTGAACAACGGTGCTTCCACCTGTCCCACCCATATTCTGGGTAAGTCCACGCTGAGCACCTTTAACTTGCCGTTTTCCAGCATCTCCTCTGAGCTGTTTGACTACTTCATATATTTGAGCTAATCCTGTAGCTCCTACTGGATGGCCTTTTGATTTCAAACCACCGCTGGCATTAATGGGTATTCTCCCATCTAAAGCAGTTAAACCGCTTTCTGCTGCTTTACCTCCTTCACCTCTTTTCACGAATCCAAGAGCCTCAATAACACATATCTCGGCGATGGTAAAGCAGTCATGTACCTCTGCAAAATCTATATCGGAGGGACTAACACCAGCCATCTTAAAAGCCATTTCACCGGCCTTAGCAGTAGCTTTTAAAAAAGTAATGTCTTCGCGTTGATGAAGAGCAATGGTATCTGTTGCATGACCGCTTCCAGTAATTTTTATTAATGGATTAATACCCTTTTGTTTTGCCAAATCCAGAGGGCATAAAATAGCTGCTGCCGCTCCATCGGTAATGGGCGAACAATCCAGAATTCTAAGAGGATCAGCAATCATGGTGGAATTTATTACTCCTTCTACTGTAACTTTAAATGGAAACTGAGCTAAAGGATTCATAGAACCATTAGCATGATTCTTTACTGCTACATGAGCAAGCTGCTCTCTTGTTGTTCCGAACTGATGCATATGTCTCCGTGCCATTAAAGCATATAAACCGGGAAAAGTAGCACCATTATACCCTTCATAATCCTGGTCTGCAGCTGAAGCT
Organism: uncultured Acidobacteriota bacterium; assembly: GCA_964645975.1. Taxonomy (GTDB): domain Bacteria; phylum Acidobacteriota; class B3-B38; order Guanabaribacteriales; family CAZYAF01; genus CAZYAF01. The sequence goes on from CAZYAF010000018.1 coordinate 45,980, forward strand.
AAAGCATATGTAGCCTCATCACCGCCAACATCGGTCATCTTTTCTATCCCACCAGCTAATACAATATCGCTCATTCCTAATGCCACTTCCATAAAAGCCAGGCGAAAAGCAAGACCTCCAGAGGCACAAGCTGATTCAACTCTTGTTGCTGGAATCGGATTGTACCCCAGATAATCTGCGAGCATGGAGCCTAAATGCTCTTGTCCGAGAAATAATCCCGGTGTCATGCTCCCAATATACATAGAATCTAAATGGTCTATTTGTGCATCATCTATAGTTGCAAGGGCTGCTTCGACAAATATGTCCCGCATAGGCTTTGTCCAAAGTTCCCCCCATTTGTTCATTGCCACACCTATAACTGCAACATCTCGCATTTCTTACCTCCCTATTCAGCTTTGCGGATTTTCTTGCGGAATTTGGCATAAGTGCCATAGCTCACATACATTTTATTATTATCCAACATTTCTCGGGTACCAGGAGCTTTATCTCTTACTGCATTTATTCTTTCAGTTACGCTGAAAATAAAAGCATCGCTTCCTGCACCTGATCCATAGGATACAAGCAAAATCTTATCACCCGGCTTAGCTATATCCAGAGTTGCTGTTAATCCCATAGGTGACGAGCCTGAATATGTATTTCCCAACCAAGGAGAAAGCCATCCAGGTTCAATTTGTTCTTTAGTGAATCCCAGCATTTTCCCTACTCGTTGGGGGAATTTACCATTTGGTTGATGGAAGATGACATAATTAAAATCTTCCGGCTTCATGGATGCTTTGGACATAATACCTTGGGCTGCGCCCATGATATGTCTAAAATATGCTGGTTCCCCGGTGTATCTTCCTGCATGCTGAGGATAGTGTTGGTATTCCCGTCTCCAAAAATCTGGCGTATCCGTCATATAAGAATATGTTTGATCAACTGAAGCAATAATGTTTTCTTTGCCGAAGATAAAAGCAGCAGCTCCGGCAGCAGCCGAATATTCCAGAGCGTCGCCTGGGGCACCTTGCGATGTATCCGCCCCAATTGCCAAGCCATACTTCACCTTACCTGCTTCTACTAAACTTAATGCAACAAACATTCCTTCGGTTCCTGCTTTACATGCAAATTCGAAATCCGCACAATGTACTTCTGGAGTTGCATTAAGTGCCTCTGCCACTACAGTACCGCTGGGTTTCACTGCATAGGGATGGGATTCAGAGCCTACATAAACAGCTCCTATTTCCTTTGGATTTATTCCTGCTCGTTTGATTGCCGCTTTAGCCGCTTCGACGGACATCGTTATAGTATCCTGATCTGGTGCTGGAACTGACTTTTCCTGAAGCATAAGCCCTCTTTTATAGCTTTCGGCCTCAGTACCCCATACAGCGGCTATCTCTTCTACTTTTATTCTGTATTTTGGGATATTTGACCCATAACCGACTATTCCAACCATTTTGTGCAAGTCCCCCTTTCTTAATATTTTTTTATTCTTCCGGTAAAAAACAAATTAATTATTTTCTCCCTTTATTTATCTTATTAACTGGAGCAGCTAATAACAAGAGAAGCTGTATTATTTTAAATAAATCGAGTTCTATTGTCAATGTTTTATAGAATTAGAAACTGGTAAAGATTTCCTTGTTTAAAACTATTAGTTTATTTTAAATATTTTTAAGGTCTATAGTATCATGATGTTTCAAATAAAATAAATCAATATTAATATATTATAAATATTATTTAATATAATAGCAGTTGGAAATTACTTATTTTTTCCATATAATAACTTTTGTAAATATTAATAAATTTTGCTCTATATCTCGTTATGGTATTGTCAAAAATAACATGAAAGAAAAATTAAAAAACATGAAAGGATAGATGCAGACAAAGAGCAAGGAGAAAATAGAGTATTTTGATATGAGTGGTAAACTTTTAGGTATTAATCAAGTTTCTCTGGGCTGTGGAAATGACGCTTCGCTTGGAAATCTCTTACCGAGATTCCCCCGATTTCCACAAGCCTCCTCCTCTATTTTAGATTAATATTAATTTTCTCAAAGAAAAGAGGGGGGAGGCAAGCTTATATTAGATAACTTATTAAAAATAAGTAAGTTAAAACAAAATTGTCAAAAAACTTTTGACAATACTCTCATTATTTAAAGGAGGAAATAATGAATATCTTTTTTAAAGCTGCTGTTTGTTTTACTTTAATGGGAATTTTTATGCTCACAAGCTGTTCTTCAAAAAAAGAAGCACATTTGGTTTTAACAAATGGTAGGATCTGGACAGTGAACCCGAAGCAACCCTGGGCTAATGCCATCGCTGTTTATGGAGAAAAAATAATTGCAGTAGGAAGCAATAAAGAAATAAAACAGTATATTTCCGAAAAAACTGCAGTTATTGATCTCAAAGGTAAACTGGTTCTACCGGGATTTTTTGATTCTCATACACATTTTATGCAGGGTGGGCAACTCCTTTTGCAAATTGAACTCCGTTCTACTAAAAGTTCAGAAGATTTTGCCTTAAAAATCAAAGAATACGCTGAATCATTAAAACCGGGGGATTGGATACTTGGTGGCAATTGGGATGAGGAATCCTGGCCCAGCAGAAAGCTACCATCTAAAGAAATCATTGATCCTTACACGAAAGAAAATCCGGTTCTTATTGGCCGATATGATGGCCATCTTGCCCTTGCCAATTCTTTGGCTTTAAAATTGGCGGGAGTAACAAAACGTACCACTGACCCTCCTGGAGGAAAAATTATCAAAGACCCTAAAACAGCAGAACCCACCGGTATTCTTAAAGACGCAGCGGAAAGCCTGGTAAGTAAAATTATTCCGCCAACAACTAAAGAGCAGCTCCTGGCTGCAGCACATGCGGCAATGAATGAAGCTAAACAGTTTGGCGTTACAGGGGTGATGGATAATACATCATCCGAAGACTTTGCTATTTACCAGTATCTATTGAAAAAAAGAGAGCTTACGATTCGAATATATTCACTATTTCCATTACCTCGATGGCAAGAGCTGGCTAATTTAGGCATTAAAACAAGCTTTGGGAATAATATACTTAAGATTGGTTGTATGAAAGGTTTTGTTGACGGTTCTGTGGGCTCCCGAACAGCGCTGTTTTTTGATGAATACGACGATGAGCCTGGTAATTATGGTTTACCCAATGAAATGATGTTCCCTGAAGGGAATATGGAAAAAATGGTTTCAGGTGCTGATAAAGCTGGATTGCAACTGGCAATCCACTCTATTGGTAATAAAGCTAATAATTTATTGCTAAACATTTTCGAGGAGACTATAAAAGAAAATGGCAAACGAGACAGAAGATTTCGTATTGAACACGCCCAGCACCTCTTGCCCGAAGATATAGAACGTTTTGCTCAACTTAATGTTATCGCATCGGTGCAGCCTTATCATGCTATTGATGATGGCAGATGGGTAGAGGATCGTATAGGACATAAACGCTGCCAGACCACCTATGCCTTTAAATCTCTGCTTGATACCGGAACTATTTTAGCTTTGGGATCTGATTGGCCTGTGGCTCCTTTGAATCCATTGACCGGAATATATGCAGCTGTTACTCGGCGTACTATTGATGGGAAAAATCCTGAGGGCTGGTTTCCTGAACAAAAAATTAGTCTTGAAGAGGCTGTCAAAGGGTATACCTTAAATGGTGCCTATTCAATCTTCGAAGAAAATATTAAAGGGTCATTGGAAGTAGGTAAGCTTGCGGATATTGTAGTTTTATCAGAAGATCTCTTTAATATTCCACCAGAAAAAATATTGGATACTAAGGTGATTTATACTATCTTAGGGGGAAGAATAATTTTTCAAACGGAATAAGATTAATCTTGTTTGTCAGGAATCTTTTTTATGTGAAATAAGCTGATACAGCTATCCCCTGCTTTTATAGTACTATTATAGGAGAAGAGTTCTTCTGCTGGTTTGAGTGTTTGATGTCGAAAATGTTCTACTGCAATCAGACTATTAGCAGTAAGCAATTTCTCACGAGAAAGATACTTGAATATCTCTGTATAGGAAAATTTATGGTATGGCGGATCAAAGAAAAGTATATCGAAAACATTATTCTCCCGAGCTAATTTCTTTAAAGCCCTTTTCCAATCATATGATAAAAGCTTTGCTTTTTCCTTAAAATCGCAATCCTTAAGATTTTCCCGAATAATATTGCATGCTGCTCTGTTAGATTCGATAAAAATAACTATATCAGCTCCCCTACTGAGAGCCTCTATTCCTATTCCACCACAACCGGCAAAACAATCTAAAAATGAGCAACCTACAATCTTAAATGCAAGTTTGGAAAACAATGCCTCTTTCAGACGGTCGCTGGTGGGTCGAATCTTTAATCCTGGTAAGCATTTCAGTTTTTTACCTTTATGTCTTCCACCTATTATCCGCATGATTAGCCTACGAGCATTAAGCCAAATTTTTTATTCCAATATTTTTTTACATATTTAATAATTTTCTCTTTATCGTTCTGTTTTATATACCCTTTACCATTTATTAAATCGAAAGCTTCTTTCCTTGCTTCCTCCATGAGCTGGCGGTCTCTAATAATATTACCAACCCTTAATCCTGGCACTCCTGATTGTCGAGTACCAAAGAACTCTCCAGGTCCTCTGAATTCCAGGTCCTTTTCAGCAATGTAGAAACCATCATTGCTCTCCTTTAACACGGTTAATCGTCTGTGCACTTCTCTTTGTGATTCAATAGTTTTCGGAACTTGTGCCAAAAGGATGCAGTAGGATTTATGTTTTCCACGGCCTACTCTTCCTCGTAATTGATGAAGTTGTGAAAGTCCATATCTCTCTGAATGTTCTATGACAATTACATTTGCATTTGGAACATCTATACCTACTTCAATAACAGTAGTAGCAACTAATATTTGAATATCACCAGCAACAAAGTGGGACATTATCAACTCCTTATCCTGACTACTCATCCTACCATGCATAAGTTCTATCTTATACTCAGGAAAAACCTCCTTATTTAGCTTCTCTGCTCCCTCCACTACAGCCTTAAGGTCTGATTTTTCTGTTTCCTCTATCAGCGGATAAACGATGTATATTTGATGTCCCATTTTTATTTGCTTCCGAATAAACTCATAAACTTCATGACGCTTTTCTTCCATTTTAAATATTGTTTTTATCGGCTGTCGCCCTGGTGGAAGCTCGTCTATTATGGAAAGATCGAGATCTCCATAAACAGTTAAGGCCAGCGACCGGGGTATGGGTGTTGCACTCATTACCAAGACATCTGGCTTCTCACCTTTGTTAGTAAAATCGGCTCTTTGAAGAACGCCGAAGCGATGCTGCTCATCTATAATTGCTAATCCTAATTTTGCAAAAGCAACCTTTTCCTGAATAAGTGCATGAGTTCCAATAATAAGATCAATCTTCCCTTCTTCAATTTCTTGTTGTATCTGTTTTCTTAACTTACCCTTAATAGCTCTTGAGAGCAGTGCAATTTTATAGCTACTCTTTTTCAGAAGCCGGTTAATAGTGGAAAAATGCTGTTCAGCTAAAATTTCAGTTGGGGCCATTAAAGCAGCCTGAAATCCATTCTCTGCTGCAATAAGCATTGCCAACATAGCCACAATAGTTTTACCACTTCCCACATCACCTTGTAACATTAGATTCATAGGATAAGGCGAACGCATATTATCCACGATCTCTTTAAAAACTCTACGTTGAGCATTTGTTAAGGAAAAAGGAAGAAGATTTTTGAGCTTTTCCCTTAATTCCTCTGAAGTTTTAAACTGAATGCCCTTCTGTTTTTGAATATCATTTTTTCTTAAAGCCAAACCAGCCTGTAGCAGGAAAAATTCTTGAAAAATCAGTTTATTATGAGCTGCTGATGAAAAGCTATTGAGAGTTTCAAGTTCCTCTTTTTCTGAAGGAAAATGAACCTGTAAAAAAGCTTCAGATAATAAAATTAAATTATGTCTGTTACTTATATACGATGATAAAACATCATCAATTTGTTCAAGATTATTCAATAATTGAAAAATAATTTTACGTAAAACCTTGGATGACAGATTTCCTATTCTGCGATAAATTGGTACTATTCGGTTCATATGAATAGAATCTATATCTTCTGATTCGATGACCTCATAGTCAGGATTGGTCATTTGAAGATGGCTTTTCTTATATGGATCATAACCAACCGTTCCATAAAGTATAATATGCTGTCCTCCCTTAAATATATCCGCTAAATAGGGTTGGTTAAACCAAACGGCTTTTAAAGCAAAACTGCCATCATCTATTACCATTTGAAAAATTGTGAAATTCTTACGACGAGTAGATTTTAAACCACAATAAAGAATTTTACCTGATACTGTTGCCTGCTGATTTGGATTGAGCTCTGCTATTGGCAGAAAATTTCTCCTATTTTCATAACGAAAGGGAAGATAATAGAGCAAGTCTTCAACAGTAAATATGCCTGATTTATTCAAAAGGGAGGCTCTTTTTGGCCCTACCCCTTTGGTATATTTTACATCCGTGGAAAGTGTTATCATATTGATTCTTAAATCTTAAGCTATTATTTTAGCTTTGATAGGCATACTATCATATACTTTTAAGAAAAACAATTGGTTTTATGTGTAGTAAAAAAAGCTTAAAACTATTCTCATCTCATTTCATTATGCATATCCATAAGTAAATTTTTTGACCTCAAACATTAGCAATGATAAAATAGCTTTGTTTTTATAAGGAGCTTCATATGAAACCTTTTATAGCAATAACAGCAGCTTTTTCTGGAGAAATAAAACCATTAATTAATAGAATGGATGGCTTAACTACTCATAAATTCGAAAATTTTAATTTTCTACAAGGTCAAATTTGTAACAAAAGAGTGCTTCTTGCAATCAGCGGCATGGGTATATTAAATGCGCACAACATGGCAATATCCCTTGTGAAAAATTTTCCGCTTTCTCTAATAATATCCACTGGTACTGCCGGTGCATTACAATCTCAACTGCAATCTGGCGATATAGTTTTAGCTAATCAGCTCTTTATATCTAAGTCAAAAGACCAAGGAAACTGTAAGGCTAACGATATTATTAAAAAAGCAGTTTCCGTCTACCAGGTAGAAAATAATCTTATGCAATTGTCCTTGAAAGCTATAGAAGCAACCATGCAGAGGTATAAGATGGGCTCGTTCTTAACAGTTGATAAGGTTATAGCTCAAATTGCAGAAAAAAGGATGTTGGGTAATAATCTGGATTGTATAGCTGTGGAAATGGAATCTGCCGCAATTGCAGAAATAGCAAAAGAAACGGAATTACCTTTTCTTGCTATCCGTTCTATTTCCGATTCAATGCAGGATAATATAGATAAGGCAATTCAATTATACGAACGCATAAAGGATAAACCAAATATCATAAAAAAGCTTTTTTATGCGCTAAAAAATCCTCATGGAAGCTTACAGTTATTAAAATTGAGAAAAAATTGTCTTAAAGCTACCACATCTTTAGCAGAATTTTTCATCCAGTTTCTTTCGAACCCTCAAGTAAAATAAACTTATATTTTTTTTTGTATAAATAACATTGAATCAAAGGAGAAAGCACAAAAAAATTTTCTCATTTCTTGCATATTTTAAGAATTTACGCTATACTTAAAAATTCTTTATATTTGTTTCATAATAAAGCCAAAGGAGAGAAAATTGGGCAAAATAGCTGTTTATCCTGGCTCCTTCGATCCCATAACAAATGGACATGTAGATATTATTAACCGCTGCCGCTGTCTCTTTGAAAAATTAATTATTGCAGTAGTACACAATCCTAACAAGGAAGCCTTATTTAGTGTTGAAGAAAGAATAACAATAATAAAACATACTATTAAGGATGCTAATAACATTGAAGTAGATTTCTTTAAAGGATTACTTGTTGATTATGTTAAACAGAAAAAAGCTCATGTCATTATTCGTGGTTTAAGAGCAATTAGTGACTTTGAATATGAATTTCAAATGGCTCTTATGAATAGAAGATTAAATGATAATGTCTTAACTTTATTCATGATGCCCCATGAAAAATATATTTATGTCAGTTCTCAATTAATTAAAGAAGTATTCAAATTAGGAGGTTCGATATACGGATTAGTTCCAGAAATTGTTGAAGAAAAAATGAGGGAGAAATGTAAATAACCAGATTTAATATAACCACGTTATAACAAGATCTAATAACTTTTTGTTTTTTGAGGTACAATCATGAAGTTAAGTAAGAGAGCACTCAATATTCAACCATCAGCAACTTTAAAAGTTGTTTCTGCAGCTAAGAAATTAAAGGCTGAAGGTAAGCACGTGTATGACTTCGGTGCAGGAATGCCCGATTTTATTCCTCCTCATGAAGTGATGGATGCCGGCATTGAAGCTATCGAGAAAAATTTTAATAAATATACAGAAGCAGGAGGAATTCCAGAATTACGCAAAGCGATAATTGATAAATATAAAAAGAACTATGGTGTAGAATATCTTTTAGATGAAGTATGTGCCTCTAATGGTGCCAAGCATACTTTAGCGAATATAAATATGGCACTATTAAATGAAGGCGATGAGGTAATCATACCTGCACCCTATTGGGTTACGTACCCAGAACAAGTAAAACTTGCTGGTGGAGTACCTCAATTTGCTATATTACCTCCAGAAACAGGGTGCCGATTCAGCAGTAAAGAAATTCTGGATAAAATAACAACGCGGACAAAAGCGATGATTATCAACAGTCCTTGTAATCCATCGGGTGTTGCTATAACGAGAGATGTGCTTTCTGAGATTGTTGAAGAATGTCTGAAAAAGGATATTTATATTATCTATGATGAATGTTATGAAAAATTCCTCTATGGTGATAGCAAGCATATAACGCCGCTTACAGTTAATAAAGATGCAAAAAAGATAACAATACTTGTTAATTCTATCTCCAAAACCTATGCCATGCCCGGTTATCGTATAGGGTATGCTTTGGGACCTCAGGAGGTCATAAAATCAATAACAAGTATTCAGAGTCAATTTACATCCAGCCCCAGCTCAATATCACAAAGATCAGCCTTGCAAGCTCTTAGCATGCAAGATGATTTCTTAAAGTCTATAGTCCAGGAATATAAAGAAAAAAGAGATATGACAGTTGAAGGACTCAACAATATTAAAGGAGTAAAATGTGCTCTTCCGGAAGGAGCTTTTTACGTCTTTCCGGATGTATCCTATTATTTAAATAACGCCGAACTTTCGAATACCATAGAGTTAGCTGAATATTTATTGAATAAGGTGAACGTAGCGATTGTTCCCGGTGATGCTTTTGGTAGCCCTGGTTTTATTCGCATGTGTTATGCCACTCCTCGAGATATTATTACTGGTGGATTAGAAGCTATGAAAAAATGTCTTGAAGATATTGAAAAATAGAAACATTCATTTTAATTGACACGTAAATTATTTTTATGAAAGTATTTACTCTTCCCTATGGAAAAGGGAAGATAGAAATAGAGCTTAGTGAACAAAGTTTTACTTTACTGAAGCCTCACGCGTGTCCTCCACCTCTTAAAAAGGAACAGATAATAAAGGATATCAACAATCCTATATCTGCAGCTCCTTTAAAAAAGCTGTTAAGTCAACACGATAAGGTCTTGATAGTCATTTCTGATATAACACGATCAACGGCAGTTGATGTGTTCCTTCCTTATATTATTGAAGAAATTGAAAAAACTGGAGTTTCGCTTGTTAATATTAAGCTAATAATTGCTCTTGGCAATCATCGTCCTTTACGACAGGAAGAAATAATAAATATATTAGGCAATAATATTTCATCTAATTTTGAAATAATACAGCATAATAGTAAAGATGCAGCATGCTTAGAATATATAGGGAAAACAACCCAGAGTACTGAGGTTCATTTGAATAATCTTCTACTGGAAATGGATAAAGTAATACTTACAGGTGCTATTACGCATCATTATTTTGCTGGCTTTGCGGGTGGTCGAAAATCTTTGATTCCCGGATTAAGTGGTTTAGCTACAATAGTAAATAATCACAAGCTCTGTATCGATTTCGAAGTTAAAAAAATCAGACAGGGTATAGAACCAGGTAATTTAGACAGCAATCCACTAAATCTTGATTTAGAAGAATCAGTTTCCCTGTTTCCACCTACTTTTATAGTTAATTCAATTCTTAATGATAAGGGAGAAATAATAAAACTGTTCTCTGGTCATTGGCGCGAAGCTCATCGACAGGGTTGCAATTATTATCATCAGCTTAAAGCAATATCCATTAAAGACAAAAGAAACTTAGCAATTGTAAGCTGTGGAGGTTATCCCAAGGATATAAATCTTATTCAGTCTCACAAGACACTTCAATATTCTTCTCGTTGCTTAAAACCAGGTGGATATTTAATTCTTTTAGCTGAATGTGCAGAAGGAATTGGCAGTACAGATTTCCTCAACTGGTTTCCGATTAATAATATGGTAGTATTTTTAGATAGATTTAAAGAGAGCTTGGAGCTTAACGGGCAAACAGCCTTTTTTTTACGCCATCTTGCATCACAATTCAAGGTTATTTTAGTTTCATCTTTTAAGCCAAAGCTTTTGGAACTCATAGGAATCAATACAGTTGCAACATTAAACGATGCATTACAATTAATTGACAATAAAATAATTGAGGAGGGGGGGTATATTATCCCTGAGGGAAGTTCTACTCTGCCTATAGCATATCTTTAAGAAATGGATAAGCGAATTATAAAAAAGCTTGAGAAAATAGTTGGGAAGGATAATATTTCATTTCAGCAAGAGGATTTAATCTGTTATTCCTATGATGCTGCTAATAGAAAATATTTGCCTGACCTGGTAGTGCATCCCGCTTTAACAGAGGAAATCTCTGCTGTCCTTAAATTGGCAAATAGAGAAAAAATTCCAGTAGTTCCCCGAGGTGCTGGTTGTGGTTTCAGCGGCGGTGCTGTCCCTATTAAAGGCGGAATTGTACTTGTTCTCACACGATTGAATCGAATTTTGGAAATAGATATCGATAATCTCATTGCGGTAGTTGAACCCGGAGTAGTAACCAAGAAACTCCAAACCGAAGTGGAAAAAATCGGATTATTTTATCCGCCTGACCCAGCAAGTTTGGAATATTGTACACTGGGAGGAAATATAGCTGAGTGTGCTGGAGGACCCAGAGCTTTTAAGTATGGAGTTACAAGAGAATATATCCTTGGCTTAGAGGTAGTTCTTCCTACTGGTGAGATTATTACTACCGGGTCTCGAGTCATGAAGAACGTAGTTGGCTATGATCTTACCAGGCTTATTATAGGTTCCGAAGGCACCTTGGGAATTGCGACTAAGATTATTATCAAGCTTATTCCCCTTCCACCTAATAGAAGGATTTTACAAGCTATTTTTTCTAAATCAGAGCAAGCAACTCAAGCAGTAGCTTCTATTATAAAAAACAGGATTATCCCGAGCACTATTGAATTTATGGACCAGGCATCTATAAATGCGGTTGAGGACTATTTACAAATTGGTTTACCCCGTCACAGTCAGGCATTACTTGTTATAGAGATAGATGGTCATTCCCATCAAGTTGAGAAGGATAGTTATCGAATTGAGGATATCTGCCTTAAATTGGGAGCAGAAAAAGTAGTAATTGCCGAGAATCAAAAAGAAGAAGAGGAGATATGGAAGGTGCGACGCTCAGTTTCTCCCGCAATTGCCCGTGTTCGAAATACTAAAATAAATGAAGATATTGTGGTACCGAGAAGCAAAATACCTGAACTCATCTCATATGCTCAAGAGCTAAGCAAAACATTAGAAGTGATCATAATTTGTTTCGGCCATGCTGGGGATGGTAATATTCATGTTAACTTTATGTATAACAAGGAAGATGAAGAAGAGAGCAAAAGAACTCATGTTGCTGTTGACAAGCTATTTGATAAAGTATTAGCTCTGGGAGGGAGTATATCTGGAGAACATGGGATAGGTTTTATGAAATCTCCCTATCTCACCCGAGAACTCAGCCCTCAAACCATTGAGATTATGAAGCGAATCAAAAAAACCTTTGATCCAAACAATATTCTTAATCCAGGAAAGATCTTTCCTGATTAACCAGCCTTTACCAGAACTGCCTGGGCAATCGCATATTTTTTTTCATGGGATATTGATATAAAGCAATCTTTAATACCAAGAGTCGTGATCAAATGTTTTAAGTCTTGTGCAATAATAGCTTGTGGTTGCCCTCTCTCATTATCTAATATCTCTATTTGTTTCCAGCTTATACCTTGCGCAAGTCCCATGCCCAAAGCCTTAAGAAATGCCTCTTTTGCTGCGAATTTTCCGGCAAGGCTTTGATGAACATTTTTTTTGCTTAAGCATTCTTCTTTTTCTCTGTCGCTATAGATTCGATTGAGCATCCTCTGGCCCCACCTGTCTAAGGCTTTTTCAATTCTTTTAATATTAATAATGTCTATACCTATTCCATAAATCACGGTATATTAACGGTATATTGTAAGATTAATGTTTAAAATATAGATAGATAAAAAATATTAATGCTATTCATTCTCAACTTGTACTGCTGTACCATAAGCCAGGATCTCAGCAGCAGCACCCATTACCATTGAAGTGGTAAATCTCATGCAAATAATGGCATTAGCACCTAATTTCTTTGCATCTTCTACCATTCTATCGATGGACTGTTCTCTCGATTCAGCTAACATTTTGGTATATTCCTTAATTTCACCTCCAACAATATTTCTTAAACCGGCAACAATATCTCTACCTACATGTCGAGCACGGATAGTATTCCCTCTGACCAATCCAAAAACTCTTACAATTCTTTTTCCAGGAATTTTTTCTGTGGTCGTCACTATCATTTATCAATCTCCTTATATCTATCAGTTTTATATTCTTTAATCCGCTCCAATATTATCGATATCAATAGCAAGAAAAAACCGATGAAAAGAGCAAAAACTCCAACTCTAACAATTCCTTCCACTCCTGGATTTTGAATAAATTGATAAATAGCAAATCCAACAATGATAACTATTCCCAAAATAATTAAAAGCCAACTTATGCTTCTGGTTAATTTATTTGCAATCCTTTGCCATTGTTTATCCCAAAGAGCGTCATTGGGCTCTTTAAACCTCATTGTGGAGCTCACCTCCTTAAGCTTTTTATATTCAGCCAAGCTCTGCTGACATTTTACGCACGTTTTGAGATGCGTTTCCAGCTTCATTTTCTCTGCTTGGCTTAATTCGCCGTCGATATATCCCATTATGAGAATCTGATATTCTTCGCACTTCTTAGAAGTTTCATCATTCATTAAATCTGCCACCTTTTAGGGCTGAATTATTGAAATTCTGCTATTTTTACATATATTTTTTCATTATTTGCTTTAAGTTTTTTCTGGCTTGATGAAGCCTTGACATTACCGTACCCAAAGGAATATCTAAAATCTCGGCAATACTTTTATATTTCATATCCTGAAAATCTCTAAGAATAATTATCTAGCGATGTATCACCTCCAATTGACCAATAGACTGCCATAATCGAATAGTTAATTCTTTGCGTTCTATAAGAAGTTCAGGCCTATAGCATCCATTATCAACAATAAGTCTATTATATAGATTAGCATTATCTAATGAAATTTCTTTTCGTCTGCGTTTACGTTTTCTTAAAAGGTCTCTACAATGATTTATTAATATACTAAAAAACCAACTGCTGAAGGACTTACTGGAGTCATGGCGTTTGATGTTTTTAAATGTTTTAATAAATGCCTCCTGAATTGCATCTAACGCCTCATCTTCTTTACCTAACATACCTAAAGCAATACGATAAGCTCTTCTTTTATAAAGCTGATATAATTGACCAAAGCAATTAATATCGCCTTGCTTACATTTCCTTATTAGTTCTTTTTCATCTTTCGGCATCTAACTTTTGCCTTTCAAGTATATTACGTTTTGAAAGACCTTTTATTCATTTAATTACGACTTGTAAATTTCCTTAGACCATAAATTGTTTTTTGAACTATGTGATTACTAATTCTTACAATTGGGAGGAATTCTTTAACCAATAGAAAATAATACTAAGCAAAGATATGAACCGTAGTTTATAATCAACGCGATACTATGCAGAATTAATCAAAAAAGCGATATTTAAATAATGTATATATTGCTATGAATCCATCTTTCCAGCCAATCTTTTTGCCTTCTGAATAATCCCTTCCGCTATAGGAAATAGCAGTTTCATAAATCTTATAGCCCTTTTTGGCTACTTTAACAGTAAATTCAGGTTCAAAGTTAAAGCTATTTGATTTAAATGAAATATCTTTAAGGATTGAAGATCGAAATACCTTATAACAGGTTTCCATATCAGTCAAATTGAGATTGGTAAGGAAATTAGTTAAGGCTGTTAGAAACTTATTACCAATATAATGCCAGTATAATAGCACTCGGTGCGTTTCTCCTAAAAATCGAGAACCGAAAACAACATCGGCTTTTCCTTCTAATATTGGAGCTATTAGTTTAGAATATTCGGCTGGATCATATTCTAAATCAGCATCTTGTATTATAACAATATCTCCGGTGACCTCTTTGAAACCAGTTCTTAAAGCTGCACCTTTGCCCATATTTTTCTCGTGAAAGATAATTTTTAAGTCAGATTTTCCCTCTATTTCATGCAAGATATCTATTGTTCCATCACTTGAACCATCATCTACCATTATTATTTCTTTTTCTGTTTTTTCAGATTGAACTTTAGCAATAATCTCCTTTATAGTATCTTTTTCATTATATACGGGCATAACTACTGACAATTTTATTTTTTTCATCCTCTTTTTTCCTAATATACGAAAGAGTTTCTCATGGAGATTAATTAGTTAATTTGATAGTTTGTTTGATTTCACATTAAATTTTTTCAAAGTTACTTTTATCCAGAACATCTTCGAGTTTTTTCCGAGCTCTATTTAATATTTTATTAATTTTATCTGAACTGTACTCCTGCTCGGGTGACAGCAAGAAATCTTGATTAAATGAAAAAATGGCATCCCCAAAACTGATTAACTCCGGGCTTTTGCTTATAATATAATAAGTTTTTTTCTTTCCAATTTTTTCTACAATATTCTCATCTTGCAAAGCTATCAATATTTCTTGAACTATCTCAGGCGAGACTTTTAATTGTTTGGATATCTGGTAATGTGTGAGAGCCTCTTTTCCTTTTTTAAATTGATCAATAAGGAGCTCTATTACTTTAAGAGCATAAAATTCGCGGTAATTCCTCTCATCCTTGGCTTTCCCTAATGCCGCTTTCTTAATTTCGCTCTGGTGTTGAATGTCATAAGCTATCTCACCACAGAAAAGAATAATAAGCCAGGAAACATAAATCCATAAAAGCATCAAAATTGCAGTACTTGCCGGTCCATAAATTTGTTCATAATTAGCAAAGTGCCCAATAAAAAAGCTGAAGATTCTTTTACCTATCTCCCAGAACAGAGCAGCGAAAAAACTTCCAATTATCGCAGAACTGCTCTTAACTTCCTTATTTGGCATTAGCTTATAAAGAACAAAAAATGCTAACCATACCAGTAATACAGGAAAAATCTTACCCCATAGATAGTATAAATATTGAGCAAAAGAGCTTGCTCGCAAATGCGGGAAAAAGTTGGAGATATAAAAAGAAAAACCAATGAGAATAGGAGTAATGGTTATAGCAGTCCAATAAACAGTAAGTTTTGAAGTAATAGTACGACTCTTCTTAACCTTCCAAACTGCATTAAAAGAATGCTCAATTGATATCATAAGCGACATTGAAATCATAATAAAAGAAAACATACCATAAATATTAATCCCTGAACTATTTTCTACAAATTTATTTATGTATTCTATTATTACACTGCTTGCAGCCGGAGCAATATATTTTATAATAAACTCTACTACTTTAGCTTTTGTATCGGCAAATATCTGGAAAGAACTCACTATGGGGAATGATATCGCTATCAGCGGGACTATAGCAAAAAGGGTAACCATTGAATTAGTACTAGCCCAAATGGTGCAGCCATCTTCAAAAAACATGCTAATTAAACGACGAAGCCGAGCGAATTCTCCTACAAAGAAAATCTTAATTTTATTAAAAAAACTGAAAAATGCCTGCCTTATCTTATTTTCTGTTTCCATTATTTTTTCCTTAGTGAGAAAACTGTTTAAGAAATTTATATTTTAAAAATTATGGAGGTAATATATCATATCCTCTTATCAATAATCAAGAATTTCCTCTATACACTTCTCTTTCTTATTTTTCTTCTTGTGATTACAGTGCGCCTTAAGTATAATAAACTCCTTTAAATTTCTTATATGTCATGATGTAAAAAAATATTGAAGGTGATAAAGTGAGATATGGTATCTCCTCACATATATTTGCTAAACGGGAACTCTGTCCTTCTCACATTAAAAATATTTATGATGCAGGATTCAGTGAAATTGAGCTCTATGTAAACCAACCTCACTTTCCTCTTGAGCAAGAGAAAAAAATCATTGAAATAATTAAAGAAATAAAACGGTTAGGACTTAGAGTAAATTCCATTCATTCAGCTTTTTACACTCACTTTTCTGAAGCACTTAAAGGAAATTTCCTCTCCATCTGTTCAGAGCAGGAATCTCAACGTTTAGAGGCAGTCGATTGGATTAAAAAATCACTGAAAATAGCAGAGTTTATCAATTTTAATTATTTAGTAGTACATTTCGGCGGAGAAGAAAAGGAGTGCAAAGATATCTATTTCCAACAAGCTGAAAAAAGCCTTAGAGAATTGCTATCTTATATGGGAAATGAAAGAATAACTATTGCCTTGGAGAACATTACTAATGCCATATCTTCACCAAAAAGGATAGTTCAATTTTTAAAAGAATATAATTTACCCAATATTGGACTCTGTTTTGATGTTGGACATTCCTTTATCAAAAATAATATTATAAATTCATTAGATGCTGCTGCTGATTATATTCTCGAATGTCATATACATGATAATTTCGGTCATATTGACGAGCACCTTATCCCCTTTGAAGGCAACATTAATTGGTCTGCTTTTATTACTAAATTAAGAGAAAAAAAAATCAATGGTTGTCTGATAATTGAATCCCAGGGCGGAAATAATCCTGAATCTAATTTATTAAAATGCGCAACTTCAAGTAAAAAGTTAGAAAAATTGGCGAAAAGTACCTTTGACATATAACAGTTAAACTTTCAAAAATATGCTAATACAAAAAAAGGGTGGCTATTTAGCCACCCCTTTATTTAGTTAATTATTTAACTATGCAGTACTTACCTCTCCGGATAATCTTTTCTTTTTCTTTGCTCTTCCTTCGAATAATTCGTAAAGTATAGGTAACTGCAATGCAGCTAAGAAAATTGCATCCAGCTCTCCTCCAATATAAACTACAGCCATTGGTGCCAATAACTCAGAGCCAGTTGTGCCGGCAAACAATAAAAGAGGTAATACACCCATAATGATAACAAGCTCAGTAATAAGCACAGGCCTTAACCTAATCAAAGAACCCTGCATCACAGCCTCATGCAAGGGTACGCCTTCTTTCCGCAATTTATTATAAAAACCAACCATTATAAGAGCATTCTGAATCGATATACCAAAAAGGGCAATAAAGCCAATTGCCGATGAGACATTGAAACTCATACCTAAGATAAATAGTGCTATCACGCCACTCATCATAGAGAAGGGAACATTTATCATTATGGCTAATGCATTTTTAAATGAGAAGAAAATCATGAGTAAGAAAAAAACTATCAGACCAACAAGTATGCTAAGCAAAATCAGTCTCTGGAAACTTCTCTGCTGACTTTCAAACTGGCCTCCAAAAGTAACGTAATATCCTGTTGGTAATTGCACATTATCCTCGATGATTTGACGTGCTTCAGCAATCCAGCTGCCTTGGTCTCTACCGGTTACATTACAAATAACCACCCTCCTTCGCTGCACATTCTCACGCATAATAGTCAGGGGGCCTTCACTCATCTCAAAATCTGCCAGCTCGCTTAGTGGAATCCTCTGGCCTGAAGGAGTTTCTACTAATAAGTTCTTTATAGTCTCAATATCTTTTCTAAATTGCTCTTGAAAACGAATAAATACTGCAAATCTTCGGTGCTCTTCTAAAATATCCGTAGCCTCTATACCATTTAAGGCAGTTTCAATAACGTCTGAAACTTGATTAATATTCAATCCATATCGAGCCAGGTTCCTCCTATTAAGTCTTACATTAACCTGAGGAGTACCGGAAGTTTGTTCAACTCGAAGATCAGCCACACCTTCAATATTTTCTACCATAGCTTTTATCTCTTCAATTTTCTCATCCAAGATATTTAATTCGGGACCAAAGAGTTTTATTGCTATCTGTCCCTCCAAGCCTGTAAGCATCTCAGCCATTTTATTTTGTATGGGTTGCTCGAAGATATAGCTTAATCCTGTAATTTCATCCAATCTTGTTCTCATAGCTTCCAGCATCTCTTCCAGCGAGCGATCTCTTTTTTCCTTTGGCATTATTTCCATAATATAATGGCTATGATTTACACCATGAGCATGCTCCGATTGTTCTGCTCTTCCCGTGGTTCTATTAATTGATAATACTTCAGGAAATTCCAGCATGATGCTATCAACCTTTTTCCCCATACGATCACTTTCATCCAAAGAAGTACCTGGTGCCAATATAGTACTGAGTATCAGGGAACCTTCATCCATCTGCGGTAGAAATTCGCGCCCAATCCTTGGTATTAATATAATCATTAAACACAAATATACAACACCTGAAATGATCAGATAGTGCCAGCGATGTTTTAAACAAAAATTAAGCGCTTTCTTATAAATGTCCTTCATGAAGCGCATGAGAAAGATATCTTTTGCAGAAATTTTCTCTTTTTTCAATAGGAGAGAACACAGAACTGGCTTAATGGTTAGAGAATTGATGAGCCCCGCAAAAAGAGATGCGGCAACGGCAAAAGCCGTGGGAGCGAACATTTTTCCTTCAATACCGCTTAAAGCAAATAAAGGGAGAAAAACTAAAATTATAATAAGACCTGCTTGAAAAATAAGCCGCCCAACTTCCTTTGCTCCCTCAAGAGTGCTCTCGAGAATATCCTTCTCTTTTTTCTGAATAATACGATAAACATTTTCTACCATAATAACAGATGAATTTGCCATCTTTCCTATACCGATGGCTAATCCACCCAGAGACATAACAGTAATGCCTATGCCGAAGACTTTCATCATTATTATGGCAAAAAGTACTGATATAGGTATGGTAAGCGCGGTTATAAAAGCAGCTCTAAGGTTACCCATAAAGAGTAAAATAATTAATATTACAAGGATAGCTCCCTCTAATAGTGCTTTTTCCACATGACCAATGGATTTCCATATGAGAATAGACTGGTCATAATATGGAGTAATCTTAACCTTTTCTGGTAAGGACTTTGCCAGGTTGGCAATGGCATCTTTGACATTGCGAATAGTAGTTAATGTATTTCCTCCGTATTGTTTCTCTATTACAACATCAACTACCTCATTGGCGTTTCTGCTTGCAATACCTCTTCTTAACTGATGGCCAATTTTAACTTCCGCAACGTCTTTTACATAAATAGGTACATTATTTCGAGCCGTTATAACTGTATCTTTAATATGCTCCAAACTCTGCATTCGGCCCAAACCACGAATGATGAATTCCTGCGGACCCTTAAAAAGCAATCCACCCGATGGATTATAATTGTTCTCCTCAATAGCAGCTTTTACATCAGCGATTGTTATTCCATAATTTTTTAATTGAGTAGGATCAATAAGTACCTGATATTGCTTAATAAACCCACCAAGATTAACCACAAAGGATATACCAGGTACACCTAACAATCTATAACGAATCACCCAATCTGCCACTGAGCGAAGCTCCATGGGATCAACACCCTCTCCCTCTACAACAAACTGGAAAACCTCACCCATACGTGAAGATACAGGACCTAAAATGGGACGTAAGGTCCCGGCAGGCAATTGATTAGCTACCAATTCCAATCGGCTGGTAACCAGCTGACGAGCTAAATAGATATCGGTTCCCCAATCAAATTCCACAGTTACTACTGATATCCCCATACTCGATTCTGAGCGTACTCTGGTAACGTGAGGTGCTCCGTTAAGTATACTTTCCAATGGCCTCGTAATGAGCTTTTCTACTTCCTCAGAGGGCATACCATAATTTTCGGTAACAATATTCACCAGTGGAGCATTCAAATCAGGATAAACATCAACCGGTAAAGTAAAAAAAACAACTATACCACCTATAATTATCAAGGCAGATAAAAATATTACTAATAATCTATTTCTCAAGGACCATTCGATTATTTTATCTATCATTTTATAATCCTCTTCTAATCATTTGCTATTTCCAAAAAGAAAATTATCAGAAAAGATAAATATTATATTAGTGAATTACCACTCCACCAGTACTTTCTCTTTCAACGAGCTCAGATTGCAATTGAAAATGACCTTTTACCACTACCTGATCGCCCTCTTTCAATCCAGCTATTATCTCAGTAAAGTTATCAAGCGTATTTCCTACTTCAACAGCTTTGCGACGAAATGCGTCGCCTTCTTTTATAAAAACTATCTTTTCACCCATCTCATCAAGCACTGCATCCACTGGAATTACTAATGCCTTTTTCTCGGCTGCAGTATATATCCTAATATTAGCGAACATTCCTACCTTTAATTTCCTATCTTTATTGTTTACCACAGTTCGAACAGTCACTGTACGAGTTTTCTCATTAACGATATCGCTTATATACGCAACTTCGCCCATAAATATTTCTCGGGGATAGGAAGTTACTGCTACCTCTACCTTTTTGCCAATATTTATGAGAGCAATATCTTTCTCATATATATCAGCATCAATCCAGAGAGAAGATAAATCCATCACAGTAAGGAGGTCATTACTTTGGTCTACCATTGCACCGACAACTCCTTGCCTTTTGACCACTCGACCAGTAATAGGCGCACAAAGACAAATGATAGGATTTATCTCATGCTTGGTGGCTATATTTTGCACATCTCCCTCGGTAAAACCCAGCGTATGAAGGTTTTTCTCTGCTGCTTCAAGATTTACCATGGCAATCTTATAATCAGCTTCAGCAGAAGCTAAATCTTTTTTAGAAGTTATATTTTCTTTAAATAACCGTTGTTGTCTATCATAATTGATCTTGGCTAATTCCATCTCTGCATATGCTTTATAAAATTCAGATTTAGCTTTAGCCACTTCCACGCTTTCTAATAAAACAAGCTTGCTTCCCTTCTGCACCAAGTCACCCACGTTAACTAAAAACTCTTTTATTCTTCCCGAAAAAAGTGGACCTACAATGGCTACCTTATTTTCGTTTGTTTTAACCATACCTGTTGCTGATATATACGAGCCCATAGATTTCATCACTGCTGGTTTTACTTTAATGTCGATCATTTTTGCTGATTCCGGACTAATCTCTAAGACCTGCTCCTGCGTTCTTCTCCACCTACCTCTTCCGGGTCCTCCTTGACCTCTTCCAATACCAGCTCTCTTTTCTATTCCCCTCTCTTGCTCGATTTCAGTAGCCTGTTCTTCTTCTGTTTTTTGATGCGGAGAAAGCTTTTTGGTATGATTTTCCCCACATGAATATAAAAAGAAAAGTAACAATAATATTAAAAATCCCAAGCTAAATTTTTTTAAAAGTCCCATTTTTTCATCCCCTTTTTACTAATTAGCTCTTTTTATAAAAGCCCCCCACCTACTGCTTTTTCCAATTCGGCGAGGGCCATATTATATTCAAAAAGAGCATCAGCATACGATAGATTTACTTCCATGAGAGTACGCTGACCCTCTAAAAGTTCTAAATTACCAATCTCCCCTTCTTCGTAGCTGCGAATCGCAATACGATAAGCTTCTTGAGCTTCAACTAATATTTCTTCCTGAAAAAGCTGTATGCGGTTTTTTAATGCGGCTACTCTAAGAAAAGAATCTTTTACATCTAATGTTATCCTATTTTTTGTTGATTCAGAGATAGAGGTAAGGGAATATAAATTAGCTTTAGCTTCAGCTATTTCTCCCTTCTGCCTCTGCCACATAAAAATAGGAAGATTTATGCCAAATTCAATATCCCAGTTATTACCAAGCTCAGATTCCCAATGCCGACCAATTCGAAAGCCGAAATCAGGAGCATAACTAAGCTTTGCTAGCGATACGGCTGAGCGAGCACCCTCAACTGCATGACGTGCTCCAATTATTTCGGGACGATATTTAAATGCTTTTTCTTGCAGCTCTTCTAAAGAAGGTTCCAAAGACTGTGCTTCTAATTTGCCTTCTATTTGAAGGGTTGTCTCCATTGGCCGTGCTAATAAAAAATTTAGAGCAGCTTTGGACAAGTCTAACTCATTTTCTGACAAATATAATTCATTTCTTGCTTTTGCTTCTTCTACTCGAGCTCGCAAAACCTCTAATTTTGCTACAGACCCAGCTTCATATCTTATCTGCGCCATGCGGAGAAAATTCTGAGATAATTTAAGGTTCTGCTGATTGTAATTAACTCTTTCCTTTGCAAATAGAACAGCACTAAAAGCTATCCTAACCTGGGCAATCAACTCTAACCTGACTGCTTTATATCCTGATTGGCTAACAAGAGCTTCTTTTTCTACAATCTTATACCTGAAATGTCTACGACCTGGAAATTCAAAAAGCTGGGAAATACTTAAATTTCTTTCTCCTGCATCCTTAAAACTGAAGATACGTGGTTGAAAATCAAATTCCCAACTTAATTCTGGCTCTGGGAAAGCCTTTGCCTGATTTATTCGAGCCCGAGCTGCCTCGTATTCTTTTAAAGCCGACTGAATATCAGGATTTCTTTTTAGTGCTATTTCAATGGCCTTTTCTATGGTAATTGGTTCATTAGTTTGCTGAACAGCACATACACTGAAAGAAAAGCTCGATAAATATAATAATACCACTATCAATATTGCTCTCTTCATATTATCTCCTATTCATGAAAAAATAGTGCATGTTATCGTTTATCCTTTCTATTGTTCTTTTAAATAAAAAAGTCCAATATACGTATGTGATCCTGATTTCCTCTATTTTCTCTATTTTTTATTCTAAATCCTTTTGCTCTTTTTTTCTGCTAATAATTGCCTGCTATTTGTCATTCTGTTTTAAACATTGGATATTTATTCATTTTTAAATACTCATAGTTGCTATAAGTTATTAAAATTGAATAAATATCATTTAGAAAGAAGAAAATTAGATGGTAGGCGGTGCCCTTGTGAGGTTATTGCTTATTCGAGTATTTCTATACAAAAGGATGTATGCATTATAAATTTTTTCTTTAAATACATCAACGCGTAAAATTTCTTGAATATTTGCATTATTTTTGAAACCATCGCAGAAGGGACATTTATGATGGTCAGAAATATATGTATTTACCGAATCACTGCCTTCATTAGAATTTGTAATAATATTAGCAGTTTTTAAAGGCTTATATATATAATTTTTTTCGAGGAAAATGCCATCATGGGATAAAAATACTATTATATATAAAAAAAGCACACATAAAATGATATATAATCTTCTCTTCATCTTTTTATTAATTCTATCAAAATATTCTATTTAATGTCAAGCTATTCTTCTCTGGAATTCCCCAAAATTTTACTTTTCCACTTGCAGTCTCAGCTAATCTTAAATAAAAAAGAACTTATGTAAATCTCTTTCTCTTTCTTGGAGGAAGTCCTGTATATATTTATATCATATTATTTACTATCTTAAGTTCTATGATGTTATATCTTCAGCGACTTAATTATTTTTATGCCAAATTTAATACCATTAACTTAAGTTCTGTCATTTCCTCAATGGCATATTTAACTCCCTCACGACCCAATCCTGAATCTTTTACTCCACCATAAGGCATATGGTCTATACGATAAGTAGGAATATCATTTACAATAAGACCTCCTACCTCAATACCATTGAAAGCCTCAAATATATTGTTGATATCTTTAGTAAAAACACCTGCTTGAAGACCAAAGGCGGAATCATCAACCATCTTAACTGCATCCATAAAATCATTATAAGGTGTTAGAGTTATTACCGGCGCAAAGACTTCCTGACAACTTACCTTAAGTGAAGGATCGGCTTCTGCAAGAATAGTAGGCTTAATTAATCTTCCTTTTCTCTCACCACCATATAAAAATTTAGTTCCAGCATTTTTGGCCTCTTCAAGCCATTCTTCAATACGCTCGGCAGCACTATCATCTATAACAGGCCCTATATCGGTATCCTCTTCTTTTGGGTTTCCAACCTTCAACTTCATCACCGCATCTAAAAAACGGCTAAGAAACTCATCATAAATATCTTGATGAACAAAAATTCTCTGTATTGATATGCATATCTGTCCAGCATAAGAAAAACTGCCGACAACAGCCCGGGGAATAGCATAATCTAAATCAGCATCTGAATGTATAATAAGCCCTGCATTTCCTCCCAGCTCCAGAGTCACCCTCTTTTTGCCGGCAATCTTTTTTAGGCTCCAGCCAATATCAGCGCTGCCAGTAAAAGTAACGAGCTTGAAAGAATCATGAGCAACTAATTTTTCTGCTATAGAAGGTTTACAGGGAAGCACACTTATAGCTTCAGGAGGAAAACCAGCTTCGAGTATAACCTCCCCCAATAACAGGCATGTAATTGGAGTAGAGGAAGATGGTTTAATTACAATACTGTTCCCTGCAGCTATAGCAGGAGCCACTTTATGCGCAACTAAATTTAGCGGAAAATTGAAGGGTGAAATCCCCAGAATGGGACCAAGAGGAAAACGCTTCGTAATACCAATACGGTTTTTAGATGCCACTGCCAAATCAAGCAGTAATAGTTCGCCTCCTATACGCTTAGCCTCCTCGACAGCTATGCTAAAAGTATTTATTGCACGGTTAACTTCTGTACGAGCATCTCTTATAGGTTTTCCAGATTCCAGGCAAAGCGTTAGAGCTATCTCCTCTGATCTTTCTTTAATCCCATCTACAATTCCCTGAAGTATTTCTGCACGTCGATAAGATGGAAGTCTTCGAGTCACTTCAAATCCCTTAACTGCCTTGCTTGCCGCTTCATCAATATCCTTTTCCCCTGCTCTATAAACTTTACCTACAATTGAATCATTGAAGGGATTTTTTACCTCATAACTCACATCAGAGGATAACCATTGTCCAGCTAATAAAAACTTGTATTCTTTCATATTATCCTCTTTCACACTATAAATAATAAATCCAAATTAACATAAAGAAAAGCATCGTTTGTGAAACTTAACTAATTATGTTGTTAAAAATATTATAAGCTAACTCCAAATCTTTGCTGAATTTGTCTATATTTTAATAAATTCTACAGATTTAAGCAAATATCAAATAAAAGTATTTGAACTTAATGAATTTTTTTTTATAATAGTATAGTACCGTTTTATATCTAAATACAAAAATATAATACTTAGCACTTTTTAAACTATATTCATTTCATATATATTAGCATTCAAGGAGGGGAAAATGCTAAACCATAAACGAATTAATAAAGTATCTACTACTATTCCCATTAGGATGAAGCTATTTGGGGTTATAGTTCTAATTTTTCTCCTATATTCCATAACTCTATTATCACAGGATTATTCTTTAGAAAATATCATGAGTTCTCCTTTTCCATCAAACTTAATTTCAGCACCAAATCATGATAGGATTGCATGGATATTTTATAATAGTGGTATTCGAAATATTTGGGTAGCTGAGGGACCAGATTATAAAGCTCAAAAAGTTACTTCATATACCAAAGATGATGGACAAGAGTTGGGCAGCCTTTGCTTTAGCCCTGACGGCGCCATAATAGTATATGTAAGAGGTGGTGCAGCAAATCGTGTTGGCGAATACCCTAATCCCACAAGCGATCCTCTCGGAGTTGAGCAAGAAGTATGGGCAATTAAAGTAGCCGGCGGAGACCCCTGGTGCTTAGGAAAAGGCTCACAGCCCAGCGTATCTCCTAAAGGAGATTTGGTAACCTTCCAATTTAAAGGGCAAATCTTTGCTGCATCTCTTGATGGCTCAAAATCCGCAAAGCCACTATTTGAAGCGCGTGGTAGAAATGGTTCGCACTGCTGGTCTCCGGACGGCAGAAAAATAGCTTTTGTCAGTAATCGGGAGGATCACAGCTTTATCGGAATTTATGATCTAACTTTAAAGCAAATCATTTGGATCTCTCCAAGTGTAGATAGAGATACCAATCCTGTCTGGTCACCTGATGGAAAAAGCATTGCTTTCATTCGGCTCTCTGGAGGGTTACGAGAACGGTCTTTCGGAATTGATACGAAAATACCATTTTCTATATTGTTAGCCAATAGTGATAATGGTGAGGCTCATAAAATTTGGGAAATAGATGATGGTGGTGGTTTTGCTCAATATTATGTTTTGCAGCCAATTATGTGGGGAGCTAATGATAGACTTATTTTTTATTCAGAGCACGAAGGATGGATGCATCTTTATTCTATTTCTATAAAAGGAGGAGACGCAGTATGCCTTACACCAGGAGATTACGAAGTAGAATATGCTACTTTAACTTCTGATCGAAATACTATAGTTTTTAATTCCAATAAGGATGATATAGACCGCCGTCATCTTTGGTCAGTAGCAGTTACTGATGGTGCTACCAAGCAATTAACCAGCGGTAAAGGAATAGAATGGAGTCCAGTACTACCTGTAAAAAGTGAGCATATACTTCTTTTATGCTCAACCTTTAAGCAACCTGCTGCTCCGGCTGTAATCCCAATAAGCGGCGGTAATCCAAAACTGATTGCACCAGAAGTGATTCCAGCTCAATTTCCCATGAAAGCTCTGGTAGAACCGCAGCAAGTTATATTCAAATCTCCTGATGGACTGGAAATCCACGGTCAGCTTTTTCTGCCTACACAAGTTAAAGCCGGAGATAAAAGGCCAGCAGTAATCTTTATGCACGGTGGGCCCATTCGGCAAATGCTATTGGGTTGGCATTATAGAGGGTATTACCACAATGCTTATGCTATGAATCAATATCTAACCAGTAGAGGATATGTGGTTCTTTCAGTAAATTTCCGTGCAGGAATAGGCTACGGAAGAGCTTTTCGTAATGCTCCCCATCAGGGCCCACGAGGCGCAGCAGAATATCAAGATATAGTTGCCGCAGGTAAATATCTGCAGAATAGAGCAGAAGTTGATCCTCATAAAATAGGCCTCTGGGGTGGTTCCTATGGTGGTTACCTTACTGCCATGGGTTTGGCACGTGATTCCGATCTTTTCGCTGCTGGCGTGGACCTCCATGGAGTTCACGATTGGTCTCTACGGGGAAAGAGACGCAGCGGAGGAGGATGGGGAATTTATAGCGAAGAATTACATCGTTCTGCTTTTGATTCATCACCAGTGGCAGATGTGGCTTTCTGGAACTCTCCAGTTCTATTTGTGCATGGAGATGATGACAGGAATGTCGATTTTGTTCAAACCACAGATTTAATTCAAAGACTTCGTCAATACGGTAAAGCACATATTGAAACTCTTATTTTTCCAGATGAGGTGCACGGATTCCTTTTACATAAGAACTGGATTAAAGCATTCAGCGAAGCTACAAACTTTTTCGATAGATTTCTAAAGAAGTATAAAAAATAAATATAGATATTAACAATTATTGTATTTTTTTTGAAGTGTTATATATAGAGAGAAAGCATTATCGGTTGATAATGGCAAAAAGGGGATTGAACAAATTATTCATGGTTACTCAATTACTGACAATTTCATCTAAAATAATTGGCATCATGTATATTTGAATAATATACAGATATAAGCAATTTAGTTGTATTGGAGGGTGATATGATTAAAAAAATAATTATCTGTGTGCTTCTTGTATCTACAGTTCCTATCATCATAGCGCAAACTCCCCCGGTAAAATGGAAATTTGATACAAAAAACCCGGTGATATCATCTCCGGCACTCGATAAAGATGGGACTATCTATTTTGGTTCGGAACATAATATTTTATATGCTCTTAAGCCTGATGGAACGCTCAAATGGAAATTTGAAGCTAAAGGACAGATTTCTTCTTCTCCTGCAATATGTGCTGAGGGAACTATTTGTTTCGGCTCCATGGATGGCATCTTATATGCTCTAAATCCTGACGGCACATTGAAATGGAAATTCAAAACCACAGGTCCCATCTCCTCTTCACCAGCAGTTTGTTCTGATAGTACTATTTATTTCGGCTCAGATGATAAACATCTATATGCACTGAACCAGGATGGAACACTTAAATGGAAATTTGAAACCGGGGACTGTATCTATTCATCACCAGCTGTTGGGAAAGATGGAGTCATCTATATTGGCTCATTAGACAATTTTCTTTACGCTCTTTATTCAGATGGAACACTCAAATGGAAGTATGAAACTGTCCACGACATTTCCTCTTCACCTGCAATTGGCTCTGACGGAACCATATATTTTGGATCATTAGATCACTGCTTATATGCTCTCAATTCTGATGGACAACCAAAATGGAGGTATCAAACCAGAGCAGAGATATTTTCTTCGCCTGTCATTGGAAATGATGGAACCATCTATTTTGGCGCAGATGATGGCTATCTGTACGCAGTCTGGCCGGATGGTAAAGTTAAATGGATTTACGAAACAAAGAATTATATTAGATCCTCTCCGGCTATTGGGGAATGCGGACTCATCTTTGTGGGTTCATGGGATAACAGTTTCTATGCTCTTAATTCTGATGGGAGTCTTAATTGGAAATACGAAACAGGAAAAGCTATTTTCTCATCACCGGCAATAAATGAACACGGTGTTATTTATTTTAGCTCATTGGATAACTATTTCTATGCATTAGATGGAGATTGTCCTCTTTCAGCTACTCCCTGGCCTAAATTTTGCCGGAATCTTAAGAATACAGCGCAGCAAAATTAGCAGAAATTTTTCACCTGCAGCCACCTTTTCATGATAAATACTGTAAGGTAAACTAAGGGTAGGCTTTCTATATTAGCTTGAAAAATGAGGAATTAAATTAAACATAAGTCCCAAGACATAATCACTTTATTGCAGGCTTTTAATTCTATCGATTGCTATCTTAGCCGCTTCTATTGCTTTCTGCATGTTAGTACTCTTAGCTAACTGTAAAAATTTCTGATAATTACGAAGGGCTTCATCATATTTCCTGTCTGACTCTAGAATAGTGGCTAAATTAAAATAAATCTCTGCTTCCTGAGGTAAATATTTGGCAGCTTCTTTAAGCCATTTTATTGCCTGTGTTGTATTGTCTAATTGATAATAAACAATTCCTAAGCCATTATAAGCATCACCATAAGAGGAATCTAATTGTATTACTTTTTTAAATTCCTCTATCGCTTCCTTTAACCTATTCATCTCTAATAAACAATTTGCCAGGTTATTGCGGCAATCTACATCCCTCTCATCTATTTCCAACCCTCGTTGAAACCACTCCAGTGCTTCTTGTATATTACCCCTGAAATGAGCAATTAAACCAAGATGAAACATAGCTAAATTATTATTTCTTTCCAGTTCAATGACCTTTTTAAATCCGTCTTCTGCCTTATCAAAATCCCCTTTTAAAAAATAGCAGCGACTTAATTTGTATACTATACTGCTATTTTTTGCATCTATAGTAAGGGCATGAGAAAAAATATCAATTCCCTTTTCTAAATTATTGATTTCCTGATAACAACTACCAAGATATACCAGAGATTCAATATTATCTGTATCTTTTATCAGTATTTTATTAAAAGCATTTATAGCCTCATGGTAATCGCTGGAGCGATACAATGATGCTGCTCGGTCAATCATCTTTAATAAGCCCATCATATCTCGTGGGTTTATATTTCGTCCCTTATTTTCAGATGACGACGCCATGTAGCCCAAGCTCTTCAACTTTTTGCGAGTTTCTTCATTTAATTGTATTTGATGAGCACCAGGTCTGACAGGGGATATATTTTCGCTTATAGTCATATCAATAACTTTTTTTAATTCTATAACCTTATCATGCTCATTATGATAAACATTTATTAATTCTAAAGGGTCATCTTTTAAATGATAAAGCTCTGACTCAGGACCTAAAATGAGCTTCCATTCTAAACTCATAATCCCTCTTAAAGCCGACCAGTTATAATTGAGCTGCGGATAATATGTCTCAAAATAAGAAAATGCTGTTTTGTTCATTTGCTCTTTATGTAACATCAGTGGTAAAAGACTATTTCCCTGGATTTGTTTGTCTGGTTTTTTTATTTTAAGTAAATCCAATATTGTTGGCATTATATCAATGCTCCTAACCAAATTCGGTATAACTGTAGGCATAGCGGAAAATTGAGGAACTTTTATTATCAACGGAATATGTAAGGTTGAGTTATATAGCAGAAGCCCATGGGTGTCTTCTTCATGTTCACCTAATCCTTCTCCATGGTCCGAGGTAAGTACAATAACTGTATTTCGGTCTATTTTTAACCTTTCCATTTCAATAAATAAATTCTTTATAATACTATCAACATAGGCAATTTCTCCATCATAAGGGTAATTTCTATATTTGCTTCTAAAGGGTTCCGGTGGCGAATAGGGATTATGGGGGTCAAAAAAATGTAACCAAAGGAAAAATTTCTGCTGATGCTTTTCTCTAAGCCACGTAAGAGCTGGTTCTAAAACATCCGCAGCTTTTCTCTCAGCAAATACTAATCTTTTTGCTTCCTGATTTCTTCGGTTAATAAAATCGTCGTAAAGCTCAAAACCTTGATGAAGACCAAATCGAGAATCCAGAGGATAAGCTCCTATAAAGGCAGCAGTGGAATAATCATTTTGCTTAATGAGCTCTGCTAAAGTGATAAAACCATCATCTATTATATACCTGCCGTTGTCTTTGGCTCCATGATAAAAGGGATAAGTAGAAGTAAAAATGGAAACGTGAGAAGGAAAGGTGATGGGTACCTGACAATAAGCATTAGAAAAGAGAAAACCTTTTCCGGCTAAATCATCTATTGCCGGGGTTTCCACATTATCATAACCATAACAGCCAAGATGGTCTGCTCTCAAGGTATCAATTATTATTAATATTAGATTTAGATTATTATCAGGAGGACTAATGTCTTTTTCTTGATCAGCAGCAACCTCAGTTAGCAGCAAAGGAAAAAGAAATAATAGAATACAAACAAAACCTATTGTTCTAATCAATGCAAAAAGGATGTTCCCTTTTAATGTAATTTCCATTTTCATAGTGCACCACAGGAAAAAGCTATGATAATTAATTAAGAATCAGAAATCATCTTTTCCAGCTGTTCCAAAATTTCTTTCACATTCTGCTGCTTGGGATTCAATTTTAGTGAGCGTTCAAAGCTCTCTTTAGCTGCTTTATAATCTCCTGCTAACATATAAGCTTCACCAAGAGCGTTCCTTAAGGTAGTTGTTTCCAAGCCAATATCAAGACCCTTTTTATAATTCTCAATTGCCTGAGAATATCTTTCTAAAGATGATTGGAGTGAGCCCATACAAATTAAAGCATCATAGTGATTTGGTTCTTGATTCAAAGCCTCTATCAGCAATTTTTCAGCGGCTTGATAATCCTTTTTTAAAATCAGACATTTGGCCAATTTCACCTTTGCATCTAATGAATTTCGATCAAATTCCAATGCAGTGCGAAAATGAAATTGAGCTTGGTCAATCTCCCCACGATTGAAATATTGCTGCCCCAGGCTTAGATGCTTAAACAGAGGATCAGAGTCCAACATTCTTTCAAATTGAAAACGCCCCAAATTCTGATTTAAATCGCTGATGAGCATATCAGTTGTTGATTCAATAGATTGTTTTAGGTTGATTTCCTCAACATTAACCCTGATTTTGTATTGCCCGGGTGAAAGGTCCTTAATTGGTAACTGCTTCAGGAGATGAATACGTCCAAAGCTTCCCTGTTTAACATCGATTAATCTTTCATTCCATTGTTTTACTACCTTACCTTCACTATCACGAATCTCATATAGACAGGCAAAATTGGGTAGAAATTGTAATGACTCAATTCTTGGATAATAGAGCTGACTATATACATATACGCTGTTTGATTTATCAAATGTTTTATCCACTTTAGGAAATATACGAATATTATCATACACAAAAGGTTCCCATTTATCAGGCGACGTAGTAGCTTTGCTTTCCATCTTATAGCTTAATACAGGTGTGATCATTTGCAGCCTCTTCTGACCAAATGATGAGATAGTAAATTGCTGACTTATATTTCCCATTTGATTGCTGATAAAATCTCTTAGAACAAGACTTAAGGTATAGCGTCCCGGTATTAAAAGTTTCTGCCCCTTATATACGAATCGATAAGTTTTTGATTTATCAAATTGCTCTTTAGTCTGTTCAATATAAGCCTTATCTGATATGGTCGCAGCAATCTGATTGTTCTGATCTACTATGGTTCCATTTATATCGATGCGGGTGTAAAAATTATCATCTCGTTCGCTGAAACTTAAGTATTTGGGAGGAACCTCCACGGCGAAATTGAGTACATAAGCAGAATCATTATATTTAACATGATTTACAGCCATCTCTAATGGGATAGTAGCATATGATATCTTGGTCGTCACCAAGGGAGTCTTTCCACTAAAAGGAATTTTAATATACTCTCTTGGTGGAGAATAAAATTTGACCAATACATCTTCAGAGCTGGTAAGGCTTACTCCAGGAGCTACACTTAAAGCAGCCTGACGAACATCAAAGTCTAACTGAGCCAGAAAGCTTGGATTGGAGAGAAACACATCATTTGGCACTCCATAGTATGCAGGCATCAATGAACCAAGTCCATCAAAAAAAGGACTATATAAGCGGTACTCCCCCACTCCGCGTCTCTTATAAAACATGAGCCTTAAACCAGTGGGAAGGTCCCGTATGGGAGGATTGTCATAATACCAAATTTCCAAAGGATAAAATTTAATCCCGGATGCTTCGTGGAAAATATAATTGGGCTTTCCTAAAAGAATATAAATCCTTCCCCGGTCTGTCATCCACCCTTCACGGGGAGATTCTGTACCCAGGCTTTTATTTGCATATTTAAAACGCCGATAATGTTCTTCTTTAAATTCATTTACAGGGGTTTCTGGGTACGGGTCTCTTCTCTGCCAGAAATCCTCAATAAATCTGTCTCGTTCTTCATTGGTCTTAAGCTGCAAAAAAAATTCCTTTTCTTCAGGTGTAATTATATAATCAACATCCTTTTGCAGCCATTCTTTATAACGTAACTCCAATTTATCCTCTTGTGCCAAAAACCCTTGAAAGCTTGCTATCATAAAGAGTGCTGCTAAAAGGATCGGAAATAATATTTCTCTCTTAAATGTGAAATAAGTCATCTTTTATTTTCCTTCTTTTTTCATTATAATCTTTTATGTATTTTATTTCTTACATTTTACTTAAAAAGGAAGCTTTAATAAAGAAATTTCTCAGCAGCATTTGCAAATCAATTTTTTATCACCAATATAGAGAGGAGGTGATTTTCTTGAAACTCATTGGTATTGTAGGTTATCAGGCGAGTGGAAAAACTACCTTAGCTGTAAAGCTTGCCCAGGAGCTTACGAACAGAGGCTATAAAGTGGCTGTTGTGAAACATGCTCCGCAGGGAATTGATATCGTAGACAAAGATACTTATAAATATAAAAAGATAGCTCAGGGTGTGGTAGCCATTTCAGATAAAGAAACCGCTATTTTCCTTCCTGGTAAACATCCATTGGAGGATATATTGAAATACCTGCAAACAGATTATGTCATAGTAGAGGGTTTTAAAGGGGAAAAAAATTATCCGAAAATTTTATGTTTAAAGGAAAAATCTGATCTAATGAAATTATCCGACGGATTGGAAATTGCAGCGGTTGGTAATTTTTCAGATTTAACCGTACCAGTAATAAATGATATTAATAAGCTTTGTGATTTAATCGAGCAGAAAGCTTTTAAGCTGCCCAATCTGAACTGTGGTGAATGTTGTTTCGATTCCTGCTATGAACTGGCAAAAGAAATTGTTAAAGGTAAGAAAACCATCTCTGATTGTAAAGCATTACTGCCAGATATAAATATTAAAATTAACGATACATCATTACCTTTAAATCAATTTGCTCAAGGGATTATTAGAAATACTATTAATGGAATGCTTTCTTCATTAAAAGGCTATAGACCAGGATCTATTGAAATAAAGGTCCCTGATATTTAAACCAATAAAATAATGAGCTTCATTAATAGATTTTCAGGTCGTCGAACCAGCAGGTACCAGCTCCCCTGTATTCCAGAATGATCTTGCCCCAAGGTGGCTTTTCCTTCACTTGAACATCTATTTTCCAGTCCCCATCAACAAGAGCTTTTATCTGATTCTCCCTAACTTCAATTTTAATCTGATACTGTTGGCTGCGATTGATGGTAGCATTTACAATATACTGTTCTACAACTTTACCAGCCACTCTGTGCCGTAGAATCCATCTCCCGGGAATAGCAGCTCCCACAGGATTAATCTGCATCCTGAGCTCCCAGTAGTTTCGATTGTCTCTATAGCTGAAGAGAATGGAGCTGAATACTTGCGAAGCTAATCCACCATTACGAGTCACCTTGACCTCTATATCGCATTCGTTGTTCGTCGCCCCAGCAGGAAATATGCGCAGGAAGCTAGTGGTATAGCGAAGCAGCAGCTGCTCATACTTCACGATTGCGCCGCCCGTTCCTAACTTCATCCAGTCTGATATATCAGTATCGAAGAAGTCGTAGTCTATGGGAATCCCGCTGCCGAAGATGACATAGGTATCCCCGGCTTTACTGCCGCCTGCTGGATCAGCATAAGGAGCACTGATGATGACATCATCGTAGCCATCGCCGTTGATATCGCCTCTGGAAACGGAAGAGCCAGATTCATCACCAGCATCATCACCGCAGATGGTCATATCGGCTGAGACGCTGTTGAGGTCTACTATGGCTGTTGGTGCAGCGCTGCCGAAGATGACATAGGTCTCTCCGGCATTAATACGTCCTGCTGGATCAGCATGATAAGCACCGATGATGACATCATCATAGCCATCGCCGTTGATATCTGCGCTGGAAACGCAATAGCCAGACCGATCATAAGCATCATCGCCGTAGATGGTCATATCGGCGGAGGCGCTGTTGAGGTCTACGGTGTCTGGTGGTGAAGCGCTGCCGAAGATGACATAGGTCTCACCGGCCTCAGTGCCTCCTGCTTCATCAGCATAACGAGCACCGATGATGACATCAGCATAGCCATCGCCGTTGATATCGCCGCTGTAAACTGACAAGCCAGAATAATCCAGATAATCATCACCGCAAATAGTCATATCGGCTGAAGCGCTGTTGAGGTCTACGGTGGCTGGCGGTGCAGCGCTGCCGAAGATGACATAGGTCTCCCCGGCTTTACTGCCGCCAGCTGTATTAGCACTAGGAGCACCGATGAGGAAATCATCATAACCATCGCCGTTGATATCTCCGCTGGAAACGGAATAGCCAGACAAATCAGCAGCATCATCACCGTAGATGGTCATATCGGCGGCGGTGCTGTTGAGGTCTACGGTGGCTGGCGGTGAAGCGCTGCCGAAGATGACATAGGTCTCCCCGGCTTTAATGCCTCCTGCTGGATCAGCAGAAAAAGCACCGATGATGACATCATCATAGCCATCGCCGTTGATATCGCCACTGGAAACGGACCAGCCAGACCAATCATTAGCATCATCGCCGTAGATGGTCATGTCGGCTGACCTGGAGTTGAGGTCTATTTTCCGGCGAGGTGCAGCGCTGCCGAAGATGACATAGGTCTCGCCGGCATATCTGCCGCCTGCCGGATCAGCACCATAAGCACCGATGATGACATCATCGTAGCCATCGCCGTTGATATCACCGCTGGAAACGGACCTGCCAGACTTATCCTCAGCATCATCGCCGGAGATGGTTATATTAGCCGATACAGAATTTAAGTCTTTAATCATTTTAGGCGTTGAACTGCCGAAGATGACATAGGTCTCACCGGCATCAGGGCCTCCAGCTGGATCAGTATAAGGAGCACCGATGATGACATCATCATAGCCATCGCCGTTGATATCTCCGCTGGAAACGGAATAACCAGACCAATCATCAGCATCATCGCCCAGAATCCTGATGTTCCCCTCCCCATTATCCAGGTCTATCACCTTTTCAGATGGCGGCTGACCACTGGCAACCATCAATACCAGCAAAAAACAAAAACAAAGTGAAGCCATTAACTTGATAGATTTATTAGACATTGTTGCTAAACCTCCTACAAAGCAATAAATATAATGTTTAAGGAGATTATTTAGATGAACTAAGTATAACTATATTACTTTAAGTATTGCAAGCACAAATTTTGGAAAACTATGAAGTATTGAATAAAAATAATAAGGAGCCTAAAATGAAATGATAATGTTCATTAGTATATTTTGGCTTTAAAAGATAGAACAAAAAATAAAAGGAAAATTTAGAACATTTAAAATTATGTTGACTGAGTCAAAAATTTTCAGAAATCCTAGCATTACATTTGAAATCTCATATTATCACCTTTGAATCAGAAAAAGAAAAGAACTATATTAGGAAATCAGTCTAATTGCGATATTATTTTATTTATTGCTATCTATCAACTAAACATCCCCAAATTTAAAATAAATGGAATTTGACAGCTTTAATTAGCATATTTATTTTGTCACTTTATTATCTCATTCTTCTATTTCTTCACTTCGTCGATAGATGCGGTAGGTAGGATAGGCAAAGTCGATATCTTTTTCCTGCTGAAATCTCTGTAAAACAGCCTGGCAGAATACATCTCTGGTTTTTCGCCGTTTTCGTGCTTCTGTAATATATCGAAGGGTAAGCTCTACTCCAAAATCAACGATATTAACCCATACTGTCGGCGTAAGAGTCCGATAGTAAATCATATGCCTTTTCGCCATTTTTGTCAGTTCTTTTTGTAGCTTAGGTGAAACCTCAAATTCTTCCTTTCCTACTACCTCCATCATAATCTGCTTCGCTTTCTGCCAGTTGCTTTCAAAAGTAACTATAATGGGAATCTCATTCCATATATATTCAAATCCCTGGGTGTAATTAATAAGGGGTTCGGTAAAGACTTTGCTATTTGGCACATATATAAGTCGTCCTGTACTCTGCTCTCCCATCAGCCACCCTTTAATTTCCAGCAGAATGGTATAAAAGAGGTGTATATCAATCACATCTCCTGATATTCCGCCCATTTCGATTCTATCACCCGTTTTGTACGGTCGCCTGAGCAATATCAAAAGCCAGCCGGCAATAGACAGAATAGCCTGATGCAATGCCAGGGTTAAGCCAGCACCAATAGCACTTATAACGATGGTAATCGAGCCAAGAGCCTTAATCCATATTCCCAGTATAATAGCTATAGCTAAGATGCTTGCAATATAGAGGGCTATTTTTCGCGCTTGATGGCGTCTTTTTATGTCTTCTATTTGCCGGTTAATAAGACGAATGATGATTGCAGTAAAAAGGTAAACGATCAGGATTGTTAAAATGGAGTAATATAAATTATAAGCTGTAGAGCTGTATAAAAATTCTTTCAATTAACG
>CAZYAF010000019.1:0-83453 GCA_964645975.1 uncultured Acidobacteriota bacterium
CAATTAACGTTACCTCATAATAATTTTCTATGTTTCCTGTTTGCCTTTCTATAAAAAAAACCTCTTTTAAATTATAGCTTAATTTTCCATTAAAAAAGTAAAAAAAACTTGTGTTTTTATAAAAAATATGAAATAATTCGAATAAAGATTCAGAGAGATAATTTGTTCTTTTAAAATTATTTTAGCCATTTAAGGCGGAGAGGTGCTGGAGTGGTTGAACAGGGCTGCCTGCTAAGCAGTTGTCCTCAGTAATGGGGACCGAGGGTTCGAATCCCTCCCTCTCCGCCATAATTTTATCTAATTTAACTCCATTATTAATCAGACCTTTGCATTAAAGAAATCCATTAAAAATCATTTATCCACAATCTATTCTTTCTTTAAAAAAGTTATTTTTATCCAAAACTTCTTAAATCTACAAAATCAATTATCAGAGCCATATCTTATAACTATTGCTGCTTATTTTATCGTTGAAAAAGAGTGGGCTAATTGATGATATATATTTGATTTTTACTATCTTATAAGCAACGTATCAGAAATCATGAGCATAATTATATAAAAATGCAGGTAAAAATGGATTATAAAAAATATTTATTTAGCTATTTTATTATCTGCTTTATTGTCCTTTCAGGTATTGTTGTTTTTTATATGAGCTGTAAATCGAAATCACCCACGGAAACCAATGCTTTATCTAATGATACCCTGGAAACCCAGGGGGTAAACAACACCACTCAGACCACTACAAGCTCCAGCACAACTTCAACCATAAAACCAGGAAATGCACCCACCAACACCACCACTCTCATCACCTCTCGCAACCTGACCACCACCTCTACTTCAACTACCTCTACCTCAACCAGCACTACTTCAACTTCCACTACATCAAGAAACGCTCCTCTTTTACAGTGGTGTACTTTTTATGTAAGATTTCATCGAGCTGGCGGATCCGCTGAATATTATGTAGACAATGGCGATGTTATTACTGAACACTGGGATTATGGAACTCTATGGATATATCCTAAGATTAAAAATGTCGGAACTGACCCGGCAGAAAATGTTTCTATTAGTATCCAAAATATTACTAAAAACACACACAGAAATATAGTTCATATCTACAAAGGTATTATATTGTATAATACTACACTTTTAGGAACAATCCCGCATGACGGTACTTGTGTTGTGAATATTGGGGTGCCGTTAGCAGTTAAATGGGGTGATCCACAACGTGCACAGATCGGTGATGAATGTAAAATTACTGTTATCGAAAGTTTCTCCCATAAGACCTTTTCATTAAAGTTCAGATACATTGGCGATTGATTGAGCTGTATAAGTTTCTTTGAAGAAAAGATAAATCCTGATGTACTGAGCAGTTTACAAGATGGTGCAACGAGGAGAAGAATTATCTTATTTGGATGAGCATCACTTTAAAAACAGTAGCTTACGCTTGCTTCCCAGGAGATTTTTGCCGCAGCCAAATGAAATAAATGCATAATTTCGCTCCGCATTCTACTTTCTATTGGAAAGTTCTGGGATTAACTTAGACAATTCTTTGACATCTCTTGACTTAATAAAGCCTTTAAAAATCCCTTCAAGTTCTTCGTAAGAGGCCCAATATGCTCCGCGTAAATGTTCAGGAAATCCACTTCGGTCAATTTGCCTCTTACTCTTTAATTTTATACCCTCTTCTATCACAGGGACATAGGAATCTCGCATTGCCTTTAAAGAATGTTTTTCTCTAATACAGTGCAATCCTGCATGAGATAGTTTTTCTCGTCTGCTTTTATTCTTAATAATGTTTCTGAGCTTTTTATATAGAATTTCCTCTTCATCAATCAAAGGTATCTTGATGGAGATTTCTTCAGGGATATCTCCTAAATGGAGCAGGTCAGAAATTACCACTGGCTTACCCATAGCCATGATACGCAGAAGAGTGGCTGATGTTTCCCTAACGGTGGGATAACGCATGTTTATACAGACATCTGCCAGGGCTAAATAATTGAAAAAATCTCCTCGTTCAACAAATCCAGTAATGATTATCTTGTCTTCCAGTTTTAAATCTTTCACTAATTGATCTATGTCCAGATCTTCTGAGCGATTTCCAACCAACAAGTATTTAATATTTTCATGCCGGGCAAAAAGTTTTTGGAATACCTTCATAATAGATATAATTCTTTTTTCAGGAGTTACTGCGCCAAAAGATGCTAAGATTATGTCATCGGACTGCAGCTTATGTTTCTTCCGCAGCTCCCCTACCCTGCTCTTGCCTGGCTTAATTACAGGAACTCCCATTGTGATTTTCGCTACCTGAGCTGCTGGAGCTTCTTTTTCAATAATTTCTTTAACGTAAGTAGAGTGTACCGCAGTCAACAAGCTGGCATCTATCAAGATTTTATTATAGGAAAATTTGAAATATTGAAAGCGACTTCCCATACCGCTTATAACCGTATCGGCTAAAACTTTTCCCTTTTCTCCGGGATAGCAATATGCAATCTCAGTTCCATATTCATCAAGCTTATGCATATCAACTGCCATCTTAAGACGTGAATGATGGAGATTATAATCGTGAAGCACTAATATACCTGGATACTGAAATAGATAGGGATACATATATGCGTGGCAGGTATTATTGCCCATCTGATAGACATTTACTGCATAAGGCTTCTGTAAATTTCTCCAGACAAACTCTGAGGCTGGGTAGATATTTACTATTTTTTTTAATTCTTTATTTTCTGGTTTATATTTTTCAATAAAAATATCAATATCATAATGTTCATTAAGGAGCGGGCAAAGCTCCTCACTATAATCTGCTATACCAGATTTGACTGGTCGTAAAGGAGTAAAAAGGGCGATACGAGAATTAGTGCTCATGAATGAAGGGTATTTAATATATTGTTTAATTCCTCTTGCTGCTGTTTGAGGCTCTGCTGGAGGAATTCTTGTTTTTTATCAAATTCTTCAAAAATAATATCCATCCTTTTTAAAGGTAAATAAGTCAGCAATCTTATCACTTCAACGTCTTTAGCGTTTATCAGGGGAATTATTTTCTGAAAGAAAAGCATAAGTTGGTGGTTATATGTTCTTTGGATCTCAAAAAGCTGGCGATATATCTCGTTGTTTTTTTTAATGAAAGCTAATAACTTATCGTGAAACTGTCTGAGCTGATGCAAAAAATAATCAATTTGCTCATTAGAACGATTGAGCTGATTTACCACATCGCTGTTAAATCCCATCTGTTTGGATATCGGTGTAGCTATTCTCGGTTTAAGAAAAAACCAGATAGCTCGACCTATAGCCGCTTTAAGCTGACGAAATAGGGGTAATCTACTTATTCTTCCTGTTTCTTCTGTGGGTAGAAGCTGGTTATTTTCTTCTATTAACCTTTCAACTTTCTTATTGAGTTCATTTAAGGCTGAAGCATCCCATTTTAAATCAGCTCGTTCTTCGCTTTTAAGAACACTCTTTTCCCATTTACAGTAGGCATAAAAACTTTCCAATAACCTATTCAATACAGTCAGATCTTTATTAAAGCTCTTCTCTATCTCTTCTCTTTGATCACGCAGTTCTTTAAGTGTCTTATCTTTGGTATATAGTCTAACAGCCTCAGGATCAGCCTGGGATAATTCTTCTTTTTTAGTCTCTTTAGCCATTTTTATAAATCTAAATTGGTATTATTTATGACCAAAGCTATTACTTTATTACCTTCTTAAAGAAGCCAAGTTCTATGGACTATTTATTATATTCTGAATTACACGGTCTTTACCCCAAATTGAATCAGCTTCTATAATAAGGGCACCATTTCCGGGAAAATTAGGAACGAAAAAGGAAGCTTCAAGCTGACCAAGATAATTAGTGGTTCCTTTAAAAACCTCTTGAGGATTGGAGTCTGCATCTTCAACAATATTGAAGGAAATATTAACTCCCTCAATTGGAGCAGCTGAAATATGCTTTCGAGCACTTACTTTTATTATCACCTGATTACCTTTTTTCAGCTCCATGGCAGCATCAACTTTTAGTTTCAGCTCTTCAACTTCTAAGTTATTAATCATGTAGTCGATTACCATTTCATCCATAGTATGCTCTAATTCTTCTGGTTTTGGACGAAGCTGAATATCAGTTTTATCAAAGCTCAACACACCTTTCTTTATTTTATCAACTATCTTTTTATGCTGCAGTTGCATTAATCTAAAAACCATTTCCTCATCAGCACCTTTTTCCATCAGCTTTGCATAAGAAATGCGCCATGCCGCCATTATTTGCCCACTGCTGTAGACCAGCGTTTCAATCTCAGTTATTCCTCTTCCCTTATCTTCAGTCTGAACATTATAAATTTTTTCATTAATTGTAATTTTTGTTGTAAGCATTGACCTTCTTGCCGTAAGCTATTTTAAATCTAAAATTTCTTTATACCCTTCCATATCCATGAAACCGTGACCACTTATGTTAAAAGCAATAACCTTGGATTTTCCCTCTTCTTTGCATTTAAGAGCTTCATCTATAGCACAAGCTATGCTATAAGCAGATTCCGGAGCAGGCAAAAAACCTTCGCTTTCGATAAAGAGCTTTGCTCTGTTAAAAACATGCTTTTCATCAGTAGGATAGGCAACGGTTTCAATGTACCCTTTATTTCGTAAAAGACTCAATATAGGTGCAGCACCATGATAACGGAGACCATCTCCCTTGATTGGTGGCATTGATGCCTGATGACCAAGGGAATACATTTTCAGCATAGGCGTGATCTCAGCATGATCAGCGAAATCATATTTATATTCAGCTTGCAAATTTGGTGCCGCCTCACTCTGGGCTGCTATGAATCGTATTTTTTTACCTTCTTTCAATACATCATGGAAAAATGGTATGGTAAAACCACCAAAATTGCTTCCTCCACCAAAGCATGAAATCATAATATCAGGATATTCACCCTCTTTCTCAAATTGCTTTTTTGTCTCCAGACCGATTATTGTTTGATGTGTCATTACATGATTCAGCAC
Source organism: uncultured Acidobacteriota bacterium (assembly GCA_964645975.1). GTDB lineage: Bacteria > Acidobacteriota > B3-B38 > Guanabaribacteriales > CAZYAF01 > CAZYAF01. Next base: position 4,986 of record CAZYAF010000019.1, read on the forward strand.
CGAGCCGAGAGAATAAACTGTTTTTGCATCTTTTTGAGCATCTTCCAGGCCTTCGGAAATTGCTATACCCAGAGAACCAGGGTGATTGTGGTCTTTTTCATATAAAGAACGACCAAATTCAGTATTATTGCTGGGAGAAGCATACACCTCTGCTCCTAATAACTTCATAAAATTGCGCCGAGCTTCCTTCCAATTATATACAGCTCTCACCCAATAAATGGTACACTTCAAACCAACCAGACTTGTTGCATAAGCCAGAGCAGTTCCCCATTGTCCGGCTCCTGTCTCAGTGGCCAGTCTTTCAAATCCCTCTTTTTTTGCATAATAGGCTTGAGCTAATGCAGTATTTACTTTATGGCTTCCTGTGGGGCTATAAAATTCTGATTTATAATATAATTTAGCTGGCGTCCCCAACCTCTTTTCCAGATTATCTGCCCGGAATAAAGGGCGAGGCCTTCCTGCTTTAACATACAGGTCTATGAGTTCATCGGGTATATCTATCCAGCGTTCTTTGGAACTCTCCTGTTTTAAGCACTCTCCGATTAACAAATTAGGAAGGTTTTCTACTCTCGACGGTCCTGTGTCAGGATCTTTTGGTGGAGAAACTGGTTCTGGAAGATCGGGAAGAATATTATACCACTTATTCGGTAAATCTTCTGGTAAGATATTAATTTGTTTAGCCATAATTAACTCCTCAAATTGATTCAACAAACTATTAATACTATTATGACCATTAGGATATTAATTTAGAGTTGAAAAATAGAATCATTTAACTTATTTAAATTCTAAATCATTTATCTCTTTAAATGGCTTTGCCACCTAATTATATTTTACTCATCCTCTAAAGTCAATCAACTAACTTTCTTTCTCTCAATTTCTTTATTGAATAATTTGCGTAAATATTTTCCTGTATACGAAGAGCGATGTTTAGACACTTTCTCAGGTGTCCCCTGAACCACAATCCAGCCTCCTTCATCGCCACCCTCAAGCCCAAGATCGATAATATGATCGGCCGTCTTTATTACATCAAGATTATGTTCGATAACAACAACTGTATTTCCAGCATCGACCAATCGATTAAGCACAGAAAGAAGTTTCTTTATATCATCAAAATGGAGACCTGTAGTAGGCTCATCAAGAATATATAAGCTGCGACCAGTACTTTTTTTACTGAGTTCACGTGATAGCTTCACACGCTGAGCCTCTCCTCCTGAGAGTGTTGTAGCTGGCTGGCCCAATCTTATATAACCCATTCCCACATCATAAAGGGTTTGCAGCTTATTTTTTATGTTAGGAATGTTATGCATGAGCTCTAATGCTTGAGTTACTGTCATATCTAATACTTCAGAAATATTTTTCCCCTTATATTTTACCTCAAGCGTCTCCCGATTATAACGCTTTCCTTTACACACATCACAGGTTACATACACATCGGGTAGAAAATGCATTTCTATCTTAATTATACCTGCACCCTGACATGCTTCGCACCGACCACCCTTCACATTAAAACTGAATCTTCCTGCTCGGTATCCGCGCATTCGGGCTTCGGGCATCTGAGAAAAGAGATTCCGAATCAAACTAAAAACCCCTGTATATGTAGCAGGATTTGACCTGGGAGTTCTACCTATCGGAGCCTGAGTGATATTAATTACTTTATCTATATACTCTATACCCTCAATTTCCCTGTGCTTTCCTGGCTCTACTGGCGAACAATATAATTTTCTTGCTAATCTTCTATATAAAATCTCATCTATCAAAGTACTTTTACCAGAGCCAGAAACTCCTGTTATAACAGTGAAAACACCAAGAGGTATCTTTACATCAATATTCTTCAAATTATGTTCTTCAGCTCCTAAAATAGTGATGTATTTAGCTACGGGAGACCTTCTCTTTTTAGGGACTTCGATATTTAAATGACCTGATAGATATTTCCCCGTAAGCGATTTCTTAGATTTAAGCAGCTCTATCGGCTTACCAGAAAAGACCACATATCCTCCATTCTCCCCGGCCCCGGGACCTAAATCCACAACATAATCTGCTGATCTTATGGTTGCTTCATCGTGTTCCACAATTATCACAGTATTCCCTAAATCTCTCATCTTAAACAATGTTTCGAGTAAACGTCTGTTATCTCTTTGATGAAGCCCTATGCTGGGCTCATCCAGAACATAAAGAACTCCCATCAGGCTCGAACCAATCTGTGTTGCCAGTCGGATGCGCTGGTTTTCCCCTCCAGAAAGGGTGTTTGAAGGACGATTCAGCTCAAGATATTCTAATCCTAAATTCAGCATAACAGCTAATCGTTCTCTAATTTCTTTTAGAATTCGATCGGCTATTTCCTTCTCAATGGTAGATAGCTTAAGATTATTAAATACTTCCACTGCTTCCTTAATGCTGAGAGCACTATAATCAGCAATGTCCTTGCCATTTATTGTCACTGCAAGGCTCTCTGGACGCAGCCTGTTACCTCGACAATCTGGACAGGGAATATAAGACATATATTTTTCTATTTCCTGTCGCCTGTGCTCTGATTTTGTTTCTCGATAACGTCGCATAAGCATGGGGATAATTCCCTCATAGCGTCGAGAAATTGAAAATTTAAGATTTTTTCCCTCATATTTAAAATCAACCGCCTCATCCGAACCGTAGAGAAATATCCGTTTTGATTTTTCCGGAAGCTTTTGAAAAGGTATTGATAAATCAATATTATAATGTTTTGCTAAACTTTTTACCATCTGATAGCGCCAACTATAAGAATCTTCAGTCCAGTTTAGTAAACATCCATCTTTTATTGATTTGCTCTCATCTACAACAACTTTACGGGGACTAATTTCCAGCTTGAAACCTAATCCTCCACAAGCTGGACATGCCCCATGAGGAGAATTAAAAGAAAACATTCGAGGAGCTAATTCCGGTAAGCTTATACCGCATTCAATACATGCCAATTTTTCAGAAAAGAGTCTATCACCTTTATCTTCACTATTTATTGTTACGATTCCATTTGCAAGTTTAAGCGCAGTTTCAATGCTGTCTGCCAATCTACTTTCAATTCCATCCTTTAAAATCAATCGATCGACTACAACATCAATATCATGTTTTTTGTATTTTTCTAACCGTAAATCCTCAGCTAACTGAATAATCTCACCATTCACTCGTGCCCTTATGAAGCCATTTTTCAAAAGTCTTTGGAACTCATTTTGAAACTCCCCTTTTTTGCTCCGGGCTATTGGTGCCATTATTTGGATTCTATCTCCTTCTGTAAAAGTCATAACCTGATCCACTATCTGCTGCACAGACTGAGAACTTATTTCTCTCCCACATTTATAGCAGTGAGGTTTACCAATACGAGCAAAAAGCAGCCTGAGATAATCGTAGATTTCTGTTATTGTACCTAACGTAGAACGTGGATTCCTACTCGCTGATCTCTGCTCAATAGAAACAGCAGGAGAAAGTCCTTCAATTAATTCTACCTCGGGTTTTTCCATCTGTTCTAAAAATTGCCGTGCATAAGCAGAAAGAGATTCGACATAACGACGCTGACCCTCAGCATATATGGTGTCAAAAGCAAGAGATGATTTTCCTGATCCGCTGACTCCGGTAATTACAATGAGCTTATCACGAGGAATCTCTAAGTCTATGTTTTTAATATTATGTTGAGAAGCATTCTTGATTACTATTCTCGAACCATCCATGAAGTTTAAATCTCCTTCTTAGAAAAATTAATCAAGCCCTGATTATAGCAAATCTTTTCCCGATTATAAAATATACTCTATTTTTGTCAAGTAAACATAAAATACTGAATCAATAAAATATAGAATTTGACAATTTTCTAATCTTCTATTTTTTTAAATATAAAAAGACAAATGTTATGTACATGACTATTTTTCAATCTTTTTGTAAAGTACCAAATATTTTGCTACAATATGTAGCTAATTATTAGTTCCCATCACAATGCCATTTTTTAATTATAAAAGGAGAATATCAATGAAAACCTCAAAGCAAATCAGTAGAAGAAAATTCTTAAGAAACGCTTCTATGGTTGCCGCTGTCTCTGGCTTTGGTATTTCCAGATCATATAGCTTGTCAACTCATAATAAAAAAACCAACCATCAAATAGGAAAGCATCCCTGGTGGGTGAAGGAAATCGATAAGCCTAAACTTTGGATTAAAGAAGGAGAATATCAACGGTATGACGGCCGAGACCAAATTTTTAGCTCCTTCAGCAGAATTGTCGGTGAAGAAAAAGCTCGTAAGATTTATATTAATAACCGCAACAAAAGTATTGAGTGGATAAAAAAGAATAAACCGGGATATTCTCTGCGCGATAGAGCATTAGCTAATGCTGCCTGGACAGTCAATCGTTTTGGACGGTCTAATAAAGGTTTATTATCATGGAATAAATTATACGTTATGACTCCAGAAGAGATGGGTGTAGCTCCTTTCAAAGCATCACCAAGGGAAGCGGCTGAAACAGTAAAAGCCGCAGCTAAGCTTTTTGGCGCTTGTCTGGTAGGTATCTGTAGATTGGACAAAAGACATTTTTACTCTTATGATGAAGAAAAACAAATAGTATTTGAAGACGTGGATAATCCATATGAAGATGAAGAAAAACGTGTAATACCGAATAAAATAAATTATGCCATAGCCATAGCAGTGCAGATGTCAGAGGAAACAATTAAAAGAGCCCCAGCGGCCATAGCTTCCAGTACTAGCTCCCTGGGTTATAGCCTCTGTACAATGGTAACGAGCTCATTAGCAGAATTTATCCGTGGATTAGGATACACTGCAATTCCTTCTGTTAATGACTCTGCGCTAAGCATTCCAATAGCCATGGAAGCTGGTTTAGGAGAACTTGGCCGCCATAATCGTTTGATAACCCCAGAGTATGGTCCCTGCGTAAGGCTCTGCAAAGTATTTACAGATCTCCCCATGGCAATAGATAAACCAATAGACTTTGGTGCTGCTGAGTTCTGCCGCACCTGTAAACGGTGTGCCGAGGCATGCCCCAGCGAAGCTCTTAGTTTGGAGGATGATCCTAATTACACCATTAAAGGAATATGGAATAATCCTGGCCATAAAGCATGGTTTGAAGATGCTTCCAGATGCTACAACTACTGGAATCAAATAACCACAGGTTGCAGTATCTGCTTTGCTGTTTGTCCCTATACTAAAAAAGATAAAGCCTGGGCTCATGAGCTTGTTAAGGCTTCTGCCGCTAAAACCAACCTGTTTAACCAGTTTTTTGTTACTATGGATGACGCTTTTGGCTATGGGAGACAGAAAGATTTTCAGCATTGGTGGAAACTCAACTTACCCTCTTTTGGATTTGACACCACGCAAGGTATCACAAGATAAATACTGGTTGGTTAATAGGGGAAAACATTATGAAACAGAAGACTAAAAAATTATCCTGGTGGGATTGGTTGTTAGTATTACTATGGATCGCACTCATGGTCTTTTTTCTTCAATATGCTATAGCAAGCATGTCAGAATATGAAAGTCGAGCAGCTTCTATAAGCTGGATTATCTTTTTCGTCCTACTGGCTTTTGGCATATTTTTTCTTATAAGAAAAAAGCGGACTTAAAAATCGGACTATTCGTCCTATTTCTCTATTTTAATTCCTCATCTTGTCTTATCGTTTTTACTAATTTACCATCTGGAGTCATAAATCTATTTCTCAGAATAAATCTCTTTATATCATCCATAATGGCATAAAGGGAAGGTATGGCAAAGAGTGTCATTACTGTTGCAAAAGCCAATCCCCACACAATGGTGCTGGCCATAGGAGCCCATACATCCGATTTACCACTTATACCAATAGCCATAGGTAATAAACCAAATATAGTGGTGATCGATGTTAATAGTACGGGTCTAAGTCGTGTTCTGCCAGATAATACAAGTGATTTCCAGCGAGAATCTCCTCTCGCTCTTGAATTATTAATAAAGCTTATCATTACTATCGCATCATTTACTGCTACACCGGCAAGAGCAACTATAGCGAAAAGAGTTGTTACGCTGAAATGGCTCTGAATTATAAAAAGTCCTATCATCGCACCAATGAAAGCAAAAGGTATAGTAAACATAATGATAAACGGTTGAAAGAAAGATCTGAATTGAGTAGCAATAATCAAGTAGATGAGCAAAATACCCACAGCAAAAAGCTGGAAAATACTGGAGAAAGCTGTTTTGAACTCTTCAAACTGACCACCCAGGTGAAGCTTGTATCCAGCTAAGTCCTTACTTATTTCTGGAAATATACGTTGAATTTCCTGGTTTATTGCTACTACTGAATTAACCATTTCATCGACATCTGCGGATACAGTTATTGAGCGGTCTCTTTCATAGCGATGAATGTTACTATATCCTCTTTCAATCTTAATGCTGGCAACTTCGCTGAAAGGAATAAGTTGACCTTCACGATTAACTATCTTCATATTTTCAATATCCGACAATCCTTGACGAGCCTCTTCTTTAAACTTTACTATAACATCTATTTCTTCGTCTGCATCCCTAAAAACAGTGGAAACCGCTCCTTCAAAAGCATTACGAACAGAAAAAGCAATCTGATGTATATCTAATCCAAAAAGTGATGCTTTATCTTCATCTACGATTATTTTTATTTCTTTTTTGCCCGGATTGAAGTTATCCCTGATATCAAAAACACCAGGCATCTTGGCTAACTCATTCTTAAGTCTATCGGCAAGTATATTAAGTTCATCCAGGTATTTCCCTAAAATCTGAACTTCAACTGGCGAGCCAGTTGGTGGACCAGCTGTAAATTGGTAAAATTCAAGCGATTTTAAACTTATATATTTCAGTTCATCTCTGAAGTGATCAATAATTTCATCCATAGACCGCTCTCTATCTTCTTTCTCTACCAAATCCACCACCACCTGACCTACATGAGCATTAAAAATCCAATCATCTTGGGTTTGCATAAATCCAGCATTGGAGATTATATTATCCCATTCCTCTGGGGGAAGCTTCATAGCTATCTGTTCAATTTGATAAATAACCTTATTGGTAGTATCTAAATTAGTGCCCTCTGGCAAAGTTACTAAAATAGAAAACTGGGAATATTCTTCCCCAGCAAACATTTCAACTCCAACGAGAGGAATCATTATGGCACTAATAATAAAAACCAATAAAATTCCTGATACTACCCAATATCTCCGTCTCAGAGCCTTCTTTAACCATCGGCTGTAATGCTTTACCAGCTTTGAGAAAATATGCTGACGCCAATCTTTTTTTGGATTTACCTTCGTCGGTCTTCCACTCCATTCAGCAAAATGAGAGGGCAAGATAATAAGAGCTTCTATCAAAGAAGCAGCTAATGCTAAACTTACAACAATGGGAACAATCTGTAAAAACTCTCCAATAATACCGGACATCAGCATAAGAGGTAAAAAGGCAGCAATAGTAGTTAATACTGCTGCACTAACAGGAGCCCATACTTCCTTGGTCCCAATGAAAGCAGCTTTAAATGCTGAATACCCTTTTTGAAAATAGCGATAGCAATTCTCGAGAATGACAATAGCATCATCTACTAACATTCCAAGAACCAGCACCAATCCAAATAGAGAATTACCATTTAAAGACCTTCCGAACTGACGCATAAAAAAGAAAGCAGCCATGAAGCTGATAGGTATTCCAATACCTGCTAACAAAGCATTTCTCCATCCGATAATGAGATAAAGAACGAGCAAAACACCTATCATTCCCATCCAGGCATTGAACTGAAGATCATGAATAGTATCTTTTATAAAAACAGACGTATCGCCACTAAACCTTATAGTCACCGTTGGGGGCAGCTTTTCTTCATACCGTTCTGCCAGCTCTTTTATTTGTTCGACGATTTTAATGGAATTACCTTCTGTTTTTTTAGAAATAGAAAGGGTTATGGAGAGTTTGCCATCCAGTTTAGATATTGTTCTCAGCTTTTCAAAGGTATCTTTAACCTCAGCTATATTTTTAACTCGTACATAATCGCTTAATTGGCTGGTACGAAGGATAACATTTTCGATCTGCTTTACTCGATCGACTTCACCTATAGTTCTTACCAAAAACTCAGAGCGTCCAACATCTATGGTACCAGCGGGAAGATTGAGATTATTCGCCCGAATGGCTTCTGCAACCTGTGATAATGCCATGTGATAGCTATCAAGCTTCTGTGGGTCTACCTCGACCCATATTTCCCTCTCCCTTATTCCAGCCATACTTACCTGAGAAACATTCTGAATATCTATAATGTCATCTCTTATATCTTCGGCCAGATTTTTCAGATCTATTTCAGGGAGATCACCTCTTATTATCACATTTATAATTGGCATAAAAGAAGCTGAGCTAAACTCTATAAAAGTTGGGTCTTCAGCATCATCTGGTAGTTCGACATTATCAACCTCATCCTTTAAATCACGCGAGAGCTTATCAAAATCATCATCACTCATATCTTCAAACTTAACCCAGAGAAAAGAAGTTCCTTCACTTGACTCCGAGGTAATATTTTCAATCCTTTCCACATCAATTATTTCATCTTCAATGGGAATAGTAATTAATTTCTCAATCTCTTCAGGTGAAGTACCCGGGTAGGAGGTAATTATAAAAATCCAGTTAAATCCTATATTAGGCATGAGCTCACGTGGAAGTTGCCAATAGGAAATACCACCTAAAACTAAAATGGTAATCATAAGGAGATTGACGAAAACTGGATTTTTTATTGCTAATTTAATCAAAGCAGACATATTACTTTTCCTTTAAATATATATCGCTTCTATTATTATTGATTACGAACATCAGTGCTTTTACTTTTATTGGATTATAGTGACTAAAGCACCTTCTATTAAATTTTCCTGACCAGTTATAACTAAAAGCTCTCCTGGTTTTACATTTTGACAAGCACAAACCTCATTTTCAAATACCTTGTTCACTTTTATCTCGCGCCGATATGCTCGATCATCCTTGACTATATAAACTACTGTTTTCCCCTCCATATCCAAAATAGAATCCTGGGGTACTACAACCACATTTTCATTTTTACCAACTAAAATATTTGCTCTTGCAATCATGCCCGGTTTTAATTTTTTATCCGGAGTATTTTCAACGGTAATTTCTACTGGAAAGGTTCTGGAAGAAAGCTCCGCCTGAGGACCGATAAAAGATACCTTACCTTTGAATGTCATGTTTGGATATGCATCCACAGAAATCTGTACATCCTGGTTTTGTTTTACTTTTGGTATTTCTTGTGAAGATAATCCGACTAAAATTCTTAATCTTCTAATTTCGATAATTTTTGCAATGGGCATGCCAAGAGAAATCGTATCACCTAAATCGACCATCTTCTGAGCTATATCTCCATTAATAGGAGCTTTTATTTTGGTATCTTCCAATTGTTTATGAGCTGTATCCAAAGCTGCCTTGGCAGAAATTAGGTTGGCATATGCAGACCTTTCCTGTAATCGTGCATTCTCCATTTCAAATTCCGTTATGCTCTTTTTCGCATAAAGTTCCTGGTTACGTTCCAAATCTTTCTTTGCTTTTTCATAATTTGCCTGTGCCTGAATATACTGAGCTTGAGCTTGATCATGCGCATACTGCTTTAAATCATCATCGACTTGCAGCAAAACCTCATCACGTTTTTTAAAATCTCCCAATTCCATAAATAACTCCTCAATTTGCCCTGAGGTCTGGGACATAATATCAGCCTCATGCCATGGCTTTATAGTACCGGTTGCCTTAATGTATTCAAGAAAATCTTCGGCGGTTGTTTTTAGCACTTTTACTGGTATCGCATCTTCCTGTGGAGTGCCCGCCTCTGCAGGAGTTTCTGCTGCTTCCTGTTTGGAATTGCCACAACTCATTAACAGAAAAAGAATAATGAGCATAACACCAAAGCTTATAACAAAATTGCTCTTCTTTTTCATCACTATCTACTCCTTAATTTTATGACCGATCTATTATTTTAAAGGATGGCCAAGAGCACGTTCTAACTCAGCCACTGCGATGAGCAAATCGTATCGAGAATTTATCTGGTTAATCTCTGAAGTAGTATGAGTTACTTGAGCATCGATAAGGTCTATATTAGACGCCATCCCTAAATCAAATCTATCTTTAACAATCCTGAGGTTTTCCTCAGCTTGCTCAAGCGCTATATCTGCCACTTCTATTCGAGGCAGAGCTGATTTAACATTGTAAAAAGCTGCAATAAGCTGCACAATTACATTACGCTTTGCTAACTCCTTAGCCTCCCGTGAAGCTTTCAATTCCCTCTGGCTTTTTTTTAAGTTCCAAATATCAGCAAACCCATTAAAAATGGACATCGATACCTGCAATGATGCGCTCCATGTCTTGTAATCATCCAAAGCTAATGTATCATTCTGTCTCCAACCGTATGAATAGTTGAGACTTACCTGAGGTTTGAAACTACTCTTTGCTACATCAACCTGAGCGGATTTCATTTTTACATCAGTCGACGCTATTTTAGTCATAGTATGACGTTCTGCTGCTTGATCTGCTATCTCTAATAAGCTATCCTGTCCTTCTCCGATGAGTTCTGTACTTCGATCATAAATCCATGAGAAATGTTCAGGACTAATGGGTATAATACGATATTGTTTGGAAAAATCAACTCCCAACACATTCTGCAAATTAATCTTGGACAAATCAAGGTTGTTTTCTGTTTCAATCAATTTACTCCTCTCATTAGCCACCTGAACTTCCCACCGTAACATATCGGACCGACTCCTTAGACCTTGATCCATCTTTAATTTCGTATCCCTTAAATTTGCCTCTGCTAATTCCAATGATCTCTCCATCAAACCAAGCATCTCTTTTGATTTCAGAAAATTAAAGAAAGCTCTTTTTGTCTCCAAAATAACATACTCTCTCACATCCTCTAAGGAATACTCACCCATTTTCTTTGTACTGCGAGCAAGACCAATACCAGCACGCAAAGCACCCCCATAATAAATAGGTTGATTAAGGGAAATAGTCGTAGAATAAGTATCTCGAAATACAAAAGGAGGAATTGTCCCTGGCGGTAAATTGAAAGCCAGCTCAAAAGCATCTTTAGCTGCGTTAGCGGTATTAAAGGTGTTACTATCTATTCGGTTAAAGCCCTGGTTTATCTGCACAGCAGGTAATAGGTTTGATATAGCATTTTTAAATTGATAATCTGTAGCCTCTCTACTGTAATGTGCTTGCATGAGCTGTTGGTTATGGGTTAATGAAATTTCAATGGCCTTGTCCAGTGTTAATGTCTCCTTAGCAGCTATTTCCTGTTTTATTTCACTGTCATATTGCGCTAAGCCTGGTGCATAATTAATTAAGAGGAAATAAGCTAAAAAGCATAAGCATTTAGTTATTCGCACTGTTCTCATTCCCTTCATAATAGTAATTAATATTGACTAATTGTAACTTTCTATTTTGTAATGACGATATTTTATATAAATATGTTCTTTACATAACTATAAAATACGTTTTATCAAGCAATATATGTAATATAAATTTATTAGTATATATATTTTTTATTGAAAATGTATGAAAATTTGATTGATTTTCTATCAAAAAGATTATATTAATTATTATTATTTAATTCTAATCATTCTTTAATAATATCACATAATATACTTATCATACGCTCTTTGCTGAATATCTCAAAATAAATATTATTAGAACTTAAGAAACAATTATACTATTATACAGATAATTAAAAAAGGGAGAAGGTTATCAACCTTCTCCCTTAAATAAAGTTTTTCTCTCAGCAAGTCTTAGAATCTGAAGCGGATTCCAAGCTGAGCCTGCATTGGATTTCCTCTGGTTTCTGCAGGCTCACCAAAGTTATCAAGCCTTCTTTCTTCTTCATAGCTCCGGTAGTTAACCCGATTACCAAGATTAAAAACCTCGAACATAAGCTCCAGGGTGTTTTCGGAGAAGCGAATGAATTTGGTGATTCTCATGTCTAAGGTGAATGAATCGCCGCCTCTACCAGCATTGACATGAGATATATCCGAGGGTAAATCATTACGGTATCCATCTCCATTTTCATCGTAGCCGGTAATTATATTATAAGGTCGCGCGGAGAAATACTGTACTATACCGGAAAGTTGAATATCTGCTGGTAGCTGAACAATGCCGCTGAACATGAATCTATGCAGTGAATCATAGGTTCTCGGACCCCATTGACGATCATTTAACGGATCGTTCTCGTCAATGGGTGTTCCACCAAAACCAAGGCTATTATTCCCCTCTGCTTTGGAAACGGTGTAGTTGAAGATGAATTGGCTGCGATTAGCAAATCTCTTACGTAAGGATAGATTTAATCCCGTATATTTTCCGCTACCAGAAGTGTCGTACCATCTCATCTCACCTACTTCATCAGTGATGGTTCTACCTCCAGCACCTGCAATGTCTCGATTGAATCTGTTACCCCATCTTTCTTCTTCGCTCCTGATATAGATGAAATCAGTATCAAAAGCCATGGTATCTGTTAATTGACGAGAAAAGCCGATAGAGAACTGATCACTGTAGGGAGTGGCGGAATCGGGATGAATCATTCTCTGGGTAAGCGTTAAAGGATTACCGGCAACATAGGGATAGTTAATCATCACATAATCAACCAGGTTGGTAGCATCCACTCCTAAAGAGGCCCAGTCCGTACCATATAGATAGTATCTGGGATAGCCCCAGGGTGGCTTATTGTGAGTAAGCACATCGGCGAAGAGAGTTACATTAAGGAATATTTCGTCGTAATACCTTCCGTAGCCACCGCGCAGAACACTTTTGCCATCGCCTTTAATATCGTAAGCAAAACCTAAGCGCGGCATTATGTTGTTGTAATCATCACTCGGGTGATCGGGATAGAGGTCAGGACGATTTGCCATCAACCAATCAACACCTGGATGACCGCTCTGATCAAAATATATTCCTTTCTCCAGCTCGTATCTTATGCCCAGGTTAAAGGTCAATTGATCATTTACCTTCCAGTCATCCTGCCAGTATATATTGAACTTGTGGTGGGGAATGGTTCCGAAATCGGGAACACCACCAGCTATCAGGTAAAGGTAAAGCTCATCAGGGTTAATGGTATCGCCTAAGAATACAAATTCGCCTTCGCTTAAGTATCCGAACAATCCACCTACTATGGGCTCATTTTGATATTCAACCCCCATTTTAAAGTCGTGGGCACCCCGATGGAGGGAAAAGTCGTCTCTGAATATAAATTTACGCTGTTTGGTCTCCTGAGGGACATTATCTTGAGAGCCAAAAGTAGCATGAGCAAAGACAATCGTGGGAGTTCCTGTCAAGTCAGGATACTGGCTATTGTGAAACCACATGTACTGGAAGCGAAAATCGTTAAGGGCAGTATCGCTCATGGCAAATGTGTGAGCCGCCATTAAGGAACGGGCGAAGTTCTTGGTGGTGGCACTGGTTTCGGCAGTATAAGTACCTCCTACATAGTCGTTGAGCAAAGAATTTCTCTGGTAGGCAAACCGTACCATTAAGAACTGCTTTTCATTCAGGGTATGGTCAACCCTGACAGTGATATTATTATCCCTGAATGGCTGCTGCACCGCACCTTCAGCATCAGGGAAATAACCATAGGTATAGACAGTTACATAGTTGTCCTCCTGCATGCGCTCGAAGGCAGCAAAGAAGTGGGTTTTATCTTTTGCAATAGGAGCACCCAAAGAGAAGCCGAACTGTTGACGGGCAAACTGCGGTTTTTCAATTCCTGATTGCTCGGCAAAGTATTCGTTCTTATTCAGCGAATCATCGCGGAAGAAGCCAAATACCGTACCATGAAAATCATTAGTACCTGATTTTGTTATAACATTGACGACACCTTCAGTTGCTCGACCGAACTCTGCTTTATACCGCTGAGTAATGACCTCGAACTCCTGAATTCCCTCTGCACTAAATGTCTGTACTTGTCCGCCCACAGCGTCGTCGTTGTTATCTCCACCATCAACAGACATATTTACACCTCGACCTGCACCGCCGCCAATGCTCACATTGCCCATTCGGGTTTTGGTGGGGTCCCAACTCTCTGCTCTCTGAGCACCGGGAGCGATAAGAGCGAGTTCAGAGAAGGTTCTGCCATTGAGTGGTAGGCTGGTGATCTGCTGCTCAGTGACCAGAGCAGATATATCGGATTCCGAGGTCTCTATAAGAGGAGCTTCGCCGGTTACAGTTATAGTCTCAGCCACGGTAGCTAGCTTCATGGTAAAGTCCATGGTGGCAATCATACCGACATTGAGCACTATACCTTGTGTTATCTGGGTAGCAAATCCTTCCATCTCAACAGAAAAATCATAAGTGCCAGGCGGAAGTGCTACTAAACGATATTCGCCTTTTGAATCAGTATAAACTCCTCTTTCACGGCCGGTTTTTACATTTTTAGCAAAGACTCGTGTGCCAGGAAGCGCTTCACCTTTTTCATCCACAATTTTCCCTTTTACATCAGCAGTAGTTATCTGCGTGAGAGCAGGGATTGTGAAGAAAAACACCATGGCTAAAGTTAATATGCTAATAATTAAAAGTTTTCTGGGCATTATATATGTCCCCCTTTTTAACGAAAATATGTTCTAATGAATTGTCCCCAGTCTGTATATATGTAATTCATCACCTCCCTAATATATACAGATTATTATTTAATATTTAATTATTAAAAAGTTAATCACCTACAATGCAAAAATCCTTTTGATGTATAAATCGTAGAAGCCTGTTGTGGATATATTAGTGCGCTTAAATAATATGATATAAAATGAGTAAAAATATAAATGCAGAAAATAATATTTAATTAATAAGTGGCTAATGAAAGTATATAATAAAGCGTTTTTAAAATTTATATGCTAAAAATACAGCCAAATTTTATATAATTTATATCACCCTGTCAAGCATATTATCACAGATCCATTTTAAAGAATATTAAGCAAATATTATGCCAAAATCAACTATTACTTAATCATTTGCCCTATTATTGTATCTCTACGCGAATAAAGGCTTTATATTTATAAAATATTTATTTATCTCTTTCGCTGAATGATATTATTCAATTATTTGAACTATTATTCAATAATTTGAATTTTTTATGCCTTATTTTCTTGCATTTTATGAATTATTTTCCATTATAATTATAGAATCATAAATTTAATAATGTCTGCTTTTTCACATCCTTTGATTTTGTTAAATTCTGTTTCATATGATATATGCAAGCTTATTTTTTAAGGTCATATATTGTTAAACAAAAATTTAAAATTATTGTTGACAAATACAATAGGTTTAGTTAAAATTCCACAATCGCATTTATATGTATGATAATTGATAATACTATTAAAAATTTTCAATTCTAACTTATTTAAATAACTCAGTAATTTTCACTTCTATAAACCAGTGGAAATAATACCATATAAAGAATTTATTCAAATAACTCTCATAGCTTTCGGCTGTAATTTCTTGGGCTCTGGTTTAGGTATGGGCTATGGAATGACTATTACTCCTATTCTGCTGATAATGGGATTTGATCCTTTGCAAATCGTACCTGCTGTGTTGCTCTCGCATCTGGTTGCGGGATTAGCAGCAGGATTTGCTCACCATAAATTTGGCAATGTAAATTTTAATCGCAATTCTCAACATCTTCATATCGTTGTTGTTTTTACATCTTGTGCCATTGTTGGAACTTTAGCAGCAGTTTATTTAGCTATAAATCTCTCAGAATTTTATCTTAAGCTTTATATTGCATCATTGATAATAGCTATTGGAGTTTTTATATTGGCAACCTTAGGAAGGCACTTCACCTTTTCATGGAAAAAAATTACTGCCTTAGGATTGGTAGCAGCATTTAATAAAGGTATTAGCGGTGGAGGTTATGGTCCTATTGCTGTAGGTGGACAGCTACTGTTGGGAATAAATACTAAGCACGTTATCTCTATTGCTGCTTTTGCTGAAGGGTTGACCTGCATTGTAGGTGTCTCGGCATATTTAGTCTCAAAAGGCGTGAGTGATTGGAGCTTAAGTCCACCTTTAATGGTTGGAGCTGTTTTATCGGTCCCTATTGCGGCTTATTCTATTAAAAAAATTGATGCATCCCGTTTAAAAGTTATCATTGGAATTGCCAGCCTAATTTTGGGTTTATCTACGTTAATTAAAGTATTGAGCTAATGTCGGCTTTCTTTCTTGCTAAAACGTGGAAATTTAGTATCCAACCTTCTACATGTGCTCTAATTCGAAATTCTTTCTTAATCTTCCAACTAATCTTTATAGCAATAAATCAATAGCTAATTGCTGGGCCCGCCATTATTATCTTTTTATCAACCTCCGCATCAAATTCTTTAAAGTTCTCTCGGAAATTAGCTGCAACTTCTTTTGCCTTTGCATCATAAGCCGTTTTATCCGCCCATATACTCTTAGGTTGCAATATATTGGAAGGTACTCCTGGGCAGCTCTTAGGTATTCGCAGTCCAAAAAAGCTTTCAGGTTCGCTTTCTAACTTTGTTAATTCACCTGATAGAGCTGCTCGTACCATTGCTCTGGTATGGTTGATTTTTATTCTTTTCCCTACACCATAAGGTCCACCACTCCAACCGGTATTCACCAACCAGCACTGTACCTGATGTTTGATTATCTTTTCACGCAATAATTTTGCATAAACTGTTGGATGCAGTGCCATAAATGGTGCTCCAAAACAGGTGCTGAAAGTAGCCTGGGGTTCTTTACCTAATCCTTTTTCCGTTCCGCCAACTTTTGACGTATAGCCTGACAGAAAATGATACATCGCTTGCTCTGGTGTAAGTATACTGATGGGAGGAAGAACGCCAAAAGCATCCAATGTAAGCATAATAATATTATTAGGATGTCCGCTCATGCTTGGATAAACAGCATTCTCAATATGAGTAATAGGGTACGCTGCTCGTGTATTTTCAGTTAAAGAATCATCATTCAAATCCAAACGCCTGGTTGTCATATCTATTGCTACATTTTCCAGAATTGTGCCAAACCGCCTGGTTGTCTCATAGATTTGGGGCTCATCTTCTGGAGAAAGCCTGATGACCTTGGCATAGCAGCCACCTTCGAAATTAAAAATACCATCATCACTCCATCCATGTTCATCATCTCCAATTAACCGTCTCTGCGGATCTGAGGAAAGAGTAGTTTTACCCGTACCTGACAAGCCGAAGAAAATAGCGACATCATCTTTCTCTCCAATATTCGAAGCACAATGCATGGAAAGCACTTTCTCGAGGGGAAGGATATAGTTCATGATCGTGAATACGGATTTTTTGATCTCCCCTGCATAGCTGGTTCCCCCTATAATTATCAATTTTTTACCGAAATGCACAATAATAAATGCCTCTGAATGGGTACCGTCTAATTCTGGTACCGCGTGAAAGTACGGTACGTTCAAAATGGCAAATTCGGGAACATGCTTATCCACTTTTTCCCAATCGGGTCGAATAAACATATTACGAGCAAATAAGCTGTGCCAAGCAGTTTCAGTAATTACCCTAATAGGTATTTGATATGGAGAATCAGCTCCAGCAAAGCAATCCTGCACAAAAAGCTCCCTCCCTTGCAGATATGCTAAAAGACGAAGGTAGAGGCTATCAAATTGCTTTTTATCAAAAGGTATATTTTCTTTTCCCCACCATATATTTTTTGCACTGCTCGGTTCTTTGACAATGAACTTATCTTTTGGCGAACGACCAGTATGCGAACCGGTACGAACGACAAGGGGTCCTAAGTGGGCAACTAATCCTTCTCTTCTACGAACTGCCATTTCATAAAGGGCTCCAGTACTAAGGTTCCAATAGACAGCGTCAACATTATGTATGCCATGTTTCTCTAAACCATACTCACTCGGATTCCACCCTGTTTGTAACATATAATAGCTCCTTCTCCTCTAATATATTTAACATTATTACTTATCCTAATTAGACATTGTATCAAAAAGACGTCGCAAATAAAAATTATAAAAAAAGCCTGGCTCTAAACGACCAGGCTCATAGTATCAAATTAAGCTTATCTTATTTCAACATTCTTTAATACTCTTGTTGCATCTATAATAGTTATTTTCTTCAATAGACAAATAGCATTGAAATTCTTCAGCCTTCTAAGGATAATTGAGCTTCTGTTAGAAAAATGTTGCTCAGGTTATATTTTATTAAAATTCATAGGAAAAAATGCTCTTCACAGTAACATCATCACTTGCATCAGAGAGACCAAAACCAACTCCCACATGCCAATGGAAACCAGGACCAAATCGCAAATCAAGGGTGGGGAATATAATATGACGCTGCGCATCAAACTCTTTAAAATCACTAAACTCACCATATTTGCCGTAGTATTCGATACCCGGTTGGATTGCTCGGTATTTTTTATAATAGAGCCCCATGGCATAGTTGAACTCTAATCCTTCATCTGATTTGCTTCCACTGGTTTTCTTCTCAAACATGGGATTTAGAATGAGAGTATAATTTTTTATACTCTTTTCTAAAATCAAGCGAATCTCTAACTCTTCGTAATCTTTATATTTTTTACTTGGGATGTAATATTCAAGGTAAATTGCAGGATCGAAAAAATGCTCGCCCTTATTGAAAAACCGATACCGAAAAAAAACTGCCCGGAAACGAGTATATTTAAAATCATTTTCGGGAGGATTTTCAAAATCAAAATATGCGGCTAAGGTTAATCTATCAGTTACACCGTACTCCAGCTCAAATGAATGTGCTACCAGCCCATCTTTTTTAGCTATATTGTCAAAGAATGTGTACTGCAGATCGCTGGATGCAATGTATGTTGTCCAATAAACAAACTCTATTTCTCCTGCTTCACGAGTTTTCCAGCCATATACTTTGTAAAATTGTGCTTCTGCTTGCCCAAAAACAAATATAGCAAACAAAGCAACTATAAAATATTTTAAACTTTTTTTTCTCATTTTTACACCAATCCAATTAATGTAAGTTTTTAAGCTTAAAAGATTTTAAAATGGTTCTTCTTTTAAAGATATAGTATCAATAGCATTTTAATTTATCAAGCATAAAGTTTGATATGTTTAATAAAATATGCTACATTCATTTTGTCTCTTGAAATAATCCAAAAGAAGATATACATCAGTAGAACATAAAATGAAAGAAAAATTGTCTTTATTAACTAATTTAATCCTAACAGTGCTTTTAGCATTCTTATTTTTAGATGTTTATTCTAACTATTCATTAGCTTTTGATTTTGAAAAACCTATAGATAAATATTTGGTAAAAGAATGGAAAACCACGGATGGTCTTCCTACCGATACCATCCGATCCATAGCTCAAACACCAGATGGTTATTTGTGGATCGGAACCGCAAAAGGTCTGGTTCGGTTTGATGGTGTGAGGTTTGAGATGTTAGAAACTGCATATGCTGAAGATGAGATTCCCAATAAAAGAAGTATTGCCCTATTTGTTGATAGAGAAGGGATTCTTTGGATAGGCAGTTCTGGTGGTCTAACAAAGTATGAAAATGGAAAGACAATCCTGTATCCTATAAAGGATGTTTTATCAGGGGATAAAATAAGCTGCATACATGAGGATCCAAACGGAAGATTGTGGATTGGAACTTACAATAATTTTTTATATCATTTTGACAAGGACCAATTTGAGGTCTTTGATGCCTCTTCCGGATTGTCATGCTCTTCTATATCCAGTATTTTCGATGATAGTAGGGGGAACCTTTTGGTTGGAACCACCAGAGACGGATTATATAGATATAGTTATGATAAATTTAGAAAAGCTGAAATTGAAGCTATCCCTAATAATGCATCTATTAATGCGTTATGTGAAGACCGCAATGAATTTCTATGGTTGGGAACAAGTGTTGGGTTAGTCCATAAGAAAGAAAACATAGAAAATCTCTATACAACAGAAGATGGATTATTAAGCAATCGTATTTCTGCACTCCTGGAGGACAGCGACGGCAACTTGTGGATTGGAACCGAAAATGGAGTCAACCGAGTTACAATGGATTCAACTGGGAATCTTATGGTTGAGAAATTTTTGGAGAATATTATTGTGACGCGTCTTTTTGAAGATAAAGAAAAAAATATCTGGATTGCCACCAATGGTTCTGGCTTAAAACAAATTAAATATAGACTATTTACCACGTATACAAGGAATGAGGGACTTCCAGAAGATTATATTGTTAGTCTATGTGAAGATAGAAATCATGAGATCTGGATTGGTTCAAGTACTGGTGATTTATGCAAGTTTAGTAAGGGTGCTTTTATTAATATATTTAGTGATGAAGGAGCTATAGATTTACAAAATACAACCTGGATCAAATCCCTTGCAAGGGATAATCAAGGAAATATTTGGGTAAGTGTTTGTGGCAAAGGATTAATAAAATATTCCGAAGGAGATACTATTCACTATTCTACCGAAGATGGTTTAATAGATAACTGTATCATCTCCATCTTTTGTGACACCAATGATACTATCTGGTTTGGCAGCTTTAATGGCTTGAGTAGTTATTATAATGGCCGATTCAAATCTTATACAGTTAAGGATGGTTTAACAGGTAAGATAGTTAATAATATCTATGAAGACAAAAACCATAACATCTGGATAGCTACTTCTGGTGGGATTACATTATTAGAAAATGGACAGTTTTTACCAGAATATATGCAAGTTTATTTGAAAGATATTCCGGTTACTGCAATTCATGAGGACAGCGGAAATATTTTTTGGTTTGGTACTCGTGGTGCGGGACTTAGAAGATATAAAGATGGGACGTTTGCTAAAGTCTCTGTAGAGAATGGATTAGGAAGCAATATGATTTATCATATTTTGGAAGATGAGCGAGGAAATTTCTGGATGAGTAGTGATCGCGGCGTACTTTGTTTAGATAAAGGAGAATTAAATGACTTTGCAGATGGAAAAATAAGCTGGGTAAATTGTATAACATATGGGGTGTCTGATGGAATGAGAAGCTGTGAATGCGAAGTCTATAAGAGTTCAGCTATTAAAGCCAGCAATGGTGAGCTCTGGTTTGCTACAAAAAAAGGAATAGCTGTTGTGAATCCAGATAGAATGAGAATAAATCAATTGCCACCTCCTTCTGTTATTGTTGAAAAAGTGGTTCTCGATGGTGTGGAACAAGATAGCTATCAAGAACTAAGAAAATACAAAGATGTTGAAAAGGTAGAATTATTATTTACCGCACCATCCTTTACAGCTCCTGAAAACGTAAGATTTAAATATAAACTGGAGGGTTTGGACAAAGATTGGCTTTTCTTAGAAGCAGGAGATAAAAGAGTTGTTAGCTATGATAATCTACCTCCAGGGGATTATACCTTCAGTATCACAGCTTGTAATAGCCATGGTATCTGGAACAGGAGAGGGACTTCTTTCCCATTTTCAATAAAAATTAGCTTTGTTAAAACAGCCCTTTTTAAAGTCCTGTTTGTTTTATTGATTTTGGTAAGTGGATCAACTGGTTATTTTCTTTTGAAAAGGAACGGCCTTAGAAAAAGAAAAAAATATAAAAACTCAACACTGGAATCCCGTAAGGCCGAAGAATATTTAAAAAAGCTGATCTATCTAATGGATATTGAAAAAATATATAGAGAAGAACATATATCGCTGCAATCCTTATCTGAAAAATTGGATATACCTTCTTATCAGCTTTCATACATAATTAATGAAAAACTGAATAAAAGCTATTTTGATCTTATTAATAGCTACCGCATTGAAGATGCGAAAAGACAATTGCTCGATCCTCAAAAACAAGACCAAACTATTTTGAATATTGCCTATGATGTAGGTTTTAACACTAAGGTTGCTTTTAATAATGCCTTTAAAAAATATACCAATATGACTCCTTCACAATTTAAAAACAAATATACAAAACATTAACAATTACTTCCTCCGTAAAGTAAATATTTATAAATCTTTACCTGCCTAAATTACTGAAAAATCAATACTTATAATAAAAAAGTAAAGCCTTATAAAATTGGGCGACAGAACTGTTATGTCTATTTATTATTTTATAAGTTGGGAAATTAGTCAAAGAGGAGGTAAGCATGATTTTTTTATACGGTCAAAACAATTTACCTAAAGAGCGAAAGATGAAAGGTTTACTTAAATTTATTATAGCTATACTTTTTGGAATCTTATTGATTTCTGTATGTTTATCTGGCTGCTCTAAGCAAGAGGCAGTCATAAAGCAGGAGGGTCCAACAGAGGAAGAGATTCAAAAAATAACTGCAGCAGCTCCGGCTAAAGCAACTGCAGCACCAAAAAAGGAACGCAAACTCCTGGTTTTTTCTGTAGCCTATGAATACAAACATAGTTCAATTCCGTATGGTTGCACGGCTCAGGAGATTATAGGTAAAAAGTCAGGAGCATTTGAAGCAGTGGTTAGCAATGAACTAACTATGTTTGAACCGGAAAATATTCAGCAGTTTGACGCTGTATTCTTTAATAATAATAACAGAGAGATTTTTCTACCCGACCCTGAAAAATTCGATGAACTTTCTCCTGAGGAACAGAAGAGTGCATTAGAACGTGATGAACGTTTAAAAAAGAGTCTGGTTGATTTCATAGCTGGCGGTAAAGGACTGGTCGTGATTCACGCTGGTGTGGCTTGTCTTCGCGAATGGTCGGAGTTTGGCAATATTATTGGAGCTCGTTGGGATAATCATCCCTGGGTGGCTGGATCAACCGTGACGCTCAAAGTTGATGACCCCACACATCCCATTGTAGCTCAAGCATTTAAAGAACCTAATTTCGTTGTTACTGAAGAAGTCTATCAGGTAAAGGAACCATACTCCAGAGACAAGCTGCGGGTTTTACTCAGCATTGATACCAGCAAAACAACAATTCCAGTTGACCTTATTAAAGAAATTCATCGCGATGATAATGACTTTGGAATAAGCTGGATAAAAAGCTATGGGAAAGGTAGGGTATTCTACTGCGCATTAGGACATCATCATGAACTTTATTGGAATCCGGTATATCTCCAGCACTTATTAGATGGCATTCAGTTTGTTATGGGCGATTTGGAAGGCGACATAACACCGAGTAGCAAAATTAAATAAGCCAGTCGTTATAAATATAAGTGATTTAGTAACTATATGAATAACTTTTAGAAATAATAATTTAATTACAAAAATAATCATATGCCATGTAGCAAGTAAGGAGAATTAAGAAATGAAAAAAACTGTATTAGTATTAATTTCAATAACCTTATTTTCTATATTCTTATTCGGAGGAAATATGAAAAAAGTAGGAAAAGAAAAAGCTGCTATTAAGAAAGCCATAATGGATTATTACCACGAAGGGCATGTAAAATCAGACCCAGAGCTTTATAAGAAAATTCTGCATGACGATTGGAAGTTCTTCTTATTCGACGATGAAGAAAAACTCAGGATTGTTGATAAGGATGAGTATCTTTCCTGGTACGATCCTAAAAAAGTTGACGAAAGCCTGAACTGGAAGACCAAATTCTATTATATTGATGTGACCGACAATTTAGCTCAGGTGAAGCTTAGAATAGAGTGCGAGAAAGTTCGGTATCTCGATTATTTCAACCTGATGAAAATCGATGGTACCTGGTGGATTGTCCATAAACTCTCTACAGAAATAGATTAGGTAACGCTTTACATGAGTGAATATCAATAGCTATTTAATTGGCAAAATAAAGTAACATTGAAGGATGTTTTAGAATGAAAAAGGGATTAATGCTTTCTTTATTACTAATGTTCTTATTATCTTTATTTTCAGGACTAACAGCTTACTCATTGGATAGTAAAGAAGAAAGCAAGATATTGCGGCCTTTAAAAACCTCTGTGCCTCCTGTGATAGATGGTGATTTAGCTGATGAAGTCTGGCAGAAAAGCTCTCCTCTGGAAAAGGATTTCATCACCTATAGTCCTATGTATGGGGAGGTGCTTTCGCAAAAGACGGTGGTTTGGCTGGCTTATGATAATGATAATCTCTACTTCGCCTTCCATTGTTTTGATACAGAACCGGAAAAGATTAAGACTTCCATAAGCAAAAGGGACTCTATGTGGAAGGATGATTGGGTAGGTATCTCTCTTGATTCATTGGGGAATAAGCAGAGTTCTTATGAATTTTATTCAAATCCGAATGGAATACAGGGCGATATTCTAAGGTCATCGGTTAGTGGCGATGACCTTTCATCTGATTTTGTCTGGTACAATGCAGGCAGATTAACTGATGACGGTTATAAAGTTGAAATGCGCATTCCTCTAAGAAGTATTCGTTTTAAGAGTGGTAAAGAAGTCAAAATGAGTATTCTATTTGAACGGAGCGTAAGCCGCCTGGGATTCATAGCATCCTGGTCAGAAATAAAGCCGGGCTCGGGAATATTCAATATTCAAGCAGTTATGGTCTTTCGAGACCTAAAAACTCCCCTTAATTTAGATGTATTACCTAGTGTAGTATACGGCAGAAACAATGAAAGGGAGAATTTTAATAGCTGGGGTGATGCAGATGTATTCAACGATTATGGTATTGGAATAAAATACGGGATTACCTCTTCAATTACAGCTGATGGAACTATCAATCCTGATTTCAGTCAGGTAGAAAGTGATGTCTTCCAGGTTGAAGTAAACCAGCGTTATCCTCTATTCTACAGTGAAAAACGCCCTTTCTTTATGGAAGGCGCAAGCATTTTTAATTTTTCTACCATTCCTTATGGAAAAATACGAACTGCCGTTCATACCAGAAGAATAGTCGATCCTCAATGGGCCGCTAAACTTACTGGTACTATGGGTAAAATGAACTTCGGCATACTGGCTGCTGATGACCAATTTCCTGGCTTATCATGGGATGATGAAGTTAATCCCTATGAGGGAAAAACAGCTTACTTCACCATAGCTCGAGGAAAATACAGCCTTGGGGGTGATAGCTATATTGGAGGGCTCTACAGTGGTCGTGAATTTGCTGGTGGCTACAATCGAGTTGTGGGTGTAGACTTTATGTACAGACTCTTCACACATCATCAAACAAGCATATCTTTTATGCAAAGTTATTCTATGGAACCTGAAAAAGTAGAAGACACCAAAGGTAGTGGCTTTAATTTTTTCTACGGCTATGACACCAAGCCGCTTTTTATAAAAGCAGCCTATGAAAGATATGGAGCTGACTTCTGCATGGATTCAGCTTTTCAAACACGTACTGGTATTAACCATGGGTGGTTTTGGATAGGATCGAGGTTATATCCCAATCCAAAAAAGGTCTCCTGGTTAAAACTAATCAGTCCAAAATTCTTTACTGTTCTTTACCACGATTATAATACAAATATGAACGACAAGGTATTAGCGTTAGGGACTGCAATCAAATTTATAAGGCAAGGATATTTCAATATTGGCTATTACTTCAATAGCGAAAGTTGGATTAATCAAACCTTTGATCAATATTACATCGAAATGTCTGCAGGTCTTCAGCTCACAAAATGGCTTAATCTCGCAGGTAATTTTATCAGAGGAGATAGAATCTATTATGATCTGGTGAATCCCTATTTAGGATGGGGAACAACAACGGGCATAGAGACAACATTCCAGCCCAGCCCAAAGCTAAGCCAATATTTAGGAATTAATTATGTAGATTTTTATCGTAAGTCAAATAATGAGAAGATTTATGAAGTTAACATTGTAAATAGCCGAACCACCTATCAATTTAATAAATATTTCTTCGTCAGAGCCATTCTGCAATATGACAGCTACCAGAATAAACTCCTTACAGACTTTCTGGGCTCCTGTACTATTATTCCTGGAACAGTGCTCCATCTGGGATATGGTGCTCTTTATGAAAAGAGGGACTGGCAGCAAGATCGATGGGTCAACAATGGCTTTGGATATATGCACAATATGAGACGCAGCTTCTTCTTTAAAGCCAGCTATCTATGGCGGTTTTAATCTCTTGATTTTTAGGATTATGATTGTAAACTTCATTTTAAAATATTTAACATTGAAAGGAGGTTTTAAAATGAAAAGGACAGTATTTTTTGTTATCTTAATAATCTTATTTTCAATATCTTTATTCGGAGGAAATATGGGAGAAGTTGAAAAAGAAAAGGCTGCTGTCAAGAAAGCAATTATGGACTACTACCATGAGGGACATGTAAAGTCGGACCCTGAGCTATATAAGAAAATTCTGCACGACGAATGGAAGTTCTTTTTGTTCGATGAGAAAGGAAAGCTGAGAATTGTAGACAAAGCCGAGTATCTTTCCTGGTCTGACCCCAAAAAGGTTGATAAAAGTCTTAAATGGGAGACTGAGTTCTATTATGTTGATGTGACCGACAATTTAGCCCAGGTAAAGCTAAGATTGGAGTGTCAGAAAGTAAAGTATATCGACTATTTCCATCTGATGAAAATCGATGGTACCTGGTGGATTGTCCATAAGCTTTCTTATGGCACAAGCAAATAAGCTAAGTAATATTTCGCATGATTAAGTATTATTACTTCAATATGCCAAAAAACGTAAATTTAAAAAGAGGTTAAAAATGAAAAAGATAATTATTGCATTAATGTTAGCGGTAATTTTTTCTGGTACTCTACTTGCTAAATCCCAGAATGAAGGGGATATCAAAGCTATTAAAGAGGTCATAACAGCCGCGTATGTTGATGGGATGCAGAATCTTGGGAATATCATTGATGTCGAAAAAGGTTTTCATCCTGGATTCATTTTGTATTATGAGCAAGATAACCATCTTAATCAGCTCCCTATCTATACCTGGATCGAGATGGTGAAGCAGCGCAAGAAAGATAATCCTAATGGTCCTGCAGAGAAAGCTTCAATTAAGTTTCTTATGGTCGATGCTATCGGAAAAACCGGTATTGCTAAGTTTGAAGTCTATAGAGGCTCCAAGCTCATCTTCACAGATTTTCTTATGCTGTTGAAATTCGAGGAAGGCTGGAGAATCGTAGCCAAGATATCTCACCATCACGAGTAATTACTTTGTAAAGTTGTTTTGTGAATAATGGAATAGGTTTTGAGGAGGGAGAGTGGGGTGTTACGCTTTTTGTTCAATAAATCTCCCCCCTCTATCCGCTTAGTTGAGGATCATAAGATTATTCTTTAGTTAGCTTGATATAAGACGATACGCAGTTCATTCGATCACCTTCTGTTAATGCCGACGCGAACCCTGTTAGTGAATTTTCCTTTTTTGTCATGTCGAGAAAGATAATGTGAGGATTCCTCTTGGCGTCCTCCGTAGGTATTGTTCCTTCAAACCGCCCTACTAAGTTGCCTTTATCGAGGCGAATTATTTTAAAAGCTGTCTCTTTATTTGATCCAGGCTCAGACTGCATTTTAGCAACATGATCCCCGTTTTCTTGGAAAGTTATCGATATTGGAACCTCACCTGCCCACGTCTTGATTGTTCCGGTCCATTTCCCTATCAATTCAGATATCTGTGGCTTTTGTTTAGTGGAACCTGCATCGGAGCTTTGGGCTTTTAGCTTTTCACCGTATTCTGGTAACACTATACTAAATATCTCATTGGTAACCTTGCTACAGAATTTGTTATCATAACAATTTAACAATACAACAACGGCAATATCTTCAGAGGGAATGAGTTTCAACATAGTACTTGCACCGGCCCAGCCACCCTCATGCCAGACAGCTTTGAAGCCATGCTCATTTTCCTTAAAAAACCATCCCAATCCGTAATAAGCACTTGGATCGTATAAATTCACCGCCTTTGGATCTCTATCCTTTTGCATTCCATTAATTGTCTTATCCTTAAGAAGTTGAACGTTACCAGGAAGTTGGTCTTTAAGATGGAACATACCAAATCGTATTAAATCGTGGGCACTAGAGTAAGCATGTCCAGCACCTGGAGCATCACAGATACAAAGAGGTATCAGATTTCCTTTGCTGTCATATTTTTTAGCAGCGTACTTTTCAACAAGGTCGGGTTTTAAATCGAACGTTGTGCGTGACATTCTGAGAGGAGTGAATACTTCATCATATATGAAGTCGGCAAAGGATTTTTTTGTTACTCGCGAAATTACATGGCCAATTATACCGTACCCCAGGTTTGCATATTGAAATAGCTCGCTCGGAGGGTGAACAAGAATTCCATAACGTTTAATCGTTACCAGCATTGAAGGGGGACGATGAGGTTCATCAGCATAGAAGTAATTGAAGTGCATTGGTAATCCTGCGGTATGATTTAATAGGTGTTTTACCGTTGCGTCATAAGATTTTCCCTCATACTCGGTTAGTTTTGCGGGTCTCAAATAAAATTCAACAGGCATATTTAAATCTACTTCACCCCGTTCAACAAGAACCATCAGCCCTGTTGCCGTCATTGGTTTGGAGATAGAGGCTAAGGAATACATTGTATGGGGTGTTGCCATGATTTGCTTCTCTTTATCGGCCCAACCAAAAGCTTCTTCCCAGATAATCTTGCCGTCTTTTGCTACTGCAACAGAAACAGACGGAATTTCGCCCTTACGAAGCTCCTCTAATATATGAGAACGTACAGCATCAAATTGTTTATTTGGAATACCTTCAAATGGATTTTCCTGTCCAATAAGAGGGTAAGAGGTTAGTATTAATAGAGCCACGAAGATAAAGGTGATTATGAAAGTAGTTTGATTTCTCATTGCTTGTTCCTCCAAATACAGTAATTACATTAATACTTCCATCGTTCGTTCTTATCCCTCTCAGTAATTAAGACACCAGACGCGGATTAAAAGTTTACAATTTTTTAATAATTCGACGACTCGTACAATAGGTAATAGAATTCGGCGTGTAGAAAAAATATGCTTTACAGCACTTTCGAAAAAAAGTTTTAAGTACTTATTTTTTCTGCTATACTAATGAAGTCTTAGCTAATTTTCATAATCGTGGAAAAAATATAATTGTATTTTTTCGACAAGATTTTGCTAACCATACCCTAAATAAATATACAAGTTTTAGTATAGCATTACTATCTGTTATCCTGGCTTTTAGGCTCTATTTGCTTGATGCCAAGCTCGGATTCCTGGATAAAGTTGAGTTTAAGTCATTAGATATACGCTATTCGCTCAAAGGTATGAATAAACCGAGTGAATAAGTCGTAATATTAGATATGGATGATAAATGCCTCAACGAGCTAAGATAATGGCTCTGACCTCGCTCAATTATGGCAGAAGCTATGAGGAGAGCTGATAATGTAGTGTCACTAATATATTTCTAATTCTAACTTTAAAGTCCCAAATTTTATTTTAATTGGGCTATAAAGAAAAATTGAAAAACTGCCTTTAGACAATCTGTAAAGAGATAACAAAAATTTAAAAAAATTGTTACAATACCGGCTCATGCCAAAGAACAGTCGCATTGTGTATAGATTGAATATAAAATATTTCTTTCCCTGCTCCATAAGCTACTCCAAAGCTTTTTATTATTTATCTCAAGAAACACCTGCTTAAGCTTTTTTGATTATTGATTGTAACTAAGATATGGGCAAAAGCATATTAAATGCTTATCATTATTCTTTGGTGATTTAATATACTTTTGCAGGTTTTAAATAGTGAAGATTTCGAATTTTTAATATAAGAGATAATACAAAAATAAATTGATTTATTATTCTTTGAATTGACGAAGTTTATCTAATTCTTCATGATAAAACTTCCAGAATAAAATATCCCAATCTCGGCTTCCTTCCACTATATTCTTTTTCATTGAGCGAATCTTTCTACGCGCAGCTTCTTCCATTTTTTTGTCTTTAAGTAATTGTTCCATAAATATATCGACAATGTAATTTCTAACTGTATTTGAATCCTCTATTAATCTAATCTCAGGGTCCTTTTCTAATTTTTCAATAATGATATGGGAAATATGAACAACCTTTTCTCTACTGAGCTTCATTTTTCTTATACTATCTAATATTTAGTTTAATATTCCTCTTGCTTGCAAAAAGATTTCCCCGCAGCAATTAAAGGATAAGCTTTCGGTCTTTAACTAATTTTGCTTTCACCTTTTTAAACATTTCATGATATTCTATGCTCAAACGCCGCATTTCGTCAGTATAATCCCGTAGTATTTCACGTATTTCCTCATTAAGCTTATCCTCTACTAATAAATCTTCGCTGATGATGCTCTTAATCTTTTCTGCAAATTTATCTATATCATCTATCATAATAATGTCTTTTTTAGCCAGGCCTTTAGCAATCTCAAAGGAAAACCATTCAATTTGACTTTTTGTCAGCTTCATTTTTCAAATCCCAAAAACAATTCATTTTTATAATACCACTGCTGTCAAGGCTTAATTATCTCTTCTTTTATTTCGCCTTTTTCCTTTTTGTACAATAATGAATTAATTTCTTCGATACGTTGTTGGGCGAAATCGCCCTGCTTGGTGCCTTTGTAAGTTTCCGCTACCTTTGCATATAGTTTTATAGCCTCGTCATATTTCTCCAAACTCTGGTATATTTCACCTGCTTTAAATCGTGCTGTAAGCGCCCACATATCATTTGACGAATGGAGATAAGTAACCTTAAGATATTCTATTATCGACTGTTCTGGCTTATTCCAAAGACGGTAACATTCACCTATATAGAATTGAACCTCGGCTTTTAGATTATCATCATTTGTGCTGCTTAGTATGGACTGGCAAGCATTTACGGCTGCTTCATATTCTCCTAAGGTTTGAAGAAAGAGGATGAGTCGTACTCTTTCTTTGAACATGGTATCTTCTTCAGAAATGTTTGCCAGGTAAAGCTTATAATAATGAGCTGCTTGTTGAATATTTTTTAATTGTTCATAAGCATAGCCGACTAAATAAGCAATACGATCGTAAATCGTTGCATATTCCGGATGTTCAAATATTTCTTTATATTGTTCAATTGCTTCTTCAAATTTTTCTAACTGGAAATAACAGTTGCCTAATTTGTGATGAGAATCAGGTGCTAAAGTACTATCAGGAAAATAATCTACAACATTTTTTAAATAGATCGCAGCCTCATTTAGATTCTTTTGTTCATAATAAATCATAGCAGCGTTATAGTTTGCTTTATCTGAAATGGGACTTCGGGGAAATTCACTTATTAACTGCTTGTAAGCTCTTACAGCTTCTCTTTTCTTCCCTCGAGTTAGTAATTTATCAGCTTTTGCTAACTGCTTCTCTGCGCTTAAATAGCTCGCTGGGTTATTGAAAGCAAATTCTGGTAAATAATTAAGCAACTCCTGATAATTCCTATCTTGAAGATAAAGCTCTTCGATTTTTGTGTCCGCCAGGAGTGTGGAATCCGATTGAGGAAATTCTTTTATCAACTGTTTAAAAATGCCTATAGCTTTGCTATTATCTCTCAGGCTTATGTAATTATTACCCATAAGCCAAAGTGCGTGCTGGGCAAATTCTCCCTTGGGAAAATACGAAATTAGCTTTTCGAACTGTTGATTTGATTCAGCATATTTTTCTTGTGCAAGATAACACCAGCCTAACCAATAAAGTGCTTCTTCAGCTTGTACACTATCGGGATATTTGTTTAGCAGCTTCGTGAAATATTCTTCTGCTTGTTGATACTGGTGTAGTTTATAATAGCCCCATCCGATATAAAAAATGGCAGTACTAACCTGCGATTCATCTTTATCTATAATGCTCTGCAAGATGTTAGTGAAATGTTTAATACCGTCTTGATAATTTCCTAATCGATAATATGACATGCTAATATAATAATTGGCTTTGCTGTAAAGTGAGCTTTTCTTGAACTCCTTTATTAAAAAGCTCATTTCTTCGATCGTCTGCTCCCAATTTTCCATTTGGAAATATAGTAAACCGCAATTGAATTGTGATATTTCTCGAAATTCTGAATCCAAAAAGCTCTCTACTACTACTTTATAGCTTTCGATGGCTTTAACTGGTTCATCCAATTCTGTTAATATTTTCCCCAGTAAATAATAACTGTTATCTATATACTGGCTCCGAGGGTATTTTTTCACCAGGAGTTTAATATTTTCCACCACATCGTTATATTGTTGTAGCTTCATGTGTGAATTTATTACTTTCATGAGGGCAAAATCTGATAAGGGAGCCATCTCATCTAAGTGAATAGCTTTTTTATAGGCTCTAATAGCATTATTATAATCCTGAAGCTGATTGAGATATATTTCGCCAATAGCATACCACTGATGATACGCTGCTTTATTATCATGTGTAGCGCTGCAAAAGTTCTCAAAATATTTTATTGCTTCTTTGATTTTACCTTGACTTAAATAGCTCTTCCCTAAGCCAAGATAGGCTTGTGGAATAAGAGGATCAGCTGGATATCTTTCGAGAATTTGGCTAAAGGAATTTATTGCTGCTTGGTATTCGTGAAGTAGCAAAAAAACCTCTCCTTGTCGCAAAAGGTCCTCACTTGGGGTAGTATCAATTCTCTCCAAGATACTTTTTAAAGATTCATAAGCTTCCTGGTAGCGCTTTTGCTGATAATAGCACCAGCTTAAACCAATAATTGCTTCCCTATGATTTGGATCAATAGTATGGATGCTAGTGAATTTTTGGATAGCTTTATCATAATCCTCATTATAGTAATGGATTAAAGCTAAGTTATAGTTAATTCGAATAATGCTCTCTGATGACAGTCGAGAAGATTCATTAATAAGAGATTCGTAGAGCTTTTTTGCTTCTTTTATCTCTCGTAATTCGAAATATATATTAGCTAATTTAACTTTTAATTCTATTTTAGGTTTGTTTTTAATTATCTTTTCTAATAATACTGCTGCCTCTTGCATCCTATCTGAATAAGAATAAATCTCCGACAATCTTTCTTGTGCTTCACTTATCAAATCCTCCTGATAACCTTTTTGCTTTATAATGTCCTTGTAAATTTTCTCTGCTTCGGAAAATTTATTATCCAATTGATATGCGGTTGCAAGAAGGAAATATGCGCTTTGATAATAATTACTCTGAAGATATTTTTTAACAAAAGCTTCAAATTGTTTTTCTGCGTTTTCAAATTGCTGAAGATTCAAGTAAAGCTCACCTAATTTATAATGAAGTGCCTCTCCATTAGTGCTATCAGGATAAGAGGTAAGAAATCCCTCGATTCGCTTAATTGCAAGATCATAAAGCTCATCTCTAAGAAGACCCTGAATCAGAACATAATCTTCTTTTTCTTGCGATTGTAAAGTAGATATTTTCACCCTCTCCATAAATGGAAAAGAAGCATTTAGTTGGTGGGTAAAAGAAAATAAGAAAATAACCATCATAAATAGGTTAATTTGTTTTTTAATATTCATTTTTCCTCCATATTTTTCTGGCTAACATTATCATAAAACAGGAGTTAATTCAAGCCCTAATAGTATCATAGAATTATCTAATTTTATGCATCCAAATAAATTTCTTAAGATATTTTATAGTCAATATGCTCCAATATACTTTAATTATTGTTTTTTAATGATATATTAGCTATTAACATTTATAAATGTAATGAAATCAAAAATATTGCAATCTTTATACTGTGTTTCCCCTTTTGAAAATGTTCAAATGCAACACTGTTTCGCACTATTAATTATATCAACCTTAAGGATATTTTATAAAAAGTATTTTATTACATAAAAAATATATTTATTCTAATAATAATTTAATTTTTTTAATCTAAACGAAAACTTGATATAATAGTATTGAAATAAAAATATATCAAACTTTGCAAGCAATCTTTTTACTTTAGAAATAATAACATGAATATTACAAAGTTCAGGGTACTAGCAAATCCCAAGTTATTCAAACAGTCCATCCCTACAAAAAGACCTTTTTATCAGATTATTATAATAATCTTAATGCAATTTATACTCTTTCCTTTATTTATTCAAGATCAGGAATCCTTAGAAAAAGTTCATCAAAAAA
Organism: uncultured Acidobacteriota bacterium; assembly: GCA_964645975.1. GTDB lineage: Bacteria > Acidobacteriota > B3-B38 > Guanabaribacteriales > CAZYAF01 > CAZYAF01. The sequence goes on from CAZYAF010000019.1 coordinate 38,824, forward strand.
TGATATCTTTTTACGATATTGGCAATTATTATGATGCACTTAATTTATTGTCTCATATTAAGCATAATTTTCCACAGCCCTATAAGCTAAATAATTATGCATACCTTGAAGGCATGATCTATCAGAAATTAGAAAATTATGATCAGGCCATTGAGTCTTATAAATATATTATTGAGAATGAATCTATCCTAATGGAATATGCAGAATTTCATGTAGCAGAAATTTACGCTAAAATTGGTAATAGAGAAGAGCAGCAGAAATACTTAATAAAAATTATCGACTCCTATCCTGATAGTACTCTCTTATCAGAAACATTATTGAAGCTCGCTGAATGCTATAGTCAGCAAAACAATTGGAACCAATCCCTTACTTACTATAATCAGCTTTATACAAAAGGGCAGCCATCCTACAAAAATAAAGCACTATTCACTTCTGGTAAAATATATCGTGAACTCCATATGCTGGATAAAGCTCTGACAAAATTTTATAATGTGCTGCAAATGAATAGCTTAGCTGATATTGCACTTGATGCAACAAGGGAAATAGAAGAGATTGAGAGAAAAATGGATTACCAAAGAATTACTGATTATATGCTTTGGCTCAGAATTAAAGTATATTTTAGAAACAGAGAATTTAGTAATGCTATCCGCTATGGTAAGATACTACTTGCCAAATTTCCGCAAAGTCACTGGTCAGATGATACATATTACTATTTAGCTTTGTCATATTTAAGGCAAGATAAAACTAATAAGGCAAAAAAATATTTCGATCAGCTTATCAAAAAATATCCAAAATCCTCATTAAGCTCTGCTAGCTTATTTCAATTAGCAACTTTTAAACTTGCAGATAAAAATAATGATTCAGCTTTAGATCTCTTTTCTAAAACCTTTCATGAATACCCAGAAAGCCGCTGGGCTAAAGCATCTCTCACTAAGATGATTATCTACTATTTTCAAGAAGGGGAAATATCAAAGGGACAAGAATTAATTGAAATTATGATAAAAAAATATCCCGATAGCAGCTATCTGGCTAATGCACTGTTGAAAGTAAGCGAGATTTGCTGGGTAAAAGGGCAAACAACCTTATCTTTCGATTTTTTGGAGCACTTATATCAGGGTAACTTTAGCTTAAGCTCCAAAGTTGAAGCCCTATACTGGAAAGCCAAATTACACCAAAAGCTTGGGCAATATGAACAAGCATTGAAAAGCTATAAAGAACTCATCATTCTCCAACCTAATCATTATTTTAGTTTCCGTGCTCAACAACAGATAAGCAATAATATTATGCTAAGGAAATTGCTTAATGCGGAACCCATATTTAATGAAGCTGAAAAAGCTCTACGCGAAGGAGAAATTATTAAAGCAAAAGATCTATTTATATTATCCTATTACCTTATTCCTAATGAATTAATTAAGCAAAAAAGCTGTATCATGCTTTCGCATTGCTACTCTCAACTGGAAGACTATATAGATTTAAATACGTTTAATAATATTGAACCAAGAGAATTAATACAAAAGCAATCTGGAGAAGAACAACTTTCAAATGCAGGAAATGAACTATTCTTTTTGCACATATATGATGAGGCTGTTGCTGAGTTTGAGAAAGAAAAAAAAGATATCAAACAGCTTTATTGTTTATCTTTATTATGTCAGAAAACTAAGTTTTATGCAAAATCTATAAGATATGCAGAACAAGTTGTGCTAAGTCTACCCCAAGATTACTGCTTTGCTGCTTTGAATGAAAACCTAAAAGCTCTTCTATATCCAATTTATTATTACAACCAAATACAAGAATATGCACAGTTGAGAGAAATAGATGAACTCCTTTTAGCTGCCGTGATACGTGAAGAAAGCCGCTTTGATCACCAGGCAAAATCACCTGCTTCTGCTCGCGGTTTGATGCAATTCATCCCATCAACAGCAAAATATATCTCTCGTTCCTTAGGAATAAAAAGATTCGAACTGGAAGATCTTTACCGCCCAGAATTTAGCATAAAGATTGGTAGCAAATATTTAGAAAATCTTTTAAGGAAATTTCAAGGAAATTACCTTGCTGCTTTAGCAGCATATAATGCCGGGGAGCATAACGTTCGTAGATGGTTAGGATCATGTAAGGATAATGACCCTGACCAGTTTACTTTAGAAATTACTTATCGCGAAACCAGGGAATATGTAAAGCAGGTAATGTGCAGCTACTGGAAATATAGCTTGATTTTTCCCTCAAACAGCTTAAAAACAAATAATTGGTCAATGAAATTTCCCATTAACGACAGCTTTTTAAATGAGCCCGATAGAAATTAGCAAAACATTTATAATGACCAAATTAATATCTATATAAGGAGCAAAACAATGAAAAAAATTGTAGCAGTATTTGTGCTATCGCTTTTTATTACTAGTTGGCTTCTTGCTGTGGATTTTGTGCAATCCTATAAATTGTCCAGAAATTTGCAGTATAGGTCGGAAGAACTATTCGATAAAGCTTCAGAACTTGAACAAGATATCTCATCGTATCTAACTTCCCCTGACTGGAATGAGCAAAAAATATTGGGAAAAATAAAAGATTTCAGAGAAAATTGTGAGCAATTATATTCATTGAGCGCAGATTATTATAATAATGAAAGGAACATATACAGGCTGTTAGATGAATTGACTGGAGAGATTGAATATATAATAGAAAAAATGAAACGTACTCGCAGTCTTAAAAGAATGGTTAACGATGCTGTCAGATGTTCAGAACTCATTATAGAATATAAAAAAGCAATTCTAAATGAATTAGTCACAGAATTAACAAAACAGAGCGGTGATTTTATTAGCCAGGTAGAAGACTGGATAGATAGTGAACAAAAAAGCCAGCAAAAGCTCTTGGAAAATGTACAAAAATTCGACCAGACCTGCCAAAATGTTCAAAGAGAGGTTAATGCTTATTTCTTTGACCTTTTTAAAATAAAAGATTTAGCATATCAAGCATACGACTTGTCTAAAAGAGTAGATAAAGATTTAAAAAAGCAAACACTCTCAGAATCTATTGCGCGAACATGGGATATATGCATCAAACTGACAGAAAATTTTAAGAATACTACATCCCAGCTTGCAACCCGTTCATCTGCTAATATAGAGGAAATAGAAGAAGAAGAAAATTATCCTCCTGAGGGATATCTCGACATGGCGACCAGGGATGAAATCTCTGGATGGGCTTTTGATATAGATGCAGGAGTAAATCCAATCGAAATACATATCTATATTAATGAAAATCATGCAGCTACTGTTATTGCTAATGAGAAAAGAGATGATCTTATGGGCAAAGTTTCGGGTTTAAAGGAACCATACCACGGTTTTCGTTGGAAACCCAAAGACCCTCCAGCAGGAAGGCTTTTGGTAAAGGTATACGCCATAAATGTTCCTAAAGGAGACAATCCTCTCATTGGACGAAAAATTATATTTTAATTTTCAAAAAATGCTGAATTAACTCTAATAGAACGAAGAGAATCAATAAGTTGTTAATTTCACAAGATTGAAGGTTATACAGTTAATACTGAGCATTCCTGAATATTTGTGAGTGCTATTTTGCTAAAATGAATAGCATAATTAACAAAATGCTTAAGTTGCTGAAAAGTGCTTGCAAAAAAACTTTTATTATATTATAGATAGATTGAACAAATTGAAAAAAAGTTTATACTACAATGAAGAGGTAAAGAGGGAGATGGAGGATATAAATATCTTAATTTTTAGTAAAGACAAAAAGCTAAAAAATAAACTCCATCAGGAATTCTCAGAAAGAACCTGTAATTTAATGTTCCTTGAAAAAATAAAAGAAATAGAAGATACCATAGATGAAAATTTCTCTGATGTAATTATAATAGATCAAGCAAAAAAAGAGTTACAAGAGATAATATCCTGTTTAAAAAGTCTACATAATCAATATCCTTTAATCATAAAAATATTATTATATTCAGAGAATATAAATGAAAAAGAGCTCATTCAATATATCAACCAGGGTATAATACAGAAATTTTTTTTCCGTAGTCTCCCGGCTTCAGAAATCAAACAAGGAATTCTCAGCTGCCTTCACTTCATTATGCCCATTAAATCATTTCAAAGTCAAATATACTTGTTGAAAACGAGACTTACAGATCTCAATGAAATCGGAATCTCTTTATCCAGCGAACATGATCTTTCAGTTCTATTGAATAAAATTTTAAAAGAAGCCCGCAAAATAACCAATTCTGAAGCTGGAAGCTTATATATTATCAAAGAAAACAAATTAAGCTTTGAAGTCACACAAAATGATTATATTGATCGAAGAGATGGCCCGGATAAGGAAACTTTTCAATCTTTTATCCTCCCTCTCTCCACGCAGAGCATATCTGGCTATGTAGCATTAACCGGCGAAACCCTTAACATTGAAGATGTATATAAAATACCAGATGAATGTCCTTATAGCTTTAATATTGAAGTTGACAAGAAAACCGGGTATCGCTGCAAGTCTATGCTGGTAGTGCCGATGAAAAACGAAAAAGATGAGATAATTGGAGTATTGCAATTAATTAATTCTCTTGATCCCCAGGGAAAGATTACCACTTATGATAAAGATGATGAGCAAGTAGTTCTTTCTCTTGCCTCACAGGCAGCAGTTTCTATATGCAATACTTTTCTGATTATAGAGATAAAAAACTTATTAAGTTCCTTAGTAGAGTACTCCTCTTCATTAATAGACGCAAGAAGTAGTCATACCGCAGGCCATTCCCAGAGAGTTGCTCTTTATACCATGGAAATTGCTAAAGCCATTAATAAACAGAAAGAGGGACCTTTTAGCTCCATAAAGTTCAGTCCGGAAGAGATTGATGAATTACGATTCTCAGCCTATTTGCATGATATTGGTAAAATTGGCGTACCAGAGATGATATTGGATAAAAAAAACAAATTGAGCGACGAGCATATTGAGCTCATCAAACAACGATTTGATTGCATAAAGGCATTATATGAATCCAGTTATTATAGAGCTCAAAGCGGTAAGAAACCACTACCAGGAATGGAGATTAACTCTCAAGAAGAATTGCAAAAAAAGATAGCCGAAATTGATTTAGATTTTAAAATGATTAAGAAAATAAACATACCAGATATTTATAGATCTCGTGATGCCAAACGAATAAAAAAGATTTCTGAAAAAAAATATATTGATTTAGATGGGAATGTAAAAAATTACCTTACCACCTTTGAAGCAGAAAACCTTGCTATATTGCAGGGAAATCTAACCGATAAAGAAAGAGAAGAAATTAAAAACCATATCAATCACACTATCAATATTTTAAGTAAAATACCATTTCCAAAGGACTTAAAAAACGTTCCTTTTTATGCTGGTGCCCATCATGAACGACTTGATGGTAGCGGCTATCCAAAAGGACTAAATTCAAAAGACCTTCCGCTTCAATGTCGCATTCTTGCATTAGTAGATTTCTACGAAGCCCTTACAGCTCCTGATAGACCCTACCGCAAACCTATGTCACGGGAAGAAGCGCTGGAAATCTTAAAAGAAGAAGTATATAAAGACCATTGTGATCAAAGCCTTGTGGAAATCATTGAAAAGGAAAATCTGCTTAAGCTATAAATTTTTCTCGGTCGAAAAAAATAGCCAGGAAATATTCCCCGGCTATATAATATTACTTTAATGCAACAGAAATTATTCCTTTTTTCCTTCCACTTTTTCTTCTATTCCTAAAAGCCATTTGTTAAACCAGTTCAAGGTTCGCTTCATAGTATCTTTTTGCAATTTCGGCTCTTGAATGCCGTGGGGTTGTCGAGGATAGACCACAAATTTAACCGGCACCTCTTTCATTTTAAGCGCTCTGAACAACTCTTCAGCTTGCGGCAATGGAACCCTCATATCATTCTTCCCATGTAGAATCAAGGTAGGAGTTTTGGCATTATCTATTTGAAACATGGCCGAATGATCCTGATATACTTTAATATCCTTCCAGGGAGGCGCCTTATAATAGGACCACATAAATTCAGGGATGTCTGTTTGCCCAAACATACTGTAGAGGTTAGTGACACCTGCTCCCACGCAGGCAGCCTTGAATCTGTCAGTCTGCGTAATCACCCATGACGTCATAAAGCCGCCATAGGACCATCCCATTACTCCCATCTTTTCCGGATCCGTTATTCCTTCCTTTATCAAATAATCTACTCCGCTCATAATATCCTGGTAATCCTTGCCACCCCAGTCGCGCACATTGGCAGCCCGGAACTTATCTCCATAATTTCCACTACCGCGAGGATTGGGCATGAACACAGCATAACCCTGATTGGTGAACGCCTGCACGGGAAAAGCTCCTCTTCTTATGGAAAAAGACTTAACGAAAACTCCTGCAGGTCCACCGTGTATTACTACCAGCAATGGATACTTTTTGCCATCCTCATATCCAACCGGTTTAACAAGCAGTCCTTCCATCTCCCAGCCATCAATGCTTTTCCACTGCACTGTTTCTGTAAGACCAAGAGAGAAATCATTTACCTGAGGATTAATATTGGTAATTTTCTTTGGTTCAAAATTCTCTGCAGAAGAAACGTATACATCATCGGGATGTATTGTGTCTTCCCAGGTAAAAGCCATCATGCTACCATCATTGCTTAAAGATACCCCACTCCAAACTCCTTCTTTATCGCTTATTTGCTCCGCTTTTCCACCTTCTACAGAAATCTTATAGATATGATAATTAACGCCCTGCCCTGCTAAGAAATAAAGAAAATCACCTTTTGCTGACCATTGATAATAATTGATCCGCTCATCAAATTCTTTTGAGATATTAACCGGTTCTCCTCCTGCAGCAGGCACCAGACAAAGATAATTATTTACGAACCAATCGACACTACCTTCTTGCGATATGAAAGCTATCGTCTTGCCATCGGGAGACCATTGGGGAATGAAGTCAAGTCCAGCTCTCTCAATTAAATTCACCGGCTCTCCCCCTTCTACAGCTATAACCATAATATCCGCTTTAAAACTATCCGGAATCCGAGGGGTCGGTTTATGCGCAAAGGCAATTTTTTTGCCATCAGGTGACCAGGAAAAACCTCTTACATAGAAATCGCCTTTTGTGAGTTTTTCTGCCTCTTTAGTCTCTACATCAATAATCCAGAGGTGGCTCATCTTATAATCTTCTTCCACAACAATGGGATCATTTTTATCTTTTTTATTCTTCTCCTCTTCTTCGCTCAACGGGTCAACAGCAGTATAGGCTATCCTTTTGCTATCGGGTGCCCATACAAAAGTATTCACACCAGTTTTGCTGTCGGTCAGCTTCCAGGCTTCGCCTCCTCTGGGATTAATCAACCATATCTGCGTTTTCTCTTCGCGGTTTGAGAGAAAAGCTATGAGCTTGCCATCTGGCGACCAGCGCGGAGTACTATCTCGCTTGGGACCGGTCGTGAGCTTAATAGGCTCTCCTCCAGAAGTCGAAACCATCCATATGTCGGTGTTGTAACCATTTTCCTCAAAATCAGCCTCGGAAACCACAAAGAGTACCAATTTTCCACATGGAGAAATCTGAGCATCAGACACTCCCTTAAAAGAAAAGATATCCTCAACCTTTAACGGCTTCTTCTCCTGGGCGATTGCACAGCAGAGAGCAGTAAAGCCTAACAAAAAGAAAATTACGAATAATCTCCTCTTCACAATGTCCTCCTTTTGATATAAATATTCCATTGATTCTATATTATGAAATAAATTTTACTGAAAAATAGCTTCAATTTCAAGTTCTATATAAATAAGCTCATTATGATTTCATCTCTTCTGTACTCATAGTTATATTGGATTCTTGTTTTCCTCCTTTCATCCTTTTTCCATCACGGATAACTCTAATAACCATCTTCACCCATTAGATCAGTTCTTACAGCTCTTCCTCTTTCTGAATCATGGTAATAAATTACCAGGATTAATAAAATGACTTATGAAAAAAAGAAAACAGTTAATACGCATGATATGGAAGTTGCACACTTTCCAAAATATCAATTAAGACGAGGATTATATCTGAATTGTAAAAATAGGTAAAGCTGCTTTATGTAAAGCATTGAAGAATATAAACAAAACTGCATAGTTAAGAGGAAAATACTATTTATTCATGCTTGTAATTGCAGCATATAATGGGTATTTTTTGATAAGCTTACTAGGTCCCAATATCTCCCAAGAGTGATTTGTAAAAAATCGCTGCAAATAATTTTTCATTCTAGATTCAGAGTATCCGATAAAAGTAGTAAACGTAATAACTTGTATAACAGTGGGATCAAATATTAGCTTCTCAAGTTTTTTTATTTGAGTTGGATATTTTTCTTTTTTTTTTGAATCTTGAGCAGTTACGAAAGACTTTAATTCGATAACTATATTACAATGATTATCCTTTACACACAAATCAGCTTTGTCCCTTGAATTGGGATAGGTATAATTGGTTTCAATAGAATTATATGTATATTGAAGTTCACAAAGTACTGGTATTAACTCCACACGAAACCAAGATTCAAAAGCTGCATGCGTTGTACATACAAATGGTGCAGATTTGCAGGAATCTATATGATTAGAAAATTTTTCAAATAATTCTTTAATATTTATCATTTTCTTAATTTACTAATGATTAATAAATGACAATCAGAAAGGGATGCGATTATAGGGGTAGTGATTTGCTTGAATTAACTTATTTTTTTAATATTTCCATGCTTTTTCTCTGAAAAATTCTATCAATGAGAGGCATTTTACATTATATTTTTTGCATACATCTGGAATTTTTGGACGTCCACCTGGATTAGGTTTCTCTGAAGTTATGATTGCCCACTCTTTTGCTTTAGCAAGTGCAACTAAAAATGGATCTGCATCTATCTCTTTGTTCGGGTCAATAAAATTTGGAAAATCTTTTACAATAACTTTAACTTCTTTCAATTGGTCCTCATCCAAATCTTCAAACATCTTTCTATTTCTCCTTGCCCATTCTAAAAGCTCATCATCCTGCTTTTTAATTTCCTTAAGAACTTCTTGAGGGGCAATAATAAATCCTTGATAAACAAGTTTTTCAATATCTTTCCATAAGGATTGAAAAATATCAGGAGGATAATATCTTCTCCATAAATCTATTAGTGCGGATGTATCAATACAGTAACCTGGATACAATGTTCTCTGAATCATGTAGCACTTTCAATAAGCTGCTCCACCTTGGGCAGATGTTTTATTTGTATTGCGAGATAATCAGCAACATCACTATAAGTAATTTTATCTTTTCTGAATGATTCTAACACAAGCGACACCATGGGAACTCCATTCTCCTGAATGCATTTTTTAGAAGGTTTTTGTCTTCTCCTTATTATTTGTTTTTCTTCTTTTTTTGTTATTGCTTCCCATTCTTCCCGCTTTTTCTGATAGAAATTCAAGCTAGTGAGTTTAAGCATTACCAATCGTCTTAGAATAACCTCTTGGCTTACTTTGAAGTCTTTAGAAAGCTTTTTTAAATCCTCATCTGACCAAACGGTAGAAAGTGTTGTTGATTCAAGCAATCTATGATTTTGCAGCGCATCCTTTGGAACTAAAATTTCTCCTGCAAAATGATTGCAGAATTTTTCTACCAACATTGTTTCATCAAGCGAAGTGGTTTGTTCCTTCATATCGCATAATCCGCCTTTATCTAAAAGGAGATGTCCATATTCATGAAAAAGAGAAAAAATTCTTGCTCTAATTGAATCTTTTTCATTAAGTACAATGACTGGAATGTTACCTTCTGTAAGCGAGAAACCTCTTGTTTCCTCAATAGGCATAGATATTTGAAATACCAATATTCCAAGATTTTCTATGACTTTTCTCCATTCTTTAAATGCGACGTATTCGTTTTTCCATCCAAATTGTGTCTGGATTTTAACTCCAAGTTGGTCTCTTATCTTCTTTGATATAATCTCAGGGTCATCTGATTGGGTAATCTTTGTAATTTTAGGCGTAAACTCATAATTTGTAGCTCTCGCTAATTCTATAGCCAGAGATTGAAGCCGTCGAGCTCGCCTTATTGCTAAAATGGTCTTTAATGAAAAAGGTTTACTTTTTTTCGAAGGCAAAGAACGAAAATCTTTTGGAAGCGGTAGCTCTGCAGGGGGTTCTGATAAGAAAAATATTGCCAAAGGTCTTTTATAAATTTTAGAAAGTCCTTTTATTTGAACTAGAGTTGGTTTTTTCTTCCCTAATTCCCAATTTTTAATCGTATCTTTGCTTACATTTAATCGCTTAGCAATATCTTCAGCATTAATGCCTATACTTTCTCTTGCCCATATTAATATTTTTGGCTTTATATCAACTTCGAAAGACCTGCGAGGCATAATAATTCCTCCTCCATAGGATTTGACTTATTTCTTCATATTAAAGAATCTTAGGAATTAATTTATATTGATGAATTTATATTTTAACCTCATTCTTTTAATTTATTAAGCGTTCATAGTATATATAAGGCAAATTACTTTTTTACTATTTTATCAAAATTGTCACAAAATTAATACAGTCTTTATGGAGTTATCTAACTATATCTTATATTACTCTTATCGAGTAAAATAATCTTTACCTTTGCCTGCCTCTTACCTAATTACCCGCAGTCGTTCATTTTGCCATAGACTTTATAGAGTCCATCACTAAGGCCGCTGTTAAAGACAACACCCTGTCCATCATACCCTAAATCATATTTCAACTGGTTAGCATTATTCCTCTTCTCAAGGAATCCAATTGCATTGAGAATCCTTTCATAAGAACTGACCTGTTTATATTCATTAATTTTGAGATGGTAGGCTAAAGTCGCCAGAGGTAGGAGATTTTTATGAAGAAGCTGCGCTGGTTTTGCCGAAAATCCAAATATTCATTTCTATGAGAATCATATTCCCGTTCAAAAAGACTTCCATAACCCAGGAAAAAGACGGTGCCATAATTGTACATATAGCTCAACAAAATATCAGTATAGACTTTTTTCCAGTAGGCATTATATTCAACTATTGCCCGCAGAAACAACTGCTTGCTGAACTGGTAGGTCGTTTTTGTATAGATGATATTATAATCATAAACCAGGTCTCCGCCCCTCTCCTTCCAGAAGGTGCTCTTCCTTACCTCCAATTCTGCTTTTATTTGAGGAATTGGTCGCAGGGTGAAATAGGCAAACATAAAACTTCCATAGCCTAAATAAGGATTTAGCGCGGAATAATAAATGCTTTTCCCAATATTGTATTCAATTCCTAAGTAATAATATTTTGATGGCGAGCTGCGAAATCCAAACCTGAATGAGCTTTTATCAAAATCAATCTCCCGCCAGCGCTCCATGCCCCAATCAAAAGAAATGTCAAGACTCGTATCTCTGGGGAACATAAAATCTATTGCAGGACCATAGTTCTCTTCGACCATTATGCCATTATGATCATAATAGCGATTAAATTCAAATGCCGGCTCAAACACCAGCAGCCAGCTCTTATTTGGCATGAACCGATACTCTATGCTCGAAGATGTCTTCTTAATATCCGTCCTTTTTATAAAACCAGCATCTGCCCGGAAATCGCGGTAGAGGTCTAAATAGGATAGTTTAATATCCAGATGTCTGCTGTTGCGGCTGAATTCCATGCTGTAGGCTGGGGCGTTCAGCTTCTGTCCATCTTCAGTTGTAGTAAAGCTTCCAAATCCTTTGAAATTAATGTTATATTTCCTTTTAAAATTGAATGACCCATCAATGCCCACTACATTGTTGCTCTCATCTGCAAATTTCCTGCTCGTCATCATGAAACCGACATAAGAATTGCTGAACATATCAAATTTAGCTCTTGCTATATTGAAAAAAGCTTTTTCTCCTAAATAAGGATTACCCTCTTTATACCATGATCTGCCTGGCCCCTCATCTAAACCGCTTAAAAATCCAAAGGTGGTGCGACCTACCTTACCGGTAATCTTTGCGCCATAAAGAGGGTCAATTATACGACGACTGTAGAAGGTTTCAATATCCGAAGCATCATGATGATAAGGCGATATCTCACCTGATGTGAAAATATCCGCTCCTTCGAGGAAAAAGGGCCTTTTCTCTTCAAAATAGAGTTCGTACCGCAGATTGACATCAACCTGTCCCTGGTCTGCTTCTACCTGGCTGAAATCCGGGTTATAGGCAAAATCCAGAGTAATGTTCGGTGTAATACCATATTTGAGCCCTATGCCGAAATCCGAGTCGGTAGGCTGATTTTCAAAAACACCGTTGCTATTTATCTCACCGCTTTGGGTAGCTGTAAAGCTGGGGAGAATCTCGATATTTTTGCTGTAAGCAATCCCCTTTAAATCACGAATAAGTGCCATCTGGTCAAGCAGGGTGTTTTTATTCATATCCCGAGGTGGCCAACTGCTCTCCTCATCATGTCGGACAATCTTTCGAAAAGCACCAAAACCAATAGTATGGGATTCTCCCTGAGGAAAACGTAAGCTCTTAAAAGGAATGGCCATTTCCACAGTGTATCCTTCCTCATTGAGCTCACCTTCCGAATGATAAATAATATCGATGCTCGTATCCGTCCCTCTTCCCTCGTTATACATGCCATCCTCCTGTACTCCTAACGGATTGGAAGCTATTGAATAGGCTCTGCGCTGGCTGTTGAAGGTATCCAGCATAACAGACACAGTATCATCATTATGCGTATTATCCCGCTTAAAGAGATTAGCTCTAATCTCATTTTTCTGGCGATCATAGCAGCGAAAAGCAACGTAAAAGTACTCATTATCATATGCCATCATCACCTCGGTCTTCTCCGAGCAGGGCTGACCATCCACTGGTTCATAAGCGACAAAATTGCTGTAGAAAGTTGCATCTTTCCAGCAATCATCATTCAGTATCCCATCGATTTTTGGAGGTATTGAAACTATGGGTATGGTTATCTGAGGTCTGTTTGTTATAGTGGATTCCTGGTCAGAATAAATTAACAAAATGCCAGATATAAAAAATATAATAGCAGCTGTAAGAACTTTTTTCACTGACCACCCTCAATTAATAAATAGAATCCCCTACCTTTCACCTTCTACATATTTTTATACGACAAAACTCTTATTTGTTTCATAATTTTTGGTAAATAATATATTTATCTACTTTCACAAAAGAATATTAAGTTATTCCTGAGAGTAAAATAAATGTCACCACAGGAAATAATTAAGAAGCCATGCTTCCCCTACCTTATGGTAAGGTTGCTTTGTAATTCCACCTCTCAAAGGACTCCCTTATAGCGACAGGACTTGCTCCTCTCCGCTAACTACAGATAACAAGTTAGCTTGTCCCTAAACAAGGCGGCTTCGGCATAATAAAATAAACAGGCTGTAAATTCTGTTCATTATCGAGGGAAATGCATTTTTTCTTGAAAAAGCCTATTATAATATGATATCCTTTTATGTCTGATATATTATATATATAGCTATTTTAAGGGGATATAAAATGCAAGGAGGATTTTTTAATAAACAACGTCTCCATAAATATGGTATTCTTCTCGTACTAATATTATCAGGAATTTTTATATTTTATCTGAGCTGTAAATCGAAATCGCCCACGGAGGCAACATCGGCATTACATAATCAGGTTGCGAGCCAGAGCACAAACAATACTACTACTTCCTCCAGTACTACAACTACCGTTAAGCCTGGAAATTCGCCCACCAACACCACCACCCTCATCACCTCTCGCACCCTCACAACTACCTCAACTCGAAAGCTAACAACCTCCACCACTACATCCGTTCTGCCAAATACTACCACAACCCAAAGGAAGAGTGTAGCCACCACTACCCGAGAGCCGAGCAAAACTACTTCCACAATAGTACCAACTACTTCAACATCATCAACTTCATCCACTTCAACCAGCTCAACAACATCTACCTCAACCACATCATCTACATCTACCTCAACTACATCAACAAGCACCACCACTACAGTGGCAACACCTGATTTGTCGTTTTGTAGTTTTACAATTGCGGATAGATATGGCCGTACTCAAACAATAAGTAATGGAGATACTTTTGTTTCCGTTGTTGATTGGGATGATAATACCCTTACAATTTACCCTGCAATTAGAAACGATGGAGCCGCCCCTGCCGTCGACGTAACACTCTCGTATACTTCGTCGTCCGGCTTTGAAATTACGATATTAGACGGTTCGAGCTGGTTTGATACAATTCCCGTGGGTGACTGTATCCAAAATGATGATACCATTAGGATTTATCATTTAGCTCAGTCAATGGGCAGTACCTGTCAAGTAACTCTCACTGAAGGCTATTCTAATAAAACCTTTACCTTCACAATACTAACTACTAATTAACTTGTTGAAGAAATTATATCACGCTTTCAGCACAGCTTATTACAACAGCCAAGATTAACCTCACAACAACTTCCTTCGATTGTAATTTAGTGACAGTCTATTTCACGGTCCATTAGCAACGGACAACCTGATGGCCTGTCCTTACATCTTTTGGAATGAAATGACGTAAGGACTGGGTTTATCCCTGTCCGATCGTCATAGCTGAATGCTATGGCGATATTATTTATTAATAAAAGCTGGCGGTCAGACAATAGCCTATCCCTACACGGGAGTCCATTGTAGGAAAATAATAAACCATCTATGCTGGCGGACAACCAATAGGGTGTCCCTATCACAGCTTTTCTTCGAAGATTCAAAAGTAGGCATAGGCAGCACTGCTGTTTTGGCAGCAATGTTGCTTTGCTACTTGATTGCCTGAATAATAAAATACCATCACTTGAACACAACCTTTGCCATCACAATATCAAAGATGCTGTGCCTTCAGTTGCAAGGGCTGTTCCTGCGCAGCATTGCTCTATAAAATATAAGTTCTGATAATTTACATTTTTCTTGCTTTTTCTTGAATTAAGATGTGATATAATATTTTTAGTAACTTCTCAAATCTTAGCATCAATTTATAGTTCTATTTCAATTATAATAACTTTGAAAACAGCAAGGAAAAATATGAGAAAGAAAAATAGCATCAAAAACAGAGCTTATCATTATGTAGTTTTTATTTTGATTATTCTATCAGGCATCGTGCTATTTTACTTAAGTTGCAAATCGAAATCGCCTACGGAGGCAACATCGGCTTTGCATAATCAGGTTGCCAGCCAGAGCACGAACAATACCACTACCTCCTCCAGCACCACGACTACCGTTAAGCCAGGAAATTCACCCACAAACACCACCACCCTCATTACCTCCCGCACTCTGACCAGCACCTCCTCTACGACTTCGAGCACCTCCACTACCTCCACATCCACCACTACCAGCCGTCAACCAACCACTTCCACCACCACCACCACCACTTCTACTCCATTAGCAGAATGCGATATTCGCTGGCCCCGGAGACCTGCTCGATCTAGAGGCTATGTACTGATTAAAGGTACTCGCTATTACCATGGAGATACGCTATATGTTAAAAGCGGTTATAGCTTTAGAGTAACAGCAACCATATGCAATTATGGTTCAGTAACATGGGATGGTACTAACTATTTAACTATGCGCTTATGGAAAAATGGTACTGTTGCTTATGGTTATGCTCTGGGTCTTGCACCATTTCCGCCCGGCGGAAGCAGCAGTTGTCGAACAGCGACCAACCCTCATCAATTTACCGTAAGAAAAAATAGTCGTTTACAGATTGAGTTTGCCGGCAAAAGTGCTCATATGGCATGTAATTCTGATATTATAATTTACTTCCAACTTATTGAATAATAATTGACTTCTCACAAATTATTATATTAGCATCCAATTTAAATAAGAGCACTATACGTAAAATTATTTCCACTATCTTAAATAACTAAAGTCTCTGCCTATTTCCATGAAACCATCTATGCATTTTGAAATCCCAGAGGTAAATCCCATAAAATCATTCCTTCATAAAAAATTGTAATAATGGAAGTTATCCCTATCTGTAACAGCTTTAGCTGGCAGTAAAGCTGCTTTGTTAATTAATTGCTCAAATAGATTGCAATCCATAACATTTGCATGAATGTTGACATCACAATATCAAAGAGGCTATGCCTCCAGCCATAAGGATTGCCCTTCCACTACTGCTTACCGTTGGAGGATTTAGCGGACAGACGCAAGGCCTGTCCCTACATCTTTTGGAATGAAATGACGTAGGGACTGGGTTTATCCCTGTCCGATCGTCATAGCTGAATGCTATGGCGATATTATTTATTAATAAAAGCTGGCGGTCAGACAATAGCCTATCCCTACACCGGAGTCCGCTGAAGAAAAATAACGAACTGGCTGTGCTGACGGACAGCCGATAGGTTGTAATTGCACGTTTTGTCTTTGGAGATATTGATTTATAGGCGCCAGAGGTAGGATAGTTTTATGAATAAGCTGCGCTTGCTCTGCTGAAAATCCAGATATCGATTGTTTATTGGGTCGTATTCTTTCTCAAATAGACCGCCGTATCCCAGGAAGAAAACGGTTCCGTGATTGACGAAATAGCTCAGCAATATATCCGCTGTGACCTCATCCCAATAATCATTATATTCGATAATCGAACGCAGGAAGAGGCGTTTGGTGAACTGATAGGTTGTCTTGGAACGGATGATGTTATAGTCATAGACCAGCTCCCCACCCTTCTTACGCCAGAAGGTACTTTTGGTAAAATCTAACTCTGCTTTTAAGCGGGAATTTGGTCTGAAATTTATCCAACTGGTGAATAGTCGCTTATAACCAAGATAAGGCTCATTTAAAGAATAGAAGATGTTTTTGCCAATTTGGAAATAAAATCCACCGTAAAAATAAGTCGTGAGAGAGGACCTTAACTGTATATCAAATATTTTTTTCTTAAAGTCTATGTTAGCCCATCTTTCTAAATTATCGTTGAACGACACGGTGAAATATGTTTGCCGGGAAAATTCAAAGTCCATTGAAGCTTCATTATTTTGTTCTACTATAATACCATTATGGTCATAATACCGATCAAAGGTATAGCTTGGAGTAAGGGTGAGAATCCAATTTTTATTAGGCAAAAATCTATAATTTATATTGAATTTACCTTCGCGAATATCGGTTCGTTTAATAAAACCAACATCAGCTTTGAAATCCGGATATAAATCTTTGTAATAAAAGTAAAAATTCAGATGACGGCTATCACGACTGAATCTTGCGGTTAATGCAGGAGAATTAAGCTTTTCTCCATTTTCAGTAGTGGTGAAGCTCCCTAATCCCTGAAAGCTGACTCTATAATTCTTTTTGAAATTAACAATACCATCGATTCCTACCACCTGATTGCTTCTATCAGCAAATTGTCGGCTGGTCATGAGAAATCCCAGATAAGAATTCCTCAACAGATCATATTTACCTCTGAATATGTTTACCAGCGCCCGCTCCCCTAAATGAGGATTTTCTTCTTCTCCCCACTCTTTACCTGGTCCTTCATCCAGAGCACTGAGAAATCCAAAGGTCGCTTTGCCTATCTTACCTGTTAATTTAGCTCCATAAAGAGGATCAATAATGCGGCGAGAGTAGAAGGCTTCAATATCAGTGGAAAAAATATCGGCTCCTTCGAGAAAAAATGGCCGCTTTTCATCAAAATAGAGCTCATAGCGGAGATTAACATCCACCTGGCCGGCATCGGCTTCCACCTGGCTAAAATCCGGATTATAAGTGAAGTCTAATGTTACATTGGGAGTCACTCCGTATTTTAAACCAATACCAAAATCCGGCTCGAAGGATTTATTCTCAAATGCCCCTTCACTATTTCTTTCTCCAATTTGCAAGCCAGTAAATGAGGGAAGTATCTCTATATTTTTACTGTACTCTATGCCTTCAAGCCCCACTATTTCAGCAAACTGATCAAAGACCGTATTTTTGCTAATATCAAACGGAGGCCAGCTGCATTGTTCATTCTTTCGCTTGATATTACGAGCCACACAAAAGCCGATTGACTGTGATTCTCCCGGGGGAAATCGGAGGCTTTTAAAAGGGATGGCGATTTCCACACTATACCCATCATCGGTAAGTATTCCATCACTATAATAAATGAGGTCAAAGCTCATATCCTCAAGTCCACCATCCTGCAAGATAGCATCAAATTGTATACCGAAAGGATTGACTGCAAGCTCATAACCTCTTCGCTGACTGTTGAAGGTATCGAGCACTGCCATGACATGATCGTCTCCCAGCATATCATAATCTCGCTTGGAAATATGTGCTCTGATCTTATCCCTCTCCTTATCATAACAACGAAAAGCTATATAAAAATTCTCTCTATCATAAGCAACGTATGCTTCAGTCTTTTCCGATGCTGGCTCGCCGTCAACTGGTGCAAATTTATAGAAACCATCCACTCGAGTGGCTATTTCCCAGCACTCATCATCCAATTGCCCGTCTATTGTGGGAGGTTCCGAGAGCTTAGGTATAGTTATCTGCGGCCTTTTAGTCTTAGTTGAGTCTTGATATGAATAGATTGGTAAAATGTAAATAAATAAAATAATAAGAGGTATAAATATCTTTCTCACCTTCTCAGCCTCCTTTTAACAATAAAAATCCACCTATTTTAAAACTTGAAATGCTTACATACAACAAAAATCTTTTTAATCTAACATTACTAAATCAAGCTGAACAGAATTTTACACTACATAAATTTTCTGATATGGCTAATATATCATAAAAAATAAAGGCTAAAGACGCCATAGATAGGATATTTTTACGAAGAAGCTCCGACTGTTCTGGCGGAAGGGCATATCATGGTTAGTATCAAAAAGGCCGCCATAACCAAAGAAAAACACCGTGCCATGATTATACATATAGCTTAATAGGATGTCTGTGGTTAGCTCATCCCAATAAGCATTGTACTCTAAAATAGACCTGAGAAAGAGCCGCTTGGTAAACTGATAGGTAGTTTTTGAACGGATTATATTATAATCGTAGACCTGCTCCCCACCCTTCTCTCGCCAGAATGTATTCTTGGTAAAGTTTAACTCTGTCTTCAAGCGAGAGTTTGGCATAAAATTCAACCATGTTTCAAAGATATGTTTAAAACCCAGGTAAGGATTTTCTTTAGAATAATAAATACTTTCACCCATACGAAAATAAAATCCTCCTGCAAAATAACTGGTAGGCTCACTATGAAGATTTACAGAAAATGCTTTATTTTTAAAATCTATATTCGCCCATCGCTCCATCAAATCATTGTAAAATAAGCTAAAATAGGTTTGTTTGGGAAATTCAAAATCTATCGAAGCTTGATTTTGCTGCTCTACTAAAATTCCGTCATGATCATAATAGCTATTAAATATATAGTCTGGCTGGAAGGTTAGAATCCAGCTTTTATTGGGTCTAAATTTATAGCCTATGTAAAATCTTCCCTGTCGAATATCTGTTCGTTGTATAAACCCAGTATCTGCCTTAAAATCCGGGTATAAGTCTTTATAAGAAAAGGCCATTTCCAAATGCTTGCTGAAGCGACCAAGCTGAGCTGTAAAAGCTGGAGCGCGGAGCTTTTCGCCTTGCTCCGTTGTAGTATAGCTCTCCAATCCTTGAAAACTAAAAGTATAATTTTTCTTGAAATTGAAAACACCATCGAAACCAAACACATTATTGCTTGCTTCGGCAAACTGTCGATCGGTCATTAAAAAACCAACCCATGAATTCCCAAATAAATCATATTTGCCCCTAAAAACATTCAAAAATGCTTTTTCATTCATTTGAGGATTCTCTTCCTCTGCCCATTGCCTTTTCGGTCCCTCGTCAAGAGCGCTGAGAAAAGCAAAAGTGGCCTTACCGACCTTACCCGTTACCTTCGCTCCATAAAGGGGATCAACAATTCGACGGCTGTAAAATACTTCTATATCAGATGAGAATATATCCGCTCCTTCCAAAAAGAAAGGTCTCTTCTCATCAAAGTAAAGTTCATAGCGCAGGTTTACGTCCACCTGTCCTGCATCAGCTTCAACCTGGCTAAAATCGGGATTATATGTAAAATCGAATGTAATATTGGGAGTTATGCCATATTTCACGCCTAAACCAAAATCTGAATCGGGCGAATTATTCTTAAATATTCCCTGCTCATTTCGTGTTCCAGTCTGAAGTGCGGTGAAGGAAGGGAGGATTTCTATATTTTTACTATATTCAATCCCCTCCAGTCCTTTTACTTCAGCGAACTGGTCAAATACTGTATTTTTACTCATATCCAAGGGAGGCCAGCTTGCTTTTTCATTTTTCCTCGGAATAACACGGCCAGCTCCGAATCCGATGTTATGAATCTTACCTTGAGGAAAACGCAAGCTCTTGAAAGGAATGGCTAATTCAACAACATATCCATCCTCATTTAGTTCGCCATCACTATAAAAAATAAGGTCAAAGCTTTCATCGTCATCTTCTCCTTCCATCCAAAAAGCATCCAGTTGTATACCCAAAGGATTGCATCCAATCTGATAGCCTCGTCGTTGACTATTGAAGCTATCCAGAATCACAACCACAAAATCATCGTTATATGCTGCATCGCGTTTTGATATATGGGCTCGGATTTTGTCTTTTTCCTTATCATAACATCGAAAAGCCACGTAGAAATTAACATTATCATAGGCTAAAAAGACCTCAGTATTTTCTGAAGCCGGTTCCCCATCTACCGGCTCAAATTTATAAAAACCATCCTGCTTATATGCAAGCTCCCAGCATGCATCATCTAATTTACCATCAATTTTTGGTGCTTCTGAAATCTTAGGGATGGTTATCTCTGGCCTTTTATTTTTACTCTTGTCTGCAGAATATACCAACGCTGTTCCTAAAAGTAATATAACAATAAGTAAAAGAGAAGCTTTCCTCATTTCATTCCTTCGTCTATGTTTTTACCATTTACTAAATCCTATCATTCCCTTTAAATAAAAACGAAAAATATAAAGCAATAGTTTCAGTCCTAAAAATTTTTTTTATTTAATCATTAAATACAACCCATCTGATGATATAATAAAAAATTGGTAAATATGTATTTTGCTAACCTGACTGAAAAAATATTTCAATTAGTAATAAAAGAGAGCTTTAATGCTCTTTTCCTTAATAAGCAATGTTTTTTATGTAACTTATTAATAATACATTATTATCCGTAGGAGGCATTAATATGGAGTTACGTAAAGTTAGAGCCATGATGGAGGAAATAGGAATTCCGGGTCAGGATGCTTATGATCTACCCACCAGCGATAAACGCTTTCCCGATGGTGGATGGTATCGGATGGAGATATCAGGTGTAGAGCGCCCTCAGGTGCTGGAAGCACTTATTGATGAAGCTGATAAAAGGAAAATACCAATTCACAGACTCATCTCAGTAGTTATGGGTGCCACTCTTCTTGATGACGATGAACTTAAAACATTTGCCCGTTTGGCTTCAGAGGCAAAAATGGAAGTAATCCTTGCACCGGGTCCCCGCTCCTCCTGGGATGTAGGACGCCAATTAGCTACTCCCGAAGGAGCATTATCGGGACTGCGATATCGGGGAAGCGACCAGCTCAGCTTCGTCATCGCTGACATAATGCGAGCGATTGACTTAGGATTTCGTGGTTTCCTCTGCATTGATGAAGGTTTACTTTGGCTTCTTAATGAGATGAAAGAAAAAGGTTATATTCCCAAAGATGTTATCTTCAAAGTATCTATTTATGCCGGTCATGCAAGTGCTGCTGGCGGAAAGCTTCTTAAAATGTTGGGTGCTGGTACGTTTAATCCCCTTGGAGACCTGAGCTTACCTCAATTTGCCTCTATCCGTCAAGCAACTGATCTTCCTATTGACGTTCATATTTACTTGTCCGAATCCTTTGGTGGTTTTAATCGCTTTTATGAAGCTCCGGAATTTGTAAGGCTATGTTCGCCTTGCTATTTCAAAATAGAGCCTGGCACTGCCTTAGCAGCAGGAGGTGGGCTTTATAAACCATGGACTTCACCTCAAATGTTAGCTGACTTTGCCAGAGAAAAGGTGAAGTACGCGCAAATTATCCACCAACTTGTTCAGGAAAACTATCCTGAAGGAAAGCTTTCTGATGTAGGCCCAGATGATTTAGCCATACCCAAACCTTAACTTATATTAAGAAAGGAAATTCTATGAAATACAATTTAGCTTTTATTGGTTTTGGAACCGTAGGACAGGGATTAGCAGAATTGCTCCAGGAAAAGGCTTCACTTTTAAAGCAAAAATACAATTTAGAATACTCTGTAGTAGCTATATCAGATATTCAAAAGGGAGCTGTTTTTCAGGAAGAAGGACTGGACCTATATAAAATCCTTCCATTAGCAAAGGAGGGAAAAAGCCTTGAAGACTATCCCGCAGGGCAAAAAGGATGGGATAGTTTGAAAACCATAGCAGAAAGCAATGCTGACATAATTGTGGAAGCAACCTACAGCAATTTTGAAACAGGTGAACCAGCCTTAAGTCATTTTCGCAAGGCTTTAGAGTTAAGCAAAAGTATTATCACTACAAATAAAGGTCCTGTTGCTCTTGCTTATTTAGAACTCAAAGATTTAGCGCAAAAAAAAGGAGGTTTTCTCAGGTTTGAGGGGACTGTTATGAGTGGAACACCAACCCTCAGCTTAGCAACAGAGGCTCTGGCTGGCGCTGAAATAAACAGTATAGAAGGAATACTCAACGGTACCACCAATTACATCTTAACCAACATGGAAGCAGGCCGAAACTACGATGACGTTCTCAAAGAAGCTCAAGAGTTGGGCTATGCCGAAGCTGATCCGACGGCTGATGTCGAGGGTTGGGATGCTCTGGGGAAAATTGTAATTCTGGCAAACGTCCTCATGGGTGCTAATCTCAAGGTATCCGGCTGCAACCGTGTTGGAATTACCAAATTAACCCAGAACGACATAGAGCAAGCGAAACAGGAAAGAAAACGCTGGAAACTCATCGCCAGCGCTCGTAAGATTGACGGAGAAATTGAAGCAGGAGTAGCTCCACAAAAACTCTCTTTAGATGACCCGCTGGCTGGAATATCTGGAGTAACCAATGCTGTTAAATTTACGACCGATACTCTGGGACAGGTTACCGTGGTTGGCCCTGGAGCAGGGAGAAAAGAAACTGGATTTTCTCTACTTTCTGACCTCTTAGCTATTCATCGGCTTAGAAAATAGTAAACATTTTTAAAATTAGGAGGAAACTATGCGAGGAGGCTATGCAGGTCGAGCATTGGAAATCGACCTTACTGATAATAAAGTTAATCTCACGACTTTGAAAGAAGAAGACGCACTCAACTTCATTGGAGGAAAGGGTCTGGGAGCAAAATTGCTCTTTGATCGTCTTCCGGCTCGTACGAATCCTCTCTCTCCTGAAAATATCTTGATTTTTCTTACTGGCCCGTTAACCGGAACGCTTACGCCCACTTCTGCACGCTGGTGCGTAGTAACTAAATCACCCCTGACTGGCACTTTTCTCGATTCTCAGGTAGGCGGTCAATTTGGAGCTAAAATGAAGTTCGCCAATTTTGATTATTTCCTGCTCAAAGGTAAAGCAAAAAAGCCAGTTTATTTATATGTGAATAATAACGGTGGTAAATTATTACCTGCAGAGGACTTATGGGGATTGGGAATTCATCAAACCGAAGCTAAACTGAAAGAGAAATATCCGAAAGCCAGTGTGGCAGCTATTGGCCCAGCAGGAGAAAAACTGGTCAAAATTGCCTGTATTACAGCAGATACCTATCGCCAAGCAGGTCGAGGAGGAGCTGGCGCTGTTATGGGATCCAAAAATCTGAAAGCAGTAGTGGTTGAAGGAGACGGAAAACCCGAATTAGCGGATAAAGAAGGTTTTACAAAACTGGCTAAAGAACTCGGGCAAATGGTACTCAAGCACCCCTTCATGGCGGTTAGGCGAAGTCTTGGCACTCCATTATGGGTAAGAAAATCAAATGATGGCGGTTTCCTGCCCACCAGAAATTTTAGCTCTGGCTATTTTGAAAAAGCTGAGGATATCTCTGCTGAAACAATGAAAGAACGAATTGTTCAGAAAAACCATGCCTGCTTCAATTGCACTATCGCGTGTGGAAAATTCAGTCGCATTAGCGGTGGAAAGTACGATGGTACTGTTGTAGAAGGACCCGAATATGAAACCCTTGCCCTCATGGGCGCCAATTGCGGTATCAACTCCCTGGAGGCCATCGCTAAAGCTAACCTTCTGTGCGATGATCTGGGACTCGATACCATTTCGACAGGAAACGTGATTGCCTTTGCTATGGAATGCAATGAAAAAGGGCTTCTCCCAGAAAACAATGGATTAGACCTCAGATTTGGTAATGAAGATGCTATGGTAGAAATGGTGAAAAAGATAGCATACCGGGAAGGACTGGGAAATCTACTTGCTGAGGGAGTACGCAAAGCTTCCGAATCTATTGGTCAAGGCTCTGATGTCTTTGCAATTCATGTGAAAGGGATGGAGCTGCCTGGTTATGAGCCACGGGGTACCTGGGGGATGGCACTGGCCTATGCTACTGCTGACAGAGGTGGATGTCATCAGCGTGCCTTTACACCAGGAGCAGAATTGGATGGTGTGCTTCCGCGCTTTTCCACTGATAAATTAGCCGGCTATGTAAAATCTGTCCAGGATGAAAGGTCAAGTTGCTTCTCTTTGGTTGTATGCGATTTTGTTCCTCTCTCAGTAGATGACTGTGCAAAACTTCTCAATTCGGCTACTGGTTTCGCCATGACTTCTGATGATTATCTCACAGCAGGAGAGCGCATATGGAATTTGGTGAGAATTTTTAATTTAAATGCAGGTATTACTCGCGAAGATGACCGCTTACCTCTCAGGTTTCATCAAGAAAAGCTGCCCTCTGGAGCTGCTAAAGGGCAGGTTATACCCATTGAAGATTTCAATAAAATGATCGATGAGTATTATCAGATTCGTGGTTGGGATAATGAAGGAGTACCAACAGACGATAAGCTCTCTTCTCTGGGTTTATCTAAAATATCTTGAGTTATTGCGTAATTAAAAATTAGATTTAATAAAATTTTTTCTCGAAAAGGAGTAACCTATGAAAGCATTAAAGTATCTTCTCGCAGCCATTTTATTATTAAGCTTTTTCTTGTTTTCTCCATTAAATAGCCAGAGTCAGGAACTGGAGCTCCATAAAATAACTGATAGTCTTTATACGATCTCTGGTCTTGGCGGGAATGTAGCCTTCTTAATTACAGAAGATGGAGTTTTGGTAGTTGATTCAGGAACAATTCCTAACCATGGAAAAGAAATCGCTGCTGAGATTGAAAAAATTACGGAGAAACCTATAAAATATCTTATCTATACCCACTATCATGGAGATCATACTCACGGTGCGCAATGCTTGCCTGCAAATATTACAACTATCTCCCATATTAACACGCGAAAGAATATGGAAAATCTTGACCTGCCCCGCATGAAAGAAGCCATGGAAAATACCATTCCACAGCAAATAAAAAAGTTAGAGGAAAAAGTTGAAAAGCTAACAGCGGAAAAAAGCCCCGACCTGGAAAAAACTGAAAAAGAACTGCAGCAAACAAAACAACAATTTGCAGAATATAAAAAATTCATGCTGGTATTTCCTACTATAACCTTTAAGAAGAAGTCGGTCATTTATCTCGGTAATCAGAAGATAAAGCTGTTTTATTTGGGCAGTGGACATACTAATGGAGATATTCTTGTTTACTTTCCCGAAGAAAAAGTAATTCATATGGGAGACCTGTATTTTGAGAATATGATTCCTTATATCGACTACCAGGCTGGTTCTAACACTGAAAACTGGATAAAAATCTTAGAAAAAGTTATTGAGATGGATGTTGAGAAAGCAATACCAGGCCATGGGGAAATTACCGATAAAAATGGATTATCAGAACAAATTCAATATTTTAAGGATTTGCGAGCTGAGGTGGAAAAGTTCATCAAGCAAGGAGCAAGCCTTGAAGAAACAAAAGAAAAGCTGAGCCTGCCAGAGTATAAAGATAAGGGATATTATGACAGGCTAATCCCTGTTAATATTGAAGCAGTATATAAAGAAATGACAGAGAAGAAAAAAGCTCAATAATATCGAAGGCAACTACTCTCCAATAATAATACACCAGTATACTATATTAATATAACAGTATATAGAACTCCAAAATTCTTGATATGAAACGTGTATTGGTGCTAATATAAAATTCTGTTGACATCCCATAAATACAAGTTTTAATGGAGGTATATCATGAAGAGAACTACGCCATATGGATTTTTTGTATTCATGATTCTTTTTATTTTCACTTTATCTTTCATAGCAGATTGCCAAAGCGAAGAATTAAAGCTGCAAAAATTAACTGAGAATCTTTATGTTGTATTTGGTGATGGGGCAAATGTTGCTTTCTTGGTAACTGAAGAGGGAGTCTTAGTGGTCGATACGCCTATATATCCTTATCAAAGTAAAATAATGATAGATAAAATTCATCAGATAACTGACAGACCGATAAAATATCTTGTTTATACTCATTATCATGCTGATCACACTAATGGTGCCCAGGGCTTTCCAGAATCAACCATAGTTATTGCTCATGAAAATACATCAAAGAATATGAGGAACAAGAGTTTACCTTATCGAATCATCCCCTATCCCTCTGATATTCCAGAATTGGAGCAGGAAGTTGAAAAGTTGAGAAAAGAAAAGAGCCCAAAACTGAAAGAAGTGGAAAAGGAACTGCAACGAGCAAGAAAGCAATTAAAAGAAACACAACAGCTAAAACTCATTCTCCCGGAAAAAACTTTTCAAAAAAGATTGGACATCGAGATGAGCGGAAAGAAAGTGATACTTCTATATATGGGAAATGGTCATACTGATTGCGATGTGCTGGTATACTTTCCTTCAGAAAAAGCTATTCATATGGGCGATTTACTCTTTCATAATATGATTCCTTCCATCATACATGAAGCTGGAGGTAATACTGAAAATTGGATAACAATTCTGGAAAAAGTGGCAGCTATGGATGTAGAAATAGTGATACCCGGGCATGGTGAGATCGCTGATAAGCAAGGATTGCTCTTTCAGGCTGAATTCTTTAAGGACTTAAGGGCGGAAGTAAAAAAATATGTCGATAAGGAAGCATCTCTGGAGCAAACAAAAGAAATGCTAAAGCTTCCCAAATATGAAAATACCCGGGGTTATGACAAGAACTTAGCAGAAAATATAACTGTAGCCTACCATGAAATGACAAATAAAAATAAATAATCATCGGGAGGGTATTTGATGAAATCATTAAAATATTTTCCTCTATTGACTCTCTTAGCTATTTCACTTATCTTTTTACCTTGTCCTGTGCAATGTCAATCAGGAGAACTCCACATGCAGAAGGTGACAGAGAATCTATATATGATCTCTGGTGGTATTGGTGCAAATGCAGCCTTTTTAGTAACAGACGTAGGAGTTTTGGTAATCGATGCCAAATATTTTCCCTATCAAGGTGAGCAGATAGTAGCCCAGATTCGTCAAGTTACCGATAAACCATACGCTATCTTATTTATACTCATTACCATGGAGACCACACCCAGGGAGCGCAGGCTTTTCCCTCGTCAACTTTGATAATTGCCCATAAAAATACGCTAAAAAACATGAAAGAAGATGGATTAGCTCGGATTGAAAAAGATAAGACCATCTACTTCCCCCGGCAATTGAAGGCGTTGGAGGAAAAAGTAATAAAATACAAGCAAGAAAACAGCCTTGAATTAGAGAAAGCAGAGCAAGAGCTGCAGCTGAAGTGTTTCCAAATCAAAGATTATGAACGATTGAAACTAAGGTACCCTGTGCTTACTTTTGAGGATAAAGCTGTTATCCATATGGGAGGTGAAAAGATTGAGCTGCTCTATCTGGGCAAAGCCCATACTGATGGGGATATATTGGTATATTTTCCCCAAGAAAAAGTTATTCATATGGGTGATGTGCTCTACTGGCCGGGCAAAGAGGAACGAATGCTGAACAAAGAAAATATTCTTAAAGCCATAGCACAAATGGATGCCACAGAAGTTGAAAACCTCATTACCGAATGGGAAAATTGGGTGAAAATACTGGAAACTGCTGCACAGATGGATGTGGAAAAGGTACTCCACGGCCACGGCGACATCACCGATACAACAGCTTTAACCACTCAAGCTACATATTTGAAGAATTTATTATCTGAAATTAGAAAATCTTATTGAACAATAGGCTGTAATCGATAAAATCAGAAAAAAACAAGGATATATATATATATTCTTAAACAAATCAAAAATTTTCTTAAAATGAACTCAAATTTTTTTCTATTGAATTAGCTGCAAAGATAAGCCATTTTGTTAAAATTTTTCATTTGCTGCGCTGCAAGATGTAATTTTTCTTTATTTTCTTTATTACATTTGCAATATTTTATCAGATTCTTTTTCATTTCCAATAATCCGAGATACCAGTGGCCAAAATTAGTAGGAATTTCACAAATTTTTTTAATATCCTCGCATTTCTCTAAATAATCTTCCTTTTTATTAAGTGACAGTAATTCATTAGCATCTTCTGAAAATCTCTTATATATTTGGTTAATCGCGTTTTTGAGTACCTGAGGTATTGAGGCTGTGTTAAAAATAACATGGAAAAAATAGGAAAGGGTAAATGGAAGCACAGATAAGCGGGGAGATAGCTACCATTGATACAAGAATGGGCAATCATTTTCTCTGGGCTGTGGAAATGACGCTTCGCTTGGAAATCTATGACGAGATTTCCACAATTTCCACAAGCCCCTAACTCCTCTATATTTTAGATTAATATCAATTTTCTTAAAGAAAATAGGCAGAAGGCAAGTTTGGTTTATATAAGTTATTAAAAATAAAGAAATTAAAAGAGAAGCTTTTGACTATAAAGATGCTGGCTACTTCAGGCTGAAAATCTATAACACACCCCTTACCAGGTACGCATTATTGTGATGAACCATATATTTTTTTATATTTCTTTATTAGCTCATTTTTATCTGCCAAATAATTAGGAATCAAATGAAAATGTAGATGATACGGTTCGGTCTCACTGAGCATAATGAAATAAATAGCTCTTGGCGATTTTCCATCCGCACCCTTTTTAAGCTGAGTAGACATTTTACCTTTGCAGTCCCTAATGGCTTCTTGAAGTTCAAGCCATTCATCAGTCTCCAATTTCTCGAAATCTATCAATCAATGCGCTTTTTCTCCTTTATAAATTATCATTGAGTGACCTAATTCTATTGGCTCTAAATTCAAAACACAATACCAATATTTATATCTACTATAAGAAAAAATTAATTTATTATACGTAGAATTATTATATTCGTATTGAGCCATCTTAAAGTGATTACAAAAAACGCATTCTTTTTTAATCTGATTCTGCTCAATATCTTTGCACAAAGTAAGGCTCCTCAAAATAAGATCAATACCATTTTTTGCCTTGGGCTTTGCAGGTGAGGCGGTGCTGGCGACGCTGGAATGAGTCTTTCAGAACAAGCCATGCTGAAGCTTTTATAGTATATCTATTTTCTTCCAATTGTTGCAGGGCTTTCTCTACAGTCTCTATAGCTTTTTTAAAGTCCTTCTGTTGATGTTCCCAGTATTTTGCTAATTCCTCATAAGGGAAAGGATCGAAATCAGCAGCTTCGGCTATCATTTTTTCCCAGTGCTCAATTGCTTGCTCCCATACTCCTTCTCTTTTAATTACCAGAGAAAGCTCCCTCATTACCTGATAGCTCAGCATTTCAGGCATGTGCATTTTTAAGGCTTCTTCATAGCAATCAACTGCCCTTGAAATATCACCAAGCTGATGATGAACCCTTCCCAGGCTGAAGAAATCTTCTCCTCTGCTAATATCACCCATAAAGGGCTCTTCCATATTAACGGCAATTCGACCGAAGAGAGCCACTAATGAAAGTATATCCTGAGCATTATGATAAAAGATAGGGCTAATGAGCCTCGCATCACCGGTCTTAAGAAATTCGAAATATAATCGTGGAATATCCTCGCCCGGAACATCACCAGTTCTGATGACCTCAAATAGTTCTCGCTCCAGGGTAACCAGGCGGCAATTTTCCATCCGAATACGCCAGAGTCTGCGCGAAGGAAAGAGTAGGTCTAAATGTCCTAAAGAATCAATACGACAATCAATCTGATTAAGGATAAACCGAGTTCGCAGCAGAGGAACATCAAATCTTTTACCATTAAAGCTGACTATCCAATCGAACCGCTCCAGTAAAGAGCTGATAAGATAAAGCATAGCCGGCTCTTCTGCATATTCCCGGATAAAGAATTGATGTAAATGGAATCCCTCCTCAGAAAAGAAACCGGCGCCGATGAGAAACACATAAGTGCCAGTTCCCATAACCAAACCGCTGGTCTCGGTATCAATAAAGAGACAGCTTCGAGGATCAATATCTATCTCTGATAGCTCGCTCATTAATCTCCTAAAACCTTTAAGCTCCAAATCGAGTAAAGAAGCCAGATTGAAATTCCCGTGATGATAACCAACAGGATATGTCTCCTCTACTACAAAACAATCACCAAAAGGAGTGGCTTTATACTCACCTTCCACCAAGTTTTCTATAGGAAAATATTTCAATAGGGCTGGCTTTCTTTCTTCTGCTGGTTGTTGATGACGTTGATATATCTGCTCAAGTTTCTCTCGTAAGGTGGGAGTTTTCTGTTGTTCGGTACCTTTTTCCTGACCTAAAATGTCTTTATACTGGCTGTCCAGCAATTTTTTTAGCTTATCGTTTATATCCATAAGTATCTTCCTGAATCAGATAATGGTTTTTAGGATTTTTATAGCAATTTCTTTAGAAGCAGCGCCCACTTCATTAACCGGACCAACACAGGATGGGCAACCATGTTCACAAGGGCATTTTTCGATCATCTCCAGTGCTTTTTTAAGCAGAATTGTATGCGCTTCAAAAAGCTGTTGGCTGAAGCCAATACCTCCAGGATAGTTATCATAGAGGAATAAAGTAGGTTGAAAGGGCTGATACATTGCCGGGCTATCCTCTTTTCTCTGTAAATCATAGCTGTAGATGCCCCGTCCATCAGGGCTATTTCGGGCAAACCAACGGGAGGACTTATCCCCTATACAGCGTTCGATATCATTAATATCACACATAAGCAGAACAGTAGCCATACTTTGAAGTTGAAAACTTATCCCTAATAAGCCATCAATAATCTCTGCTTGGGTATAATGAAGGCGATTCAATATTTCCTGTGGTAGAGTAAACCAGTAGGCAGTGGTATGCATTTCTTGTTCAGGTAAATTTACGCTACCATAGCCTATATTCTCATTGGTATAAAATTTGATCTTTTTATATCCAGCTATTTTATAATTAACCTGAACTTCCCCATGCTCTAACGAAACCTTACCTTCGGGGGAGGCATCAAAGACGTCTAATATTTTAACTCCTGTGTAATCAAGGGCTTCGGTATAATATTCGGCATCTACTTTTTTGATATATGCTCTCTTGCCCTGCAAATCAAGATTTTCCACCTGATATTGTTGGCTCTGATGCATATAAATTGCTTCGGGGTATAACGTGCTAAAAGCTGAAGTATAGTCTACTTCTGCAATTACTTCCTTTCCCAAGGTTTTATCTATCACAACAAAATTGTCGGCTGATATACTGCGCAAAGAGATATCATCAGCAGGATAGGAATCCTGCATCCAGTGCCAACGGTTACCAGAATGGTGAAGCACTCCTTTTTCCTCCAGAAATTTTAATATTTCGTCTATATTATGTGACCCAAACCTCTCTCCATCGGTAAAAGGCAATTCAAAAGCAGCACATTTTATATGTGCAAGAAGAATAGTTAGATTATCGGGATTAATGAGCGCTTGTTCTGGTGATTTTCCAAAAAAGTAATCTGGATTTTGGATGATAAATTGATCCAGAGGATTGCTTCGAGCCACTAAAATTGCCACTGACAATCCTTTTCGTCGCCCTGCCCTTCCTGCTTGCTGCCAGGTACTGGCAATGCTCCCCGGATATCCCACAATAATGCAAGCGTCAAGCTGACCTATATCTATACCCAATTCCAGCGCGTTTGTGCTTATAACGCCTACTATCTCACCATTCCGTAAGCCTCTCTCAATCTCTCTTCTAAGATTAGGTAAATAGCCACCCCGGTAACCCGCTATTTTACCTTTACTCCTTATTTCTTTCTCGAATTTGTCTTTTAGATATTTAGTGAGAACTTCAACGTTTTGCCTACTGGTAGTGAATAGGATTGTCTGAACATTCTCATTAATAAAATCTAATGCTAAGCTCCTTGCAGCGTGGAGATAATTAGCTCTTATGCCCAGCTGACGATTGACCACTGGAGGATTATAAAATATAAAATATTTCTCACTTCGAGGTGCACCATTTTTATCTATGAGCTCCACATTTTCTTCAATCAGTCTGTGAGCTAATTCTGCTGGATTTGCTATGGTTGCGGAGGAGCAGATAAAAAGGGGAGATGAACCGTAAAACCGGCAAATTCTCTTTAGCCTGCGAATAACATTATTAAGATGGCTGCCAAATACACCTCTATACGTATGTAACTCATCAATAACCACATATTTTAAATTTTGTAGCATCTTAATCCATTTATCATGATGCGGAAGCATAGCTGTATGGAGCATATCTGGATTAGTAGCGATAATATGTCCCTGGAGACGAATGGCTCTTCTTGCATCTGTAGGAGTATCACCATCATAGGTATAGCATGCAATATTCTTTTCTAATGCATCGATCAAACTTTGCAGTTCTGTTATTTGATCCTGGCTAAGTGCTTTAGTGGGAAAAAGATATAAAGCTCTGCTTTCTGGCTCTTTTAATATACTATTCAGCACTGGTAAATTGTAACAGAGAGTCTTACCAGATGCTGTAGGTGTTACAATTATAATATTTTCTCCTTGATGAATCAATTCAAGGCTTTCATATTGATGAGAATAGATTTTGGATATATTCTGTTGGTTTAAAACTTTTACTAAATCCCGCGAGATCCATTGGGGAAAATCTTTATATTCTCCTTTAGATTCAGCAATGTAGCGAAAAGCAGTAAAATTCTTACTTAATTGCGGGCTGTTTTTAATATCATTAAGTACGTTTTGAATAGCCATTATTAACTCAAAGTAATAAATATCATAGTTCTATACCTAAAATGTTAGCAAAAAAATATACTATTCTCAACATAAAAAGACTTGCCAAAACTATTATATTTATGCTATAAAATACTTTAGGAAATGGATTTCCTTCTTGCTAAGGGGAAAACTTAATGGCAGATACAGACCTTTTTATTTTTGAAGAGGAATATAAACAGTTAAGTACTATTATCTCTAAGCTTAGGAGTGACTCTCGGGCGCGGCTCGTCTTCTTAATAGATAAAAACGGTCAGCAAATAGCTGCTGATGGTGATTTGCATAATATAGACACAACATCATTGGCATCTCTCTCAGCAGGGAATGTAGCTGCAACCGATGGTCTGGCTAAGCTATTAGGAGAGAAAGAGTTCAATATCCTTTTTCATGAAGGTGGTAAGGATAATATTCATATATCGATTGTTGGAGGCAAAATAATTTTAGTTGTTATATTCGACCAAAGATCTTCATTAGGTCTTGTTCGTTTGAGAGTAAAAAAAGCCACTCAAGAATTGGAGAAGGTTTTTCAAGCAATTGAGAAAAAAATTCAACAAGAGAAAGAAGTGGTAAAGAAAGAATTTGAATCACCCTTTTCTGAAATAACTGATGAGGATATTGATAAACTTTTTGGCTAATAGTCATTTTTAACATCCAAAAATTTAGCATCTTCCAGGCAGCGGATATAGAAATATGACCTATGTTAATTACGCTTCTCGCGAAATTAATTGTAAAATAGTCTATTATGGTCCCGGTTTGGGAGGAAAAACCACAAACCTACAATATATATATGAAAGAACTAATCCAAACCTAAAGGGGAAGCTCATATCCTTAGCCACTGAAACAGACCGTACCCTTTTCTTTGACTTTATGCCTTTAGACTTAGGAACCATAAAGGGTTTTAAAACCAGGCTTCACCTTTATACTGTTCCCGGACAGGTATTTTATAATGCAAGCCGTAAACTTATTCTAAAGGGTGTTGATGGCATTATTATGGTTTCTGATTCTCAAGTAGAACGGATGGATGCTAATCTTGAATCATTAGAAAATCTTAAAGAAAATTTAAAAGAACACGGTTATGATCTTATCCAAATACCTTATGTGCTCCAGTTGAATAAACGTGATTTAAATAATATCGTCAGCGTAGAAGAGATGAAGAAAAAACTTATGATTGACGAAGAGCCGGTTATCGAAGCAGTAGCCATTCAAGGCATTGGAGTCTTCTCCACCTTAAAAACAGTTTCAAAACTTGTATTATTAGACCTAAAGAAAAAAATGGAATAATGTTTTTGAGCATTATTCTTTTTACATATCAACTTAAAGGATTGACATATAAATACAATTTGCTAAAATACACATAGGTTCCTCAGTAGCTCAATTGGCAGAGCATCCGGCTGTTAACCGGAGGGTTGCTGGTTCGAGTCCGGCCTGAGGAGCCATTGTTTTTTCTGATTTTTCCTCAGATTAGTTAACGAAAACAATCCTCTTTCAAGTCAATATTAATAGAGGGATATTTTTTGCTTGTGGTGAATGGTCATATATTATTTGCATCCATATGAATATTTAGGACAGAGATAAAATGTGGAGATATGTGGTAAAGCTATAATAAAGTCTAACAATCTTTATTTATTAGTCATTTTTAATATAATATTGTTTTATTTCTCTAATATTCGTTTAAATGTTTCCCTTTATTAAGTAATATGATAGCTACAAAAGAAATACCCCTGCAAAATTAATCGCAGGGGTATAATAAAGTATTAATGTAAAATATGGTCAAGGCATTTTTGCCACAATGATATTAGAGATATTACTTTCCCTGAGCAGATTATTGAAATCGGTGAGATCTTTATTAATAAGTTCGTTGTATTCGCTTTTATAAGAAGATAGTTGACTGCTAAGCACTTCATGAGCTTCTTTTTGTTGAGTAGTAGGTGCAAAATCAGTTTGCGCTATACCAGAGGCAATAACTGAGGATCTAAAGTAAAACTTATAGGGCCAACGCAGACCATCACGATCATACCTGCCAGTAAATCCCACGGAGATGAAATTATCTTCTAAAGCAATAAACTTCTTATCCAGTTCTTTGCTTTTATTTAAGATTTGTTCAGCATTTTTGTCGCCTTCAAGGATTTCTTGTAAATCATAAATCTGTTTTCTGATCCATTCAATTTGATTGGTCATTTCTGCAACTGAGTTCATATTATCATGAATCTCAAGCGAAACCTTTACTTGGGCTTTAATGTCCTCTACACTCCCAGCTGAATTCGGATCTTTTTTTACAATGAGTTTCTGAGTAAATTCCTTCTCACCAACAGTAAGTTTAACCATATAAGTCCCCGGTATTACTTTGGGTCCTTGCCTATCCCCTCTATCTAAAAAAGGCCTCCATCCTTCAGGTCCGACAACCACATGCGGATGCCCAACAGGACTTGTTCTTAGTTTAATCTCTGTTGATGGTTCATATCGTAAATCCCACCAAATACGATTAATGCCTTGCTTTTTGGGCCCTTTGAGAGTTCGTATCTTCTGTCCCTTTTCATCTAAAATGCTTATTTTAACCTCATCCTGTGAAGCAGTTTTTAAATAGTAATTAATAGAAGCTCCGTAAGGTGGATTTTCTCCCCTGCATTGGTCACTTGGATTTCCAACATGAGGAGCTTTAAAGTGAAATCGATACGCTTGCCTTGGAGCAAAAAGATATACATCGGATTTGATAACCTCTGGAGTAAGCTGTTGTAGTGGTGTAATATCATCCATAATCCAAAAACCCCGGCCATAGGTGCCAATTACCAGATCGTTGAAATGCTCCTGGATGGTAAGCCAATGCACGGGCGCATGAGGAAGGTTATTCTGTAAAGGAAACCAATTTTTGCCATCATTGAAGGAGACGTACAACGCATTCTCCGTGCCCAGATAGAGCAGATCCTTTCGCACTGGATCTTCCCGAACGCAATGAGCATAGCTAAGTTCACTCTTGGGAATATCTGAGCTAATTGATGTCCAGCTCTTTCCATAGTCGGTGGTTTTATAGACATAAGGGTCTCTGTTATTCACCTGATGAAAATCGATTGTTATGTAGCAGGTGCCAGCATCGTATCGAGATGGCTCTATATTGCTTACAGTGCCCCAGGGTGGTAAGTCGGGGAAGTTTTCGGTTACATTGGTCCAGTGAGAGCCACCATCTCGAGTTACTTGCACTAATCCATCATTGCTTCCAGTCCAGATTAATCCCTCTTCAAGAGGAGATTCGGCTATAGCGAAAAGTACACAACAACAAGTAGGTGACGTATCGTCGGGAGTAATTCCTCCCGTTAGCTGCTGCTTGCTTTTGTCATTTGTAGTCAGATCGGGACTGATAATTTCCCAACTTTCTCCCCCGTTAGTCGTCTGGTGTACATATTGGCTGCCAACATAGACTTTGTTATGATCGTGGGGTGAAATGGCAATAGGAAAAGTCCATTGCCAGCGATACTTCGCCGTAGAGGCAGCCAAGCCATAATTATTTATGGGCCAAACATCAACGGCACGGCTATGACCCGTACGTAAATCAAAACGATCCAATCCCTCGAAATTACCCGACCAGACGATATTGTTATCCACTGGATCCGGAATAGCAAAACCACATTCAGAACCTCCTACGGAATGCCACAATCCTGAGGGGATTCCTCTTTTGCCAAAAAGGCTGTTGCTGGGACCTCGGAAGGAGGGGCCATCCTGCCGATTTCCATAAACATAGTAAGGGATCTGATTGTCGACATACACGTGATACATCTGAGCAATAGGAAGAGAAACACCATGCCAGCTTTCACCCCGGTTGGTGGAGACACTAACGTGCTGATCATTACCCACAACCATGCGGTCAGGTATCAAGGGATCGATCCACATGTCATGATTATCTACACCTACCATATTCGTTACTCTTTTAAAGTTCTCACCCCCATCCAGTGACTTGCCCATCGTACCTGCAATGGTATAAATCTCATTGTGATCATCGGCAGCAATGGTGCACCGTGTATAATAAAGAGGTCTATTGATCAGCATATGGTCGTGATTGACATGCTTCCAGGTCTCACCGCCATCATCCGACCTCCAGAGCCCTTCATCTTCCGTCTCAATGAGGGCATAGACACGATCAGAATTGCTCGGTGCCACAGCCACAGCAATCTTACCCATCTCAGTTTCTGGCAGTCCCTTACCAGTAAGGCGCTTCCAAGTCGTGCCGCCATCCTTAGACATATAAAGACCACTACCTGGACCTCCGCTCCACCTCCCCCAAGTTCTTATAAGCATCTGCCACATTCCTGCAAAAACAATGCGAGGATTATTGGGGTCCATGGCAATATCAGAGCAGCCCGTTTTCTCATCTATAAAAAGTACTCTCTCCCAGGTTTTTCCACCATCCAGTGTGCGGAAAATTCCCCGTTCCTGCTGAGGACCATAACAATGGCCCATTGCGGCAGCAAATACAATGTTTGGGTCTTTAGGGTGGATTATAACTCTGCCTATCCTACCGGTTTTCTCAAGACCCATGTTTTTCCAGGTTTTACCAGCATCCGTAGATTTATAGATACCTATCCCCTGAGAAATGTTACTGCGGATGAAGGTTTCACCCGTACCTGCCCAGACTATATTGGAATCTGAGGGCGCAATGGCTAATGAACCGATTGATGAAACGGGCTGATCATCAAAAATGGGTTTCCAATTAATACCTCCATCAATGGATTTCCATATACCTCCTGAAGCTGCACCAATATAGTACACATTTGCATCACCCGGAACTCCAACAACTGCAATGGTTCGATTACCAATTGGACCTATATGGCGTAATTTGAATTGTTTATAAATCTCAGGGCTTATCTCCTGAGAATAACTTAAAGCCCCAAAGCTGGTAAAAATAAAAAAGACCAATATAGCAATTCTAAGCAAAGATTGCCTTAAATAGTTATTATTGAATAACATCGCACACCTCCAAAATTTTCTTTTATGAAAACCTATCTTCATTTTTAAATCGATAAAAAAATCATATCCGCTTTACGGATAAAAAATTTCTGATGCGACAATAATATAAAATACAGCAAAACATATAGTTTCTTTAATTACAACTATAAACAAGGTAAAAGCTGCACACCCATCTTGAGAACAAAAAGTTTTATCACCATTCAATTCAAGGTCGAATTCCGGATTTCGTGCACATAATGTGAATGTGTTTGGAGCTTTTTTTAGAGCAGTTTCAATAATATTCCCTGGTATCTTTGCGATATTTCCATTTACTTTTGCCCCAGCACCATGTAGTATTTCCAGAGCCTTTTCAGAATGAAATTTAATTCCACTATTCTCAATTATATAAAGGGAATGCTGATGAACCTTATTCAATGTCTCAGTATCAACAAGATGCAACTTACCTGCTTCCATTCTCATTTAAAATCTCATTTCTTATTTAGTAAATGATATTGCTTCATTACGTTAAAAAGAATATCAAAAAGTAACTGCCTTTTAATCCATATATCACCATTTGTAAGGATATATAGGATTAATATTTTTTGGATTTAATAAAAATATCCGGCTAACAAATTAATGTCCATAGTTATTTATCATTTTAACTTAGCATAGAATATAGAATTGAAGAGCAATTTAAAGGTCCCCACTGGTTGTCCTCTGTGCTGCACCCTCAAACCCAACAGGATAATCTTCCCCTTGCCAACGGGTACCTCTACCACCGCTGCTTTGTTGGAGAGATACTTCTCTCTTGCCATCAAGCCACTGAGCATTATATTCTCCTCAGGATACCGTGCCACAACAACAGGTTGAGCCTCCCCCTTGAAGGAGGGCATAATGTTGAAGGTCGGGCTATTGGAGAAAAAGCCCACAGCTTCCTCTCCCATCCCATAGGCAATTGGATTACTCGGATCAACTACTATTTTTACCAACAAACCCGATGCGAAAAACTGCTCTGGCTTGAGTGATTTCAGTACATTCTTCACCGGCACCCTCAACTCCTCTACTGGCAGATCACAGGCTGCACCCATGGTTATTAAGGTACCTCCCTTCTCAACAAAATCCCTTAAATTCCGCACTCCTTCAGAAGCAATACCTCCCACATACTTCGGCGGCATGGTTCCAGGTTTATGACCATTAATAATCGAATCCGCTGATTGATTCGGCAGTATCACCACATCAAATCGTTCTCCCAACCTCCCTGCTCTCACATCGGCATTATGGATAGTGGTATAGGGAAACTCGTAGTTCTCCAGAACCAAACGCGTCCATCCTTCGTCCATGTTCGCCACCCAGGTCTTATACAGGGCAATCCTGGGCGACCGCACCGTATAGGTCCCTCCCGATGGCCTGCTCTTAATTCTCATTACCAGCAAGGAAAGCTCCTCAGCCGGCGCCTTCATCTTCGTTGCTGAAAACCTGCCCACGGGTACTATGATGGCGCCCGGTGAAAAGGTTTCGCCTCCAGCCTTAAACTCTCCCTTTGCCCGGAGAACATCTGCTCCTGCCTGTAACAGACGATTGACGGCAATAAAGGCGTTGCTGTTTTCCGCGGGAATAACAAAGGCATAGTTCCCGGAACCTGTAATACCACCCTTTACAATATCGACTGTCTTAATCCTCTTCATCTCTATGTCCAGAGGAGTATTCATCATTATTGAATTTACTCCCATCTGCATTGGAAGCGTCCAGCCTACTACATCATAGCTTCTAATAGGAGGCACCTTGTCCTTGAGATCAAGGGGTCTATTAATGCTTTGCCACAGCATGGGATACTTCCGTAAATCAGGGTAGTGCTGGATTTCGAACATGGTTTTCAGAAAACGTCCAAAGGGTTGGCTGGTGGGAAAAACATAGGTTCCCCGGGGATAGGTGATGCCGTCAGAGGTAAAAGAGCTCTGTGCCTGGTACATCTCTATGTCAAGAGCAATCAGATTATTAAGCAATTGGGCAGTCGCTGCTGGGTCTTTCTGCTCTTTCGGTACTATCCATCCATAAGGAGGTTCTTTCTGAAACTTATCAATGTTATCTTTGCCCATCCAATATTTAATATAGAGCAGCTCTTCGCGATGTTTAGCAGCGAGGTCTAATACTGCTTTAGAAGCGGTAAGGCAGTATTCTACTGCATCTCCAATACGCCACCAGCCTCCTCTCCAGGGGCTCGTATGAAATATAGATAATGTAAGATCTTTAAAAGACTCGGGAAAATCATTTATTGTATAGAAATGAGGTGTTGCCCAGCGATAAAGTTGCGTCTCAGAGAATGTGGATATGATATTATGAAAATCGGCTACCTGTGTTACATAGCCAGGATACCAGGTATCATAGCGAAATCGGGAGGTCACTCCGGGCTTCTTCTCAAGCTCGAAAGCCTTTGCCATAGCGCTTCCTAAAAATGTCTGCCATCGCAGAAGCAAAGGATGGAGATCAGGATTGGTAGGCTCGCAATCTGGAGGAACAAAAATAAGTGATGGAAAAGGTCCTGTCTGATGATGATTATAAAAGATTTGGGGGTACCATTCATGATTGACCACCTGATTCATATTCTTGGTCTCTGCCACGCTCATCATAAAGGAGTCTCGATTGTTATCGTGCCCAATATATTTCTGATATAACCAGGGCATTCGGCTGGTCTCATAGGGCGTTCCTACGTTTGAATGATACCACTCCGATACCATATCCATACCATCGGGATTGGGCAATACCAACAACGTAATCACTTCATCCAATATCCTGGCTGTTTTGGGAGAATCATCAGAAATCAAGTCGTAGGTTAGCTGAAGAATATGCTGAGCAGGTGCCACCTCACTGGCATGAAGCCCTCCATCAACCCATACAATGGCCTTCCCTTCCGCTGCTAATCTCTTCGCCTCGGCATCCGCTAATCCTCTCACTAAAGCTAAACGCTGAGATATCTTCTTATACCGCTCCAAATTGGCCATGTTTGCTTCTGAAGAAATAACAGCCAGATACATAGTCCTCCCGTAGGATGTCTTCCCATACGGGAAAAGCCTCATCTTGCCTGTTTGTTGCTCCAACTCCTTCCAGTAATCTAATGCCTGCTTATAGTTGATGAGATAATAATCAGCTCCCACTTTATGACCGAAAAACTCCTCTGGCGGGGTTACCTGCTGAGCTAAGAGGGCTGGCGTGGCTATGGCAATTGATAGAAAAATCATCCCTATAAAGCTCAAATATCTATTTGAAAGAATCTTTTTCATTGTATACCCTTTCTAATTTAAGAAAATAAAAATATTATCAAAATATAATATGAAGGAAAGCGCTACGGAAAAGCTTGAGAGTAACTTCACCGTAGCGCATTAAGTGTACTATCATTAGAATATAAAACGTAATCCTATTTGAGCTCTTCTCGGTTGATCATACCTTGTACCAACCAAATAATTAGGGCTTTCTCCAAGAGTACTTACTACGCTTCGATAGCTTGCACGATTAAGTAAATTCCAGATGTCCGCAAGCAGTTTTATTCGAGTATTCTTCCACAGTGGAAATTCCTTTTCAATTCTCAGATCGAAAAAGATTCGATCCTGATATCTTTGGCTACCTCTTTCTTCGGCGGCAATGCTTCTAGTCCCCTGATTCAATGGTACTCTAATAGTACGATTAAAAGGTAATCCTTGTGCATAGGTGTAATAGGCGCTGACATTAATACCATGAGGAAAGAAATAGCTTCCAACAACTTTTAATACATATCTTTGGTCGTACTCACCCACTGCTCCATATTGATTGATATTTTCGTTAGGATCTCGATAGCCAGCAGGGAAATTACGTGCTTTGGAAATTGTCAAATTGGCATTCAACAGCCAATTGTGGGTTAAGCGCTTTTTTAGAATGAGCATGAATCCCTTATAATCATGATAATCATCAGGATTAGTAGTGTAATAAAAATTGTCTGCAGAGCTGTTTGTTTGATTATAGAGTTGTAATGTTTGAGCCCCATATTCATCATAATAATCAATTAGCTCATATATCCCACTGGTATTAATTACACCCATATCATTCTTTGACTTTTTATATATAAAAGTCGCATTAAGAGATAATTCAGGAATTATTTCCCTTTCCAGACTTATGGAAAACGCGTCAGAATAAGGATTTTTCAAATTGTGGTTTATTCCAATATTATCCTGTGGATTCCTACTGTAAAATAGATTATCATATGCATTCGTGGCACTGTTGTAATAATATCCGTAGAGAGTAGATTGAGAAGGACAGGCAGCTTGATAATTTATAATGAGCAATTGACCATAATATCGGCCAGCACTCAGCCTTAATACTGTTTTTCGGTCAGCGGTCAATTGATAAGCAATACCTAACCTGGGAGCTGCTTTGTTCCACTTAATAAGGTCCATCATCTCCTTAGATTTTTCTCCTGTTGGATCTCCGTATCTATCAAGCATATCATAAGCGGGGAACCCACCTCTAATTCCATCAAATCGTACACCAAGATTCAGAGTTAAACGGTCATTAACAGTCCAACTGTCATCTACAAAAGCGCTCAGTCGATTAATTACTCCGCCATAGTCTTCAGGCAAGCGCATATACGCTACATAAGGAGCATCCATCCAATCATAATATGCCACACCGCTGCAATAACCCCACTTTAAATGAGAATAGCTATGGTTATAAATAGCTCCGAACTTAAAGTCATGATCACCCTTGAGAAAATCATCTGCAAAATGAGAAACAGTTCCTTGGACCTGATGCGAGCCACAGTGTCGCTCAATCCAATATCCATAATTATCATGACGAATTCCAGTTCCCCAATCATAACGAGTAGGTGTGGTTTTATCGCCATCTACTGCATCAGTGAGCAAATTACACCACCATCCTGAATATTTGACCTCAAAGAAGGTTTTATTACTTAAAATAGAAGTCCACGATACGCTGGGTAAAGGATTCCAGGAATGTTGAGCACTTGTGGTTTCATATGGAAGATAAGCGGTTGGAGTACCGCCCCAATAATACCAGTTGGTATCATTCGATACATTTATCCTATTATTTTGTGTAACCTGCCAGTCAACTCTCTGGAACATAGTATTCATGTAATATTTAGCTGGATAGGCTGGATTTGCTCCTACTCCGGTGTCTCTATCAGTCATTAATTGTCCTGCAACAAAGAACCAGATTTTATCCTTCTTGATATACCCTCCAAATGTACCTGTAAGCTCTCGGTAAATCTTTCGATGATAGGGCCATTTCGCCCATGGTGTATTATTTCCTGTGAGCCAATCATATTGCAAATACAAATTGGCACTACCATGAAATTCATTTGAGCCAGTTTTGCTAACAAGATTCATGACCATACCCTGGAAGTTTCCATATTCAGCAGGAGCTCCTACCTGAATGACGTTTACCTCTTCAATTTGATCAGGATTTGCCCATATCCATGAAGAACCAATGTAAACATTGGTAGCTTCAACCCCTTCAAAATAGAAGACGTTAGACTGATTTGATGATCCTGAAGCTGATACCCATTGACTTTTTCGGC
This sequence comes from uncultured Acidobacteriota bacterium, assembly GCA_964645975.1. Lineage (GTDB taxonomy): Bacteria > Acidobacteriota > B3-B38 > Guanabaribacteriales > CAZYAF01 > CAZYAF01. Next base: position 82,433 of record CAZYAF010000019.1, read on the forward strand.
TACCTGACGATATGCCCGGCGAAGTTTGGGCGATATCAAAAACGCTATATCGACGCGTGGGTATATTTTCAAATAGTTTAGACTCTATAGATGTAGAGAATCCTGATTTTTTAATATCAACAAGGGGAGATTCGGCTGTCACAGTGATTGTCTCTTCCACAGCGGATAACTTTAAAATAATATCTACAGTAACAGTTCCAGCAACAATTACATGAAGATTTCCCCTTTTTATTGTCTGGAAACCCTCCAGAGACACCGTTATCTCATAATCTCCAGGCATTAGATTTGGAAACCTAAATTTCCCTCTATTATCAGTAGTGACTGATCGTGCACCACCCAAAAGTTTTTCACCCTGCAGTTCTACTGTAGCTCCAGGTAAAATTGCTCCGGTATCATCTTTAACTGTTCCCGCAATGTTTCCTGTTCTTATCTGTGCATGCATTAGAGTGCTTATAAATAAAGCAGCTAAAATAATAGTTATTAAAAAAATTAATTTTCTTCTCACATTTTGATTCTCCTTTTAATTAAATTTTTATAAATTTCCTTTTCTTAAATTTATGAGAAGAAGAAATATTATTCGATAAATATCACCTCCTTCATGATTCTTTTTCTTAAATTTATGAGAAGAATAAAATTTTTTAATATTAATCACCTCCTTTTAAAAAAACAAAATCTATAGTTTTTTAATCGAACTATTTATTATTCTGATTAAATTAACAAGGTATGATTGGGAGAGTGCTTTATTATTTATTGGATGAGCTAAACACTCAGAATCCTGAGGGAAAATTTACATGAAAGATAGTATTTATTTTTTGACTAATCAAAAAATACATTATCTCTTCAAAACAGATTAAATATTATTTAATATATTTACATTCTAACTGCTTTAAAATATAGAGTTGATCTCGTGAAGAAGTTATTATTATTTAGTATAAATATTAATCCTTCTGCTAAAACACTGCAAGCGGCTAATTGAAATTGATATAAATTAATAAATAATAATATAGCGCTTATATAATAT
>CAZYAF010000020.1:0-80724 GCA_964645975.1 uncultured Acidobacteriota bacterium
ATATTATATAATATTTAATACTGTTTATATTTTAAATTAAATAGGATTAATTGCTCTTTATATTAAAGAATTTTAGCTATTAATTTAAGAAATAGCATCATTTTATGGGTAGTTATCACAAGCTACCCTAAAATTATTTTGTTATTAATATACTTTTTATTGTAACAGGTGCAGAGGTGAGTTCTCTTGTAATATTACCCACGTATAATGAAAGAGATAACATATTACTCCTTATCAAAGAAATACTGAACCTCAATTTAGACTGTCAAATCCTTGTTGTTGATGATAATTCACCAGATAAAACTGCTCAAGTAGTACAAGAGATTGCGGAAAAAGATGGATTAGTTGATATCATCCAGCGAGAGAGAAAATTAGGATTAGGCTCTGCTTATATCGAAGGCTTTCGCTATGCGCTTAAGCGTGGTTTTGACTTTGTTTTTGAAATGGATGCAGACTTCTCTCATTCGCCACACTATCTGCCAATATTTTTAGAAAAAATAAAAAACTATGATTTAATTATTGGTTCGAGATATATAAAAGGAGGAAAAATAGCTGGAAACTGGCCTTTAAAACGGAGACTTCTTAGTCATCTGGCAAATATTTATGCTCGTCTATTAACAGGTATTCTACTAAAAGATTTAACGAGTGGTTTTAAATGCTTTCGCAAAGAGGTATTACAAAGTATAGATCTTGAACACATTGAGTCCGATGGTTATTCCTTTCAAATTGAAATTAATTTTATTTGTTGGCAAAAGGAATTTCGCATTTGTGAAATTCCTATCGCCTTTGAGGAGCGTAGAGCTGGTACGTCAAAAATGTCGCGAAAAATTGCAAAAGAAGCTAATACAATGGTGTGGAAACTTGCACTTCAACGACTTAGGAGAAAAAAACTACCTGTATCTATCAATAAAAATAAGTGCCCTTAACTCCTCTTTAATTACCTTCTCCTCATTTTCGGCTTTTCTATTATGAATATAATAATCTTTGGTTGGTATGGAGCAGGAAATGTAGGCGACGAAGCTATACTTCAATCTATGCTCTCCATATTTGAATCGCAAAAAAATATTGAAGTGGATATCGTATCCTTTAATCCTGCTAAGACCGCCAGGATCGCAAAGGAGTGCGCTGTCGTTAAGAATATAATAAAAATTGGTGCTAAATTTAATTTTTTAAGATCTGATTTTAGAGGGCTTTGGCGGTCATTGAAAACTGCCCAAACAATCATTATTGGAGGTGGAGGTTTATTTCAGGATATTTATAACTTTAACTTCATTCCCTTTTTCTCCCTTATCGTTATTATTGCTGCATATTTAAGAAAAAGAATAATATTTTATGCTTTAGGCATGGGTCCCTTTAAGAGAAAGCTTGCTCGCTGGCTGTGCAAGAGGGCTGTTAAACGCGCCAAATACATCTCTGTTAGAGACTCTCTGTCTAAGAAAAGATTATTAGAGCTGCAAGTTCAGAAAAAAATTGAGATAGCACCTGACCCTGTTTTCTTACTCAAACCAGTAGCAGCTCTTAAAGCACAGGCACTACTTGAATCAGAGGGTCTGGATCTCAGTAATTATCCTAAGATAGGTATATGCCTGCAAAGGCTCTTTGACTGGGGAAAACAATCTGAACATATTTTAGCTGACGTAATAGACCAATGGGTAAAAGGTAAAAAAGCAAAGATCATTTTTATACCATTCGGTCGCTATCCCGACAGCTGGATCAAACCTAAAGCAGCAGATGTCGATATAACAATAGCTGAAAAAATTGCACAAATAATAAAGGCAAAACCTATCATTCTATCAAAAGATTATGCTCCCGATGAAATAATGGCTATAATAGGGGAAATGGATATCATCATAAGCATGAGGCTGCACGGTCTTATAATGAGTTTAGCTATGGGAATTCCATCCATTGCGCTTACTTACCATAAAGAAACCAAGTTAAGTTCTCTACTCACTCAATCTGGATTTGAAGAAAACGTGTTTTTTATTGAAGATTTGAACAAAAACGAACTCATGAAAAGGATGGATTATTTATTAGACAATTATGATGAGCATCAAGAAGCTGTACAAAATGCAGCTCACAAATTACGGCAGCAAGCAATGAATGGAATGCAAACCTTAATTGACCAGCTCCATAGATAATAGAGATGAATATATTAATTACAGGAGCTACAGGTTTTATTGGTTTCAATTTAGCCAAATTTTTGCGAAATAAAGGATACCAGGTCTCCGCTCTCATTCGAAATCCACAGAAAGCTGCTCAGCTATCAGCCTTGAATGTTACCTTAATCAATAAAGATATGCGCGAATTAGACAACCTAAGCAATAAAACAATTAAAGTTGACGCTATTTTTCATTTAGCCGGTGTACGAGGAGAGGGGCGAGGCTCTCAAAAACAATATCAAGAAATTAATATTGAAGGCACCAAAAAATTGCTCTCTGTTTTTGGCGAGAGAATACAACGATTCATCTATTGCAGCTCAGTAAGTGTCTATGGACATCATTTATATTTACCTGCAGATGAAGAGCATCAATGCTCACCAAGCAAAATCTATGGATGGTCAAAATTTCAAGCTGAGAAGTTGGTGCAGGAGATATGTTTACAGCAAAAAATACCAATGACTATTATACGACCCGTAATCAGCTATGGGCCTTATGATTTTTATGGAATGATTACCAAGCTGTTTAAGTTAATTGATAAACAACAGTTCTATTTGGTCGGTAACGGAACAAACAGAGTGCATTTAGTTTACATCCGTGATTTGATTGAAGGTTTCTATTTAGCGTTGAAGAAGCCACAAGCAGAAGGTGAGATTTTCATTATCGCGGGTAAAAGACCTATTATGATAAAGGATCTGCTCTTATTGATAGCAAAGGAACTAAGCAGAAAAATACCTAAGTTCAAAATTCCCATCAGCTTGGCGAAGATATGTGGACTTTTTATAGAGAAGCTTCATGCTTTAGCACCAGGTATTTTTTCCGGGGAGCCGATAGTTACTCGCGATAAAATAGATATACTAACCGTGGATCGCTGCTATTCCTATGATAAAGCGACTAAATTGCTGGGATATAGTCCTAAAGTAGACTATAATGAGGGAATTAAGCTTACAGCACAATGGCTGAGGAATAATAAAATTATTGCTAATAATACTCGATCTTGAACTTATGTTTATCATTATTTATAGGTATATTTGTATTTAATTGTATGCGCAATAATTTCGGAAAAGGTAAATGTTAGAGTGCAGCATTGGAATAATGGCTTACAACGAAGAGAATACTATTGGACCACTACTTCAGGCCCTCATACAGCAGCAATGTAATCATATTATTATTAATGAGATCGCAGTTGTTGCAAGTGGTTGTACGGACAGGACGGAGGATATTGTACGAGAATTCAGCCAAAAAGATAATCGCATAAAACTATTAGTCCAACGGGAGAGAAAAGGTAAGGCATCAGCAATAAATCTGTTCCTGTTAAAGACCACCTCTGAAATTATCGTCCTTAGCAGTGCAGATATCCTTCCTGAGAAAGATACTATAGAAAAATTAGTCATCCCCTTCCAGAATACTAAAATAGGGATGACCGGAGGAAGAGCTATACCGATAAACCCAAAAGATACTTTTATGGGATTTACCGTCCACCTCCTCTGGGAGTTACATCATGAAATTTCCCTTGAGCACCCAAAATTGGGAGAGGTAATAGCCTTTCGCAAGATCGTTGATCAAATTACAGAGCATACCGCAGTAGATGAAGCTTATATTGAATCCTGCATTTTAAAAAGCGGTCTACAGCTCAATTATGTACCAGAAGCAATAATAAGAAACAAGGGAGCTGAAACAGTAAAAGACTTCATCAAACAGCGTCGTCGCATTGCAGCCGGCCATCTCCATTTGAAACATACAACCACCCATCAAGTGTCCACCCGAAGCCCATTGCGTATAATAAAACTCTTACTTAAAAAAATTCCTCGAGAGCCTAAATCTATATTATGGAGTATTGGTGCCATGGCGCTTGAGGCCTGCGCACGCCTTCTTGGTTATGTTGATATTTTTCTGCATAAAAATCCAGTAATCTGGCCCATAGCTAAAACCACCAAAAAGATGGATAAGTAGATAGTGAAGATATTAGGGAAGATACCTCAATACTGGCTTTTTCGAAGCATCAATTTTCCTCGACCTCTACCAATTAATCTTACAATAAGTATTACTTATAGATGCAACTCTTGCTGCAAAACATGTAACATTTATAATCGGAGAGCGAAAGAACTCTCGTTAGAAGAATATAAAAAAATATTTTCCTCCCTAAGAAAAACTCCCTACTGGATAACAATAAGTGGGGGTGAGCCTTTTCTTAGAAATGATATTGCTGAGATCTGTCAGCTCGCCATCGACCTCTGCAGTCCTGCTATTATTAACATCCCTACTAACGGTATATTAAGCGATTACATTATTGAAAGTGCTCGAACAATTGCTCAACATAATCATCGAACTAAGATTATTGTTAATATTTCCTTAGATGATATCGGCACAAATCATGATGAAATTCGTGGAGTAAAGGGAAATTTTGATAAAGCTTTAACTACCTTTAACAGACTGAAACAGCTCAACTATCCCAACTTAGCAGTTGGCATTCATACTGTGATCTCCAAATTTAATATTGAACGCTTCGCAGATATAGTGGATAGCCTCTTAGCTTTAAAACCCGATTCCTACATTTGCGAAATAGCAGAAAAGCGTAAAGAGCTTGAAACCACGAAAGCAGATATCACTCCAACCATAAAAGACTACGCAAAAGCAATCCAATTTTTGCGAAATACTATTAAAGGCAACAGATTTTTTGGTATATCAAAATTAACCCAAGCCTTTAGAATACACTATTATGATTTGTCGAAAGAGACACTTATGAAGAAACGACAGATAATACCGTGCTATGCTGGATTTGCTTCAGCGCAGATAGCTCCCGATGGTGATGTGTGGATGTGCTGTATTAAGGCAGCATCAATTGGAAACCTGAGAGATGTGGATTATGATTTTAAAACTTTGTGGCTCAGTAGAAAAGCAGATGAAGCAAGAGTTGCTATTAAAAAAGGACAATGTTACTGTCCCTTAGCCAATGCAACGTATACTAATATGTTGCTCAATGTTAAATCTCTTATTCACGTAGGCCTAAATTATCTTAATTTTAGCTGTAGGCATAAATAGACATGATTAGCGATTTACCAGATTTTAATGAAGGCATAGGCACTGTATATGAACGATTCATGCTGAATCGTTTCTTTGACCGACTTCTACAGAAATATACTATTAATTCTGTACTTGAGTATCCCATATATGGAATGACGGGTCTTACAGGCTTAAACTCATTCTATTTAGCTCAAAGAGGCTGTCAAATAACCCTCGCCGATTTTCAGAAAGAACATTTAGAAAAAGCTAAACTATTATGGAATTACTTGAATAAAAATTGCCAGTTTCACCTGCATAAAGATGCTAATAGATTACCCTTCAAATCAGGAAGTTTTGATCTGGTCTGGAATTTTGCTGCTTTGTGGTGGGTAAAAAAGCCAGATAAATTAATAAAGGATATGGTTCGTCTTTCGAACAATTTAATTATAATTTTTATTCCCAACAGGATGCAACCGGGTTACCTACTCAGAAAATGGCTAATAGACAGGGATTTTTTTCGTCGAATTAATATAAATTGGATTAAACCGGGTCAAATTCGTTCCTTTTTCAGACAGTTGGGTCTCAAACCAGCAGAAGAAGGAGCATTGGATATGCCCCCCTGGCCAGACACAGCTATGCCCTTGACCGAATTAATAGGGAAGTTAGGTATAGCTGGGAGCAAAAGCCGCTCTGCTTTAGAAAAGCATTGGCACTGGGATATTATAAGTTATTACCGTGGCACCAATCCCCATCTATTTGAGAAAATCAATAAATATACTTTCTTAGAAAAAATGCCTCTGCCTCTATTTATTAAACTTCTATGGGCACATCATCGCTACTTCTTATTTGTTAAGCCTACTCCTCAATCTCACTCTGAGGTTTCACACTAACAGCTTCTTGAACCTCGAGCCCCATTTCTTCTAATGCCTTCACATATGCTTCATGAGTGTCATAATGATGGAGAAATTGTTCACCTAAATCGAGCTTGCGCTCAAGCTCCTCGAGTGTATTGTATTTAATACCTAAATTCTTCTCAATCTGACTCTTTATATTAGATATATATTTCTCATCCTCAGCATTCTTTCGCAGTAAAGCTGGAAGATAACCACCAGGACCCAATTTTACTTCTGTTGAGGTAAAAACTCCTGCTGCTCTTACTGCTTCTATCTGATCTTTTAAACTGACTCTACAATTAGGAAAAATCCATGCTTTTTCAGCTGGAAGCGATAAGAAATATATTGCAGCTATATAAGTAAAAATGGGAGCTATATATTCTTTTTCTTTGGGTAAGTTATCGGTAAACGAAGTGGGAATAGAATTCCACAAAGGCATACCAATTACTATTGGATAGTTATGATTAATAGGGTATTCTTTAATGAGGGAACGCGCATGCTGGACAGTAGCAAGGATTTCATAATTTAGATTATCATTTAATTTCAGCATAGAACCCAAAGCAACCTGCATTCCCGCTTTAAGAGCTCGACCCTGTGACAAATAGCGAAATTCATAACCATTGCCATTCTTTTGGATTCTCCAATCATCTTGGATGCCATGAGCTTTTGGCCCTTTTTTTATCATTTTCCTATATATTAAAGGATCATAAGTCTCTTGCCAGACAATCATGGAATCCGCTCCCAAAGCTTTGAGTTCACTGTATTGTGCAGTTGTGAGAGCCATAGAGCATATATAAATCCGGCCATCCACGCCTTTTTCTTTGAAAAGCTTTTTAGTCTTAGGAATAAGGCTCGGTAAAGTATTTCTAACAAAATTAAAGTCGTCGCCACCAACATACTCAATTGAATAAATACCTTTATCCAGAAGATACTTCACTTGTTCCAGAACCAATCCCTCAGAAACTGACAATCGTGGCATAGCCCAATTAGAAGCGCGCCATCCACAAAAATAGCAATCTGAAGAGCAATGGTTGGAAATTTCAACAGGAGCCATAGCGATTACTTTATTACCAAAAGCTTTGAAGCGCTGTTGCGTAGAAGTTTCCAGCAAAAACTCTCGATAATAATTAAAATTCTCGCTATAAATGCCATTTATTAACAAGTTTATCTCTTCCAAGCTCAGCTCTTCTGCTTTGCTCTTATCTAAAATTGCTTTAAATTCATCACTCTTAGGCGATTGTTTTTGCTTACTTAGTTCCCGCAAGAAATTAATATCCATAAAGTACTTTTCGAATTCCTCAATTTATTACTTTGAATTTATAATCTTTCGCTTTTAAAAAGACTGAAGATTAACTTTTATATATTAACATATCTTTTTATAAAATTAAATGAAAATTGAGCTATTTCTTGAGAAGAGCATTATACTAATAAATCTACCTAATAAAAATTAAAGAAATCAATATCTTTCATTTAATAAGGTACAATGAAAAAATAGTGCACCTCCTCTGCTATAGTAAAGTAAAAACCAAAAGAGGTACCAGATGAACTATATTGGACTTGATTATCACAAACATTACACATTTGCTACCAAGATAGTAGCAGAAAGTGGGCAGGTAATCAAGCAGAAGTTGGCGAATCGGCCTGAGGAGTTAAGAGGTTTTATTGGCCAGGGGAGCAAGGTAGTTTTGGAGGCTGGTCGTAATTGGGATTTTATATATGATATGATTGATGAGGAGGATACGGAGGTGAAGTTGGCTCATCCGCTGAAGGTGAAGGCCATAGTTTCGGCAAATATCAAGACCGATGCCATAGATTCGGAGACGCTGGCGTATCTTTTGATGGCAGACTTGATACCGGAGGCGCATCTGCGGGATAGAGCCAATCGGGGCAAGCAGCAGGTGCTGCGGCAGAGAGCGTTCTATGTCAATTTACGAAGCAGGGTGAAGAACCTCATTCATTGTTTGATTGAGAAGCAGCCTTTTGAGGTAAGAGAAGAGGTGGCCGGGATAACGGACTTATTTGGCAAGGCGGGGATGCAGTGGCTCAGGAGTGTGGAGCTTTCCTCACGGGATCGGCAGCTGTTGAATTCGCTGCTCGAACTCTTAGAGCAGCTCACGACCCGCATCTCAGAGAGCGATGGGCTGGTGAAACAGCTTTTTCAGCAGGATGAGGATGCTCAGTTGCTCAAGAGCATACCCGGGATAGGAGAGTTCTTCTCGGTTTTAATAAGCACCGAGGTTGATGGGATTGCTCGGTTTGCTGCGGCGGATAAGTTTGCCAGCTATTGTGGTCTGGTGCCCTCCACCTATGCTTCGGGAGGAAAGCTCAGGCATGGGCGCATCATAAAGCAGGGAAACCGCTGGCTCAGATGGGCTCTGGTAGAGGCGGTATGGCCCGCCATCAGAAGCAATGCTCAGCTAAGGAGCTATTATGAGAGGATAAAAAGGAGAAAGGGAACTCGCATAGCAGCAGTAGCAACAGCTCGACGGATGGCAACCATTGTTTTTAAGATCCGGAAAGAGAGAAGAGAGTTCGTCTGTTACCGAGGAAGACTGAAGATAAAGAATGCATCCTGAGTCGCCTTCATAAATTCTTAATGGGTCTTTCGGGACGCCATTCTTTATAAGGTTAAGGGACTCAGGATCGAATAAGTACCATGTGCCCCTTTTATAAGGTACGAATAGAAGAATAAGTTAAAAATACATAATAACTATTGCACTATTTTTTCATAGAAGAATATATGATGCTGATTTTAAGAAAAGAACTCATAATTTACTAATTACATTTGAATTAAATATTTTACAAATTTAAATTTAATGTGACAAAAATCATTGTTTTTAGCAAAAAGTTTGCGAAAATAATAGGGTAATGTTGAAAGAATTACCTGTAAATAATTCAGAGAAACACATCTTAGCCATTGCCAAGGGCGGAATCTTAGCGCTTATCGGTAAGATTGCCGACGGTGGATTAAAATATCTCTTTGATATAATAATTGCTATTTTTCTTGGTTCCGAATATGGCGGAATATATTTTCTTTCAGCCAGCATAATACTTATAGCTCAATCCATTGCCATCTTCGGCGTGCCAATGGCTGTGATTCGTTATACAGCTATATTTAAAGGTAAAGGAGATGAATCTCGAATCAAGGGAAGCATCTATTCATCCCTCCTTTTGGGCCTATTATTCAGCTCTTTAGTAACTCTTATATTATTTCTGACATCTGATTTATTAGCAAAAAATATTTTCCATAAACCTGATGTTGCTTTTATACTAAAATATTTAAGTCTTACAATTCCTTTCATGAGTATAACCTACATCCTCAGCAGAGCTACACGAGCTTTTAAAGGTATGAAATATGAAGTATATATCATTAGTATTGTAGAGCCTTTTACAAAAATATCCCTTGCTTTTTTATTTCTACAAAAAGGGTGGGGAATTAAGGGAGTTATTATAGCATATATCACATCAACACTAATTGGTACATTGCTCAGTATATATTATGCAAGAAAGACTTTTTCCTATTGGCATAAAGAAATTGTACCAGTTTTCCAATTCAAAAGAATAATTAACTTCGCTTTCCCCTCTCTTTTAATTGGATTTTTAAGTATACTGATAATAAAGATAGACATTTTAGCTTTAGGCTATCTATCCTCAGCTAAAGAAATTGGTATCTATAATATAGCAGTTAAGATAGCTTATATAAACAACCTAATTTTTATGTCCTTCAATGCTATTTTCAGCCCAATTATCTCAGAGCTTTATGCAAAAAATGAGCATGCAAAACTCAATGACCTTTTTAAAGTTCAAAGCCGTTGGATACTTACAGTCAGTCTGCCTATAGGTCTATTATTAATTCTTTTTGCTAATCCGATTTTAAACCTTATCGGCCAAGAATTTACCACAGGGTCCATGTGCTTAACCATTCTATCCATCTCAATGATCCTCATTTCATTTATGGCTTCTGTAGAGGTAATGTTAGTTTATAGTGGAAGGGTATATTTGAATTTACTAAATTCTTTCACAGTTTGTGTAATTTGTTTAATCTTAAATTTTCTCCTAATTCCTCGTTTTGGCATAATTGGAGCTGCTATGGCCACTGGCATATCATTAACAGGGATAAATCTCATCAGATTGATCCAGGTAGCAAAATTTTTGAGATTAAATCCACTGAATAAGAAGATGGGCAAACCTTTCTTTTCTGCAATGGCTGCTTTTTTGTTTACATTTTTGCTAAAAAATATGATTAGTCTGACAGGAATTATCTGGCTTATATTATATGCAATAATATTCCTGTCATTCTATGCTACAATCTTGTATATCAGTGGCTTGGAAAAAGAAGATTCGCTAATAATGGAACAGCTAATGAGAAAATTGAGAAATTTCAATTCGAAAAACGCACGTAAAATATTATAGTGCAACTACCATGCTGGATTTAAAAGCAGTTTTAAAATAGGCACGGTTAAAGAAATGAATAAGTGTCTGATATGATTAATCCAATTGAAGCTGTAGATGCTTATAATTTATTAAAAAACAAAGGCAAAAGAACAGATGAAATAAAGTGTATCCAAGATAAGAAATTGCAAAAACTTCTAAAGCATTCCTATGAAAATGTCCCTTATTATCGTAATGTTTTCGATTCTTTGGGGCTCAAACCAGAAGAAATACAATCTGCTGACAAGTTAACAAAATTACCTCTATTAACCAAAAAAATCATAAAAAGCTTCCCTTTAGAGCACTTTGTGGCAAGAAAAATTGATATAAAGAAATGCCGTACAGCCAAAACTGGAGGTACTACTTCTGTACCTCTTCAAGTCTTCTTCCAGTGGAGAGATGCCCGGCAGATCGGGATAGCTTTAGTGCGCAGCTTATTGGCCTGCGGTGTGAAGCCGTGGTATAGGATTGCATCAATTTCAGGCTTTGCCAGTAATACACGTAAACGAAAAAAAATCGAACGTTTCGGGATATGGCGCTGCATAAAGCTTTCTTCCCGGGACTATCCCGAGAGCTGGATAATAAAACTACAAAAATGGAGACCTCATCTACTGTATGGTTATTTTATGAGCCTTATACTTCTGGCCGATACCATAACTGAGAGCAAAGCAAAAGGTATAAATCCTCAGATAATAATTAGCACTGGAGGTATATTGGATAAAACATCCCGAGAAAAATTAAGCTCTTTCTTCGAAGCTCATGTCTTCGATTTTTATGGATCCTGGGAGGGAGGAAATATCGCCTGGGAATGCCCTCTCGGTTCAGGTTATCATATTAACTCAGATATGGTAGTTTTAGAAATTTTGAGCAATGGAAAACCGATTTCTCCCGGTCAAGAAGGTGAAGTCGTAATAACTAATCTGCATTCCTATGCAATGCCCTTTATTCGCTATTGCCAGGGTGACGCTGCAATTCTTTCCAAGAAAACATCTGACTGTGGATGTCCTTTTCCCCTTATTGAATCAATCAAGGGAAGACTGGCAGATTATGTTACTATACCTTCTGGAAGAAGGCTATCTCCCCTTCCATTCCTGGATCTCATGAGCAATAGTCCGAATTTAGCCCAATACAGAATAGTTCAAGAGAAGATCAATTTGCTCTCCATTGAAATAGTTCCTAGCAAAGAGTTTCATCTTTCTACTATTGATTTTATTAAAAAAGAGCTAAAAAAAATTGTTGGCACTGATATGAAAATAAATATCTCCTTGGTTAACGAGATTAAAATAAGCTATGCACAAAAAAGAAGGCAGCTAATCTCTAAGCTGTCAGAAAATAGAGAAGAAAATATATAAAAACAAAACAGATTTAAGATGATTCACCCTATAGAAGTTATTGAAGCTTATAGATTGTTAAAAAACCAATGGAAAAGTGTTGAAGAAATTAAGCGCATCCAAGAACAGAAACTCCGTAAGCTCATTAAACATGCTTATGAGAAAGTCCCTTATTATCGCCAACTATTTGATACCAATGGGTTGAAACCGGGAGATGTTCAAACCATTGAGGATTTGAAAAAGATACCTTTTTATACTAAAGAGATTGCCAGAAGCTTTCCATTGGAATACGTTACTGCGAAAGGACTTGATATCTGCAAATGTAGAATAGGTTATACTGCTGGTTCAACTTCTATTCCTATGAAAGTGTATTATAACTGGCGAGATGCCCGAATGATTGGCATTGCCCTGGTTCGTAACTTTTTAGATTTCGGTGTCAGGCCTTTTTATCGTGCTGCTGAGTTTTTCATGAATGAGGAGTATGCAGGAAAACGAGGAATGTTTGATCGCATTGGTATCTGGCGAAGCTGGAAGCTTTCACCCTGGGAAGAGCTAGAAATATTATTACAGAAGCTAAAAATATGGAAACCTCACGTAATATATGGCTATTTTATGACCCTGAAGCTATTAGCAGAAACAATTCTAAAAAAAGGAATAAAAGGGATAACTGCCCGGATTGTGATTAGTAGTGCAGGGATTTTAGATGAGCAAACTCGTAAGCAATTAAAGAATGCTTTTAATGCACAAGTCTTCGATTATTACGGCTCATGGGAAGGGGGCAACATTGCCTGGGAATGTCCCATTTGTGAGGGCTACCATATTAATGCAGATATGGTAATCGTTGAGTTATTAAAAGATGGACGACCTGCTGCCCCAGGTGAAGAAGGAGAAGTGGTTCTCACAAACCTGCATTCTCATGCTATGCCTTTTATCCGTTATCGCCAGATGGATGTCGCGACTCTTTCACCAGATAAGCCGAAATGTGGTAGACCTTTCCCATTAATAAAACAGATTAGCGGCCGATTTATTGACTTTATCATCCTTCCTTCCGGGAAAAGAATATCGCCCCTGCCAGTAATGATGGTAATGGTTAAGGCGCCAAAAGTAAATCAATTTAGAATTATTCAGGATGAAATTGACCATCTTTCAGTAGAAATAGTACCTTGCAAAGATTTTAATCAATCTCACCGCACAGAAATTGAACAGGGACTGAAAAATGTTATCGGTTCGGATATAAAAATAGACATTGAATCAGTTAAACAAATCGAATTTCCACCTTCTCACAAGAGAAGATTGATATATTCAAAAGTGTTCGAAAAAGAAGAGAATCGCATTACTGAACAGGAGAAAAAGATTGTAAACTAACTATTGCTTAAAAGTTATTAAAATCTATTGGGGATAAAACATGATTCACCCAAAAGAGTTCTATGATGCCTATAAGTTGATGCGTAATCAATGGAAAAACCTGGAAGAAATCAAGCTTATCCAGGATGAGAAACTACAGAGACTGATAAAGCATTCTTATTGGAAAGTCCCTTATTATCGTAAGCTTTTCGATTCTCTCAAATTGAAGCCAGAGGATATTCAATCTGCTGATGATCTGAAAAAGTTACCATTACTTTCCAAAAAGATTATTAAGAGTTTCCCCTTAAATCAGTTGATAGCGAGAGGAGTTGATATAAAGAGATGCAGGACAGCTATGACAAGCGGCTCCACTGGTATCCCCCTTCGAGTATATTATTCTTGGCAGGATGCCCGAATGATTGGAATCACTCTGGTGAGAAATTTTCTGACCTTTGGTGTACGACCCTGGTATAGGTTTGCTGATTTTTTCAACTTTGCAGAGCCTCCACGGAAGAGAAGAGTTTTCGATCGCCTTGGCATATGGCGCAGCTTGAAACTATCAGGTTGGGAAGAGCCGGATGATTGGATAAAGAGGCTGCAAAACTGGAAACCTCAAGCGATTTATGGTTCTAGTATGACTCTGAAGCACTTAGCCATAACTATAATGGAAAAAGGGTTAAAACAAATTAATCCTCAGATAGCAATTAGCACAGCAGCAGTTTTAGATGAGGCATCCCGTAGTATAATAAGTTCTGCTTTTAAAGCTAAAGTATTTGACTTTTATGCCTCCTGGGAAGGGGGAGAAATAGCTTGGGAATGCCCCCAATGCGCAGGTTACCATGTTAATTCAGACATGGTAGTTTTAGAAGTCTTAAAAAATGGTAAACCAGTTCCTCCTGGACATGAGGGAGAAGTCGTTATAACAAATCTTCATTCATATGCTATGCCCTTTATTCGCTATCGTCAAGAGGATGTAGCAGTTCTGTCTGAAGATAAACCAATTTGTAGCAGTCCATTCCCAATAATTAAGCAGCTTCAAGGGCGGCTCACAGATTTTATAATCCTTCCTTCTGGCAAAAGATTAACTCCTCTCCTATTTTTTAATGTGCTTGGAAGTACTCCTGGTATAGCCCAATATAGAATTATACAGGAAAAAATCGACCATCTTATAATAGAAATAGTGCCTGTAACAGGCTTCAACCAATCTCATTCTGCTGAAATTGAAAAAGAATTGAAAAAGGTTGTTGGTGAGGACATGAAAATAGAAATCTTGCAAAGAAAAGAGATAGATTTCACCTTAATACGTAAGAAAAGAATAATATATTCAAAAGTATGTGATCATGAGGACAGCACTACTAAATATTAATATAAGATCAAGTTTTCATTTAAATAGTTTTATTGAAAATTGTAGTTAGACGAATGTAATGGTAATTAAATATGATTAGGCCAGCAGAGATTCTTGAATCTAGTAAATTATTTAGAAATCAATGGAAGAGCCCAGATGAAATTAAGCGAATACAAAGCGAAAAACTGAGAAAGCTGGTAAAGCATGCTTATGAGAAGGTCCCCTATTATCGGCAGCTATTTGACTCGGTTAAAGTGAAGCCTGAGGATGTGCTATATATCGAAGATTTATCCAAAATACCGTTAACATCAAAAGAAACAATAAGAAACCTACCATTGCAACAAATTACTGCAAAGGATATAGATATTAAAAAATGCAAAAAATCCATAACCAGCGGAACAACTTCGACTCCACTAACTGTCTTTCGTATTTGGGAAAATTCTTTTATAGACGGTATAGTACAAATGCGCAGCTTTTTTGCTTATGGAACCAAGCTCTGGTATAAACTAATGGAGCTTTCAGGTGAACCTGATGTTCCTGCAATAAGGAATTTCTTCGATCGTTACTGCATCTGGCGAAAATGGGTACTTTCTAGCTGGAAGCCACCAGAATTATGGATCGAAAAGATAAGAAATTGGAAACCCCAAATACTCAGAGGTTATGTATTGACTCTTAAGCTCTTTGCAGAAACAATAATAGATGAAAAGGTAGACGATATATTTATACCTTTAGTAATTAGCAGTGCGGGTATATTAGATGAGACAACTCGTGATATAATGAGCCGAGCATTTAAAGGAAGAATTTTTGATTTTTATTGTAGTGAGGAAGGTGGATTCATTGCCTGGGAATGCCCTCAGTGCTCGGGATACCATATTAATACTGATATAGTAATTGTAGAAATTTTACAGAATGGCAAAACGGTTGAATTTGTTGATGAAGGAGAGGTCATAATCACCAACCTTAATTCTTTTGCTATGCCTTTTATTCGCTATTGTCAGGGTGACGAGGTAGTACTATCTAAAGAAAAATCTGTTTGTGGCAGACCTTTTCCCTTAATTAAACATATAAAAGGCAGGATAGAAGACCTCATAACTCTACCTTCCGGCAAAAAAATTTCTCCTCATCCATTCCATAGGATTATGCTTCATACACCTGATATTGCTCAGTTCAGTATTGTGCAGGAAACAATCAATTTGCTCAATATAGAAATAATGCCCAAGAAAGAATTTGATAAATCATTATGTACTACTATTAAAAATGAAATAAGAAAGCTCATAGGGCCGGCTATGAAAATCGATATCTCTATAGTCAAAAAAATAAAAGCTGATCCGGCGTTTAAAAGAAGACAGGTAACATCAAAAATTAGTGAAATAAGATGATTCACCCTATCGAACCTTTTGAAGCTATTAAATTGATGAAAAATCAATGGAAAAGCCCAGAAGAAATAAAGCACATTCAGAACCAGAAATTGCGTAATCTGGTGAAATATTCCTATGAGAAAGTCCTTTATTATCGTAAGCTTATGGACTCCAAGCATTTAAAGCCAGAAGATGTACAAACTATTGATGACTTAAAAAAATTGCCTATTGTAACAAAGGAAATGATAAACAATCTTCCTTTAGAAGATACGATAGCTGCAGGAGTCGATGTTAAAAAGTGTCGTACAGCCAAGACCAGCGGCTGTACAGCTATACCCTTTCAGGTCTATTTTAATTGGCGAGATGCTCGGATGATAGGAATAGAGTTAGTGCGCAATTTTTTATCCTGGGATGTCAAACCATGGTATAAGATAGCCGAGTTCAGCGGCTCAGCTCATCTCCCGGAAAAAAGCAAGGCATTTGACCGTCTCGGTATATGGCGTTGTCTGAAACTATCAACCTGGGATGAGCCGAAGAGCTGGATAAAGAAATTGCAAGAGTGGAAACCCCAAGTTCTTTACGGTTTTTCAGCTACTCTTAAGCTGTTAGGCAAAAGCATCTTAGAGGGTGGAATAGAAGGAATAAATCCAAGAATAGTGATAAGTACTTCAGGGATTTTAGACAAATCGACTCGCACTATTTTAAGCACAGCATTTCAAGCAAAAGTTCTCGACTATTATGGTTCCTGGGAGGGTGGAAATATAGCCTGGGAATGTCCCCAATGCTCATGCCTTCATATTAATTCTGATATGGTGATTGTCGAGGTTTTAAAGAATGGTAAGCACGTTCCGGTCGGACAAGAAGGCGAAGTCATAATCACTAATCTCCATTCTTATGCAATGCCTTTTATACGCTACCGCCAGGAGGACGTAATAGTAATGTCGGAGAAAGAACCTATTTGTGGAAGACCTTTCCCTCTTATTAAACATATTAGAGGAAGGATAGTGGATATTATTACTTTACCTTCGGGGAAAAGAATACCGCCTCATCTTTTCGGAAATGTCTTGGATGATATTCCGGGAGTAAAACAATGGCGAGTTATTCAAGAGAAAAGAAACCTTCTATCTATTGAAATAATCCCTGCAAGCAATTATAATGAGGATTTAACTTTAATAATAGAAGAAAAAATAAGAAATATTGTCGGACATCATATAAAAATCAGTATTTCTTTTGTTAAAAATATAAAACTTGGCCCCTCATACAAAATAATAATGGTCTCATCTAAAATCTCAAATAATAAAATGGATTTTAATAATTTTTCTAACTAAAACTAATTAGAGAATATTTCTATTCGTGTAAAAAAGGTCTAAGAATGATTCAACCCATTGAGACAGTCGAAGCTTATAAGTTATTCAAAAATCAATGGAAAGATGCGGAATACATAAAACGCATCCAGGAGAAAAAGCTTCGAAAGTTGATAAAGCATTCCTATGAAAAAGTTGCGTATTACCGTAGACTTTTCGATTCCATTAATTTAAAGCCGGAGCACATACAATCCATAAAGGATCTTAAAAAGATACCCTTGCTTTCTAAAAAAATCATAAAAAGCATTCCTGCTAAGGAATTGACAGCGAATGGTATCAATTTCGCTAAAAGCAGAACAGCCACTACCAGCGGCTCCACTTCAATACCTCTTAAAGTATATTATAATTGGCAGGATGCAAGAATGATAGGTATAGCTTTAGTGCGAAATCTAATGTCCTGTGGAGTTAAGCCTTGGTATAAAATAGCTGAACTCTCTGGTTTCGCTGAGCTTCCCTATAAGAGAAGGTTCTTCGATCGTTTAGGTATATGGCGCTGTTGGAAAATCTCAGCCTGGGAAGAGCCACAAAATTGGATTGAGAAAATACAGAAATGGAATCCGCAAGTTATTTATGGATACGTACTCACCCTAAAACTCTTAGCCAGAACTATTTTGAATAATGATATAAAAGATATCAATCCCCAGATAGTAATAAGCACCTCGGGGGTGTTAGATGAAGCATCCCGCAACCTTATGAACTCAGCATTTAAAGCAAAAGTTTTTGATTTTTATGGTTCCTGGGAAGGTGGCACCATCGCCTGGGAATGCCCCATTTGCTCAGGTTACCATATTAATTCTGATATGGTGATTGTAGAAGTATTAGATAAAGGGAAACCTATTTCTCCTGGACAAGAGGGGGAAGTTGTGATTACAAACCTGCATTCCTCTGCCATGCCTTTCATACGCTATCGTCAGGAGGATGTCGTTATTCTATCTGAGGAAAAACCCATTTGTGGAAGACCTTTCCCTCTGATTAAACATATTAAAGGAAGATTAGCTGATTTCATCACCCTCCCTTCTGGAAAAAGACTATCACCGCACCCATTTTTTCATCTGCTTGATTATGCTCCAGATGTGGCACAGTGGACTTTGGTACAGGAAACATCTGATAGGCTTTCTATAAAAATAGTCCCTGCTGACAACTTTGATCGATCCTTCATTTCTATGATTGAAATGAAGTTACGGAAGCTTGTTGGAGAAAATGTTAAAATAAGCATATCATTAGTCAATAAAATAAAAGTTGGCCCATCGCACAAAATACGAGTTGTTTCCTCCGAAGTATCTAATAATGATTAAAAGAGATAAAGAGCATTGATTTTATATCAGGATTGAATTAATATATAGTTCTTAAAAATAGATCTAAAAATTAGATTAGCTGGAAGTTCCAAGCATGTTAGATAATTAGATACTAAATCCAACGAAAGTAACCATTTTATATGATATTTTAATTTCATAAATATCAGAAAAAAGATGATCCACTGAAAATGATATAAGACTTTCTAATTAAATAAAACTTAATTAAAGGTTAAATTCTATGAAAGATGAGACAGCAAAAAACAAAAAACCTATTTTTACTTTTATTTGTTTCTTTAGTCGAGTAATAGCCCCTCGCTTATTGAGCTCTATATTAAAAGCCAATGGTTATGAAAGCAATATTATTTTCCTTACATCCCAAATTACACATACTTCAGGTATCTTATCACCACAGGAAAAGAAGTGGCTTCTTGAGCTCATTGATAAGCAAAATACTACTTTTGTAGGCATTTCTTTTATGTCCTCTCATTTCCAATTAGCAAAAATAATAACACAAAGCATTCAGAAAGAATTAAAACTACCAGTTATATGGGGAGGTGTGCATCCCACCATTCAACCAGAGGACTGTATTCAGATAGCAGACTACATATGTGTTGGAGAAGCGGAAGCAACTATTCTGGAAATAGCTCGGGCTATATCACAAGAAAAACCAATTGATAAAATTCCAAATATATGGGCGAAAAATAATGGCCATATTACCCGTAGCACAATGCGACCTCTTCTTAAAGACTTAGATTCCTTACCCACTCCTGATTATGGTTTAAATGGCAAATACTATCTTCATCGTGGTATAATTCATCAAGGTGATCCTTTACCACCAGATTATCCAGAATACGAAACCCTTACTTCAAGAGGGTGTCCCTACAATTGTAGCTATTGTATTAACAGTAAATTGAAGGAAATTTACCCCGAAGGCTCTGAAATAATAAGACGAAGATCCCCAGCTAAGGCAATTGAAGAAATTGAGCAAGCAAAGAATTATTTTACCAATCTGCAATTAATCAAGTTTCATGATGAAGTATTCACCTGGGATCAGAAATGGGTAGTAGAATTTTGTGAATTATATAAGAAGAAGATTAATTTACCTTTTACTTGTGATTTTCATCCTAATGTTGTCAAAAGCGAGGTAGTTGCCATGCTTAAAAATGTAGGATTAGAATCTGTGGGCTTTGGTGTGCAGAGCGCTTCGCAGCGGGTTCGCTATGAAGTATTTGAAAGACCGGTATCAGACCAAAATCTCATCAAAAGCGCGCGAATATTACAAAAACAGAAAATAGACCTCTACTGCGACCTCATTATGAATAATCCATATGAAAATGAAGCCGACAAGGATGAAGGGCTGAGCTTTTTGCTTAAATTTCCCCGACCTTATAATTGGTCCATGTTCTTTTTGAGATACTATCCACATACCACTATTGCAGAAAAAGCATTACAAGAAGGCATAATATCAGAAGAGCAGATAGAGGGAAAAGGAAAGTATAGCTATTCTAATATTGGAGACCCAAAAACTAATCTAAAAAAAGATGAAGTATTCTGGTATTATCTTTTAATATTAGCAAGTAAGAGCTTTATTCCTCGATGGTTAATAAAATTAATAGGTAAAAACAAATTCTTTAAAAAATTTCCGTTTATTATCAAGCCTTTAATTTTTGTCAGCCATTATATTAACATGGGGATTCTTGGATTTAAAAAGCTATTCCGTGGCCGTTTAAATTATGCTCTTTTAAAAATTTACCTGCGTCGCGCTCTTACTCCGAGGAATTAAATTTATTAATTCACCACTATTATAGATACCAAGCAAGGTAAGATTTATAGATTTCAACTCAAAGTATTCAATATCCCTTCAGTGCCATACTTTTTAAACAGGAATTTTATTTTATAGTCTATAGCCTTATCTGCTGCTTATAAAAACAAATTACGAAATTAATTCGATATCCATTATAAATGGTTTAGCATTAGACAGGTGAACTTGTGTAATATTTATCATTAAATCCTCAAAAAGGATAAATTAGCACTCTCGCAATAAAAATCTTCTCATTTTTTCACCGGAAAACTATCTTCCGCTCTATAGGTAAGCTACTAAGACAGAGAATTTTGGCTGCCTTTCTTAAAAACTTTAATTATAGACAGTTGGCTACAAAATCCTATGCAAACCAGAAAAAATAAATTGCTCCTTTCTAAAATACAGTTCTTAAATGACAATGGTCACAAATCCGTGATACAATATTGAACATCTTAGCATTAACAGCTTTTTTTTCTCTAAGTTAGCAAAAGGAGCTTAGATCGATCTCAACATTAGCTTGAACTTAATTAATTAATTAAAAATATGATGAGACTCATTTTTATATATAGCAAAAAGTAAAATGCCCAGTCCAACCGAAATTTATGAAGCATACAAATTAATTAGCAACCAATGGAAAAGCCCTGAAGAAATAAGGCAGATTCAGAATGCGAAGCTGCGAAGACTAATAAAACATGCATATGAAAAAGTTCCATATTATCGCGAACTCTTTGATTCTGCTAAATTGAAGCCAGCAGATGTGCAATCTATCGATGATCTAATAAAGGTACCAACTACCACCAGGGAAACATTGCGTAAGCTCTCTCTGGAAAAAAGAGTAGCAAAAGATGTAGATATTAAAAAATGCAGAATCGATACAACCAGTGGTACTACTTCGGAACCATTTTCCATCTATCGCACTCGTAAAGAAGCACTATTAGATGGAATAGCCGAAATAAGGGCCTTTTCGGCTTTTGGTGCTAAATTCTGGCACAAGATGGCTCAATTGTCAGGGGATAAAAATATCCCTGCAAAAAGAAGCATTTTTGAGCATCACTGCATCTGGCGAAGTAAAAAGATATCCACCTGGGAACCAGTAGAGTACTGGATAGAGAAAATACAACGATGGAAACCGCACATAATCTGGGGTTACGTGACAACCCTGAAGGTTTTGGCAGAAGAAATAATTAAAACGGGAATAAAGAATATAAATCCTTCTCTTGTAATCAGCAGTGGCGGAGTTTTATTCCAGGAGACTCGTGATGTTATAAGTTCTGCATTTAATACTAGAGTTTTTGACTCCTATGCCTCATGGGAAGCAGGTATTATTGCCTGGGAATGCCCGATTTGCATAAGCTATCATGTTAATTCAGACCTGGTACTTTTAGAGGTATTAAAGGACGGAAAACCAGCACCTCCGGGGCATGAGGGAGAAGTTGTAATCACCAACCTGAACAATTATGCCATGCCTTTCATTCGATATCGCCAGCTTGATAAAGCTTTTCTCTCTGAAGAGGAACCGCTATGCAAAAGACCTTTTCCATTACTTAAAACAATCAATGGCAGACTGGGAGATTATATTATCTTGCCCTCGGGTAAAAAAGTCACACCCCATCTCTTCGCCAGAATAATGTCCTTAACACCAGGAATAGCTCAATTTAAGTTTATGCAAGAAAAAATTGATCTTATTACCATAGAGATAGCCCCCTTAAAAGGTTTTAATCATTTACGTTCGAACGCTTTGGAAAAAGAACTAAGAAAACTCGTTGGTAATGATATGAAGATTGAAATCTCCCTGGTGAAGGAGATAAAATTTGATTCATGGCATAAGATGAGATTGATATCATCAAAGGTATCAAGGAAAAAAGGGGAGTATTATTAGCACTGTAAAGTGGAAGTAAAGATGATGAAAAATAAATATTACCCCGGAAGGTTAAATAAACGTGCCAAAAAATCATATGGCATCTATGCCAAACTTGCAGAGCTTCAAATGTTATCAACTGGTGCTAAAACCATTCGATATGTTAAGAAAAAAAAATGTAATACCGATATATATCCCAGCATATTGAAATTACAGACTCACACCGATTGCAATGGTGAATGTATTATTTGCCCTCATAGATATATAAGAAAGATATTTCCCAGAAATAAAATGGATATGGAATTGTACAAAAAAATTGTACTTGACTTTACCAGTAATAATAAGGCAAGAGATTTTTGCTTATCCTTGCACAATGAACCACTTCTGGACGATACGATTTTTGCCAAGCTTTCTTTCTTTCAGGAAAATAACATTCATGGAATACCTTGTATTATATCTACTAATGGCACACTATTAAATAAAGAAATATGTAATAAATTGATTAAAAGCTGTGTTGATATTATGCAGATAAGCGTCAATGGTTCTAACAGAAGCGATTATGAAAAGATAAGCGGCGGCAAAAATTATGAAGAACTCATGAGTAATATTAATTATTTTTTGATGCAGGACTTATCTAAAATTGGTGTGCTCATTTCTTTTGTTAGCATCGCACAGTTTAAGAAAGAGAGAAAACATACAATGAAAAAATGGCGTAAATTAGGAATCACTGTAATAGTTAACCGCCTCAGTAATAGGGGAGGAGCTTTAAAAGATTATGACAAATATGCTGTACTAAATAAAAATGTCTTTTCTGTGCGAGAAATAATAAATGCATTAATACATTCGATAGTACCTTGTTGTCCTTATCCTTTCCATCAAATGTGCATCTTATCCGATGGAAGGGCGATTTTATGTACCCATGACTGGGAGCGAAAGACAATTATAGGTGACCTTAATAAGCAAACCATTCATGAGATATGGAATAGTGACAAATTGAATGAGATTAGATTTAAAATAATAGCAGGAAAATATGACGAAATTGCTGCATGTAAAGAATGCAGTGTTTACAAAACCTATAATTACATTTAAACATTATAGTATAATTAATTATATGGATTTAAAATAAACTCGGTTCTATGAATTAAGCTGAACGCAGAAAACAGATTTTCATTATTGTTTTGAAGGTGTTTGATTAATAAGAGATGAAAGCCAAAACCAAAAGCAAATTTTTCTTTCTTTTATTTGTTATATTTTTTATTTTTCATGTTATAAGTATATTTCTGGTATACCCTCCTAAAGTTTTTACCAGCCCCGATCCCATATATACCGATGATTATCCTTACCACTATTATCATTATCTTATTTTTCAACATGGATTTCTGCATGATGGTCAATTTTGCGTCTATGATCCCAATTTTGCTGCTGGAATTGCTGAGCCTCTTGCATTTGATCTTGATAATAGATTTTGTGAAGTTTTTACTCTTGCTTTTTCCTTCCTTTCACCTATATATGCATGCATTTAAAATTTTTGTTTTTATTGCCTTTATATTCTCCCCTTTATTACTCTATTTCGCAGGCAAAAATTTAGAAATGAATTCAGGGGGAGCTCTGATTTGTTTTATATCAGGATTGATTTATTGGTGGGGTTCTCAATTAAAGGCAACAATTTTATGGGGTATGTTTTCTTATCTGTTAGGCTTATTTTTAAGTATTTATCTAATTTCTTTGCTTTATAAATGGTTAAAAAAGCCAAATATAAAAATTTATATAATTTTGCTCTTATTATCTATTATTTTATTTTGGATTCATGTCCTCTATCCCATTTTTGTTATTGTACCAGCACTCATTTTCTGGTTTATGAAAAGAACAAAAATACCAATTATTGCTTCGATTTTTCTATTTTTAATACCATTTGTGGTGTTTATTTCCGCCTTTGCCTGGATATATCCTTCCTTTAACCAAGGAGATTATTCCCTTCAAAAAGGAGGTAGCCTGATAAAAGATTTCACTATATTGCAGATAATTCCTCACTTTCTATTATTAGGTAAATTCGAAAACAACTATAACTTACCCATTCTTATCTTGGGGATCATGGGACTATACTACTGGAGAAAAAATGAAGAAAAAGAAAAATATATTTCTTTTGCATCAAACTACATTTTTATATTTTTCTTGTATTACTTTTTTTCTTTTAAAAAAATTTATGCGATTGCTCTTCCATAACGATTTATTTTTGCTATGAATTTATTTTTCATAATACCTGCAAGTATTGGCATAAAATATATTTTTCTGGCAATCAGGCCCTATTTAAAACAAAAAGAAGTGAGATTGATAATCGCTACCTTCTTAATCTTGCTTATTCCTATTTTTATATCGCCTTTTCTCAAGACTATTGGTTTCTCACCTTTGGAAAAAAGTTATCTTCCGTCGCCAGAAATAAATGATAAAACAGAAAAAAGAATATTCAGAATAAGCTCATCTATATCACCAGACTATAAGAAACTTATACTCTGGATCAAGCAAAATACGACTTCAGAATCAAGGATTCTTTTTGAAAATTCAGGTAGAGTAACCTATCATAAGCATAATGGTGGTCATTTGCCCGGACTCTTATCCTTTTACACAAACAGAGAATTTATCGGAGGACCATATCCTTATGGCAGAGGTTTCACCAATTTTTACGAAGGAAGATTGTTTGCCCGCCCTATAGAACAATTCTCATTTCATCAGCTAAAGGAATATATGGAGCTCTATAACATCAAGTGGATCATCAGCTTTTATCCCTCGGCAGTAGAATGCTTCAATAGCTATCCGGAATATTTCATTTTTAAAGAAAAAATTGGAGATTTTTCAATCTATGTGGTTAACAGAGAGCCAAATTATTTCATAAAGGGTGAAGGAAGCATAAAAGCTGATTTTAATAATATAGAGCTGTCAGAGATTAAAGGAGAGGAAATAATCATAAAATATCACTGGATCTCTACCTTGAAAACCAAACCCGAGCGATCTATAGGAGCCGTCAAAATGCTCGAGGATCCAAGCGGATTTATCAAGATTATCAATCCTCCCGCTACACTCCTAATTTATAACGCTTATTAATATCTTTAAAAATGGTACAAAAATAGTATCCAAACAGTTTTATAAACATATAAATGGTAAATTATTGATTATTTTTTGGTATTATCCCGGAGGCCAGGTCATTCTGCGGCCACCCAGGAGATGGAAATGAAGATGAAAAACCGACTGCCCGGCTCCTGCACCACAATTGGTAACAATCCGATAACCAAAATCTGCTAATCCCTTTTCTCGTGCTATCTGCGAGCAAACCAGAAAAATATGTCCCATCAAAGCATTATCCTCTTTAGACAGTTCATCGAGGCTCCGAATATGTTTTTTGGGAATGACTAAAATGTGAACGGGTGCCTGGGGATTAATATCTTTAAAAGCAAAGACCTTATCATCTTCATAAACTTTCTTTGCCGGAAGCTTCCCCCTGATGATGTTACAAAAAGGACATTCTTTAATATAATCACTCTTCATAACCTACACGTCTTCCTATTCAAATCGTTCAATATCTGCACCTAATTCTTGCAGCTTCTGTTCCAGGTTCTCATAGCCTCGGTCTAAATGGTATACACGATGTATAATTGTCTCTCCGTTAGCCACCAGGCCTGCCAGAATCAATGAGGCAGATGCCCGTAAATCAGTAGCCATTACATTGGCTCCACTGAGGACAGATGGCCCCTCTATAATAGCGCTATGGCCGTCAATTTTAATAGTGGCACCCATTCTTTGCAGCTCACTTATGTGCATGAGCCTATTTTCGAAGATTGACTCGGCTATAACAGAAGTTCCTTCTGCCTGGGTCATTAGCGCCATAAACTGAGCCTGCATATCTGTAGGAAAACCGGGATACGGAAGCGTCTTAATATCCACTGCTTTCAAAGCTTTATCTCTGTTAATGTTGAGCCCTCCCTTTTTTAGTGCAATCTCAACACCGGCACGTTTTAATTTATCTAAGAGCGCGACAATATGCTCCGGATAGCAGTTCTTGATAGTAACGTTTCCTGCAGTTATAGCGCCTGCCATGGCATAGGTACCTGCCTCAATACGATCAGGAAGCACCGAATGCTCGGCACCTCGAAGAAACTCCACTCCCTCTATCATAATAGTATCCGTCCCTGCTCCTCGAATCCGAGCTCCCATTTTGTTTAGCAGAATGGCCAAATCCTTAACCTCTGGCTCCTGAGCACAATTTTTGAGCACCGTGCATCCTTGAGCTAAGCAAGCTGCCATCATTATATTCTCAGTACCAGTAACTGTCCGGATATCAAAATAATATTCTGTCCCTTTTAATCTGCTGCAGGTGGCATTTATATAGCCATGCTCTATAACGATATCGGCTCCCAAACGCTTAAGACTTTCTATATGAAGGTTAATTGGCCGAGCACCAATAGCACAACCACCAGGAAGAGAAACAGATGCTTCACCATATCTTGCCAACAAAGGACCTAACACTAATACAGATGCTCTCATTGTCTTCACTAAATTATAAGGTGCCTGAACAGATTCAATACGTGATACTTTTATGCTATAACTGTCTGCGCTGTTTTTATTACAATCTGCTCCCATGGAGGAAAGAAGCTTAGCCATAGTAGAAACATCCTTCACCTGTGGAACGTTTTTTAGAATAAGCTCTTCTTCTGTGAGCACAGAGGCTGCCATCTCCGGTAAAACAGCATTTTTCGCTCCAGCAATATTTACCTCGCCTTTTAGCTTTTGACCTCCAACAACGCGTATCTTATCCATTTTATTTATTATTATTTAACCGGATGAATATAAATTTAAAACCCAGTAAAACGTGCAGAAATTATTCGCGGCATAGCACAAAAATCCTCTTTAACAGCTTCTATCTTCCAATTTTTGCAGTGTTTAAAGATATCCCGAAGTTGAGACAATTGACTTATCCCAAATTCTATTATAAGGTACCCGCCCTTTTTAAGATATCCTTCAGCTCCTTTTATGAGCCGACGGTAAATACCCAACTCCGCCTCAGGAGAGACAAGGGCAATCCTGGGCTCATATGATCGTACTTCTGGCTGAAGTTTCTCTATCTCATGAGGCTCGACATATGGTGGGTTAGATACGATAAAATCCACCTTACCCTTTATGTCTTGCTCTTCTAATGGTGTCAGTAGATCACCAAGAAAAAAAGATACCCGCTCCTTTAAGCCTAATTGTCGAGCATTCTCTTGAGCTAATTCTAAAGCAGAAGCCGAAATATCAGTAGCGAAGATTTTAGCTTTTGCTAACTCGTGAGCTAAAGCCAAAGCAATATTGCCGCAACCGGTACCGATATCAACTATTATTAGTTTTGCTGTTTTCTTAAGACGCAATACCTCTTCTATTATCAATTCAGTCTCTGGTCGAGGAATTAATGCTCGCTCATCAACTTTTAATGATATAGACCAGAACTCTGTTTTTTGCGTCAAGTACTGCAGTGGTATATGTTTGCTCCTTTTAATGATTAAATGCCAAAAATCTTTTTTTACCTTTTGTGTGAGAGACATATCAAAATGGGAGTATAAAAATTCGCGTGGAACATTGAGTGTATGAGCTAAAAGGCTTTCGGCATTTAAACGGCTGTAATTAACTCCACTGTTTTTAAAATATATATCTCCCTTTTGCAAAAGAGATGAAATACTGACAGAATTTTTAACTGTTAAGCTTTGCATTTTTTGCTGCTTTCAATCCTTCAGCTCGGTAATGGGCAATGAGGGCTTCTATAAGAGGATTTAATTCTCCGTTTAATATTTCCTCTAATTTATGCAGGGTTATATTAATGCGATGATCGGTAACTCTCCCCTGAGGGAAGTTGTAGGTTCGAATTTTTTCGCTTCGGTCACCTGAACCTACCATTTTTTTGCGATCACTGGCAATAGATTCCTGTTGTTCCTCTAAAGCTAAATCATAGAGCCGAGAACGAAGTACTCGCAATGCTTTAGCTAAATTCTTATGTTGAGACTTCTCGTCCTGACAACTGACTATCAAACCGGTAGATATATGCGTAACCCGAATAGCTGAATACGTAGTATTAACACTTTGTCCACCAGGTCCCGAAGAGCAAAAACGATCAATCCGAATATCTTTCTCGTCAATATCTACCTCAACTTCTTCTGCCTCTGGCAATACGGCAACAGTTGCTGCAGAAGTATGTATTCTTCCACTTGATTCGGTCACGGGCACCCTCTGTACTCTATGGACCCCACTTTCATATTTGAGCAAGCTATAAGCGCCTTTCCCTTCAATAATGACCACTGCCTCCTTTATGCCACCAATATCTGTGACATGAACATCAAGCATCTCAACTTTCCAACCTTTAGCTTCTGCAAATTTTAAATACATCCTGAAAAGATTTTGAGCGAAGAGCGTTGCCTCATCCCCACCGGTTCCGGCTCTTATCTCTAATATTACATTCTTATTATCTAAAGGATCTACGGGCAAAAGGAGCTGTTTAAGCTCATTTTCTATTTGCTCCTTCTTTTTCTCCAGAGATTGCATTTCTTCTGTAGCTAACTGGCGAAGCTCCAAATCTTTTTTGCTTCCTTCTATGAGGCTCCTGGTTTCCTCAATTTCTTTGAGCAAATCTTTATACTGGCGAAATTTCTCTACTATAGGCTCTAATTCTGCATATTCCTTAGCATATTTCTGGTAGGTAGACCGGTCTGTAATTACATCCGGATCACTCATAAGCTTATTTAGCTCACTAAACTTTTCTTCCATAACTCTAAGCTTCTCAAACATTGCTACGCTCCTGCAAATACTTTATGCCTCTGGAACAGCTATTTCATTTTTTTTATTTATTTTTTCTTCTAAGAAAAGGGTTTCTTCTAAAGCCTTAAGGCTTACTTCTAATTGGTCATCTGTGGGAGCACGGGTAGTCAAGCGCTGGAGTAAGAGGCCAGGCCAGGCGACAATAATAAATAAAAGACCCTTTTTTCTTTTGGAGGCCAGTCTTATTAGCTCATAAGAAGAACCCGCAATCAATGGTAATGCTGCTAAGCGGAGTAAAAGCTTAACATAAAAAGGTGATTCCTTGGGAATAAGGGTAAAAATCAGAATACTCACTACCATAACCAGAAGAAGAAATCCAGTACCACATCGCGGATGGCAGGGACTATGTTTCCTGGCATTTTCTACTGAAAGCTTTTCTCCTGCTTCAAAAGTATGAACTACCTGGTGTTCAGCTCCATGATATTGAAAGATTCGCTTAATATCCTTGAGCATGGAGATGCCTAAAATGTAAAGGAGAAAAAATACTACTCTAATAATTCCATCTACCACATTATAGACAAAATTATTTTCCAGAAAGGGCAAAGCTCCCTTGGTGAGCTCCGTTATATAAAGAGGCAAGAAAAAGAAAAGAAGAAAACCTAAACCAAGCGCGGCAGCCAAAGTAAATCCCATAACCAGTGGACTTAATTCTGCCGGTTTATAATCAGTCTTTTCCTCATTCTGCTTCTCTTCCGCCTGAATTAAAACATTGGCAGAATAATTGAGTGCTTTTAGTCCTAAAACCAACATTTGAAAAAGAATGAGCACTCCTCGTAAAAAAGGCTTATTCAAAGAGGGATATCGATCTGTTATTTTCGGTAAATATTCTTTTTTTACATGTATAGAACCCTGCGGCTCTCTCACCGCTATAGCATAGCTATTCGGTGAACGCATCAATACACCCTCTATAACTGCTTGTCCACCAACGAGAACATCCTCTTCCATAAGAGGCTCCTTTATGATATTTATTTATCAGTTTTCTTCTTTTTTTCTTTTTTATCTTTATCCTTTAAGTGAGCGTATTTCTTTTTAAATTTTTCCACTTTACCTGCAGAATCAAGCAGCTTTTGTTTGCCTGTAAAGAATGGGTGACATTCTGAACAGATTTCCAAGCGTATATTTTTCTTTGTAGATCTGGTCTTAAAAGTAGCACCACAAGCACACGCAACTGTGGCTTCTTCATACTCAGGGTGTATTCCTTTCTTCATATGTTACTCCTTATTAGATTAATCATAAAAAACAATTGCTCCAAACCAGCAGGTCCGTTTTCTAAACTATCATCCATACTTAGAATAAATCCATCATCCCTCAGAATAATGGATTATTTATTATATAACAAAAGCCTATTTTACTCAATGGAGGTTAGGTGATTATAATATGATATAGAAATCCAGAAACTAATGAAGGAATTTTAACCGCGGCTCATTGATTCGAGGAACTGAGCGTTATTTTTGGTCTTAGAAAGTTTTTCTAAAAGTAGCTCCATTGCCTCAACTACCGAGAGTGGTCCTAAGACTTTCCGTAATATCCAGATTCTGTTGAGCTCATCCTTCTCCAAGAGCAGTTCTTCCTTTCGAGTTGCCGATCTATTTATATCTATTGCGGGGAAAATCCTCTTATCCACTAATCTACGGTCGAGGTTTATCTCCAAATTGCCCGTTCCTTTGAACTCTTCAAAGATAACATCATCCATTCGACTTCCAGTGTCTATTAAAGCAGTGGCAACTATAGTAAGACTCCCCCCCTCTTCAATATTTCTTGCAGCACCAAAGAATCGCTTAGGTCGCTGGAGGGCATTGGCATCAATTCCGCCGGAAAGCACCTTCCCGCTGGGTGGAACAGTAGCATTATAAGCACGTGCCAATCGGGTTATACTATCCAATAGGATAACAACATCTTTGTTATATTCCACTAATCTCTTGGCTTTCTCTAACACTATTTCCGCTACCTGTATGTGTCGCACAGCAGGCTCATCAAATGTTGAACTGATGACTTCACCTTTAACTGAACGCTCCATATCGGTAACCTCTTCCGGGCGCTCATCGATAAGCAAGACTATAAGATATATTTCCGGATGATTTAGGGTAATACTATTAGCAATGGTCTGCAGCAGCATGGTCTTACCAGTTCTGGGAGGAGCAACAATGAGAGCCCGCTGGCCCTTACCAATTGGTGTAAGAAGATCCATCACTCGAGCAGAGAGATTATCCTTTTTATTTTCTAATCCGATGCGCTCATCAGGATACAGGGGCGTGAGATTATCGAACAGAACCTTTTCTTTAGCAAGCTCAGGATTTTCAAAATTAATAGCTTCCACTTTTATAAGAGCAAAGTAGCGCTCATTATCCTTCGGAGGACGAATCTGACCCGATATTGTATCTCCCGTTCGCAGGTCGAACTTTCTTATCTGTGAAGGTGAAACATACACATCATCAGGACCTGGCAGATAATTATACTCCGGCGCCCTCAGGAATCCAAAACCTTCTGGTAGAATCTCTAATACGCCTTCAGCAAATATAAGACCATTTTTTTCCGTTTGTGCTTGTAATATCTTGAATATGAGTTCGGATTTCCTCATAGCACTAGCACCAAGAACATTTAGGTCTTTAGCTATTTTGGTTAAAGTAGCAATGTTTTTTTCTTTTAGTTCCGCTAGCTCCATAAGCTCTCCTTATCCTTTATTTTAATAGCTTTATCTGGAAAAATTATTGCATTATTACTAAATATAAAAATTTTGAATTATTTACCGTTACTTAAATAACTATCGATAATCTGCCAAATGAGCTTTTTACCCTGGTTGGTTTTGGCAGAAAATCTTATAATTTCATGCCCTTCAATCAAAGGCTTTATGGCTTTTTCACACTCTACTATCTGGCTACTCTTGGATTTATCTATCTTTGTGAGAACAATTATATATGGCAAATGGTTATATTCCAGCCAGTCTTTCAGTAGTAAATCATTTTTAAAAGGAGGATGCCTGCTATCTATTAATAATATGTTAAGGATTAAATTCTCTCGTTTTTTTAAATAACTTTCTATCGATGGCTGCCATTGTTTTTGAATATTTTTCGATACTTTAGCATAGCCATATCCAGGCAAATCTACAAAGAAGAAACAGTCATTAACGATATAAAAATTAATCCTCTGGGTTTTTCCAGGTGTATTACTGGTCTTGGCGAATCTTTTCATTCCTAAAAGACTATTTATAAGGCTCGATTTACCAACATTAGAACGGCCAAGGAAAGCAATCTCTGGTAACTTGCTCTTAGGAAAAGAACTCGCCTCCGCAAGACTTCCGTAAAATTTTACCTGTTTTATCACCATTTTTAGGCTTTGCTATCTGCAATTAAAGCATATTGCTAATTTTTAGGTGAGCTTTTAATAAAAGCCATTAACTTAACAGCTGCAAAGGTAAATAGCTATCTCTACATAATATTATTAAGAATTCTAATATTTGTGGGTCTAAAGGAAAGAACAAATCTTAGTATAATCTTTTATGATTACTAATCCCTTTTTATATAATCCTATTTTTCTCTTAATAATAAAAGGAAGATTTAAAAGTGGAAATTAATTTGCCCTCGGTCTCTCTTCTATTTTATTTGAGACCAGAGGTGGCTTGAATGCCTCTTCTTCGCGCTTAAGCGTTTTAAGAGGTTCAGCCATAGCATTTTGTAAAACTTCTTCTAAGTCCTCCACAAAATGAATTTTTATATCCTTACGTACTTCTTCAGGAATCTCTTTCAAATCTTTTTCATTATCCTTTGGTAATATTATGGTATATATCTCTGATCTATGAGCTCCCAATATTTTTTCTTTTATTCCTCCCACTGGTAATACTTTTCCTCTTAAAGTTATTTCTCCGGTCATCGCTATATCACTACGTACAGGTTTTTTTGTAAGAGCTGAAATCATGGCAATAGCCATTGTAATACCAGCGGAAGGCCCATCTTTAGGAATAGCTCCCTCTGGTATATGGATATGGATGTCAATTTTTTTATAGAAATCTGGTTTCAGACCTAATTTAGAAGCTCTTGAACGAATGAAACTCAAGGCTGCCTGGGCCGATTCCTGCATGACTTCTCCCAACATCCCAGTCAGATTGAGCCTACCTTTACCACTCATAGTTGTACATTCTGCAGGGAGTATATCTCCCCCCATCTCTGTCCATGCCATACCCATTGCTAAGCCAACCTGATTTATTTTCTCTGATTTTTGCTTTCTATACTTTGGCATGTCCAGATATTCCTCAACATCTTTTGTGGTGTTAACTTTAAGAAGGGGAGTTTCTTTTGCTACTATTTTTCGAGCTATTTTGCGACAAATAGCAGCTATATTTCTTTCTAAATTTC
Organism: uncultured Acidobacteriota bacterium; assembly: GCA_964645975.1. Classification (GTDB taxonomy): domain Bacteria; phylum Acidobacteriota; class B3-B38; order Guanabaribacteriales; family CAZYAF01; genus CAZYAF01. The sequence goes on from CAZYAF010000020.1 coordinate 33,363, forward strand.
GCACTCCTGCTTCTCGAGTGTATCTCTCGATGATATAGTTTAAAGCCTCGTCGCTGATTTTAATATCTTGGTCTTTAAGACCATGGGCTTCTAGTTGTTTCAAAAATAGGTGTCTCTTGGCTATTTGAAGTTTCTCTTGAAGGGTATATCCCGAAAGTCGAATTATCTCCATTCTGTCCTGAAGCGGCCGAGGTATAGCATGCTGAACATTAGCCGTTGTAATAAACATCACATTTGAAAGATCATACTCTACATCAATGTAATGATCTACAAAAGTATTATTTTGCTCTGGGTCTAAGACTTCCATTAAAGCAGCCGAAGGATCTCCTCTGAAATCCATGCTCATCTTATCTATTTCGTCCAGCAAAAATACTGGGTTTTTTGTCTGAGCTTTCTTCATCATCTGGATAATCTGACCGGGAAAAGCTCCTATATATGTTCGACGGTGACCTCTTATCTCAGCTTCATCTCTCACACCACCTAAGGACAGCCGCACAAATTTGCGACCGGTAGACCGAGCGATTGAATGAGCGAGGGAAGATTTTCCTGTTCCTGGCGCTCCGACAAAACAGAGAATAGAGCCTTTTGCTTTTTTCGATATCTGTCTGACTGCCAGGAACTCTAATATCCTTTCTTTAGCTTTTTCCAGTCCGTAATGATCAGCATTAAGAACCTGCTCGGCCTTTTTTAAATTTCTATTCTCTTTGCTCTTTTTTGCCCAGGGAACTGCTAAAAGCCAGTCTATATAATTTCTTGACACTGTTGCTTCTGCCGACATAAGAGGCATAGCTTCCAATCGGTCGAGCTCTTGAATAGCTTTGTCTTTCGCTTCCTTTGACATTGGGGTTTTTTCAATCTTTTCTCTTAAAGCTTCCAAATCTGACTTGCTATTCTTCTTTCCCAACTCATCTTGAATTGCCCTCATCTTTTCTGTTAAGAAATATTCTCGCTGTGCTTTTTCCATTTGCCTCTTTACTTTTTTATGTATTTTGCGGTCGAGCAGGAGCTTTTCAATCTCAAGTTCTAATATATGTGATATCTTTAACAATCTCTTTTCAGCATCTAAGGTCTCGAGAAGGGCTTGTTTTTCTTTAGTTTCTATTAACAAATGAGCGGCTATCGTGTCAGCTAAACGGCTCGGGTCGTCCATCTTAATACTGCTAGCCAAAGCTTCATAGGCTAAATTCTGACCTAACTTCACATACTGTTCGAAAAAGGATATAACCTTCTGCATAAGGCCTTCAAGGTTTACATCATTAGGAATCTGAGGATGAACCTCTTCTATGGTTACTTGAAAGCAATCTGCTGCCTCTTTTTTAAACTCAACAATCCTGCCCCGGCCCACTCCCTCCACGAGTACCTTCATATTATTATCAGGGAGCTTCACTGATTGTACTATATTGGCTATAGTTCCAATGGTATATATATCCTCTTTTTGCGGATAGTCTGTATGAGCTTCTTTCTGGGCAGAAAGAAATATTTTTTTGCCTCGAAGCAAAGATTGTTGTAATGCTTTCAATGAAATTGGTCTTCCCACAATGAATGGAAAGATCATGTGTGGAAAAACAACTACATCTCTCAATGGTAATAAAGGTAATTGATACATCATACTACTATGTCTACCTTTCCTGGTATTCTTCCATTTATTTATTTCCATATTGCTAACAAGCTTTATTATATTATACCATAAAATAATTTATGTAATACAAATCACATTTAACAATTATTTTGACTCTTGGAAATTAAGAATAGCGATTTTTTATTGGAAATTGCTAAGTTATATTTGTGAAGGATATTAACCCGCTTTCTTTTCTATCACAGTTATCGGAGTTTCCTCATTCTCCACACATTTCTTGGTAATGATGCACTCTTTTACTTTGTTCATAGAAGGAAGCTGGTACATAATATCGAGCATAAATTCTTCAACAATAGCCCTAAGACCTCGAGCTCCTAATTTCTTTTCTATAGCCTGTTGGGCAATAGCTTCTACAGCCTCGTCAGTAAAATGTAGGTCAACATTTTCAAATTGAAAAAGCTTTTGATACTGTTTTACCAGAGCATTCTTAGGTTCGGTTAATATTTGCATCAAAGCTTTTTTATCTAATTCGTCAAAAATAGCAATAACGGGGAGCCGACCTACCAACTCTGGTATAAGTCCGAACTTTATCAAATCCTGAGGCTGAACTTTGGATAAGATCTCACCGATGGTTGTTTCTTTCTCCCTCTCAATGCTCCCACGAAAACCTAAAGACTTCTTTCCTAATCTGTTTTTAATAATTTTGTCTAATCTTACAAAAGCTCCTCCTGTTATAAAAAGGATGTTGGTGGTATCTATTTGATAAAATTCCTGATAGGGGTGTTTTCTTCCACCCTGAGGAGGAACATTAGCAATTGTTCCCTCTAATATTTTTAGCAGGGCTTGCTGCACACCTTCACCGGACACATCTCTGGTAATAGAAGGGTTCTCATCCTTTCGACTTACTTTATCTATCTCATCAATATAGATAATTCCTCTCTGAGTCTGGGCTAAATCATAGCCCGATGCCTGGAACAATTTCAAGATAATATTTTCTACATCCTCTCCTACATAACCAGCTTCGGTCAAGGTAGTTGCATCACAAATAGCGAAGGGAACTCTTAAGATACGTGCTAACGTTCTGGCCATCAGGGTCTTGCCAGTTCCAGTGGGGCCGATAAGAATTATATTGCTTTTGCTTAGTTCAACATCGTCTATCTGGCTTTTAAGAAGCTCAATTCTTTTATAGTGATTATAAACTGCTACCGCAAGCCTCTTTTTGGCCTGCTCCTGACTAATTATATATTGATCTAAAAATATTTTTATCTCATCAGGTTTTGGCAGCTGTGGCTTTTCTTGTTTTTGTGTTGTTATCCTCTCCTCAGTAATAATCTCCAAACAAATCTGCACGCATTCATCACAGATGTAGGCTCGAGGCCCGGCAATCAATTTCTTAACCTGATTTTGATTTTTGTTGCAGAAGGAACAACGGAGCGGTGGAACTTCTTTTTTTCCGTTCTTCTCCATTATTTTTCCTTTTTAGGAAATTTGAGAATTTTTACTTTCTCTTTTCTATTATATTATCTATTATACCATATTGGATAGCTTGTTTTGGATTCATTATAAAATCTCTGTCAGCATCTGCCTTAATTTTATCTAAATCTTGACCTGTATGTTCATGCAAAATCTCATATAGTCTTTCTCTTAATCTCAATATCTCTTTTGCTTGAATATCAATATCGGCTGCTTGTCCGGAAAAAGTTCCTAAGGGTTGATGTATAACGATTCTGGAATTCGGTAAAGCGAATCTTTTACTTTTAGCTCCAGCAGTTAAAAGCAGGGCGGCAATACTAGCCGCTTGCCCTATGCAGTAGGTGCAAACATCAGGTTTTACCAATCGCATGGTATCGTAAATCGCTAAGCCTGCCGTTACTAAACCACCAGGACTATTGATATATAAGGAAATATCTTTATCCGGAAATTCTACTTCCAGATAAAGCATCTGGGCTATTACCAGATTAGATACATTATCATCTATTTCGCTACCAATAAATATAATACTATCTTTCAACAGTCTTGAGTAAATATCATATGCACGTTCACCGCGCTCAGACTGCTCTACTACCATGGGTACAAGATGCATTTTATCTCTCCTTATTAACTATAATAGCCTTATCTTTCAAAAAGTCAAGCGCTTTACGCTGTAATAAGTCCTCTTTTAAAACATCTAATCTTCCTTCTTTGGCTAAATAGCTATTCACTCTGGCAAAAGTTTCACCACTTTTTTTTGCGATAGTTTTTATTTCTTCCTTTATTTCCTCATCAGAGGCCTTCAGATCCTCCTGCTTTGCCACCTGGTTCAGAACCATTCTCTTTTTTACTGTCTGGATCGCTTCCCCACGACTTTCTTCACGAAATTTCTCCCAATCAATATTAATCTGTTGCGGTTCAATCCCTTGTTGAGCAAGGGAGTTAACCAGTTGGCGAGCACGGAAATCTATTTCTTGCTGAATCCATACTTCCGGCACTTCAATTTTATTTTTTTCTAAAATTTTATTTAAAATCTCATCATTTACCTGTGTTTCTATCTTTTGTTCCTTTTCTTCTGTCAAATCCTTAACTATCTTTTCTTTGAGCTCTGACAGAGAGGAAAATTCTCCTAAATCTTTGGCTAAATTGTCATCAATTGGTGGAAGACGTTTTTCTTTAATTTCTTTAAGCTTTACATAGTAAAATATTTTTTTGCCGGCTAACGTTTTAGCTCGCCAGTCCTGGGGATATTCAACTGTAAATTCCTTCTCTTCATCAATTGACAAACCCTCTAATTCTCTATTAAGCTGCGGGAGATTGTCCGAAGAGCCAAGGTGTATGGGACTATCTTTTTGCAAGAGGGGATTGCCTTTAGTACCTTCTATTTTCCAGTTGATATCCATAAGCAAGTAATCGCCCAGGTGCGAGGTACGATTCTCTATAGAAATCATCTCAGCTGCTCTTTCTTGCAGGTTCTTCAATACATCCTCTGTTTCTCTATCCTCTACCTTTGCTTTAGATCTCTTAACTTTGATACCGGTATAGTTCTTTATTTCTATTGTAGGTTCCACTTCAAAGCGAGTTTTGAATAGTAAAGGCTCTCCTTCCTCGAAATGAATATCCTCTATTTGTGGATTATGAAGAGGACGTAAGCTATGCTCCTCTACTGCTTCTCTAAAATACTTGGGAAACAGTTTATTAACCACTTCTTCTTTTACCAGATCCCTATAGCGGCTTTTTATCATTGCTACAGGAGCCTTACCTGGCCGAAAACCTGGTATTTTTGCTTTTTTTTGCAGCTTCTTCACTGCCTTGTTAATTTCTGCTATTACAAGAGAAGGGGAAATCTCAAAGGATAATTCTCTTTGATATACTCCTGTTTCAGCAACTTTGCTTTTCGTTTCAATTTTTTCGGCCAGTTTTTGTTACCTCCTTTTATAGTATGGTGGAAATAACTAAATAAGAACGCAGGTGAAGATAAAAATATGGTGCGAAAGGGGGGACTCGAACCCCCACGGTTGCCCACTGGATCCTAAATCCAGCGCGTCTGCCAATTCCGCCACTTTCGCAATCAGTCTGAAAATTATTTTCATATAGCTTTGATTTAAAAATTTTATCTATTTTTGCTATATCTGTCAACTTATTATTTATTGGTTAAAGGTCTAAATAAATTAAGAACATTATTATAAATTAAACAAAAAGAAAACGAGTATATTACAAAACAATTAAAACTACAACATATATTTCATCAGGAAAGAATGAACATATTAGCCAGCAAAATTATCCTCATCATCCATGAGCTCTTTGTCGTAATCCTCATCCTCCGCTTCTTCCCCTTCGTCGTCTTCATCCCAATCCTTATCTTCTCGTGGTTTTCCAAAAATGATAGATATCAATATTCCCAGAGCATATAGCACAATCATTGGCAGGGCAAACGTAGCCTGAGTAACAACATCAGGTGTAGGTGTGATAACAGCTGCGATAATAAAAATTATTAAAATTGCATATTTAAAATTCTTTATTAAAAAACGAGTAGTTACTAATCCTAACCTTGAAAGAAAGAAAATAAGGAGCGGTGTCTCAAAAACCAATCCTAAACCGAGAAGAATATTGGTCAGCAATGATAAATAGCTGCGTATAGTGACAACCTGCCTGAATTCAGCTCCCATTTTTAGAAAGAAGCGAACAACCATAGGAAAGGCTATATAATAGCCAAATAGCCCTCCCGCTACAAAAAAGAGAGTGGTGAAGAAGATGAAAGGCAGGGCATACTTTTTTTCTTTTCTATATAAGCCGGGTGAGATGAACATCCATAATTGGGTGAGAATAATCGGGGAAGCAAAAAATATTGCTGCCAGAAAAGCAACTTTTAAATACAGGAAAAAAGGCTCCGATAAAGATATAAAGGCAAGTCGCTGGTCATCTTCGGGAAGAAATTGATAAATGGGCTGGGCTAAAAAATTGTAGATATACTTGGAAAAAAACCAACAAACACCGAAGAGAATAGCTATGGCAATGATTGAAATGAAAAGGCGTCGTCGAAATTCATCCAGATGATCGAGGAAGGACATCTTCTTGAGCGAGGAGCGCTTCTTCTTTTTTTCCATCAGCTTCAGCTTTTTTTCTTAGAATTCTCCTGAAGGCTACTATCCTTAAGCTCTTCAAGTTCAATTTCTTCTTCTAATGTATTTTTTAGGTCGCTGGATGCTCTTTTAAACTCTGCCAGGCTTTTCCCCAGGGATTTGCCCAGTTTAGGAAGCTTTCTTGGCCCGAAAATCAGTAAGGCAATAATAAATATTATTAATAATTCGGGCGCCCCTATTGAGCCAAACATATTCTCCTCCCCGCAGTATTAACTCTTTCTACTGAAATGATAAAAGATTTTATACCTAAAGTCAAGAAAAACAAAACATATAAAACAATCTTCGAATGAATATATCATGCTGCTTAAATGCTTTAAAAGCTGAATTAAAAAATAGTACGAATTGAATTAGAAAAGAGTTGTTATCTGCGCAAAAAAATGTCTACCTTAAAGTTTAATAACTATTATATTGGAGGCTTTATGATTCTACCAACCATTATTCCAAAATTCATTTTCTTGAGCAATACTTCGAAACTCGGCTCAGAATGCAGGCTACCGAATAGTGAATTACTTTTAATCCCAACAAGCCAATCTTCGCGTTCCGCATAAGCTTTTTCTAATCATTCGAAATCCTTTTCCCTCTGTCCAAGTCCTTCATAAATAAATGCTATCCATAAATTTGATACAAGCTTTCATCCCAAAAGAAGATAGGCTAAGTAAAAGCAAAATCGACAAAATAATCCATGTTCTTTTTTTTGTTCTCACTATTTAACAAATAATTAGATATGATTTAAAAATTTACTCTGATGGTGTACTGGACTCTTCTTCCATAACCAAAAGGAACCTGATTTACAATATTTCGTCTGACATATTCAGGAATGAAATACTCACTATCGGTAATATTTTTAACCGAAATACGGTGATTTAGTGCTAACTTTGACCACTTGTGATTAAAGCCAAAATTAAAATCAACCGTATAATCTGCCTCAATTTTTTCATTAAGGCCCTCAACATCCGATTTATAATTAAGCATGGTGGAGGCGAAAAAGCTTTTATAACTTTTATATAAACCGAATGCCAAAGTATGTTTTGGAACAAATCTAAAATTATAATTACCGGAATTATTCACTTCATCTCCTGAGTTGCCATCGACATAATAGTAATTTACAAATACATCCAAAATCTTAGGATCTTTATATTTTGCTTCCAATTCAAATCCATTTGCCTTAAATTCATTGCCATTTACATAAACATCTACTACGCTGTCCGGTATGGGTTGGTACTGTTTATTCCGAAATATTTTATTTTGATACCGTGCATGATACACCAGTGCCTGGAGATAAACTTTGCCGCGAGAAAGCAAATAAGCCATTTCAATTGAGGTACTTTCTTCTGGCTTTAAATCCGTACTTCCCATGACTGTAAAAGCAGGTGTTTGAAAATATTGTTCAAAAAAAGCTGGTGCCCGAAACGACTGTCCGAAAATGAGCTTTAGTGTGTTCTTTTTATCAATTTGGTATATAACAGATGCGCGGGAGGATAAATTATCTCCAAAAATGCTGTTATTTGTATATCGAGAACCGACGATGAATTTAAGCTTATCGGTATCGTACATCAATTGACCAAAGAACGAGTATTCATTTGCTGAACGATTGGCCATATTGTTATCGGAAATAACCGTATCAGCAGCGACATCGTAATTCTCATACTTGAAAGCCTTTCTTGCATCATGATCAATTCCAGCTTCTGCAGTAAAAGAATTAGTAAGCGGTGCTAAAATGCTAAGGCTATTGGTCAGACGACGCCCACTTATTGCAGATCTAATATTATCGTCTGCAGACCTGGACAAATTCCTTTGGCTCCAATCATAAGTCAAGCTATACTGAATGTCATACTTTTGAAACAGTTTTGAGCTAAACTTATAATTTACGAGGTAACCATTGCTCCAATGGTCGTTTCCTGCACCGCCAGAGCCACCAGAATACGCAAAGCGGGGTACTACGCCCAAATAACTTTCATGAGACTTAAAAGTATTAAAAAGTAATGAATGTTTTTTGTACTTTAATTGCGTTGACATATCATTACTATATACATATTCTTTAATAGTTCCGGTGACATTTTCCTCATCTGTAAAAGTGAATTCATGTCCATCCTCATCTCCAATGTTGCCGGCTATCATAGCTGAGAAATCATCTTTGCCATAAACCAATTGCCCGCCAGCATTATAAAAACCTTTGTCGCCAGCTTTTAGATACATGGAACTGTTAGAACCCTGCTCATAATCTTTCAGAATAATGTTGATAGCTCCGGTATAAGCATTGGTTCCGTATTGTACTGATGCAGGTCCTTTTAAGACTTCTATCCTCTCAACATTTTCGATATTTATCCGGTTTAACTCAGCTTCTCCGGTTACAGCATTCCAACAAGGGACATTATTGATCATAACTAAAACTTTATTGGCATAATGATATTGCAAAATACCCCTGGCTGTTGGCACATCTCTCTTCACATAGGTACGCAGCACATCAAACCCGGGAACGATTCGCAATGCTTCCGTAACGGACGCAAAATTATATTTAGAAATCATATCCCGATCAATGACAGTTACGGTGGAAAAACTATTGAAAACAGTCTCGACTTTTGATGAAGTTACAGAGGTTTCTTTATTTAACAACTGCTCAAGCGACATTTCCCAAATATCTTCCGATTCCTGAGCTTGTGCAGTTGAAAAACAAACGAAGAAAAGTAAAAAGGTCGTAAAAAAGGAAAATCGCAACAAACTCATAACACCCCTCCTACCCATAATCTGAGTATTGTCAAAGGTTATTTGATACTACTCTTTTTATTTATATTATAGGAAAAAATGGCATTCAATTCAAATTGATAGCAAATAAAGTAATTGAAAAAGATAGCGCTAAATGTAATATTAAGAGATATTGGCTAAATTGGACATAATCGTTACATAAATAATTTCTATTCCAGATTCATTTTCTTCAGCAATGCTTTGAACCTCGAGTCGGAGCGTAGGCTGTCTAAGATCGGGAATATTTTAAGATAAGTCAGCCAGTGATCGCGCACCTCATAGGCCTTTTCTAGCCATTTAAAAGCATTATCCATTTGGCTAAGCTCCCCATAAAGTGCTGCTATCGCGAGTGGTGAGACATACATCTGTTTTGATATGTTTAGCAACTTGTTGATCACTTTCTCCGCTTCAACTCTTTTTCCTGACCTCGCATACCAAATTCCGAGCCACGATATCAGTTGTGAAGTGGGCGCTTTTAAAAGGTCCATCCCCTTTTGAGTATTTTCAATGGCTTCATTATACATTCCCTTTACTGCGTAATCCATCGCAATATAAACATAGGCTAAAGCATATGTGGGGTCTTTTTCGATCGCCTCTTTAAAGTACTTCAAGCCTTTCTTGAATCCATCTAGTGTCCTCTTGTTTCAGTAATATCGCCCCTTCAGATACAGGCTATAGGCCTCAAAATCCTCAGTATATCGATTGGCAAGCGAAGTTTTCTCTTCAGCTCCAAGCTCTACTCTTAGTTTTTTGACAATCTCCAACGATATTTCATCCTGAATAGCAAATACATCATCCAAATCTCGGACATACCTCTCCGACCAGAGATGGTAGCCATCAGCTACATTGATAAGTTGTGCCGCAATACGTAACCGGTTCCCTGCTTTCCGCACACTCCCTTCAAGCATAGTTTGCACCTTGAGCTTTTTTAATAATATTTAATATATATCCTTAGAGAAATTATATATGAAAAAGATGAAAAGAATATCGTACACATATAACTTAATAGCAGTTACTAGCAATTTGATTGTATGAAAAAAATGGCGTGAAATAATTAAATTTAACGACATTCTGTTCTTTAAATCGTAAAAGGGGATTAGTATCCGAAATAATAACGATAATTGTTATCTTTTATATAAGTCAGGCTCTTATTAGAATCCTCAAATTTTGGGGTAGCTGGGTCTTCATTTTTTAAAAAGGGCAAGGAGTTTCTTATAATACTCTAATGATTCCGTCCTCGACCTCCAATCGCATACTATTATTCGGCGAGCTCGATCTTGAATTTGCAGCGCTTGTTACCCCGCAGGACGGATTCAATCAGTTCAACTTTCACCGGTTTGCCGAAAGTTTGTCCAAATAATTCTTTGATGTATCCGACTGAGCAATGACAGTATGTCGCGGATAATCCTTCCGGTTTGGATTCTACAAAGGGGCATAGGCAGAAGTCCTCCGGCGCATCGAGTCCTTGGTAGTTCTTCATATATGAAAAGTAAATAGTTTTGCCTTCAACTTGTGTGCTGCTGCTCCTCTGCTTTTTCATCGTGGCAATCCACTCTTCGAACGGAACAGGTTTGATTTCTCTGCCGATACTCTTCAAATAGTCCAGAGCGCAGGTCCTTCCATTGGCTTCCATGATCTTACATTTGGTTTGGTCATCGACAGTTTCATCGATGATCTTCATGAAATTCTTGAGCCAACCTTCGGCAAATTCTATCCTCTCTTTACAAGAGTGTCCAGGCGATTGAGTGTTGGTTTCCTGGGTCTGACTTGCCTCGGTCGTTGCCAGAAGCGAGCACAGCCCCGTGCCAATGGCACATTTTCCCATTGATTCTAAAAACTTTCTCCTTTTCATGAACCTTACCTCTATTTTGATTAAAACAATAATCTTACTATATCCCCTACGATTTTACTCTTTTTTATCCCGCTAATTTACTATAAAAAATATACTATACTGAAATGACTTTGTCAATCATACCAAAATGAAGAGTCTGTAAATTATGTCGCATAATTTAATGTTTAATACCCTTTCATAAATTGGATATCAGCATAAAGCAAAATGGTATTAAATAATTAAATTTAATGACATTATGGTATTTAAAAAGAAAAGAGGAAGTGATATGCAAAATTAGGCTAAAGGAGAAAGAAAATTTTTTTGCTTTTATCGGTTGATTGATATTTTCCTGAAGGCTTTATTTATTCCAGATTCATTTTCTTCAGCAATGCTTTGAACCTCGAGTCGGAGCGTAGGCTGTCTAAGATCGGGAATATTTTAAGATAAGTCAGCCAGTGATCGCGCACCTCATAGGCCTTTTCTAGCCATTTAAAAGCATTATCCATTTGGCTAAGCTCCCCATAAAGTGCTGCTATCGCGAGTGGTGAGACATACATCTGTTTTGATATGTTTAGCAACTTGTTGATCACTTTCTCCGCTTCAACTCTTTTTCCTGACCTCGCATACCAAATTCCGAGCCACGATATCAGTTGTGAAGTGGGCGCTTTTAAAAGGTCCATCCCCTTTTGAGTATTTTCAATGGCTTCATTATACATTCCCTTTACTGCGTAATCCATCGCAATATAAACATAGGCTAAAGCATAGTTCGGATCCATCTCGAGCGTTTTTTGAAGCTGGTCTATTGCCTGATCATAATAACGTGCTAAGTAAAGCAAACCTCCCAAGTTTGTGTTTATCATAAGCGAAAGTGGTTCAAGCTCTTGGGCTCGCTTAGCCTCTGAAATGGACTCTTTGTGTTTTCCCATAGCAGCTAAATACGTAGCATACCACTGGTGAACCACCGCATAGAATGGATTTAGACTAATGGCTCGCTTGAATTCTCTCTCGGCAGCCTGCCAGTCCCAATCGTAAAACATTATAATCCATGCGAGAGAAGTGTGAGCTTCGGCCAGGGTGTTATCAAGCTCTAATGCCTTTTCCACTGCTGCTTTTGCTTTTGAGAAAGCTTCTTTAGGGGGAAGATAATCATAGTATCCAATCATATTGTAGCAATCAGCTATTCCTGTATAAGCTAAAGCATATGTGGGGTCTTTTTCGATCGCCTCTTTAAAGTACTTCAAGCCTTTCTGGAATCCATCTGGTGTCCTCTTGTTCCAGAAATATCGCCCCTTCAAATAGAGGCTATATGCATCAAGGTTTTGGGTGTAATGTTTTACAAGAGAAGTCTTTTCTTTTGCTAAAAGCTTAATCCTTAGTTTGTCTACTATTGCTAAGGATATCTCATCCTGGATGGCGAACACATCATCCATCTCGCGGTCATACCTCTCCGACCAGAGATGATAGCCGTCTTCTACATTAATTAGCTGAGCTGCTATTCTAAGCTTATTCCCTGCTTTCCGCACGCTGCCTTCAAGCACTGTTTGTACCTTGAGCTCTTCCCCAATTTCACGAATGTTGTAACCCTTACCTTTAAATTGAAAGGCGGATGTTCGAGAAGCCACCTGCAATCCCTCAATTTTAGTCAAGGTATTGATGAGCTCCTCAGTCATCCCATCGCAGAAGTATTCCTGGTCTTTCTGGGAGCTCATATCTGCAAAAGGCAAGACGGCAATAGAATTTTTTTGGATCTTTGACGGTTTGACTTCGGATACGAGCTTTTGCCTTGCCTCATCTATTGCTTTTATAATCTCATCTGCTTTTTGATACCTCTTCTCTGGATGTTTTTCCAAGCATTTCAAAATAATATCTTCTATAGCTTCTGGAATCTGCGTATTTAATGTGGATGGCGGCTTAGGAGCTTCTGCTAAATGTTTACGAATTATTGCCGCTAATGTATCTGCTTTAAAGGGGGGCTTCCCGGTCAGCATCTCATATAGAATACATCCCAGAGAATATATATCTGACCTGATATCAGCTTCCTTACCTTCACCCTGCTCTGGAGACATATATGCAGGGGTTCCCATTACTATCCCAGCTCTGGTTGCCTCACCTGCTTCAATAGATTTGGCTATACCGAAATCCATCGCATAAGCATTGCCTTTACTATCTAACATTATGTTCTGCGGCTTTAAATCACGATGGATAACTCCTTCATCATGAGCTGCCTGCAGGGCTGCACAAATCTGCTTTGTGATGGCAATAACCTTTTCTGCTGTCAATTTACCAGCCTGTTGAATGAATTTCTTTAAATCTTGTCCCCCGATAAACTGCATTGAAATGAATTTGATTCCCTTTACTTCACCCAGATCGTGTATTCGACAGACATTCCTATGCGTTATTTGGCTGGCCAACTTAATCTCTTTCTTAAATCTATCAACAATGCCTGGATGAAAGCTGATTTCCGGTTTAATCATCTTGAGAACAACGATTCTATTGAGCTCCTTATCAACCGCTTTATAAACCCTCCCCATTCCACCTTTTCCAATTTCTTCTATTATCTGGTATCTCTTGCCAAAATACTGCCCAGGGGCAAAATCAAGCTCTGACTTTCCAGAGCTTATCCCGGTTTCAGTTGGCGCTTCGGTAGGAGTAGAAGGGATCTCAATCAACGACGTCCCGCACTTTCCACAATACTGATTATCATCAGGATTATCAGCTTTACATTTTGGGCATTTCATAGAAAAATCCCGTAAATAAAATAATAGTAGGAAAAATTGCTAAGCGTTTTAATTATACAAAAATAAAAGATTTAAATCAAGGTAATGATGGGAGTTATTCTAAGTAGCCAAGAGTTCGCAATTGGTTCTTTATTTTCTCTTCTACCTGAGATTTTTCAGGTTTATATTGAATTTTGCTTTTTTCTTCTATCCATTTCAAAAGGTGATTGCGCAACCTGGCTGCAACTCTGGGGCGCTCATTGGTTAGATTTTTTTTCTCAGCCGAATCTTCGCTCAAATCATACAGTTCATCCTGGCTGAAATCCCTGTTTTTCTGATAATTATAGAAATGCAGGATATATTTATATCGCTTATCTCTAATACAGATAAGCGGATATTCACCCGCTGAGCGGGAAAAGATAAAGTCCTTGTGAAAACTTTCTGAAGAGAAGATTATGGGAGCCATACTCTTGCCATCGAGAGATTCTGCTCCGTAAGGAATTTCTAACAGCTCCAGCATCGTCGGCATCAGGTCAATGGACTCCACTAAAGATGTTACAGTATGATTTAGAGGTTTTAGCTTTGAAGGTAGTTTTATGATAAGAGGAATCTGAATGAGTTCTTCATAAACAGTTGAGCTGTGCAGCATCCTTCCATGTTGCAGGAAACCTTCACCGTGGTCAGAGGTAATTACGAGGATTGTGTGGTCAAATATATTGAGCTGGCGAAGTTTCTCCACAACTTTCTGAAGCTGATAATCAGCAAAGCGTAATCCTTCATCATAGAGAGCTTTTAAATGTTCCATGCCTCTTTTGGTTATTTTCAAACTCCTATTTTCCACATCCTTCAAGGTTTTTAAAGAGCCATCTTTTATCATCCCCATATAATGAGGATCATATAATTTGGTAAAAGGGTGAGGAGCTCCATAAGGCTCGTGAGGCTGCCATAGGTGAAGATAGAGGAAAAAAGAATTACTTCGATTCTCCTGCAACCATTTGAGAACTGGAAGGCTCAGCTGATCGGATGTTAATTCTCTTTGCGGGAAAAAGTTGGGCTCAAGAAAGAGCTGAAAATAATTGTCAAAACCGCGACTGAAACCGAGTTCCTTTGCCATATGAGGAATGGTCACATAAGCAGCTGTTTTTTCCACCCGCTCTTTTAACACCTCAGCCAAAGTTCTAATACCCGAAGGCATGCGATGGTTGAGGGATAGAAGATTATGTCTTATGGGATAGAGAGAGCTAAAAAGAGAAGCAGTTGAAAGAACTGTGTCGGTTCCCTGGCAAAAAGCATTGTGAAATACAATTGATTCCTGAGCTAAGGAAGTCAAAAAAGGAGTGCTATCGCGAAAATAGCCATATATCTTGAAATGCGATCGAGCAGCGGCATCAAAGATAATAAAAACAATATTGTATGGACTGCCCATGATTTTTCTCAGCTATATTGAGCAATTCAATTTTTTAATATTAATTTTCAGATGTACCTAATAGCTGACTAAATCAAGCTCCTTCAGGTCTGAGAGATATCTTTTAATCAACTGCAAATCCGTAGGGCCAAACTCTGTACTGATTGCGTTTCTTATATCAAGCATGCTTCGCCTGCCATTAATAAAGTTAACAATCTCGAAAAGTTTATTCTGCAATCGACTATCTTTTTGGGCATATTGCATATACCATGAGAGCTGTTCAGCGTTTAAATTCTCCTGCAGAAAGGAACTTGACAGCATTCCGCGAAACTTTCTTACTGGAATAATTTCCTTTGCTTTTTCTTCTTCCTCAGTAAGGGTCACTGTTTGTTTCCTGAATTTATTGATGGAACAGATTAAATCATAGCATGAGTCTATCTTTTCCTCTTGCAGGTCGTGATATTTCTGCATGCCGCTGGTTAGTTGAGCAATGACTTTTTTAGTTATTGCAGAAGAGTCAAAGTCAAAGCAAGCTTCGATAGAATCAATCTCGCATTGAGTGGCAAAATTATTTGCGATGAGAGCTTCTTTATAATTTGTATAGAGAGCTTCTGCTGCATTATTTTCATCTATGGATTTCCATAGAGATTGCAGGCTATTCGCCGTGAGCAAAGCGAGGCGGGCCTGAGCCTTTGCACTGATAAAAATAGCCAGCTCGCAGGCATCCTTTTCTTCCGCATTAGCCATGAATAAAGTTGCTCCCAAAGCTGCCAAGCTCGAGCGCTTCAATTCTGTTTGGTCTACTTTATCCAGGGTATCCATACTGCTGTGGTGAAAAATATCAGGATGCCCTACCATAACTGAAGGTATGCCAATGGAAGTATCATTAAATGGCTCGTGATCGCTACCTCCTGAATATGGTCTAATGCGGTAATTGAAAGCCTGATGGCTTCCTCTTGGGGTACTCACGTTGCTTCTATCAACTAATTCGATCATTTGTACCATTAAATCACCAATATAGCTCGGTTCCGACATTGGGGGAAAATTAAGGGCCAGCATTGACTGACAGAGGTATAGGTTTTCGCCTACCATATCCATATTAATTCCTACCAGTGCTTTGTCACCTATCTCAGGATGACGACTGAGATAAGCCATAGTTCCGTGATATTCGGGTACCCACATGAATTTAATTGTCCTTAAGGGTGGGCTCAGTTCTCCTCGTTTTATTAGTGTTTTTATGGTGCGAGCCATCTCCATGAGAGCTGCACTGCCACTGGCATTGTCATTAGCACCGGGACGGTAGTGATCCAAATGCGCCATGAGAATTACTTCCTGGTCAGGAAACCTGGAGCCTTTAATAGCAGCAGTAAGGACAGGCATTTCACCATCAATTAACTCGGCATCCACCCAGGCATCAAGTTTAATTTTCTTTCCCTGTTTTAATAAAGCTTTAATATGGTCAGCTTGCCTCTGGGATATTGAGAAACCAAAGGTTGTCTTGCTTCGCTCCTCTCCTGTTGGGGAGAGCCGCGCCATCTCAATAAGATCGGGATAAGCTTTTCTCGTTTCTCTACCCGAAGGATAGCACACTACTCCCAGAGCGCCTCGTTTAATAACTGCGTGGCGATGAACGCTGCCGCCATAGCCATTAGCGAGGACAAACTTTCCCTTCACATCCTTACCTTCATAATCTTTATCAGAAATTCCTCTGCCCACATCTATCAGCTCTCCGGAGGCTTTGCCACCGTTGGAGTAAGGCATGAGACTTACAGCCACATCAGAATAACGGGCCAGCAGCTCTCGATGGGGCTCGATTATCCAGAGTTCGGCATCCCGGACCTTCCATCCTACAGGAGAGCGCCAGCGCAAGTAGGTCTTAAACCCATCAGAAAGAAAACGCTCTACCTCAATTTCCTGCAAACCGTATTCGTCGATCTTTTCCTTAACATATGCCACTGCAGCATGATAGCCAGGGCTTCCACCGCGTATGCGATGAAATCTACTGATTTCTTTTACATGGTGTTTGGCAATTTCTCCAGAGAGCTCAAGAACCAGATTATTCCATAAGGTATTATTTATGACAAAAGAATCAGCATCATCCCTTGACCATTGGCTGTTAGCATAAGGGGAAATGGCTATCAAAAGGATTAAACCTATTAAAATATTTCTTCTTTTCTTCATCTTCATCATCATCCTTCCTAATAAAAATATTGCGTATTGATATTAAATTTAGATTTTTGTTTCAATAAATGATTCCTAATATGTAATAACCTGCTGTACACTGAAAAGACATATCTTGGCATTTTTTAAGGGTATAAGGAACGGTATAATAAATTTGTTTTATATCATATTCTCTCCCTTAATACGATTTTTTGAAAAAAATCACTCCTATTTTAATTAATAAAGAATCACATTTCAATACAATTGGGATATTTTAAAAAGCAAATCTACTTATAATCTATTAAAAAGTTAACACCCCATAAAGGTTAAAGAAAATTTGAAAATGATTAAAATTTTATATGCTATGGCAAAAAGCCCCGCACATAATGTAAAGTTCAAAAAATATAATTCATGATAAACAGACTTCAAGTTAAGATTTACTTAAATTATCTATCAGCACTTTATTATAAAATATAGTTTAACTTATATAATTTATACTGGGGTGCAGTCTTAATGCAAATGTGAAGAAATCCAAGTAAAAAAAGATGTTTATAGTCAAAAAAAGGGAGGATAGGGAGGATAAGAATTGCAAAAAAATTCGTTTTAATCTATAATTATAAATTCATGATTTTGTGTTGATTATTGAATGTTTTTTTTCATTAAACTAAAAGGGAAATATAGAGGGAGATTTTCATTATGTATGCCTTTTGGATATTAGGCCTCGGCGTTTGTGCTGTGGTATTTTTCCTGCTGGGAAGTTCTCGAACAAAAAAACCTCCATCCAAACCTGAGGAGAAGGTAGAAGCTACAGGAGTTCAGAACCTTATCGAAAAAATAAAAAAGGACGGTATTAATACTCTCGACAAGGAAATGAAAAAGAGAATAAAAGAAGCCGAAGAAGAATTGTCTAAAAACAAAAAACTTGCTCAAGAGAAAACAGATAAACAGTTAAAGGATGCAGAAAAAGAAATGAAGAAGAAAAAAGAGCAATTCGAAAATAGTCTTAGGCTGGCTGCGAGAGATTTTATCCTGCAATTGAAAAACCAACTGGAAAATGAGCTCCTCAGCAAAACAGTGCAAAAAGACCTTCAGGAAGTCCTAACAGACGCTGATTTTCTTAAAGAAATCATTGCCACTATGGCCGGTAAATTTGCTGATAAAAAAGGGGAAGTTACTGAATTATCATTACTCATTCCCAAAAAACAGCTCGGAGAATTGAAAAAATATTTTCTTGGACGCTCCAAAAAACAGCTTAGTTCTTTAGCCAAAAAGGGTGAAGCTCCACAGCTTAAGTTTGCTGCAGATGAAGCTATAGCCGGATTTAAAATTGGGATAAAAGGAAAAAATATAGTCTTCGATTTTACTTTAGAGCCATTAACTGAGTCACTTGTTGAATATATCAGACCCGAGTTCCAGCAATACTTTTTCACCGAAACTCAACAGGAATAGAACATGGCGAACTATTATTATTACCTCCTCTGTGCTATGCCAAGGCTCCGATTGGGAGAAAGAAATCGACCCAATGTTAAGAATTTTCTGGATACCAGAGGACACCTGATTTTTAAAGAGGAATGGGAACAAATTAATCTTATATTATTAAAAAATGATTGCTTTAATCTTAATTCATTGCTAAACAAGCTGGAAATCAAGCCGCTCATGGGAACCATATCCTTAGAGCAGCTTGAAGAGGGTATAAAACAAAGTACTGGTCTTCCAGAATTTATGCTCAAATTCGTTACTGCATTCAAAGCAGAGGAAATAGAAAAAGCAGACCCTTTTGATCAACTTCTTGAAGATTATTATTGTTATGCTATTAACAACAGCGTTCCTTTTATGAAGAAATGGTTTGCTTTTGAAAGAGATTTGCATAACATCATTGCTGGTTTAAGAACACGAAATTTTAATTTAGAACCAGAAAAGTATATCCTCAATCATAACGAGACTGCTCAGCAAATTATAAATAACTTCAGTTCACCAGATTTTGACTTAGCAAAAAAGTACCTCTGGCTTAATGAAGTAATGCTCATAATGGAAGGAGAGGATCCCCTTTTTTTAGAAAGAAAGCTTGATGAAATAAAATGGTATAAATTAGATGAGATGACTTATCATATATATTTCCGTTCAGAAGCCTTCCTGAGTTATTTTATTAGATTAACTTTATTGGAAAGATGGCTTGAGGTGGTGCCTGAAAAAGCTGAGCAAATATTAGAGACCACCTTATCAGATTTAAAAAGCAAAGAGGTAGAGATCAGTGACAAATAGAATTGGAAAAATAACACTTATAGACGAAAATCTCATACGGGCTACTATCCCCGTAAGTGTAAGAATGGGAGAGATAACCTATGTAGGTAAGGATCGACTTGTAGGAGAGGTTATTAAAGTTAGACCAGGACTGGTTGATATCCAGGTCTATGAAGATACCACTATGATTAAGATTAATGAACCCGTGGAATTTACCAGCGACATTCTTGAGGTAGAGTTGGGACCTGGACTTCTCCAAGGAATCTATAACGGTCTGGGCTATCCTCTGGAAAAATACGATAAATTCATACAACGGGGAGTTCGCTTTAATACTATTGATTATGAAAAAAAGTGGGATTTTAAGCCCACAGCAAAGGTAAATAAAAAGGTTGTACCGGGAGATATTATAGGTGAAGTACAGGAAACTCCCCTTATCGTCCATAAAATTATGGTTCCCTCTGGGGTGGAAGGTAAGATTAAGAGCATTGAAAAAGGCTCCCTTACGGTAAAAGATACTATAGCCGTGGTGGAGGACGATAAAGGAAAAAAATATAAGCTGGATATGATACAACGGTCTCCCATACGAAAACCCCGACCAGTAAAAAAGCGCGTCAGAATGACAGACATGCTGGAAACCAAAGTACGCATAATTGACGGATTTATCCCCCTTATGAAAGGTGGAACTGGATGTATTCCAGGTGCATTTGGAACTGGTAAAACCGTTATAGAACATACCATAGCTCGTTACGCTCGAATTCGAATAGTGATTTATATCGGATGCGGCGAGCGTGCTGCTGAAATGGTGGAATTAATAAAAGAATTCCCCGAATTAACAGACCCGGATACCGACAGACCATTGATCGAGCGAACAGTATTAATAGCAAATACCTCAGCAATGCCGGTTGCCGCTCGTGAAAGCTCCGTGTACCTGGGAATAACAATAGCAGAATATTTCCGCGACCAAGGATATGACGTGCTGGTGCTGGCTGACTCAACAAGCCGTTGGTTACAAGCGTTAAGAGAAATGTCAGGCAGACTGGAGGAGATACCAGGGCAGGAAGGGTTCCCGGCATATTTAGAGAGCCGCATTAGTGAATGGTACGAACGAGCGGGAAAGGTCATATGCCTGGGAAGCGACAACCGTGAGGGAAGCATAACTATGATTGGAGCTGTGAGCCCTCCTGGCGGAGACTTCTCCGAACCAGTCACCCAGGCAACTCTCAAGGTGACAGGTTGCTTTTTTGCCTTATCCCGTAAATTGGCTTATGCCAGACACTATCCTGCTTTAGACCCCATCCAGTCAAAAAGTGCATATTATGAAGACCTGGGAGAATTTTTCAAAAAAGAGAAATTCCCCAATTGGATGGAAGATATCGAATTATTCCAGGAATATATTCGCGAAGGAGTGCGAATAAAAGAGCAAATTGATATATTAGGTGATGCAGGAGTGGCCAATGCTGACTATCTAAATTATCAATTATCAGAATTGATAAGAAGGGCTTATTTAGCACAAGATGTTTTTCACGCAGTTGATGCCGACACCACACTTAAGCGCCATTATTTTATATTAGAATTCATTAAAGAGATTTTGAGCTGGGCTAAAAAATTTAAAGAAGAAAGCAAAGATGATATACGAAAGACAATATCCAAAATCACCTTTGAGCTTGTTCAGATGAACTTTGAAGAGGATTATGAGAAACAAGCTGAAAAGATAAGAAAGGAGGTGATGAAGGAATGAAGAAGATATACACGAAAATTGAACAAATTGCCGGTCCCATTGCAGAAATTAAGGGTGCTACTGATATAGGCAACCGGGAGATTGCACAGTTCACAGGATTCGGAATGGGACAGGTTATTAAGATCAACAGAGATAATGTTATTGTTCAGTCGCTCAAGGGAACCTTAGGGATGAGCACCATGCAAAATGTATATTTTCTCGGTCACCAAATGACCATTCCTTATGACAGCCGGCTTCTTTTGGGAAGACGCTTTAATGGCATTTTCACCCCTCTGGATGGGAAACCTCATATTAGTTCCAGCCGTCAAATTCCGGTCCAGGCATCGGTTATAAATCCCACAGCGCGAGGAATGGCTTCTGGTTATATTCAAACGGGAATCCCGGGTATTGATGGAACTAATACTATTGTTCGAAGCCAGAAAATACCTATTTTTAAAAGACCAGAGGAAAATGTTAATAAAGTGCTGGGGAGGATAATTACCCAGTCAGAGGTTAATGATCGAAAACCCTTTGTCGTCATTTTTGGCGGTATGGGTCTTAAGTATGAGGAATATCTTTACTTCGATGAGGTACTAAACCAGACTGCTGAAAGAAGCTTAATGATTGTTAATTTAGCATCAGAGTCCTCCATTGAACGGTTAAATGTCCCCCCTATTTGTTGTACTATTGCTGAGCAAATGGCCTTAGAAGGGAAACATGTATTCGTGATCCTCAGCGACATGCTTAACTTTTCCAACGCTCTGATGGAAGTAGCAAATGCCCAGGAGAAGATACCAGCCCGAGCTGGTTATCCGGGAGACCTGTATACTCAATTAGCACGAGTTTATGAAAGAGCGGTTAATTTTGGTGGAGACCTGGGCAGCTCAACAATTCTGTCAGTCACCTCAGTACCCAATGGAGATATTACTCACCCTGTGGCTGACCTAACCGGTTATATTACAGAGGGACAAATATTTATAAAGCATAGCAAAGTTAGTATTCTTGATTCCTTATCCAGACTCAAAAAATTGGTAATCGCAAAAGAAACTCGCGAAGACCACGCTGCTATTATGGATGCTTGTGTTAGAGCTTATGCCTACTCTCTTGAACTTAAAGAGAAACTATCCATGGGTCTGGAGATAACCAGTGAGGTGGATAAATTATATCTTAAATTTGGCGATTTCTTTGATGAGCATTTTCTGCCAGTACACCAGAATCGTACAATGGACGAAACCCTCGACCTCGGCTGGGATTTAATATCCATTCTTCCTGTCGAGGAAATTGGAATAAGGAAGGAATTTATTAACAAATACTATAAAAGCTCTTCTAAATTTGCTGCGGCATAATCAGATATCATTAATAGTGAGTTATGGATATCACTACATTACCAAAAACTAAAGGAACAATATTAGAGATAAGGACCAAGCGCGTCCGTCTCGAAAGAGCTGTTCCTACTCTGGAGCTTAAACAAAAGCAGCTTAATTACGAATGCAACCGACTGCAAGCGGAATTGGCCAAGCTTAAGAGAGAAATCAAAAAGGAAATTTCAAATATTAAAGCTCTGGCTTTAATGTTGCAGCCGGAAGATTTTTTGAAATATATAAAAATAGTTGAAATAAATTATCAGCCTGAATCCATTGCTGGAATTAAGGTAAAAAGCTTTAAGGATCTGAAATTTGCACCAGTTTATTATAGCCTTTTTTATACTCCCCCTTCTCTTGATCAGATTATCGAACAACTCAAGCTCATAAAAAAGCTTATGGCCCAGCTCGAAGTAATGGAAGAAACATATTCTATCCTCTATAGAGAATTGCGAAAAGTTACTCAGCGCATTAACCTTTTTGAGAAAAAGCTCATTCCTGATTATTCCGAGGCCGAAGGTTATTTAATGCAACGTTTGGACGATACGGAGCGACAGGGCACAATTATCGCCAAAGTGGCAAAAAGCAAATTTTTCGAATCAGCACGCGCTTAAAGGAGGTAAACGAGCAGTGATTATTACCATGAGAAAAATCACCCTGATAGGTGCTCAGGAGAAAAAGGAAGAAGTACTAAAAACCCTCCAAAAAGCAGCTCTGCTTCACCTTATAGCTAATCAAAAGCAGAAAGAAAAAGAGGAAGATGAGAAAGAAAAAAGGAAGCCTGAAAAAGAGGAGAAAGTTAAAGAAATAGAGCAAGAAAAAACAGAAGAAATAACGGAAAAAGAAAAAGAAGAAGCCCTAAAAGAGGATTTACAAAATTTAGAAAGGGTTAAAAAATTATTAACCCTCTTAGGACGGACTCTTAAGCTAAGCACCAGGATAAGAAAGGCAGTAAAAATATCTGATTGGCGTCAAATATGCCAGAGAGTTGATGAGCTATTACAAAAAAGAGAATCCCTTAAACAAAAGATAATCAGCATCCAGAAAGAAAGAGCTAAATTAGTTCCCTGGGAGGATTTCTCTTTTCAGGATATAGACAAATTAAAAGAAAGAGGAATTTATATCCAGTTCTTTATTGCCAGTGGCAAATTTTTCGATAAGCTTGATTTCGGCGAGGCTTATCATGCTGTAGTTTCTCGTGAAGGCGGCCGTATCCATTTTATAACTGTCTCCTTAGGCAAAAAGTATGAAGGATTGAGCGAGACAACTCTTCCGCAAAAGAGTTTATCAGAATTTGATGAAGAAATAACTCAGATAGAAGCAGAATTGCAACAAATTATCGCTGAAATTAAAGCTCTTTCTGGCAAAATCACCATACTGGAAAAGGCAGAGACTGAGATTCAAAATAGAATAAAATTCGCTGAAGCAAAAAACAATATGATAGCAGAGGGTCCAATATTCATTCTGCGAGGATGGACACCTAAAAACTGGGTACCTAAATTAAAAAAGAAATTACAAAAATTTGACCTTGCCTTTTTAGAGGAACCTCCGGAAAAAGATGAAGAGGTGCCAGTTATCCTGAAGAATAAACCTGTAATAAATCCATTCGAGTTGCTTACGGATCTTTATTCGCGACCTCAATATCAAGAATTGGATACCACACCTATATTAGCCCCGTTCTTCGCTATATTTTTTGCCATGTGCCTCACTGATGCCGGATATGGTGTAACAATGTTTCTCCTCTCTACCTTAGCATTAAAATTTGTCAAGCTCAGTCCTGGACTTAAAAAAGGTATTAAACTCGTGCAAACCCTGGCGATATTTATCATTGGCTTTGGGCTGATGACGGGAAGCATTTTTGGCATTCAATTTAGTGAAGGCTCGTTGGTGAGAAGATTGGCTTTAATCGATGCATCAGATCAAATGAAGCTTTTCACTTTAGCCTTATTTTTTGGCATTTTCCAATTAAGCAGCGGTATTATTCTTAAAGCCTATAATGAGTACAGACAGGGCGAACCGGTAAAAGCAGTGGGCAGCTTAGGTATAGTCGTTCTTTTCTGGGGAGCAGTAATTACCTACCTGGGATATCGTACCCCCGGAATTGCTTTCATGTTATCAGGCGCAGTGCTTATAATTCTTTTTAGCTCACCGGTTAAAAATCCTTTCAAAAGAGTTGGTCTCGGTATATGGTCTATCTATAATGCAAGTGGACTTCTGGGCGATTTGCTGTCCTATGCTCGGCTTTTTGCTTTAGCCATTGCCACTGGTATTATCGCTCAGGTAGTCAATACCATAGCCTTACAGGTAAAGGGAATTGCCATAATTGGATGGCCTGTCATGATCGTGATTTTAATTCTCGGTCATGGCGGAAATATAGCCTTGGGAGTTTTGAGCGGTTTTGTTCATACCATAAGGCTACAATTCGTTGAATTCTATAAGCAATTCTATATAGGAATGGGAACGCCCTTCGAGGCATTCCAAGAACAAAAAATAAAATAAATTCTAAGAGGAGCTATTATGGATATTGGATTTATTCTTGCATTTTCTGGAGCAACACTTTCTATTTTACTTGCAGGTATCGGTTCGGTACTGGGTTGCACCGCTACAGGACAAGCAGCTAATGGTGCCATGGAGGAACATCCAAAGAGATTCGGAAGTTTTCT
Source organism: uncultured Acidobacteriota bacterium (assembly GCA_964645975.1). Taxonomy (GTDB): domain Bacteria; phylum Acidobacteriota; class B3-B38; order Guanabaribacteriales; family CAZYAF01; genus CAZYAF01. Next base: position 58,389 of record CAZYAF010000020.1, read on the forward strand.
ACCAGCAGCAGCTCTCCCCGGTTCACAGGGAATATATGGTTTTGTTATCGCCTTCATGATAACGCAGAAAATGAATTCGCTTGGAACTATTTCTTTCTATACCGGATTGGCACTTCTGGCAGCTTCCCTTCCTATAGCAGTTGTTGGGCTTATATCTGCCATTAATCAAGCTAAAGTATGCACCACTGGAATTGAACTCATGAAAACCGATGAAACCGCATTGGGTAAAGTTCTTACATTAGCAGTATTCCCGGAACTCTATGCCATTTTAGCATTGCTGGTATCCATCTTTCTACTGGCAGCGGTAAAATAAGAGAATCGATCCAGGCAATCATTTAAAAGAAAAGACGATACATAGTTAAATAAGTGGTTATAAAAGTATATAAATTCAAAACATATTTTGCTTAGCAAAAGTAGCATATGTGTACAAACATCAGAGAGAAAAAAGCTAACTCTTAATAGAAACTCCTGATCGAAATCCATTCCTTTTATTAAATCTTCAGCATTATTTTTCGCCATTGATAGCCGTTTTAAGTATAGAGATATTCAAGTATTTCCATTAGTAAAATAGAATAAAGAAATCATTTGCATAAAAAAGAAGGAACGACTAAAATCTTAAATTAAGCAGGAAAAATAAGTATGTTTGGTAAAGCAAATAAGATATCATTTTATAGTGTCATATTGATTATAACTATGTTCCTTTGCTTAACATTTTATACATTTTCTTTGGTTAGTTCTTCAGATTGGCTTGTAACCAAAAGCAACCGAAAAATAGAAGTACAAAGTCACTATATTGAAGGAGATATGGTTATAATGCGTCTGAAAAATGGAAAATTAGCTCAAATACCTGCTGAAGATATAGACTGGGAAAGCAGCAAAAAATTGAACCAATCTGATAAAAAATATGCAGATGCAGAGCAAGAACTTGACACCAGAGATTCCCAGAAGCAATCTTTCGAAGCGCAAATCATAGGTGAAGAAAAGAAAAAATACAGCGGTAACCCAATCAGCTTAGAATTTAAAGATGCGGACATCAGAGATATATTACATATTTTTTCTGAGATTACCGGCTTGAACTTTGTGATCGATCCACAGGTAGCGGGAAAAACCACCATCTGGCTTAAAGAAGTTCCCTGGGATCAGGCTCTTGAGCTCATCCTGAGAAATAACGGATTAGGAATGATAGCAGAAGGTAATGTCTTCCGGGTGGCTCCCACTCAAAAATTGATAGAAGAGGAAATAGCGCAACGTAATTTAGCTGAGCAACAATCTCTTGCTGGACCTTTAGTAACTATAGTGCGTAGATTAAATTATGCCAGAGCAAACGAGTTAGCAAAGATAATCGAAAAATTCCTTTCCCCTCGAGGTTCGGTATTGGTAGACGAACGAAGCAATACCCTTATCATAACTGACATTCCCGAAATTATTGGGGAAATAGAAGCTCAGCTAAAGATAAAAAAATAATAATAAGACATAAATAACACCTTTTAAGAGAGTAAGATGGTACAATTAAAAATAATAGAGCTTCATAAAGATGCATATTTTTTCGATTTCATCGAAGATCAAATAACCATAGGCCGCTCATCCAACAACGACTTTATTATTGCTGATCCATTATTATCTCGAAAACACCTCACAATCATTCAGCGTGATAATGAATACTACCTCAAGGATAATGAGAGCAAAAATGGAACCTATCTTAATGGAAAAAGGATAGAAAAAGAAGAAAAATTAAAAGATCGAGACATTATTAAAATTGGTCAAACGGTAATACATTTCTTGAGTGAAAAGGAGGAAGTGAAGCAGGTAAAATATAAGCATGAGGAGGATTTCGATACTTCTTCCACTCAGATGTTTCCAATAAAAACTCTTCTAACCGATTATGAGAAAAAAATAAAGCCCTCTCCTGCAGATGAAGAAGCTCCCCCGCTTGCATGGCAAAATCAGGCCCTCATGACGCTTAAGGATTTCAGTTTAGAGCTTCTATCTCATAGACATTTACAGGAATTATTAGAAAATACTATGGATTTTGTAGGCAGAAATATACCGGTGCGGCGAGGAATATTAATGCTAAAAGAAGATAAAGAAGGTGAGTTGGTTACAAAAGTTATGCGTTATTTCGAGGGTGAAGATAAAAAACAGCAAATTAAAATTAGTCGTACCATCCTAAACTCTGTTTTGGAAAAAAAGGCATCCCTGCTCACCGTAGATGCTCAATTCGATGAACGCTTTAATTCAAAGGAAAGTATCATTGCCCAAAATATTCATTCGGCTATGTGTCTACCGCTGTGGAATAATAAAGAGGTCATTGGCTTAATATATCTTGATAGAAGCCTGGGTGAAAAAGCTTTCAATAAAGAGGAACTGTATTTAATGTCTTCTCTGGCAAATCTCGCTGCTATCAAGATAGAAAATACCAAGCTTTTTGAAGAAGCATTAGAAAAGAAAGCATTAGAAGAACAGCTTTCCCTGGCAGCAGAAATCCAAAAAAGCTTGCTGCCCCGACAATGCCCGGAAATAGAGGGATTAGATGTTGCTGCTTCTCACATTCCCTGTTCATATGTAGGTGGAGATTATTACGATTTTTTCCCTCTACCCGAGGGAAAACTCGGCATTGCAATCGGTGATGTAGCAGGAAAAGGGGCAGGAGGAGCATTGCTAATGGCTACACTGAGGGCTGCTTTAGCTTCTCAACTTACTTTACGAACATCCTTAAGGGACTTATTCTATTATCTGAATAATTTTATTTACCAAAGTTCTGCAAGTAATAAATACATTACCTTTTTCTACGGTGAGATAGATACAAAGAAAGGATTGCTGCAATATATAAATGCCGGTCATAATCCACCTCGAATTATCAGCAAAAATAAGAAAGTAACAGAATTACCTGCTGGTGGATTGTCCTTAGGCTTCTTTCCAGACTGCTCATATGAGGATGGATCAATAGAGCTTAAGAAAGAGAATGTTTTGGTGCTCTTTACAGATGGTATTACAGAAAGGATTAATAAGACAGGAGAAGAATTTAAAGAAGAAGGAATGGTTAGCCTGATTAAAAATAATAGAAAAGAAAATGCTCAGAAATTATTAGACATAACTCTTGATACTATCGAAGAATTTGCCCAATGTGAGCCGCAAAACGATGATATGACAATGGTAATTCTAAAAAAATTATGAAAATATAAAAGACCCCTGCAAATAATAAGGCATTAGCTGCACATTCAAAATCCTCAAGAACAAATCATTAATAATATTCAAACATTACATAAAAAGAAAAAGTTATAACGAAAAAATCAAGAAGCAGCATATTTAAAAATAAGCTTTTATAAAAATTAAAAGCTTTGGGGTATACAAAATTAATAGATATCTCCACATTATCCTTATTTCAATAGGCAAAGCACAGATTAGTATAATGTAATACAAAGTATTTAGCGCAGTATATCTGTAAGCTGGCTAATAATAGGATTCTCTTGCTGGAAGAACTCAGAGAGTTGACTTAATTTCTCCTCAGCCTCCTGTGCTGAAGGAAAAAGCCCGAGACAAACCTGATAACAAATTCTCCCTTCATAAGGCTTGGGAAGGAAAAATATGAAGGATTCTTGTCCTCTATTTTTATATATTTTCTCCAGCGAATCTGATGTACAGTAAAGACCGATAGCAATAGTATAGTAACCGGGATCGAGCTCTGCGACCATTTCTGCCCATCCAATAGCTGCACCAGCATAATTACCTTTACTAAAGAGTTCCATAGATTTTAGATGGAGTTCCTGATTATATGGAACGGCCAACTCTATAGGTTCTGAAGGTGTTATAATTTCCTCTTTTATTTCTTCTTCAACTTTTTCCTCTGGCTCTTCTATTAGTTCATCAGGTATCACTTCCTCAATTACTTCTCCTAACTTTTCTGCTTCTTCCTCTTCCTGCTCTTCTTCTGTAAAACCTTCCTCATCGGTGCCTTTCTTTTTCTTTTTTGGCTCTAAGGACAATGCTATCAAGGTTCCTTCATTAGTACCCACAAACATTCTCTTGCTAGCTGAGGAAATACATATAGGCGAAGTTATAAGATAATCAGCTTCATATGAGCTTAAGCCTTTGCCTGTATCTGGTACTATAGCAATTAATTTATTTGAAAGGGTCTGAATGTACATCACATTATTAACTATAATGGGAGCGTTATAGGGACGTGCGGGCAAACTTCTTTTATAATGTAGATGGCCACTACCCTTTTTTAAACAATAGAGGTATCCATCAAACGAGGCTACATAAACATAGTCTTTCCACAATACAACGGGGGCTTCAATATCAGCTCCCGTTCGTACCTTCCATTTAAGAGTCTTCTTATGCAAATTAACGGCATAGATATAATTATCATATGAGCCGATATACAGAGAACCATCAATAATGAGAGGAGCAGCTCGTAATTTATCGCCAATTTTTAGCTGCCATAATAACTTACCAGTTGAAGAAAGCAAAGAGTAAACATGTCCATTATCCGAACCAAAGAGGAGAAGGCCCATATAAATAGTAAATGGTGAATGGACTGGTGCACCGATATTATACTCCCAGAGCATTTCACCATTTTGCTCCTTAAGGCAATAAAGGCTCTTATTTTCTGTGGATAAATAGAGTGCCCCATCGAAATACACCATTGGTGAAGTTATTACCAAACCCAAACCTTTTCGCCATATCAGTTGTCCATCTTCTTTATTAAGGCAAAAAATCTCCTTATCAGTAGCGAAGAAAATACGCTCTCCATTCAGAAGAAGAGAACGGCTTATGGGATGACCCGCATCAAAATTCCAAAGCTTTTCGCCATCATCCTCATTAAGTGCAAAAACAAATCCATTTTTTGAAGCAAAAAATACCTTCTGCTCCTCAATAATAACTGGTGCAGTTATGGCTTGAGATCCTTCAGAAAAGCTATCCTCGGAAGATAGCATTTCGTAAGTCCATAATTCCTCAAAAGATGGTTTTTTTTGCTCCTTCTTTTGTTCCTGAGCAAAAAGCGGGGAAAAAAATTGAAAAACTAAAATACCAATTATTAATTTTCGCCTTAACACTTTAAATAATCCTTACCCAATTAAAACAGATAAAAGATAGCTTAAAAGGTAATTTTTGTCAATAGAATAACATTATACCTTGCTGTAATATGGCCTATATATGTGAATATATCATTCTTTAATGAGGTTCAAGCAATTGACTAATCAGGTGTTTTTATGTATAATTTAAATAACGAAGTTTAAAAGCATTATGGAAAGCGCAGATATATTATGCAGTTATTAACTAAGAGAAAAAGTATGGCTTTTCAATTAGAAAACTTTGTGGTGAAAAATGCACTCCACCTTATGAAAAATTTTTATTTTCAGCTTATGAGAAAACAGATTCATTATCATTCTAATAAAGTAAATAAATTTTCTCTAATTAAAAAAAATTGCATGAAAAAAACTATTGAAGAATTAATAAATAGCTTTTTAACCAGCAATAAACAAAGAAAGAAAGATACTATCTCTGATGCTAAATTTGAGATAGGTAATATATCTTTCTTTATTGAATCGATTAATAAAAGCATTATTCGTAGAATAATAAAGCGATATAAGAACTTCCTTTCCTCTTCAGATGAGGTTTATTCCGCAAGGTGTTATCTATCGGATAATGATTATGTGCACTTTCTACAAAAAGTGAACCTTCAACTGCCTATTAATCCACAAGAAATAAACCTTATTAATCTCGGTGATGGAAAACTTCTTATAGCTTTGCCTGATATTTTTGCTTTTTTTAATTTGCACGAAAAAACTCTGGATATTTTATTCCGCAAGATTAACGAAATCGCATTTGATTCTCTTTTGCGTATTGTTTTTTCAATGATATCCATCGAGGAAGAGGGATTTCTGCTTCATTCTGCTGCTATCAAAGCCAACGGGAGTGGTTATGTCTTTTTTGGACCTTCACAAAGTGGAAAATCCACTATAGCACGTTTAGCTAATAGCACTCACGAAGTATTAAGCGACGAATTAAATATTATCAGAAGAATTGACGGTGAATTCAGGGTATTCGGAACACCATTTATTGGGACAAACAGCGCCGAGGGGATTAATAATAACTCTTGCCTAAAAGGATTGTTCTTTCCCTACAAAGATACCACAACGTATTTAAAAAGAATGGATAAATCCAATGTACTTTGCCAATTATTAACTAATACATTATTTTTTGGCTGCCAGGACCATCTGGCTGAGCAGCTATTCAGTTGGTGCACTATTTTAGTAGATAATATTCCCTGTTTTGAGCTGCACTTTACTTTAGACAATAGTTTTTTGAGGTTAATTAATGATTTCGACTAAAGATAAAGTAATTCGTAATCCAAAAGTAGCCTTCAGAGTAATAGAGGGGGAGGCTATACTTCTTACTCCCCACAACAGCATGATTCACACTTTTAATCCTATTGGTACTGTTATCTGGAGCCTGCTTGATAGAGAGAAGACTATATCAGAATTAGTCAATGCTTTAATAGAAGAATATGAAGCAACTCATAAGGAAGCTGAGCAGGATGTCTTAAAATTCATTGAACAGCTTTACCAGAGAAAAATGGTTCTAATTAATGATGAAAGTGTGGAAAAAGGAGCAGAAGATTGAATCACACTTTATCTAAACCACCAATTTTAAATCGTCTATTGAGTAAAGCACTTAAACACTATATACCAGTTTCTATTCTTTTTGAACTTACCTACAGATGCAATCTTAGATGCAGTCATTGTTATATTTCAAACAGGGAAGAAGCTGGTTTACCGCGAGAAAAAATAGAACATATCTTAGACCAATTGGCTGAAGAAGGTACTTTATTCCTCAGCTTTAGCGGTGGCGAGATATTTATGAGGAATGATTTTTTTGAAATTGCACGCTATGCCAGAAGAAAAAATTTTGCTCTTAATCTTTTTACCAATGGTACGTTTATCGATGAAAAAGTTGCTGATGAGATTGCCGAATTAGCTCCATGGAAAGTGGAAATAAGTATTTATGGAGCCACTCAAGATACCCACGATAAAATAACTCGCACTCCAGGTTCATGGGAGAAAAGCTTAAAAGCTATCAAACTCCTCAAAAAAAGGGGGGTTGGTATAACACTTAAGACCTTGTGGATGAAGGAAAACATACATGAGGCAGAAGCACTTTTAAAACTGAAAGACGAGCTGGATATAGGAATAAGAGCCAGTGAGCTAATATCTCCAATGAGCGATGGTTGTTCAGCTCCATTATCTCATAGACTTGATGATCAACAGCTCAGATTTCTCAATCAGATGCTTCGAAGATATTCTAATAATAAAATAGCTGATCTACTCCCATCAAATGCAAAGACAGCGGATCTCTCTCACTGGAAACCCTGTGGTGCTGGTATTTATTATGCTGCTATTTCTCCAACCGGTGAGTTGTATCCTTGCGTTCTGTTTCCCCATAGCTTAGGAAATCTAACCAAAAAAAACCTAAGCAATATATGGAGCAACTCTCCTTTTTTAAAGAAAATAAGGGATACTAATCTTTGTGATTTAAAAGAGTGTAGCTCTTGTCCTTTAATATTTCATTGCCCGCGATGCCCAGCTATGGCAGCTCTTGAAGAGGGTGATTGGCTAAAACCTTGGAAAGAGGCTTGTCGCATTGCGAAAATAGCTTCTATGGAGGATTCTTTATGAACAAGAAAAAGAAAAAATATCAAAAGCCAGAAATAACTTCGGAGAGGGTATTCGAAGAAGCTGCACTACAATGTACTGCAACAGGAAACCAAGCACAATTAAATGTTCCCATGCTTTCATGTCAATGTGTTCTTAAGGTACAGAGCCCTCCATCTGTTAATCCTCGTAGCTAAATATTTTGTTAGTTTTTTATATAGAACAAGTTTTGCTCTTGGTCATATTAAAGTGGAGGTTATTAATAAGAAAATGGTTTTTTCGATAAAAGAAGAGAAATGAAAATACTGCTAATCAATCCTTACATTTCAGATGAAATAGTTTCTTTTTTCCCTATAGGACTAAGTTATATAGCACGTGCTCTCTTGCAAAAAGGACATAAAGTAAAAGTTCTGGATCTCAATGCTTATCGTATAGATGAAAAAGGGCTAAAGTTAGAAATTAAGGATGAACAATTCGAGTTGATAGGTATTACAGGAATGATCCGAGGTTATGAAAATATCCAGAAAATTGTCCCTATAATAAGACAGTTCCAGCCCAAGGCTAAGATTGTCCTTGGTGGCAGCTTGGCTACTTCAATGCCCACATTTTTATTGGAAAATTTAAAAATTGACATTATTGTGAAGGGTGAAGGGGAAGATACTATAACTGAATTAGTACACTGCTTAGAAAACAGAAAAAAATTATCCGGGATTAAAGGTTTAGTGTATAAGGAAAGAGGTAAAATAATCTCAACTGATCTAAGAGGTTTCTGTCCTAATCCTGATAAATTTGGCTTTCCAGCCTGGGAACTATTTCCTATGGAAGAATATAAGAAAAGTCCCATCTATGATTATGTAGACCCTCATTTTGATAAAGAGGATAGGCGTGATATTGGGATTCTATCAAGCCGAGGATGCTGTTACAACTGCAGTTACTGCGACCATCAGATCAAGGGATATACGATAAGAATACATTCTTTGGATTATGTCTTTGAGCAGATAAAGATTCTAATGAAGCAATACAATATTAGGAATTTCTTCTTTTGGGATGATATATTCGCCTTTAATAAGAAGAGAGTATTGGAATTTTGTGAAAGGATTAAAAATGAGAGTCTTGATATTTCCTGGACCTGTAATGGTCACGTGAACCTAAGCGATTATGAGATGTATTGCCAGATGAAAAAAGCTGGATGTTTTTCCATTCGTTTTGGCATTGAATCCGGCAGTCAGCATATTCTCGATACCTATAATAAAAAAGTAACGGTAGAAAATGCGATGAAAGCTATCCGCCAAGCCCGTCGAGCCGGATTAAATACCATCCTCTATATTATGATAGGCATGATTGGAGAAACTGAAGAAACTGTACAAGAAACTGTTGATTTCATAGACAAGACTTTTAAACCATTAGATTTAAACATTGCCCCTCCTATTATTCAATATTTCTATGTTACTCCGATACCAGGTACTGCTCTTTTTCAGCAAGCACAGGACTTAGGAAAGGTTGGCTCTTTGGAAAGCTATATGGAGAAACTACCCAATTTTCATAATAAGCTGACCATAAATTTAACTGATATGCCAAACGAAAAGCTGATCATTTTAAAAAATGATTTGGAAGAAAAGATTGGTCAGGTAATTAGCAAAAGATACTATCGTTTTTTATCTATTGCTTCAGAACTTGCCGTAGAGAGCGGTGTCAAGAATTAATATATCTTCATTATATAAATCTTATTCAATAAAAGATATGGCTATCCGATTTAAAAACCTGTTACTTACTTTACCTTTAAGCGAACATATTTATCAAAGAACCTCAAGAGAGCTGTTTTGTGAACTCCTTCAACGGGGGGAGACTCTCACTCTTAAAGCCCTGGGAAGCAGTATGGGATATATTATCAAAGAAGGTGATTTAATTACTGTTAAACAAGCGAATGCGAAAGAACTTCAAAGGGGCGATATTATTCTATGCATGTTAAAAAATAACCTCCTTTGCCATAGAATAGTTGAACTCTATAAAAAGGGTAATCAGCTTTTTTTTATAACAAAAGGAGATGTACTTTTGCAAGCTGAGCAGCCATTTCCTGCAAGCAAAATAGTGGGAAAAATCTATTATATTCAACGAGGGAGTAAATACGTTAATCTCGAAACAAAATTTGCTAAATGGATAGGATATGTCTTGGCTGGGTATGCCAAATGTATTTTATATCTTTACAATAGAGTTGGATTTTATCGATTAAGTTGGGAAAATCCTAACAATAGTAACTTTCCATTATGGATGAGAAGAAACATCGAACGCGCCCTTCGTCTTCCTATAAAAATACTTACTTCACTACAGATATTAACCTCAAGATCCTGTTAAATTTTATTCTAAACATACAAATTTCAATAGTTTCGTAATAAAGATTTAAAATTTTTTTTAACAGATATTCATGATTCAAAAAACAAAACTTGCAAAAAGAAAATTCTTAACTAAAATAATAAGAGTAGTTGAGTTATATTTTATAGAATGATCGAAGCTAAAGGAGCTTCAAATGAAAAAAACAATATATTGCACGTTAGTCCTTTTACTCCTGTTAGGCATATGTCTAAGTATTTCTTCCCCTCCTCTTCTGGGAATAGATAAAAAAGAAAAAAAGGAGCTGGATAAAAAATACAAAAGCTTTTTACAAGATGTAGAATACATTATTACCAAAGCAGAAAGAGAAGCCTTTTATAAAATGCCTAACGATGAGATGAGAGACTTGTTTATAAAAAATTTCTGGGAAGTAAGAGACCCTACTCCTGGAACACCGCGAAACGAGTTCAAAGAGGAGCATTATGAGCGCATTGAATATGCCAATAAATTTTTAGGCCGGGAAACCTTCCGAGTGGGATGGCAAACTGATAGAGGTAGAACCTATATTCTTTTAGGTGAGCCGCGAGATATTCAACGCTACCCTGATACCGGAAGAACATACTCTCTGGAACTTTGGTTTTACGATGCCGGAGGACTTCCAGGACTACCTCCTTTCTTCTATCTCATATTTTTTAAAAGATACGGATCTGGTGAGTTCGAGCTCTATAGTCCCATGCAAGATGGCCCCCAAGCGCTTCTAACTGGTTATATCGGAGATGTTACCGACTTTCGAAAGCCATATGAAGAACTCATGCAAGTGAGTACGGAATTAGCACGTGCTTCACTTAGTTTAGACCCATCAGATCCCTTAGATTATTACAATATGCGACCTTCTCTGGGATCAGAAATGCTTTTGGCAAAGATTAACGACCTGCCTAATCGCTTGGTAAATCCCGGGTACGTAAAAAATATGTTGGACGGTGTTCCTACAGTAACGGTTAAATATACTTATAAGCTCCTCGATTTAGGTTCATTTGCAGGTGTCTATAAAAATAATGAAGGAGATTATTTCCTCCACTACGCCATCCAAATCGACGCAAAACACCTCAATGTAGGAAAATATGAAGATAAAATTTACTCTGCTTTTGAAATAAACGGTGAATTGAAAAATGCAGAAAATGTTAGTATTGGAAAGATCAGCGATACTTTTGATATTGAAATTGCAGAAGAAGAATTTGATAAAGCAAAATACTCTCCTTTTATTCTTGAGGGAAAAACCGCTATTCTTTCCGGTGATCATACCCTCACATTAATGATAATTAATAAGGTTTCAAAGGAATATGGTAGTATAGAAAAAAAGATAACCATTCCAGCCAAGGATGATAATTTAAGGATCAATACCCCAGTTCTGGTTTCAAAAAAGGTAGATACCACAAGGAAAACCCCTTATTCAAAGGTTAACCCCTTTACCTTTGAAAATACCATGTTAATTCCTAATGTAAAAGGAGAATTTCCCCTGGGAACTTACATGCTTCTCTATTTCCAGATTTACTTACCAGAATCACGGGCAAATATTAACAGCAATTTGCTCGCTGCCAAATATGCTATTACAAGCCAAGAAAAGGTAGTATGGGAAGATAGCGATTCATTAACAGATTTTCTGCAGGGCAACGCAAATACTTTATCCCTGCTTAAACCAATTAAGTTAGATTTTGGATTGGGAAGCTTTAATTTAAAAATTTCAATTGTTGAGGGCGAACAAGAGAAACTTTCAGCTGATCCAATCGAATTTACATTACTTAATCCACAAGAACTACCTTTCCCTCTGGTATTTGCCAAGAAATCCGAGCCTGACAATTCATATACTTACAACTTGCAAAAAGCTGCAGCACAGCTTGCTCAGGGCAATCGATCAGAGGCCATAAAGCAGCTTAAATTAGCTCACCAGAAAAGACCTGACTTGCAAGAAGCAACCAAAACACTTGCAAGAATACTTCTGGAAGCTAAACGATATCAGGAAGTAATAGATCTGCTTAGAGATGAAATAATAAAGCACCCTAACGATTTCGAATATCTCATTTATCTTGGAATAAGCAATTCCCAGCTGGCCAATTATTACGATGCAATTAGATTTTACGAAAGAGCACGTATGACAAAGGAATCCTCAGCAGAATTGCTGAATGCTTTAGGAGAGGTATATCTTAAGTCAGGAAATAAGGAAAAAGCTAAAGAAGTTTTTTCTCAGTCAATAAAAATTAATCCTGATCAGCCTAAATTAAAAGAGTTATTAAAAGAATTAAACAGCTAAGTTTCCTTTATATACTCCAGAAGAAGATAGAGACGTAGCAGCTGGCTGGAAAATTGATAGGTTCTCGGTTTTGTCCTCCGTAATACACCCAATGATACCATTCTTTTAGCAAAGGAAGATATCTTATCTCGTTTATATCTATAGAATATCTTATTGAGTAACATAGTAGTGATAGTAGTTTGGGGTGACAATTTGGCAAGTTGAAAAAGAAACTTGCGGTAGACCGGATCTCTTATCCGCTGATAGAGTAAGTAACGAAATTGCTTGCTGCCCAGATTATTTGCTGCCATTATGAGTCCATCTATCACATCCTTTTTATCAATTACTCCATCTCTATCACACCAATAAACTGCATCGCCAATCTCATGAAGAAGGAGGGGGAAGCCTCCTGAATGCTTAATCATTATTTCCAATGCTTCTTCTTGGTAATTAATTGATACATCCTTGAATGATTTTTGCAGCAAAACCATTGACTCAGCTTCAGAAAAGGTTTCTAATTCCATTACTTGAAAAATACTGGCGACTGGAGGATAGTGAGCCCTGAGCTCTTCCATACATTCATTTTCTCCAATAAGAATGAAAGAAAGGGGAAAATCCTGATAATTGCTGGATATATCATCTATAAGACTCTTAAAAAAGGAAGGAAACGATTCTAATGAGCACGCTCGCTCTATATCATCCAGTATAAAAAGCAATCCCTTATACTGAGGATACTCTTTCTTTATTATCTTCCAGAACTGGTATAAAAGGGAGGAAAACTCAAAGGGAAGTTCCTGCATAGTATCATCATTTTTAAACTTCATTTCCACTCTCAGACCAAACAGGTCAAATCGAATAGAATCTAAATATTTCGCCAATTTTCTTCGCGTCTTACTTAAGAACCTCTGCTCTTGATAAATGCTCACTATTGCTTGAAGCATTATTTTACATATATCATGTAATCTCGCAACTGCTCCTAAATAGCTCAGCGCAACACAAAGCTTCTTATCTTTTGACACTACGGCATTATCTTGTTGGGCTAAGGAAGCTATAAAATAAGCAATAGAGGTCTTGCCAATTCCGTGCTCACCAGTAATAAATAAGCATGCGCTCTTTCCTTCTGCTGTTCGCGCTATTAATCGGCTCAAGCTCTTAACTTCTTTCTCCCGTCCAACAAAAGAACTTACCGGTGTTAATGTCCCCGGATAAAAAGGACTCGCTCTCTTCATTTCTTTTTACCACATATAATATAAGACTCAGATTAGTAATCAATCCCCTTTTGAGCCTTAATTCCTTTTTGAAAGGGGTGTTTTATTTCCTTCATCTCAGTTACTACATCAGCGCGCTCAATCAAAGCAGGATGCGCATTTCTACCGGTTAAAATTACATGTACTTTCGTGGGTTTTTTATCCAGAATCCCCAATACCTCCTCCACCGACAACAAACCTTTGTCAACTGCAATATTGATTTCATCAAGGATAACGATATGATAATTCCCTGAGACTATTTTTTCTTCAGCTAACCTTAAGCCATCCCGAGCAGCCTTCCTATGAACTTGCTCCGGTACACTATCCCCTCTGATCTTATAATATCCCTTACCTCTTTTAATTATCTCCAAATTCGGGATATAGTGCTGCGCAGCATATTCTTCCCCATAAGTAAAACCCGGTCCCTTAATAAACTGAATAACAGCTACTTTGCAACCATGACCAACGGCCCTCAGTGCAGCTCCTAAGGCCGCGGTTGTCTTCCCCTTACCATTTCCAGTATATACCACAACAAGCCCTATCTCTTCTTTATTGTTCTTCATGACATACCAACAAAATTAATTACTTTTTAATTAACGACTGAGAAAATAATGGATAAGCCGAAGACTATTTTATCCCATTAAAAAGATATTTTAAAGCTAAAGTAAGTGATTTGAGTATAGTAAGCGATAAAATAAGCAAAAAAGCGTAAAGGCAGCCTTTACAGCTGCCTGATTTGGTGAATAAATTGTAATTATTCCTAATTCTTATTGAGTAAACTCGGTTTTATTATTGCTCCGAAATTTTTTTCTTAAGTTCTTCAATAATATCTTTCACCTGCTCAGCTTCTGGCGCTTGAGGTGCCAATCTTAAAAACTCTACGAAATTATGTATAGCTTCTTCGAGCGCTCCCTGTTTGAAATAGAGCAAGCCCAATTGATAATAAGTATCAGGCAAAAGAGAATCCAGCTCCTTTGCTTTGTTCAAATTCTCTAAAGCTAAATCGTCTTTATTAAGACCAAAATACAACACTCCTAAATTGAGATAAATCTTTGCATCATTAGGCCTAATATCAATTGCTTTCTGGAAGACCTCCGTTGCTTTCTCCTCATCTTTTTTTTCAATATATACTTGCCCAAGTCCAAAATAACCCTCAATAAAATCAGGTTTCAGCTCAATGGCTTTTTCAATTTTTTCCTGCGCCGGATCCACATCACCTTTGCGTAGATAAGCCATCCCCAAATTAAAATAACCCTCAGCAAAATCCGGCTTTTCCTTTAGAACATCCTTAAAAGCTGCTATAGCCTCATCAAATTTCCCCTGCTGATAGAACTGAACCCCCTGGATAAATTTATCCTTGGCTTCTACTATGGATGCTTCTTTTGCTACGATAATATCCATCTTCATTTCCTCTCCGACGGGAATGTAAATCTGCTGTTTTAATGGCTGATACCCTTCTACTTCAACAGTGAGCATATACTCACCCGGCTCTATTCCTCGACGATAAAATTTTCCTTTTTTATTGGTTTCGAAACTAAAACTGAGGTTTTGTTTAATAAGTGTAAGAATAATCTTAGCATGAGAAATGGGATTGCCCTGCTCATCTTTTACCGTGCCTCTAAATTTGGCATCCTGCGCCCATAATATTGAGCTAAAAAATAATAAAATAATTGCAATACTCCACAAGCATGTCTTTAAAAAAACTTTGTTCATCATGCCAACACCTTAATTTTCATTTAATTAAAAAGCAGCACAAATTAATTATAGCATTCATATAATACCTAATCCAGTTTAATTCCATAATTAAAATAAGAAGAGGGAAGCTGTTATAGCTTCCCTCTCTCTTTTCTCAAAGAATTTTTAAAGTTTAAAATCTGAATTTTAAGGTAACTCCAGCCCTTCGCGGTGCCCAGATTCCATTGTACACCCATTGCTGCTCTGCTATCAGGGAATAATCCATCATTCCATATGGCTGCGCTCTGTTTAGAAGATTAAACACATCAAAGCGTGCGGTGAGCGAGTATTTATCTGCAATCTTAAAGGTCTTCTCCACATTCAAATCAAGTAAATAGCCGGTAGGAAATCTGTGATCATTATCCCCTCTTTTCTCCGCTGCTACCTCTTTATTTCCCTGATTTAGATCATATACCGTTATCATTCGAGCATAAGGACTTCCAGATTGAATCTGCAAATTAAAACTGGAAGCAATGCCATAAGGGAAAATATAGGTGCCAAGAATCTTGAAACTGTAAGGCCGATCAGCCGGTAAACGACCATCTATATTGAGGAAAGCATTTGGATCCCTTCCAGAACTGCTGTTCCACAGAAGATTCTCACTATAAGTCTGACGGCTTGAGCCACGTGGGTTTAATCCCCACATCTCAGAATAGGTGAAAGAGGCAGAAAGCTGCCAGTTATCCGCCAATCGTTTATTTGCTATAATAGAGAACATCCGGAAACGGGCATAAAACATATCGGGATTGGAGATTATAATATCAGGATAATCACCAATTAAGTTGTAAGCCTGAATTGAGCTACCGGTATAGGGGTCCGTTGCTGTAATAAGCTCATAGTAGTCATCCCAGGTACCTACAGCAGGTTTATACCCAATTTGATCATGCGTCCACTTCTCCATGTAGGTAATGCTCACTCCCAAATTAGGCAGAAGCTCCCGATCGATACCGAAGGAAAACTGGTCTGCATAGGGATTTTTTAAATTGGGGTCTACGGTTAAAAATTCTGGTGCCCAGGAGGTCACTAAATCCCAGGCTGATCCAGTCCATTCATACATATACCAGATAGGAGTTGCCGGTGAGGGAAGCTCCCAGTTTCCGTAAGTCATCTGATCATAATAACGACCCACATTAGCTCGCAGGAGTGTTTTGCCATCCTCGGTCAACTTGTATGCCATCCCAAGGCGAGGAGCCAATACTTGCCATTTAACCAGATCTGGTTTCCCTGGATAAATTGTATCAGTATCATACCAGGAATAATCTGTGGGATCGACAGCTACTCCCGGTTGATCGGGGATCCAACCGGTATTGTGGTCATATCGCAATCCTACATTCAATGTTAAACGGTCATTCATAGTCCAGGTATCATCCATAAAGATAGCAATCTGATTGCTGGCAGCACCATAAGAATAAGGAGGCATCTCGTATTTATACCGATACTCGTAGGCTATACCGTAATAATAAGCGGTATAAGTTGCATATACTACACCCCCGGAATAGCCAGATCTGCTATCCGCACGGCCGCGAGAGTACTGAACGCCAAATTTGAAATCATGGTCTCCGGCAATAAAATCCTCAGCAAAGTGAGATATTGAACCATTCAAGCCATGTCTTGATGGATAAAAATAATAGATCCACCAGGGTCCTCCCGAGGTAACGTCTGTATTCCAGTTGTAATACGTAGGTCCCTTATAATAATTAACGGACTCGTAAAAATCCTCTCCTCCAGAATAGTTATACTTTATTTCTGCAAAGGTTGTGTCACTCAAGACTGACGTAAGAGAAATGCTGGCAGCAGGGGCTGTACCCCTTTCCGTGGCGACGGTATCAAGGCTGCCATACGCTGGCGTATAGGCATCTGGCAAATCGAACTTTTCATAATTATAAAAGGCATTCACCTTATTATTCTGATTCAGTTGGATAGTACCCTTGATGAATGCCTGCAGCTCATCATATTTTGTGTAATACCTCGGGTCCACTCCAACTGAACTACTGGAGTCGATCTGCTTCCATCCGGCAAAGAAGAACCATATTCTATCTTTGATAATCGGTCCACCCAACTGGAAGCTGACATCATAAAATTTCTCCCTGTTCCAGGGAAATTGAGCATCTGATTCTGATATATACCCATTATCGAGAAGCTCTTGCAGGTAGTCTGTTGAATTATCCCCAGCAAGGCTGTTATTCTGGTAAAAAATATTAGCACCGCCTTTGAAATTATTACCACCAGCCTTTGTAACAATATTGACAGTGGCGCCCATGAAGTTACCATATTCTGCTTTACCGCCAATACCAATTACCTGAACCTCCTGGATAACATCTGGATTTAACCAGGACCAACCAGCACCGTAATCCGGAGCAGTAGTATCAACACCATCGAAGAGATAGGTATTGGATTCTGATCCTGTTCCATAGGCTACGCTACGGCTTGAGTCAGTATTGCCTCCATGAGACCATACACCCGGTGTTGACTGTACGACATCGAAAAAGGTATAACGGAGCAAAGGCAAGCTTTCCATCATATCAGTCGACCAGTTAGTGGATATACCCGATTTTGTAACATCCACTACCGGTGTCTCTGCTGTAACTGTTATAGTCTCAGATACGGTGGCAACTTTCAAAATCACATCCTGTGTAACAGTTGTATCAACACTTACAATAATTCCCGCTTGCTTTAGAGTCTGAAACCCTTCCAGTGAGAAAGAAAGTTCATATTCCCCCGGTGGCAGGTCGGGAAAGCGGAAAAATCCTCGTTCATTTGTCACCATAACTTTAGCTCCACCAATTAAGGCAGGACTGGTAAGCTCTGCAGTTACGCCTGGCAAAATAGCGTCAGATTCATCTTTAACAGTACCCCTTATAGAACCTGTTAAAATCTGTCCGTAGCTATAGCTGCATATCCCTCCCATTAGCAATACCATAATCAAGAACAAAAGACTTTTCTTAAGATGCATAATTTCCTCCATCTAAATAAAGGTTATTAATGCAAAAAATTAATTATTAAATATAAGTTAACATAGCTTAAGATACATCTAAAGTCAAGTGGAATTTTTGTCTGCTGTTAGATAAGTTGTGATATATAATATATTTTATAATCGCAGAAATAAGAGAGGAAATTGATAATGTTAAATGGCAAGCAATGGCTATAAATTAAAGATTCCCATTATCTGCATCTTTTATTTCACCGCACATACTATGCGCTTTCCTAATGGGCTCCGGTAACCGATATTTCTTGCACGACTGCAAAATAATTGCGATAGAACTCTGCAAATCAATCCGATTACCCGGCGATATAAAAAGTGGCTTTACACCACTTCTGGTTCTTAATACAGCCCCGATTATTTTATCCTTATGCACTAACGGAGACCAGGAGCCAACCTCCTCATCAGGATAAATAAATTCCCCTGCAAGCCTGGATTTAGCACAGCCAATAGTAGGTACATTTATATGAAGCCCCATATGAGCTGCAATACCCATAGAGCGTGGATGGGCAATTCCCTGGCCATCAAAAAGTATCACATCTGGCCTTATCTTAAGCTTTTCTAAAGCTCTCAAAAGAGCAGGCCCCTCGCGAAAAGTAAGAAGCCCGGGTATATAGGGAAATACTGTATTATCTTTCGCCCAGCACCTATCTACTACTTCCATATCATTGGCCTTCAAGACAACAACTGCTGCATATACTGCTCCCGCTTTTTTATCATAAGCAGCATCAGCTCCAGCAATCAGGTCAACCTGAGTATTAATCTTATGATGGACTAATCTATGCTTAAGCTCATGCTGTATTTGCACTGCTTCTTTTGGGGTTACACTCCAGGAATGAAGATTCTTTATTTTCACTTTCGTTCTTTCATGCAGCTTAATATAGGGAAAATTTTGTTATTTTGGGATGATAGAATGGTATGATATACCTAAAATCAAGAATCCTCAGGTTGCTTGGTTTTTCCAATCAGCTCTTCAGCTTCGTCCCAGAGAGTTAGTGCCTTTTTCACCTGCTTATCTTTTGCAATGACAATTTTAAAGCCTTCATCCATTCCCCAAAGATGGGAAAATATTTGCGCTTTAATTTGCATCTTTATGAAATCAACATCTTGGCTCAAGTCACTTGATTGAAAGGCTATTTCCTGTTCCTTGAGATAATTTCCAAACTGTTTAATCACTTCATTATCTACTGCAAAATCCTTATCTATTACAGATCGTTTTTTACTGAGAAACGTGGTAGCAAAATTAAAGAAAATATTTTTACTCATTAATCTGCGGGCAAACTCTGACGGCATCTCATATTCCACTATAACATCCGGCGTTATTCCTCCTCCACCATAAACCTCCCTGCCCAAATCAGTTTTAAAAACTTTGCGTTCTTTTTGTTCCGGCAAGTTCTTGCCTTTGAAATAATCGACGAAGGAGCGAGAATAATCGCGCTGAATTAATCTACCGCTGGGGGTATAATATCTGGCTGTCGTTATTGCAAGACCAGTCTGATAACTGAGGCTAAGGACACTTTGCACTAAACCTTTTCCCCAGCTGGTCTGCCCAACTATGAGACCTCTGTCGTGATCCTGAATAGCTCCAGCTACTATCTCAGCTCCACTGGCAGTTCCTAAATCAGTGAGTACTATCAGCGGATACATGGGATGAGTGCTTTCCTCCGTAGCAAAAAATTGCTGCGCAGCTCCTGGCATTCGTCCCTTAGTATAAACGATAAGACCTTCAGATAAAAACTTATCGCTCACTGTAATGGCTTCCTGGAGCAGCCCTCCGGTATTTCCTCTCAAATCCAATATAAGCCGCTGCATCCCTTGAGATTCTAATCTAATTAAAGCCTTTTCTAATTCCTGACCTGTGGTCTCGGAAAAATTGATCAGCTGAATATAACCTGTGCCCGGCTCAATAAAAAATGACTGTCCCACACTGGAGAGGGATATTTCAGCCCGTTCAATGGTAAACACTAAAGGCTGACTGTAGCCCTCTCGGATTATAGTAATCTCTACTTTAGTCCCTTTAGGCCCTCGCAGCTTTGTCAATGCAGTATTGGCGTCTATCCCCTTGGTGCTCTCTTCAGCAATTTTATCAATAATGTCACCTGCCTGAATTCCTAATGCGCTTGCTGGAGAGCCTGGCAACGGCGCAATAACGGTGAGTCTATTGTTGCGGATAGCAATTGCAATTCCAAGCCCAAAATAACTGCCTCGCTGGCTCATCTTCATATTACGAAAGCTCTCTCTATCAAGGAAATTCGTATGAGGATCGAGGGTACGGAGCATACCTCTTATGGCACCATAAATTAATTTCTCTGTATCTACTTCATCGAAGTAATTCTCCTGGATAAGAGATAGAGCTAAGGTAAACTCCCGGAGAAAATCTTTAATCTCTTGAGCTATGGTAGTTTTCTCAAAATAAGTAATAGCAAAGATATTTAGAAAAGCCAAGACCACTAAAATTACGATTAAGACGGATTTTTTTCTCATTTCTTAAAGCTTTTAGAATTGATAGTTAACTCTTCGCTTCCTCGACCCAAAACGACACTTATACCCATCAAACAATATAATAACATAAGAACCTCCGTATCTCCCCAGCTATACTCGGTCAAGCCACTCACCAGGAAACCGACTACACCGGCTAAGATTCCGAGCAAGATGCCTTTCTCCTGAGAATGCGAAGATTTTTTAAAATATCTGTAACATCTACTAAAAAATGTACCAAAAATCCATAAAAAGGCGGTCAAACCCAAAATCCCTCTGGTAACCAGGATGTGCATAAAATTGCTATGCAGATGCCACAGGTTCTGATGGACTGTTCCCTCCTCACGATATTCCGGATACAGTTTCTCCAAAGCATGCATGCCCAGACCGGTAAGAATAAAGCGAGGATTCTCCGCTAAAATGCGGAAGCCGCTGCGCCACATGGCTAACCTTTCCAGATTAGATTGTAGGTACATCTGCGCCACCGAACCTTCTTCCCCATTCAGAGTAACTATAGACCGAACCAACATGGATATCTTACCCAAGTTGAAGAAGTAAAAGAGAGAAAAAAGTAAAACAGCACCTATCATTAAAATAACAAACAGCTTCCAGCTACGTAAAAAGGCCAAAAAAACTATTGCAACCATAAATCCCAACCATGGACCGCGAGAAAAACTCACTATTAATCCACCAAGCATAAACACTACGCTCCCGGATAAAAACAAACGCCTCTTTAACGAGAGACTGTACACAATCTGTCCTAAGCATAAGCAAAGAATCATAACCATATATTCTGCAAAAGTGAGGTAAAGGCTAAAAAATCCAGTGCTCCTATCCTGATAATGTCCCAGGAAATCATGACCGGCAACATACTGATAGATGCCGTAAGCTCCAGCTATAGCTGAGAATACAATTAATATATTTAAGAATTGGAAACTCTTTTTTCCAGTATCCATGTTTTGGCTAAAGAGGTAAAATATTATTATGAGGGCTAAGGAGCGAAATTCTTTCAAACTCATACTGATATTTATCGAAGTTATCACCGAAAGAGCAGAAACAAAGGCAAAAGTCAATAAAGGAGCATCGAGAGGTGTGGATTTGAAGGTCTTAAACCTTTTTGAGCAGAGCACATAAAAGGTCAAAAGAGCTGCTATAATCCAGATTCCGTAACTTATGCTGATGGAAAGAGGAGAGAAGACAGCAAAAGCTAAGAGGAAAAAATATATGATATTATCAAGAGTACGTACAGAAATTTTTAATTCTCCTCTCAATACCGTGCCGCGCCTGATTACAGTATAATTAACTACATAATTCTATCAGAAGGGCTCTTTTTGGTAAAGCAATTTTAATATGAAAAAATAAAGCAACTTAATAGATCGAAATGATAAACGCAGCTTATTTGAAAATAGACTTTCTCTATGACTATGATAAATAAGTTAGGGCAAATGAACTTGTTAGCTCATAGTGCAGCTATGTCCCAAAAAAAGAGTTAGAGGGTTGAAAAGATTGCTAACCCCCTCTTGTTTTAAGATTTTAAGGTGAGCATACTACTCACCAAAAAGGTGAAAACCAAAAAAAGAGGGGGGTAAGGATATGATAAAGCAAAGCATTTTACCTTTCAAGTTAA
>CAZYAF010000021.1:0-78750 GCA_964645975.1 uncultured Acidobacteriota bacterium
GCTGAAATACCATAATGAAGCCCTCACAATTGCTAGGGAGATCGGCTACCGGCAGGGAGAAGTAGCTGTTTTGGGCAATATAGGGAACATCTACTTAGCTAAAGGTGAGCTGGATAAGGCGCTGAAATACCATAATGAAGCCCTCACAATTGATAGGGAAATCGGCTACCGGCAGGGAGAAGTAGCTGTTTTGGGCAATATAGGGAACATCTACTTAGCTAAAGGTGAGCTGGATAAGGCGCTGAAATACCATAATGAAGCCCTCACAATTGCTAGGGAGATCGGCTACCGGCAGAGAGAAGCAGCTGTTTTGGCCAATATAGCGAACATCTACTCAGTTAAAGGTGAGCTGGATGAGGCGCTGAAATACTATAATGAAGCCCTCACAATTCATAGGGAAATCGGCTACCGGCAGGGAGAGGCAGATCAATTGGGCAATATAGGGCTCATTTACTCAGCTAAAGGTGAGCTAGATAAGGCGCTGAAATACCATAATGAAGGCCTCACAATTGATAGGGAGATTGGCTACCGACAGGGAGAAGCAGCTGGTTTAGGCAATATCGGGCTCATCTACAAAGCTAAAGGTAAGCTGGATAAGGCGCTGAAATACCTTGAGGATGCCCTGACAATTCATAGGGAGATCGGCTACCGGCAGGGAGAAGCAGCTGATTTGGGCAATATCGGGCTCATTTACTCAGCTAAAGGTAAACTGGATGAGGCGCTGAAATACCTTGAAGATGCCCTTAAAATTCTTGAAAAATACAATCTAGTATCTGGAAGGGATATTATAGAAAGGGCCCTGAAAGATGTTAAAAAACGAATGAAACAAAAATAGTAATGAATATAGAATTCTCAGTTAATAAACCACACCACGCCAAAAGCTATTATCTCATTAAGACTAAAAAAATTATAAAGTTTTAATTCAAATAGGCAATACAAAATGATAAATGATAAAAAATTTTCACAAACTTTATTTAATCACATTATGAGCGTTTGGATAATCCCTGAAATAAAAAGAAGGCAAGAAAAGAAGCTTATACCAAAACCTTATGCTTTATGGTTAATTCAAATTGTTTTTTATCCTCCACCATCCACGCAAAAAAGGAAAATAAGATTAAATGAAGAAGCCACAGATTATGTTAAATTGGGTGTTATCTTAAAGAATAGAAAAACTATTAAAGAAGGAGAACAATTCAAGTTAAGTGAGATAAAAGAGATTAAAGCAATAAAGCTAATTAAAGATGATCCCAATGCTGGCCATATATCTTTAATTAATATTGAAGGTGTATGGAATATATTCTTTGATTTTAGATATAACAAAGAAAAAGCAAAAAAATATCTTGTAGTTGCAGAGCAGTTTATTAAGCTTTCCCATTACGCATATAAGAATAAATACTTGAATGCCTTTGTAGATGTAAGCTATAGTGCTGCAGAATTAATAGCTTATGCAGAATTACTAATAACTCCAACAGAGAAAATAATAAAAACTAAGAAACATCCAATAATCAGAAGTGATTTTAGTCGATGGGCTGATCTGGGGAATACAAAAATCGATTATAAATATGCTCTAAATAAACTTTCAGAATTTAAATTAGCTGGTAGGTATTTGAGATCAGAATTGAAAATTTCAGAGGAAGAAGCTAAAACCTTTTTAGATATTATAAAAGATATGCGAAAATATGTTGAAGAACTTATTAAAAGCTGATATTAAATTATAACCGCGCCACCCCAAAAGCTATTATTTAACATTAATACCAAAATCAAATTATATTAATTCAAAATGCTTAAAAAAGCTAAAGAAATAGCTACAATTATTTCACCAATCATTGCTATTATAATTTTTTTAGCTGCTTATTATGGAATAAATGCATTATTAATTGCATCATTGGCTTTTTTAATATTGTTTTTAGCACTGCTTTTCTACCGGGATTTTCAAATAATAAAGAATTTAAAATTGGTTAAAGTGGAAACGGGATATATAGGCATAAATGCTAAAATAATAGAACTAAGGATAAAAAATGGAGGAAAATACCCTATTATTTTAGAGAAAATTGAACCAAAAACTGAGACATTTTATGTTGATCCTAATAAACGGGATAAATATGAAATTAAAATTTTTGACGCTTGCTATTTTGATAATTTTCAGTTAAATCCTGGTAGAGAAATTAAGACAGAAAGATTTAATTTTCCCCATTATTCCCATTTTGAGAATTTGGATTTTATGCTTTATTTTAAAGATATAAATAATAAGCAGCATTATCAAAGATGTCGTCTTGATATGACAAGCTTTCCTTATCCCATTTCTCCTTTAACATTACTAGATGCCAAATGATAATGAAAAATTTAATATTATTAAAATCAACCGCGCTACTCCAAAAACAATTATAATATTTAGATGTTAATTTATAACATTTTGCTATAAATTTAATTTAAGAAAATAATTGCTTCTTAAAATAATAAGAGTGTATAATATATTGCAATGATTGTTAAGTTTTTGGGGCAAGTTTAAAATAGCATTGAGTTTTCTCAGCATTTTAAAATAATAACTTTAGATCCAGGGTGTCTAAATGTCTTCTAAAATAGTAAAAGAAGAAATAAAATTCACAGTTCCAATAATATTGGAAGATGATAATAACGAATTTATTGCATATTGCCCAGTTCTCAAAGGTTTGCATAGCTGCGGCAAAACAGAAGAAGAAACTATCGAAAATATTAAAAATGCGATTACTGCATATCTTATCTCTTTAATTAAGCATAAAGAACCTATTCCTCTTTGCATACTCAAAGAAAAAAATATTATAAAAAGACGCCAGCTTTTCAAAGGGCATCCTCTTAAACATAAATTCTTAGAAGTTGTTATATGAAGTACCCCAAAAATGTATGGAACCAAATTAAAAATAAGACAGCAGATGAAATAAAAAGAACATTAGAAAAAGACGGTTGGGTAAAAGATGTAACAATAAAAACAGAAGAAATTTATCTTAAAGATAAAAAACGTGTCTCAATTCATTATCATCCCCAAAAAACTTATGGACCAAAATTATTAAAAAAAATTTTAGATGATATTGGTTGGTCGATTGAAGATATGCGTAAATTAAAATTTATCAAATAATATAAATTTAAAAAATTTATTGATTCTATCAATATTTTATTGATTTCTGTTCATTTTTTGCTTACTTTTTTATCATTTTTTAAACTGAAAACCCTTTAAAAATAACCATTATCACGTTTCAACTCCCCCTATTATCACTTTTTAAAACATGCACAAAAGCAAAGGCTTCTAAATTTAATAAGCCAATCAAAATGAAGATAAAAGCTTCGCTTTTCGGACAGGTGAGGCGTGGCCTCTCTGTTATAATGATGGCGAAATTTTTGCTTATTTGGTAGCTTTGAAATATAAAAGCACTTAATTAGCAGAGCAGCTGTACTGCCTGTCCCTACACGGATGCCCATTGGGAGGAAAAATAACAAACCAGCAGTGCTGGCGGCTGTGCCGCCTGTCCCTAGATTTTTCTTTGGAACGAAGTGACGTAGGGACAATCCCTTGTGGTTGTCCGAAGGAGACGGCGTCTCCTTTTTCTTTGATTGATTCAAATTTATATTCCAATTAATCTCGTTATAATTCATTATAGAATGATATCGCCATAGCCTTCGGCTATAACGATCGGACAGGGGAGGCGTGGCCTCATTGCTATTAAATTATCAAAATCTTCCATATTTTGAAATAACCCTTAATGCCGCATTGTGTATTAGCAGAGCAGCTGTACTGCCTGTCCCTACACGGATACTCGTTGGGAGGGAAAATCACAGACCAGCTGCGCTGGCGGATAGCCAATAGGCTATCCCTACATTTTTGAAATAGAAGATGTTTATATTACTAAAACAATATGCCGCAATTGGAATGTACGTAATAACCATGCGGCTGTGCTGCCTGTCCCTACAAACATTGCCTTTGCAGAGATAAAGCTTACATATGTCGAATGCTCAACAACAGTATTTACACTAAATAATTTTGCGGGAACTTTTGGCAAATAGGATTATTGACAAAATATAACCATTATATTACGCTTAGGAAAATAAGAACAAAAGAGCAAGGATAGTATCATGACCGAAGATTCGCTCAAGAGGTATCGTGAAAAGCGGGATTTCAAGCGTACTTCTGAACCGAAAGGAGGTCAAAAGCAAGCTAGTAAAAAGCCGATTTTTGTCATCCAAAAACATGCGGCTCGCACGCTGCACTATGATTTTCGTTTGGAAGTAGATGGTGTGCTCAAATCCTGGGCAGTGCCCAAAGGCCCATCTATGGACACCAAAATAAAACGCCTTGCCGTGCCTACTGAAGACCATCCCCTGGATTATGCTGATTTTGAGGGAGTCATACCAGAAGGTGAATACGGCGCTGGCACCGTGCAGGTATGGGACATCGGCACTTATCGCAATATCAGAGCAGATAAGAAGGATGGCAAAGCAACCATGGAGCAATCCCTGGAAGAAGGCAGAGTTGAGGTCTGGCTTGAAGGCAAGAAACTCAAAGGCGGCTATGCTCTCATTCGCACCGGTAAAAAAGAGGATAAGCGCTGGCTGCTCATTAAAATGAAAGATGATAAAGCGGCTGACGGCTCTGACATAACAAAAACAGAGCTCAAATCAGCTATCAGCGGTCGTACTATTGAAGAAATTAGTAAGCTTAATAGCGAGAGAACTAAAGAATAAAAAAAAATTCCCCTTATTTTTAAGATTCAAAGTCCGAAAGGAAGCAGAGCTTCCTTTTTTCCTTCGCTGCGAAAAAAACTGGAGATTTATTTAATATATAACAGAAGCATAATAGCCTTCAGCTATAACGCTCGGACAGGGGAGGCGTCGCCTCTTTGCTATTGTGATGGCAAAGCTTATGCTTATTTGGTAGCTTTGAAATAGTCAAATTATTAATTAGCCATTCAGCTTTGCTGCCTGTCCCTACACGGATGCCCGCTACAAGCGAAAGAAGAAACTGTCTTTGCCGCTTGTTCCTACATTATTATTTGGAACGAAGTGACGTAGGGACAATCCCTTGTGGTTGTCCAAAGGAGACGGAGTCTCCTTGTTCTTTGATTGATTCAAATTTCTATTCCAGTTAATCTCTTTATAGTTCGTTATAGAATGATATCGCCATAGCCTTCGGCTATAACGATCGGACAGAGGCAAGCCCTGTCCCTACACGGTTTTGCTTCGAAGCTTTTACGGATAGCCAATAGGCTATCCCTACACGGCTTACCGCTGAAGGAAAATAACGAACCAGCTGTGCTGGCGGACAGACATAAAGCCTATCCCTACATTTTTGAAATATAAGATGTTTATATTACTAAAATAATATGCCGAGATTGGAATGTACATAATAACCAGGCAGCATGGCCACCTGTCCCTACTTTGTATGAACAGAAATAGCTTCCATTTTATACTTAAAAAAAAGTTCACCCAATTTTTGCTTTTTCACTTGTAAATTACCCTAACCTTACATAAAAAAACACTTATCAATATTAAAGCTGCATTTTTGGGGGGAAGTCCTGTAATAAATTTCTAATTTCTTTTATGATTCAAACAATTTAAAGATTTGCCCTATTATCAGCGGAACCAGGCTCATTCCAATTATAACCATCCACCCGATAAAGCCAGGATTTACCACCTTAAGAACAAATGAGAGTCCAGGAAGGTATACGCCTGCCAGTAATAATCCGGTGCATAATCCCAAAGCTCCCCAGATGTATGGATTACGGACGATATTATTGCGAATGAGGCCTGAGCCGCTATCACGCATGTTAAACACATGCCATAATTGGGCAAAGGCTAATGTGAGAAATGAAACAGTTACTGCCTGCTGCTGCTCCATATTAAGCCAAAATAGCGCTATAGCCAAAGCACCCAGAACCGAAAGAGTTATTACCATACCCAGGCCACCAATAGCAAACCAATGTGACCGATTGAGAATGGATTCCTGAGTATTACGAGGTGGCTGGTCCATTATCTTAGAATCTCCTTTGCCCATTCCCAGAGCGAGAGCGGGAAAAACATCGGTTACCAGATTGAGAAATAAGATCTGCAGAGGAAGAATCGGCAATGGTGCGTTAAAAAAAGATGCCAGCATAACAGCCATAATTTCACTTACATTGCATGATATAAGGTAAAGTACGAATTTCCTTATATTATTAAAAATAATGCGGCCCTGTTCTATTGCAGCCGCGATTGAGGAGAAGGCATCGTCTTTGAGAACCATATCAGCAACCTCTTGCGCCACCTGAGTTCCTCTTATGCCCATGGCAATGCCAATATCCGCTTTTTTAAGTGCCGGGGCATCGTTCACCCCATCACCAGTCATGGCCACGATGGAGCCATTTTTTTGATGGATATCAATAAGGTCAAGTTTTTGCTTTGGGTTTACACGAGCGAATATGGATGCTTGTAAAATGCGCCTTTTTTCTTCTTCAGACATATCATGGGGATTTTTAAGTTCACTGCTGTGAATCACAGCACCATTTTCCCCTTTGGTTAAGCCAACGGCCGCAGCAATATTCCGTGCAGTTACCGGCTGATCTCCAGTTGCCATAATGACGCGTATGCCTGCCCTCTTACAGGAATCTATAGCCTGGCGAACTTCCCTACGTGCCGGGTCCAGGAGGCCGCATAATGCGAGCAAAGTGAGGTTTTCATAGGGTTTAGATTCCAAAGAATCCACTTCCTTGCTGGCAAGAGCTACAACTCGAAGTCCTTCATCAGCTAAATGCTCATTTCGATCAATCCATTTTTCCTTCTCATCAGGAGAAAGCTCTCTAACACCTTTTTCGGATATAATATGAGTACAAACATCGAGCACAGTTTCAGGGGCTCCTTTAACAGCTACATAAAACTTGCCATTGAGCTTATGATATGTAGCCATCATTTTAATATCAGGATCAAAGGCTTCCTCGTAAACCTCTGGCATGTTCTTGACGAGCTGAGCTCGCTGCACATTTGCCTTACTGCCCGCAATCAATAACGCCACCTCAAGAGGTTCACCCACTGCTTCGACTTCTCCCTTTTCTGTCTTTTCCAAGGAAGCATTATTGCAAAGAACTCCTACTTTTAAAGCTTCATGAGCGGCGTTGTTTTTTGCCAGATTAAAGAGCTTACCATTAACAAAAAATTCTCCTTTGTCGTTAACCGCATAACCTCCCACTTCTATATCATTTGAGTCAACAACAATGCGAGTAACAGTCATCTCATTTTCAGTAAGAGTACCTGTTTTATCGGTGCAAATGATATTAGTAGCGCCCAGAGTTTCAACGGCAGAAAGACGATTTATCAGGGCATTACGCCGCGCCATACGCCAGATACCCCTTGCCAGAGCAATAGTGGCAACGATGGGGAGTCCTTCAGGTATAGCCGCAACAGCAAGGGCAATTGACGTCTCTATCATCAAAAATATTTCTTTACCAGAAATAATTCCTCCTATAGCCACCAGGGCTGCAATGGCTAACGTTACCCAAATGAGCTTGTGACCCAGTTGATTAAGCCTCTTTTCCAGTGGAGTTGTCTCCTCTTCAGCCTCTTCTATCAGAGAGGAAATTTTGCCCAGCTCGGTCTCCATTCCCGTGGCTACTACAACACCTTCAGCAGCTCCTCTGGTGACTGCTGTCCCTTTAAAAAGCATACTACTGATTTCGGCCAGCGGAACTTCATTTTCAACAACATCAACATTTTTACTTACAGGAAAAGATTCACCTGTGAGCGCTGATTCATCTGCTTGAAGTTTAGATGCATTTATAAGACGCAAATCTGCTGTTACTATATCCCCTCCTTCAAGTATTACGATATCTCCCGGAACAAGCTTTTCTGCAGAAATTTCCTGCATCTTTCCATTACGGCGTACTTTTGTCATTACACTCCCTAAGCGACGGAGAGCTTCCATTGACCGTACTGCTCTCAATTCTGTAACAAAGCCGATCATGGCATTGATTAGAATTACTGCTGCGATAGCAATGCCTTCCATCCACTCTCCAAAGGCAAAAGACACAGCAGCAGCTGCAGCAAGAAGTATTATGATCAGGCTCTTGAACTGCTCAGAAAGAATTATCCAGGCACTCTTCTTCTTAGCTTCTTTTAAGCGGTTATAGCCGAATCTTTTTATTCTTGATTTTACTGAAGTTGTACTGAGTCCTTTTTCAGCGGAGACCTTCAGGACCTGGAGATTCTCCTGCCATGATTTTGACCATGGCTTTTCAACAGGCGTTGTCACTTTTTTGAAGGAATTTATTTCTTCTTGCATATTTCTCCTAATAGAAAAGAAATTCACCCATTACAGCAAATACATTTCTTACTCTAACTCATAGTTCATCAGTATTACCATATGAAGTAAATTTTGTTATTTTATTTCCAATTCTCGGATTGTAGGGAACTATTCCTCTTTTTCCTGTCTAAACTTTGATAATGCTTTTTCTAAGGCGTTTCTTGTTTCTTCAAATGCATTTTCCAAACCAGTTTTTAAATCCTCCCATGCCTCTTCGCCTTTTGCTTTTAGCTCATGCAGTTTATCTTTCAAGCCTTCAATCTTGGGTTGAAGCGCTTCGATTTGCTTATGGTATTCAATTTTTGCCTCAGCTTTTGCATATTTTGCCTTAGCTTTTAACTCCTCAAGCTTAGCATTCAAAATCTTAAGCTGAGCTTCCATTTTTTCTCGATATGCTTCCTTCTTACTCATAATTTCCTCCCTTTGCATTATAAAAGATTGTTGGCAAAATTCTTACTATCTCCAATTAACTATTATATTAATCACTATGAATTTATTTATTACTCTTCCTCAAGGTCTATTTTAAGCGAGAGAAACTGCAGCATATCTTTGAGGGCTATGATCCCAACCAGCTTATCTCCTTCTACAACCATGATGCGGCTTGCATTTGAATTCCTCATTTGGGAGAGTGCCTTCATGGCATCTTCATCTTTTCCAATGGTATTTTCCGGAGAACAAGACTTAACCAGCTCCTCTACTTTATGCTTATCTCTTTCCTCCCTTGGAATCTCTTTAATCTGTTTAATCGTAACACAACCAACAAGTTTACCGTCTTTCACAACAGGAAACATTTTGAAATGATGTTTGTAAATATAATTTTCAACGAGCTCTCCTACAGAAATCGAGGGAGTTACAGTAACAGGATTTGTATTCATAAATCTACTTGTAGGCTCACCTTCAAAAGCTCTGCGGATAAGCAGTTGCTGATACGAGGCTTGGGATGCTCCTCTGAGAAACATACCGATCAAAAACCACCAGATACCGCCGATAATATTCCCCCTGAATAAGCTGTATAATCCTAAAATTATCAGCACGATGCCAAAAAACGAGCCAATTTTCGATGCTATCTGAGTAGCCCATTTAAGGTTGTCTTTCCAGCTCCACAAAATTGATCGAAGTACACGTCCTCCATCAAGAGGAAAAGCAGGCAAGAGATTAAATGCTGCTAAAATTAGATTGATAAAAGCAAGATACTGAATGACAGCATTTACAGAGCCAGGCCAAGCATTTCCTCTTCCAAAGAAGAAGATCCCAAAAAATATAAAACCAAGAATTATGCTCGATATAGGTCCTGCAATTGCCATTGCTAATTCCGCTTTGGCGCTTGGTGGCTCTTCTTCCATCTCGGCAACACCTCCGAAGATGAATAACGTAATTCCCTTCATTTGCAGCCCAAATCTTCTGGCCACAAGGGAATGGCTCAGTTCGTGGAAAATAATAGAGAAAAACAATCCTAATGCGCCAAAAACTCCCATCCACCAATAAATACTGTTTGAAAATCCTTTATAATAATGGGGAAACAACCCTTTTGCCAGTGTCCAGGTAATGAGAAGAGCCAGAATTATCCAGCTCAGATCAATCTTAACTTCAAACCCAAACAATTTAAAAATTTTAATTCTCTTTCCAAACATAGTTGACCTCCTAATTTTATATAGCTATTTTTCAAGTTATTTTTCATTTTTTCAAAGACAATTCGATTTTTCTGAGGAAATTTGACGTATCCTGATATAGTGAAATTATAGTTGTGAGATATCTGAATATTCAGGTTGCAGTGGTCATGGACATTTCACCACTTTATCAAAAACATCCTCATTATATATCATTGCATTGGTACAAGTTTCTTAATTCAACTTGTTATTAATTCTACCAAAGCAAATATGTTAAGTCAAGTAAAGCCTTTATTTATTTAAAGATAGAAAAAATTTTGGAGGTTATAAATAAAAACGTATAAAATTCAGTTTTTTGATTACCTCACGAAATAGCAATAGCCCTTCATGCATTTCAATTAGAAAACAGTTCAAAAAGTATCACTGTACTGCTAAAATAAACCCAGGATGAATAGAACTAACTATATTCTCAAATTCTATCTTGCAAAATATTTTAAAAAGGAAAGATGGATACTATGAAAGAATTAATGAAAAGTTTTCTAAATGGAACAGTCTCCCGCCGAGCATTTCTGAAAAGAATGATGAACCTTGGCTTCACCATGGCTGCGGCTAACTCAATGCTTGGTTCGCTTCTTTCTGTTGAATCGGCTCCCATGAGCCAGGTGGAAAATTATAAATCAATAGTGGGTAGTGGCGGAATGCTCATGGTGGAGCAGCTCAAAGCAGCCGGTGTTGAATATGTATTTACCAATCCCGGCTCGTACGAAGTGGGCTTCTTCGATGCCTTCCTGCATACCCCGGGAATGCAGCACATCATGGGTCTCCACGAAGGAATTGTCATCTCCCTGGCTGATGGATATCATAAAGTGACAAGAAAACCTGCCTTCGTCAATGTTCATGTTATAGCTGGCACTGCCCAGATGAGTGGTCAGCTTTACAATGCCCATTGTGATAGCTCATCTCTGATAATAACAGCCGGGCTGCTGGATAATGAGATTTTTAGCGATGATGTTCTTCTTGCACCACGCCCCAGTTTCAATCAAAAGGAAATCAATCGCCAGTTCACCAAAATGTGCTGGGAGGTGAAGCGAGCCGAAACGATACCGCTAATGACACGCCGCGCTTTCAAGGTGGCCGCTACGCAACCTGGTGGTCCGGTTTACTTTGCCATACCTGACTATGCTCTGGAAGCAAAAAATGTGCGGGCAGATATCGTACCGCAGGAAAAGTTTCTCATTCCTACCAATATTCCACCCAATAAGGATCTGATTGAAAAAGCTGCAAATATGCTCATTAATGCTCGCTATCCCATGCTTCACGTTGGAGATGAGATCTGGAAATCGGGAGCACAGGACAAGGTAGTGGAAATGGCTGAACTGCTGGCAATTCCCGCTGCTGCTCGAATGCAAGCCTATCGCAACTTCCCCACTCAGCATCCCCTCTATGTAGGCCGTTACCGCTGTGATTCTCCCTATCCTGTAGGAGGAGTTGACCTCATTCTGAGCATTGGTTCGAAGGAATTAGGAGGAAGATGGCTAAGCGATGATAAGCTTATTCCGAGCGAGGTCAAAAGCATCCGCATGGGGCTTGACACGGCAATGATGGGTAGGAATTATCCCATGGATCTCGCCATTGTAGCTGATGTCAGGGAAGGTATTGAGAGTTTAATCTCTGCTGTTAAGGGAATGCTCACTTCTGAGCGAATTTCTTCTATCCGGGAATCTCGTTATTCTACAATTTCTGCTTATACGCAAAAGCAAAAACAGGAAGCAGAGAATTCCCTTAAGCAACATTTTAATGATAAACCGATTCATCCCAAGCGGCTTGGATATGAGATGAATAAAGCTCTGGATGCAGATGCTATTGTTGTCAGCGAGAATCTGGGAGGAGCTTATGAGCTGTTCAATTTCGGCTATCGACCTGACGAGAGAATGTGGATTTATAACACTGGCATCAGCCTGGGATGGGGAGTTGGCGCCGCTGCAGGGGTGAAGCTGGGCGAGCCAAATAGGCAGGTAATCCTCAGCATCGGGGATGGCTCGGTTATGTACAGCGCCGCTGGATTCTGGACCATGGCACGGTATTCTATTCCGGTGCTAACGGTGGTATGGAACAACTACAACTACCAGACCGTACGAGGAAGCTATGCCCGTTATAACGGCAAAATGGCGGAAAGCCAGAATTTTGTGGGAACTTATTTAGGTGACCCAGATATCGACTTTATGAAATTAGCGCAAAGTCAGGGAATTGAAGGCGAGAAAGTAATAGCACCAGACGACATTGCTCCGGCGCTGAAAAGAGGAATAGCTGCCACTCGTGCCGGAAGCCCCTATCTCATTGATGTAGTCGTCAGTCGCCTGGGGCCGGGAGCGGAATCCACCTGGCACCAGAGGTTCAGCCTGGCTGAATCAAGAAAAAGAAAGGTCTGATTATAAGCAGCCATCACTATCTTTAAAATAGAAAAACAGGGAGGAAATCCATGAATCATATAACAACGCGCACCTGGAATGAGCTGCTGCTGCGCGGTCTGATCAATGTGTTCTTTGGCGTATTGGCCTTTATATGGCCGAAAATAACCATCTTAATATTGGTACTGCTCTTTGGGGCTTATGCGCTGATTGAAGGTGTCATGGCTTTTATCGAAGCCTTACGGCGAAGGTACGAGCACTGGCAGTTTGTACTGTTCGGTGGAATAGTAAGTATCATAATAGGTATTCTTATCCTTTTTTGGCCAGAAATCACAGCGTTGGTTCTCGTTTATTTAATCGCAGTGCGAGCTATCATCATGGGCATCATGGAATTCATAGCTGCTGCTCGGATGCCGCAGGCTATAAAAGGCAAATGGCTGCTTATCTTTGGCGGTATCATTGCAGTAGCGTTCGGGCTCATCATTTTCATCCGACCGGCCGCTGGGATTATAGCGATCATATGGCTCATCGCTCTTTATCTATCGCTATTCGGCCTTCTCAACATAACAGCCGCCTTTATGCTGCGAAAGGTGAACAGAGAAGCCTATTAATCCTCGCAGCGAAGATATTATGCCAGTAGTTGATGGGCATAGTTCAATTTTTGTACGATGGATAAACCATACGGACAGACGGCTTCGCATTTCCGGCAGAAATTGCATCCCAGAATGGTGCTCTCTCTCGATAAGCTCTGATATTTCGTCCGGGCAATCTCTTGTTTTCCATGCCCCTCATAATAAAGAGCATATCGCATGATATCGGGTATTGCTATGTCTGAGGGGCAATGATGCAAGCAGGTGCCGCACATTCGACAGTAATCTTTTGATGTGGCTTTGACATAATCCGACAGGGCTTTTCGCTCTTCTGAAGTCATCCTGGCTGTGCTGACGGTCAGGTCTTCCTGCAGCACATCAAAATTGAGCATCTCGGTGATGACTGCGGTTACTTTTTTATTTTCCAGTACCCACTTCAACTTGGCTTGCGGTAAGCTGACACCTTCGGTCTTAAAGGCATCCAGATTTTGCCTATCACCACCCGCCATGCTCTTCATAGCAATGACACCGACATCATATTCTCTGGCGAGGTTGATAACCTTCTCGATGCCGGAGCGCTCCAGGTAATCATCGTAAACTTTGTCCTTCTCTATTTGAGTATCTGAATAAGCGTTATAAGCTAACGAAATCACATCGTAATTGCCGCTTTTGATGGCATCAGTTAAAACCCACTGCGGGTCTCTGTGACAGGATACGCCGGTGAATCTGATTTTGCCGTCTTTCTTCAATTGGTCAAAGGCTGCCAGAACCTCTTCGTTTGCCAGAGTCTCGGGATTGGGCGCACCATGGCAGAGCAATACATCGATATAATCGGTATCCAATCTGCGCAAGCTACCCTCGGCTTCGCGGATGAGGGATTCCCTGGTATCCTTGAAACCTCTCCTCCTGCCGGGGCGAATCTTAGTTCCCACATGAAATTTGTCTCTGCGACCCTTCATGGCTTTCCCTATCTGCCGCTCGCTGTTGCCGCCCATGTAATTGGATGAGGTGTCGGCATAGTTGACCCCTCGCTCAATGGCCTCGCGGAAAACATCTTCCGGCGGCACCGGGCTGCCACCCAGGCTGACCTCGGAAATCATGAGGCCAGTCCTGCCCAGTTGCCGATAGTACATGTCGCCCTGGCGAATTCTCTTGAGCGGAGCAAACCTTTCCTGCTGCCCAAGGCTGAGACCAGCCCAGGAAACGTTCATCCCCACCACTCCCATGGCCGACGCCCAGATAAACTCCCGGCGGTTTACATTGATAGAAAATACCCCTTCGGTCTTCTTTTTCATTTTTTGTTCCTTTTAGACGATTATATAAAAAAAGCCCGGGAATTGAAAATAACTAATGAAGAATTATTATTGAATTAATTGTAAAGCCAGATGCAATTACTATCCATTTAGTTTTATTAATATTAAACGCTTTTGGCTTTTTCGAGGCGGTTTTTTACCAGTTCGCAGACTGCCCAGTAAACCTCATCTCGTTCTGCCTGAGTCAGACCGAGGGTTTCAAAGAATATGTCATCTAAAGCCTTTCTATCTGGAAGTGGATTTGGCTTCTGGGAACGAATAGGCTGTTTTGAATTTATCCCAAGTTCATTAAATATTGATAAACTGTTTCTTTTAGATAAATCTTCAAATACTTTAATAATTTGCTTATTTGATATTATCGGAAACTGAATGCGCAAAAAATCAGCCATAAATATATCTAGCACTCCTAAGCCTAATGATTTTGCTGCATGCACTTCAATAAAAAAATAAAAAAGAGTTGAATTCATTAAAGATATAAAAAATAAAGGATCTGCATTTTCATTTTCATATAACCTATAATAGCGGAGTGAGATAAATTTCTTAGGATTATAGAATATACAAAAGCTTTCACTAAAGCTTCGTGGAAGAAGAATTTTGCTAGAGCGTTTTATTTGATTTGTTGGCTTATACCAAGGTTTTTGTATGCTTGTAACTGATCTTTTATGAAATCCTTTTTTTTCGCCCCAAGACACATATTCCTTTATCTTTAAATTTTTTAAATGTTGCTTTGGCAAAGGTAAATTTAGCACCCATGCATCTGTATTAGTAACTATTGGTCTCCTATCATGCTTAGTTATATTCTTGATGAGTGGTTTAAAAAATTTTGATTCGACTATGAATTCTGGAAATCCGGATTCTCTGCCTTCCTTAGAAGTATTAACTATTTTTGCATATTTTTCATCAATCTTTTCGAAGTTAGATATAATATAAAATCCGTCTGCACCTCCGGTGTTCAAATATCTTTCACCTTTAAAATACTTTCCAATTTTATCTAGCATATCCGAACTTTTTTCTAAAATTACAAAGTATATCTCAGGAGCTCTTAAATATTTACCACCCCATTTATTGCTACTGTATTTACCGATGTTAAATCCATACCTTTTCTTTTGTTCCTCTGTAATATCTTCAGGGTATTCCCAGCCTTCTTCCAGCAATTTTCTTTGAGAAATTGACAATACCCTGAAAGAATCTGTATTCAGTGTTTCTTCTGTTTCATCAATTTCAATTAGATTATCAATATTAATTACATCCTCATAGGGCTTTTTATATAAGACAAATTTGGCATTGTAATCAAGTGCTGTCTTTTTACCCTCAAGGGGATGTGAAAAAACAGCAATTATGGTATTGATATCAGATTGGCTGAAACTTCTCTTGGCTGAATTATCATAAATTGCTTTGATATGAACATTTTTGAGAAGAAATTCCTGTAAATTCTTACCATAGCCCACATCGAGCCAGGAATTAGAGGTGATAAAACAGAAGGTTCCCTTTGAATTAAGAAGGGAGAGCCCATGAAGGTAGAAATAAATATACAAATCGCTTTTCTTATCAAGTTTTTGAGGGAGTTGTGCATCAAAATGTGCTCTGACTGAAGCCTCCAATTTATCCTTATACTCTCTCTTCATCTCATTTGTTACTTTTTCCTTTGTTATGAGTGGGGGAGCAATTTTTTCCTGCCGCACATAGGGAGGATTGCCAATTACGATGTCGAATCCTCTCTTTTCCCCTGAGAAGATCTCTGCAAAATCGATATCCCAGACAAAAGGTTTATCCTTAATTCCTATTAGAGCTTGTCGAGCTTCTTTTACTTTTTCAAGCTCATTCCTCAACTGTTCAATCTCTTTACCGAAAGCTTTCTTATGTTTTAAATAAATCTGTTTTTCAATTTTTTCATCTTTATAAAGTCTGTCCTGCATTTCAACTTCATTCAATCCATGTTGACGTGATTTAATTTTGTTTGAAAGCATTAAGGCTCTATCATCAAGTATATCTCGGAATATGTTCAACTCCTCTTGCAATAGCATTGATTCACTTCTATATTTGCGCGAAGGGTCATTATTATAGTATTTAATCTTTTCATTCTGAAGGTTGGTAAGCCTTCTTTTAAGTGTTGCGGATATGGTAGATGTGCTAGCTCTTACAGCAAGGTTTATTCCTCCTATTTCTTGAACCAAGCTATTACCCTGGCGAATTTTAAAGGAAAGATTAGGAAGTAGAGGCTGAATTCTTAGTTGATTCGGAGTTAATTCAGTTTCAACAATAAGCTGCAGCCATAGACGAAGTTCGGCGACATGAACTGCCCAATCCATAATATCAACACCATATAAAGAGCGACCAACAATAGACTTCTTTATATCAAAATCGCTCATTTCAATATCACGGTGAGAATAAATCCTCTTATAGAGGTCTGATAAAATATTGAGCATACCAACAAGAAATGAGCCACTACCGCATGCAGGATCTATAACTGAGAGATCATCGAGAAGAATCTCAATGTCAGTCCATAGATTATGTTGAGTTATCTTTTCATCTGCTTTCTTTTTTTCTTCATCGGTTTTAGCAAAGATAAATTCATAGATAAGTGATTTTTCAATATTAAGGTGATTATGAAAATATTCCACTAGACTCCTGCGGCACATTAAGCCGATCTCAATTCGGGCGGTATAAAAAATTCCCGCCTCTCCTCTCTCATCTGCTTCCTCTGAGATATTGAGCAAGCTCTCATAAACCTTTCCAATCATTTCAGGATCAACGGCTACTTCAACCTCCAATGGGAGCTCTTCTCTTATTGTAAAATTGTATCTGTTGTAGAAAGCAAAAATCTTATCAAATATAGTATCTTTAAGTTTTGGATCTCTTTGATCAAGCGTATTTCGAGTAAAAAGGCCCCCATTGAGGAAAGGAGCTAGAGCCAGAGCATAATTTAACTGATCAGGGAAGTAAGGTTTACGTGAAAACCTATTATTAAAGGCTTCAAAAAATAAGACGGAAAGCCATTTGTCATAGAAAGAATCTTTTTCTTCTGTATTCTCTTTATAGGCTTTCCAAAATTTATTGATAAACTGGGGATTATCATCCAGCCATCTTTTCTTCTGTATGAAATATAGGAACATAATTCGATTTAGTAATTGAAGACCATAATCATGAGCCCATTTTGTATCGGGAATATGTTTGAGGAGATAAGGTTTTATTTCATATTTAAATAGATTGCAATAATCATCGAAAAATCTTCTTGTTACTTTCTCAACGCTAAAAGATTTTGTTAGAGTTTTATAAATTTGTAATGGATCTTGAAGTTCACTACCAATAGCACTTTCTGATAAAATTAATTTATCAGTATGGTAAGCATTTTTAATATCTAAATTTAGTTTAATTAGCTTCCGCTTCCACTCACCTACATCTAATCTGGTTTTCTCTACAAGTACAAATGTATAATTTTTATAATCTTCAGTAATAACAAAGAAGGGATATTGAAATTCCCTCTCAAAATAGAGTGGGAGATTTCGAAGTGTATCACTTGAATATGTGTTTAGCTCAACTAAGAAGATTCCAAATATTTTCTTATAATTAGCAATGGAGTAGATAGTGTTTACATTCTCTCTATCTTTTTCTCTCAGACCCCAGGCTTCTTTTCCTCTATATGATGTATCGAGGATTTTATATCCTAAGCCATCAAAAAGTTGATAAACTTTTTCCACGCTATCCATTTGAGGTATGTGCTTTTCAATGAATTGCTTTGCATCAATCATCGCTATTCCTTTAGGATATATAATCTACACAAATAAGCTTTAATTTGCTTTCATCAAATCTTTCTTCTATCTGCTCTTCATTAACCGGCTTTTCTTCTAAGAATTTGTTAAGTTTTGTGATTAAAGCTTGCCAATTTTTTGAGGATTTGTATTGTTTCCATATTCTTCTTAAAATAGTCATTCTTTTTTTGGTAAGGGCAATATTGTCTAGATTGTAGAGAATTTCAGAGATTTTTTCTCGCTGAGGATCAACTTCATCATAATAATTGGCTTTAATATAATCGAGTTCATCTCTCATATCCCTTAATGTCTTCTCCATTCGACCATGAGTGGTTCTTACTTGAGTAGCTATTAATGCTTCTGAGAAGGCGTCTTTAATCTTGTCCCTTACCCTACTGTGAATTTCAAAAACATCCAGATCATCAGGTATTACTCTGGGCTCATTTTCTTTGCAGGATATGAAATTTAATATCTCAGTCTTTGTTGTAAGGAAGATATCATTTGCTGCATCATACAAATACCAAAAATGAGTATCCTCTTCATATTTATAATAGAAGAAAATTCCTCTAAAATCTTTTTTCAATCCACTCTGTATGCCATGAGGGAGAGCTTCACAAAATTCTTTCAACCTTTCCAAACCAAAATCTTTAAGCGGCTGCCAGAAAAGCTCTCCTCCTCCAAAAAGTCCCTCTTCCAGATCAGTAAGAACCTTCTCTTTTTGGTCTTCAGTTCCTCTTAAATCTCGGATAATGCCAAAAACTATGGGATTGATTGTTTCACCTAATACTGAAGTATCGAGGCCTATTGTATTATTAATGGTCTCTATCTTTCCCTGCAATATTCTCACAAGCCTTAACAAGCTCTCCAATTCTTTCTCTGGATAAAAATTGTAGATAAATATCTGATCAAATGGAGAACCAATTCTATCGATTCTGCCTGCCCTTTGAATCATCCTTACAGGGTTCCAGTGGAGATCATAGTTTATGACTATTCTTGCTTGCTGCAGGTTTTGCCCTTCTGAGAGGATATCAGTTGATAAAAGCAAATCAGTATCTGAATTGAGGAACTTATCAATTATTTCTTTTCTTCTTTGTGTTGAAAAACTTCCGGTTATTATATCTATCTTTCTGCCAAATCTCTTACAAAAATCTTTATCTTCATTTAAGGCTTCATAAAGATAATTAACTGTATCAGCATAAAAGGAAAATAAAAGAATCTTGTCTTTTTCTTTGAATTCTATTAATCGCTTCTTTAGTTCATTAAGTTTAGCATCCTGAGTTCTATCTATTGGTTCAACAAGCTCTTTTATATCTTCAAATATTTTTATATCCTTATCTAAATCTTCAAAAAACTTATTGGTATTGAACTCCTTCAAGTCGATTGATTCGAGTTGCTTCTCCAGCTCTTCAATTAGATAGACTGAATCTTCTGATTCCTCTTGTAAATAAGCAAGATATTTATTGTAAAATTTCTTTCTTAAGATCTTGCCTTTTTTGAATATCTCCTTGAATTTGGAAAGAAAGTCTATTTGAGTCTGAATGCTCTTTCGAAATGATTCTACACTGCTTTCTAATCGTTTCAAAAGGAGAGTTTGCAGTATACCACCAAGGGCTTGCATTCTTCCTAATTCAAATTTATCCTCCTTACCAACTATTCTATATTTTTCGAGATTATAATACGCAAGCCTTAGCTCTTTTTCTATTTTTTCAGCTATTTGATAGTAAAGACCTTGATAGGTTTCATCGATGCTATAATTTATTTCGTGCAGCTTTCTTTCTGGAAATTTTATTTTAACCCATGTATCCGTTTCATCTTTATACTTCGCATCTGGGTAGTTATCTTTTATGTATTGTCTTGTTCTTCGGATAGAGATAATTTGTAAAATGTCTCCTATTGCTGCAATATCTCCCTTATCTGCATTCTTAAATTGCTTTTCAAGATCAAAAATACCTTCTTTAAAGAAAAATCTTTTATTGTTTTTAGCTAGGAGCATGAGCTGAAAATAGAGGTCCCAATGAGTATTGTTCATGGGAGTAGCTGTTAAGAATAAGATTTTAGGCTTAGTATTTTTACCCGTTTTTTCTATAAGGGTAAATAGACTCTCATATCGGTTGGAAACAGGATTTCTGAAGTTATGCGATTCATCAACTACGATGAGCTCTATATCTTCAAGTTTGAAATTTAGCTTGCTCTCTAATAGGTTGAAATCATATTCTTCTTTTCCTAATTCTTCTTGGTGGATGATATTTTCAGACACTCCAATATCTTTTAATTCAGGTCTCCATAAAGGTTCATCAACAGAGGCAGGGCAAATGACGATAAACCTTTTGCGTCTGTAGAAACCGAAATCTTCTATGATTTTCTTTGCAATCCATGTCTTACCAAGTCCAACAGAATCGGCAATTAGAACTCCATTGTATGCTTTTAGTCGAGAATATATGCGTTTTACTGCATCCTCCTGAAAATTTGCTAGATCAACTTTGCTTGGGATGATATCTGAAATTGCATCAAATTCAAATAGTATATCTTCCTTCTGAAGTTCATATAATGATTTTATAAATATTTGGTAGGGTAGATATTCTTTTGTCCCAAATTTAGATTCGATTAAAATACCAATTAGCTCCTGCTTAAAATCAATAGACTCATTCCAATGGATTTCAAACCATTTTTCTTTTAGGTATTGACTATGAGCTTCATCTAAAACAGAATTAAGCTCTGTATTAGAAGTAAACCCAGAATAGGTAAAATTGCTTGAACCTACTATTGCTAACTTATCAAGGATAAAAGCCTTTCCATGTAAAAATCCCTTGTTATAGAGCCGTACCTGCCAATCAGGATTTTTTAAGAGCTCTATTAGGATTAAAACTGCTTCTTTTTTGTCTCTTTGAAAATTTTCTTCTTCTAAATCTTCTTTGAATTTTCTTTTGTAGATTTTTTCTGGCTGAAAAATATCAGGCTGTTTTTCATCTAATTGAGGAGAAGTGCCTAGCAACAACCTAAACTTTTCAGCTCCTGAAAGTGAATCTTTTATGAGTTGAAATCCTGCTATATTAAAATAAGCGCTGGATACATCGAGGGATTTTTGTTCTTTTAGTATTTTGTTTAACTCTTCAAAAAGTTTGAGTTTCCTATTATCAATAACTAAACTATCAGGTTTATACAAATGTGCTCTCCATTATTTAGATAATTATATTATACTTGCATTAATTTAATTTTCACTTCTTTAATAATTAATTAATCCAATGCCATAGGTTTATTTTTAAATACGTTAAGTTTTCTGGAGTCATTTTCTTTATCTAATAGTTATCTTAACTCTATTAGCAGTTCTTATTCATATGTAAACATTATAATTTATTAGGGTTTTTTATACAAGGAATAAATTGTGAATAAGTATATTATAAGAATTGTGCGGTCGGGAATAGCGGACAGACGCAAGGCCTGCCCTACATTGGGTACCTTCGATAGGGAAGACGGATAGCCAATAGGCTATCCCTACATTTTTTAATATAAAGATGTTCATATTATTGAAACAATATGCCAGAATTGGAATGAACATAATAACAAACCAGCTATGCTGGCGGACAGGGGCAAGCGCTGTCCCTACACTGGATGCCTTCGATAGGAAAGACGGATAGCCAATAGGCTATCCCTACACGGAAGTCCTTCGAAAGAAAAATGTAGGGATAGGGTATCTCCCTATCCGATCGTTATAGCCGAAGGATATAGCGATAGTTTTTTATAACGAGAACAATTGGAATAGATAATCGAATCAATCATAGAATAAGGAGACTACGTCTCCTTCGGACAGGGGCAAGCCCTGTCCCTACGTCATTTCATTCCAAAGAATGGAGAGAGAGGTAATGCTTGCCGTTGGAGGAAAATAGTGCGGTCAAGGCTTTTGCTGGGGGTGAAACTTTGATATACTTTGTAAATAGCGTATACGTTATTTATTTGCACGAAAGCTAAAATAATATCAATTAAGAGAAAAGCATAACTTTTATACAAGGAAACGGTTTGGAGGAAAAAGCGGATAAGGATGAGCGGCGGCTGTATAATGACCTGGCATGGACCTGGCCCATTATCAGTCCAGCGGAGGATTATGTAGAGGAGAGCGAGTCATTCAGCAGGATACTGAAGGAAGAGGCGAAAATAGAGGTGCAGAGCCTGCTTCATCTGGGCTGCGGTGGTGGGCATAACGATTATACCTTCAAGAAGCATTTTGCCCTGACCGGTGTTGATATCAGCGAGGAGATGCTCGAGCTGGCGAGAAAGCTCAATCCCGAGGTGAAGTATCAGCGCGGCGATATGCGCACCGTACGATTGGGAGAGGCATTCGATGCGGTGGTGATACTGGATTCCATCAATTACATGAGCACGGCGGAAGAGCTGCGCAGCGCTTTTGTCACCGCTTATGAGCATTTGAAGCCCGGTGGCGCTTTTTTAACTCATGTGGAAGTGTTCCGCGATAGATTCGAGCAAAACAAAACGTTTGTTTATACTCGCTCGCAGGGAGAGGTAGACATTACTATGGTGGAAAATTATTATGACCCGGACCCTGACGATTCCAGCTATGAATTGACTTTAATCTACTTAATCCGCCGAAAGGGTAAGCTCGAAGTGCATACGGAC
Organism: uncultured Acidobacteriota bacterium; assembly: GCA_964645975.1. Lineage (GTDB taxonomy): Bacteria > Acidobacteriota > B3-B38 > Guanabaribacteriales > CAZYAF01 > CAZYAF01. The sequence continues at coordinate 22,596 of CAZYAF010000021.1, forward strand.
AATCATATCGGTGGTATTTTCGCCTTGGATACCTGGCACGAGCTGCTGAACGAGGTGGGTTTCGAAGTAAAGCAGATGAAATTCGAGCATTCATCTTTTGCGGAAGGGGAGCACCTTCCGCTGTTCGTTTGCACAAAGCCTTTATAGTCTTTACCATACAGAGCTTTTTCTCCGGGTTATGCGGAAGATTAATGTTATGTCTTAATGAGGAGGGATTATCAAAGAGATGTCGGTATATAAGCAACCACTTTATTATGAAATTGCTTTCAGCTTCGTTGATGCTGCACAGCAGGTAGATTTATTTGAAGCTTTCATCGAGAAATATTCCGGGATAAAGGTGAAACGTTATCTTGACATTGGCTGCGGTCCCAGTTTCCAGCTCAGGGAGATTGCCAGAAGGGGTCATGAAGCAGTGGGATTAGATTGCAGTGCTCCGATGCTGGAATATTTAGAGGAGAGAGCGCAGGAAGAGGGAGCAACGATTGAGACTATTGAAGCGGACATGAACGATTTCAAGCTGGGGAAAAAGGCCGATTTCGCTTTTACATTGATGGGAACCATTAGTTATATCAAAAGCAACCAGCAGTTTTTGGCGCATTTAGACTCGATGGCTGATTCTCTGAACAGCGGTGGATTGTACTATATCGAGAATTTCGCTCTGGACTGGGCGAAGAAAGATTTCTTCGGCTCACATAGCTGGACAATGGAAAGGGATGGAATCGAGGTAAAGACGACCTGGCGCATCGATTTGCAAGATACGCTGTCTCAGACAATCAGGGAAACGATAAAAATGGAGGTTAATGACAGGGGAAAAGAATTACTATTTGAGGAAAGCTCGGATACGAAACTGACATTCCCGCAAGAATTATTAACTCTCATAGCGTTGAACAATAAATTCGCATTTGTTGGCTGGTTCGAGCACAACAGCACAAAAAAACTTACCAAAGCGCACCTGGACAATATAATTATTTTAAGGCGAAAATAATACCATATTATATGGCGATGAGACATCGCCTCTCATTTCTATTGAGCATGAGCATGTCCAGCTTAATAAAGAAGTGGTTTCTATGGATAAGATGATAAAAATATACCAGGAAGGATTAGAGGAAAGTCCAAAAGCGCGTATCATCTCTGGAAATATCATTATGCTTCTGTTATTTGCTCTGGGTACCATTGCCTGCTGGTTTTTCAATCCCATAATAGCATGGATTTATCTTGCATTTGCTGTCATAATGGTAGGAAACGTTTTGCGAAAGCTGGTTTGTACAAATTGCTATTATTACGATAGGTGGTGCCCCATAGGCTGGGGTAAACTTGCTGCATTATTGTTTAAAAAAGGGGATATAAGCAATTTTGATTCAAGCATTGGTATAAAGCTTGCGCCCCCTACATATGGTATTATAAGTTTCGTTCCGATGATTTTTGTGATTATCTCAATAGTGCAAAATTTTTCAGTTTTTAAACTAACAGTTCTCATAATGCTATTTTCTATTATTATCTACACTGCTGCCATCGGCAGAAAAGAAGCGTGCCGAAACTGCAAGATGAGATTACTATGCCCCGGAGCTGCGGTAAAATGAGGATTATTGATTTAAATCAGGTTAATTATTTTTGTTTGGGCAAGCAACATTTGACAGATGATACAAAAATTGATGATATTGTACAAATAGCCGATGACATAGCAGGACTGCATGTCACCTGCCCCACAACTCCTTATCTATCGCTCTTCGCCAGGAGTAGAGGTTTTTCAAGGGCTGAATTGGATGAAGAGCTCTATGTAAAAAGAACCTTAGGCAAATTTAGAAGTGCGCGAAGAACGCTATATGTATTGCCTGAAGAAATGATTCCCATTGCCTATGCAGCGATGAAAACAATGCTGGAGGATAGATTTGAAGGATATATCAAATATCAGGAATTTACCAGAGAAGAATATGAACATAGCTCAAAATCGGTTCTGGCAGTTCTGCAAGAAAAGAATTTGACAGTGAAGGAAATTAAAAAGATATTAAAAACTGATAAGAACATCTCAGCCATGGTGAACGTGATGTGCGATCGGGGACTTCTAATACGCGGGGAGCCAAAACAAGGATGGAAGAGTAATATCCATACATACAATTTATTTCGGGAATATTTCCCGGACTTAAATTTAAACCAGATTGACGAATTAACGGCAAAGAAATTACTGATAAAAAAATATATAGCCGCTTTTGCGCCGGTAACAATACATGACATCTCATGGTGGATCGGATTCACAAAAACAGAGGTTAAGAAAATAATGGAAGACCTGGAAAATGAAATAACCAATGTCCAGATTGAACCATTAGGCGAAAACCACCTCATGCTCTCTGCAGAAGAAGAACTTTTGCAATCAATTAATCGTTCCAGCAAACCAATTGTAAATCTCTTACCGGCTCTCGACTCGTATCTCATGGGGTATAAAGAACGTGATAGATATCTTAACAAAGAATATAGAGATTTTATGTATGACCGATCGGGTAATGCAACATCAGCAATAGTGGTTAATGGCAGAATCGTTGGGGTCTGGGATTTTTCAGAAGATAAAGAGCCAGTAGTAAAGCTATTCCTGTTTGAAAATGTTGAGAAAGAATTGATGAAAGAAATTAGCACAAAGGCATTAGAAATCGGTGAATTTATGGCAGATAAAGAATGTCAAATCAAAAAGTGTGACTCCATGGTTCCGCTAGCAAAAACACATTATGGAAGTTTTACAGCACCTCTAAAGGATTGCTAATTGTTTAATGGAGTTTAGTAAAATGAATAAAGATAATAAGAATCTAATTGCATACTGCGGACTTTACTGCGGGGAATGCCCGGTATACGAAGGGAAAATAGCCGACTTAGCCAGGGAACTGAGAAAAGAATTTAGGAAAGCCAAGTCTAAAGAGATAGCACAGAGCATTTTGAATTTCTTTAAAGAGGAAGATAAAACTGGATTTGCAGAAACGGAAAAAGGTAAAAAAGCGCTTAAAGTATTTGAGGATTATCCGATATGCTATGAAGTATTGGGCGCTTTTGCAAAAATGCGCTGCAAGAAGATATGCAAAGATGGAGGAGGACCGCTGTCTTGTAAAGTGAGAAAATGCTGTGTGAAGAAAGATATTGAAGGCTGTTGGCAATGTGATGAATTTGAAACCTGCGAAAAATTCGGTTTACTTAAAATAGCCCATGGCGATGGGCATATAAAAAATTTAAGAAAACTCAAGAAAAAAGGAGTGGATGAATTTATTCAGGGAAAAAAATATTGGTACTCAGAGATAAAGAAGAGCTGACCAAATACGCCTTGCATCTATCCTGAATAAATGCAAAATGATTGTTTCCAGGATGATTATTCCATCACTCCTTATTTCGGGGGAGGGAAAAGATGAAAAGAACATTGTTGGCTTTTGTCTTATTTTTTAATATCGTTCTTTGTCTATCGGCAAAGTATGGATTTTTTGATGACAAAGTAATTATTAGCGGAACAATAGCAAATGCAAAATTCAAATACATTAAAATAGATACTCATCACGTTAACTTGGATGATAAAGGCCATTTTGAATTGCGCTTTGACCTGAAAAAACCTGCTTATTTTTCCTTCTGGCACGACATTGACGTTCCATTATTTTTAACTCCCGGTACTCGGTTGGAAATAACTCTCGATGCTGAGGATTTTTATAAGACATTGAAATTCAAAGGTAAAGGAGCAGAGCCAAATAACTACTTAGCCGACTTAGCTCGACTGCGAGAAGAACAGACTTATAGTTTTAGTCAAAAGCAACTTTTCTCTTTGGAAGAAACCGATTTCACCGCTCAAATAAAATTGTTAAAATCCGAGTTTCAGCAAGTGCTCGATACCTATCTCAGCTTACATAAGAAGGTTGACCGGAAGTTCGCCAAATTTGAACAGGCGAGAATAGACTACTCCTGGGCCAGTTTTTGGCTGCAATACCCCAAACGTCACAAACAATATGCTAAAAAGAAAACTATCAAGCTGAGTGAAGATTATAATAGCTATTTATCCCAACTGGATTTCAATGACCCGGAATTAATGTCATTGAGAGAATATAGATCTTTTTTGAACGACTATATTAATATCAAAGCAGAAGAAGCCCTTGAAACCGATAAAAGCTTAGAAAAGCTGGATAACCAATTAAACCACGCTGCTTATAGAACCGTTCTGGAGACCTTTAATAACCAAGAGATTAAAAACTTTTTTCTTTATGGCATCATGCAAAAACAGATCGACGACTATGGTATTAAGGGTATAGATGACTTAATAGAAAAGTTTAAAGAAGATTGTACCGACGAAAAATATAAGTCAGAAATTGATAGAAAATATAAACGCTCTGTTGAGCAAGCAAAAGGACACACTATAAGAGTATATAAAAGAATTAATAATTATACCCTCGATGCACATATATATTCACCACCTGACTTAAAACCAGGGGATAAACTTGCAGCACTCGTATTTTTCCACGGCGGCGGCTGGTCTTATGGAAAGCCGGAATGGTGTATGGGGCTGTGTGAAAATTTTTCCTATCGAGGTGTGGTGGTTATCTCAATAGAATACCGTCTGGTACATCGACACGGCACCACGCCACTGGAAGCTGTTAAGGACGCAAAATCAGCCATCCGCTGGGTGCGACAGCATGCAGGTGAGCTGGGTATTAACCCTGACAAAATAATTGCCGCCGGAGTTTCATCGGGTGGGCAACTGGCTTCTGCTACTGCAACCCTGAAGGAATTCGACGAATCCGGCGAAGATATGAATATCAGCTCCGTGCCCAATGCCCTCATGCTCTTTTCTGCTGTGGTGAATACCACACTGAATCCCTGGATGGAAGACATCCTTGGCGACCGGGCTCATCCAAAGGACATTTCCCCAGTTCATAACATCCACCCGGGTGTGCCACCGACCATTATTTTCCATGGAAGATTTGATAAAAGCGCTCCTTTCTGGACCATCGAGGTGTTTAACAGGGAAATGAAACGAGCTGGTAATCAATGCGAGGTGCACGCTTATGGCAGCGGTCATTTTTTCATGAATGATGAAGAAATCCGCCAGGAACTGATGACCCTGACCGAAAAATTCCTTGACTCCCTCGGCTTCTACAAGATGAAGTAAAAGCATAAATGGACGGAGTGCGCCTTAGACTTCAAGCGGTTTTTTATTCCTGCAGAGGGCAGCCCTTTGGGGATAGGTATCTCAATTTCTGAAGGACACAACTTATTCTTGCGGGTAAGATGCCAGAGATGGTATAATATATAATGTAACGGTTCAAATCCTTCCATAGAATTGCAGCATTTACTATTTACCGCATGAATTAGAATCAAGGGGAATTATAAATATGAAATTTTTAGCCAACAGGCGAGCTTATCATTTTATCTTTGCCTTTATTATAATCTCAGGGATTTTATTTTTCTATTTTAGCTGCAAATCGAAGTCGCCCACTGAGTCAGCATCAGCATTAAATAACCAAGTTGCTGCCCAAAGCACGAACAATACCACCACCTCCTCCAGTACTACAACTACCATTAAGCCAGGAAATTCACCCACCAACACTACTACGCTCATTACCTCAAGAACCCTGACATCAACCTCTACTTCCACCTCTACCTCTACCACTTCTTCAATACCTTCCACTACAACCACTATCAAAAAACCAACAACGACCACATCAATTGGCACTTGCAAATTGGGAATAGCAAAAGTTTGGATAAACGACACTCCAGTACCGGATGGTGGTGCATATGATATTACTTATATTTATTCTGAAGAAAATGAATTTAAAATTACAGTAAAATTTTGCAATCATGGCACAGGTGAAGTAAGAATCGGTACATTTGATTGGGGGAAATCACACACTTCCATGCAAGCATCTAATTTTCAAAAAATTGAAGATAATTTTATGAATGGTATTGCATTTACACCTGGCAGTTGCAGTAGAAGATTCGCAAAGTATAAAATCACATGGCTTACTGATTCCCTCAGAGTAAAATTTTGGATTGAAGGGGATTATGTCGATTCAGAAGGCAATTATTGCGACTCATATTATTACACATTTTATTTAGATATATATTATCCTTAATTAAATCCAGTAACAGATACTTAACGTTAACTTTTAAAATAGCCATAAAAGCTATCCCAATAAAGCATTTATTCGCAGGGGAAAGAGCTTGCATATGTCCAAGGTTCAACAACAGCACCTACACTAAATAATTTTGGGAGAATTTCAGCATAACCTTTTATTGCGAAGAAGATACCTAAGATGTTATAATATATAGTATAATGGTTTAAATCCTTCCATAGAATTGCAGCATTTACTATTTACCGCATGAATTAGAATCTTGGAGAATTATGAAGAACAAACCATTAACTTACAGACGAACTTATCATTATATTATACTTAGCTTTATTATTTTGTTAGGTATTTTAGCCTTCTATTTAAGCTGCAAATCGAAGTCGCCTACTGAGTCAACATCAGCATTAAATAACCAGATTGCTGCCCAAAGCACGAACAATACCACCCAGACCACCACAAGCTCCAGCACTACAACTACCATTAAGCCAGGAAATTCACCCACCAATACAACTACCCTCATTACCTCCCGATATCTGACCACAACCTCTACTTCCACCAGCACCACATCAACGAGCTCAACCTCCACTACCACGACCAGTCGCATACCCACTACCACTACTTCAATTGCTGCTCCTGATTTGAAGTTTTGCCTTTTTTATGTTGAACAAAGTTTTATGAGTTCGACTTGGGGTTCTGATGTAAGTAATGGAGGCATTTATTCTTCCTGTGGTCTAGCACATTTTAATGTCTACCCAAAGATGAAAAACGTCGGAACCGCACCAGCAGAAAATGTTACTGTCACCTTAATAAGCGTTGTTAAAAGCAGAGAAGATATTTATTTTAATCTTATTGATAATAGTGCATTCTTGGGAACAATTCCAGCTAACCGTGCATGTGTTTCTGCAAGCAATAGTGACAAGATATCTTTTGCTTTTCCTGATATTTTTAGTGGAGACCAGTTAGTTCTAACTTTTCAGGAAAGCTTCTCCAACAAGACGTTTACATTCACAATTAGATGTAATTAATAGTTTAACTTTTTAAGTTTTTTTGCGTATAATCAAGAAGGCTGATATGCTCAGTCAGTATGCAAGCTGATTAAAAGCAAGAAAGCTTTTTCTAAAAGGATTGCATCATTAAAATAAGCTTAATAACAAAGAAGGCAGGAAAATGTCGCTAATACCGGAATTTGAAATCGGTGTATGGAATGCCTGGATTCCCATGCTGGTTTTTCAATTAATAACCATGGGGCTCTTTCCCCTCATTAACAAAGAAGCGTTTAAAAAGGCAGGTGATTTTCCTAAAGCTACCACAATTGGACAGAAAACCACAATATTCTTTGAGTGGATAAGTATCGTTGCTATTTTATACACCGTTTTCTTGCCTCTCAAGCTGAGTACAGTATGGTTTTATGCTGGTATGGTTATTTATCTGGTAGGCTTGATTATCGCCATCCTGGCGCTGATTAGTTTTACCACTACCCCGACAGAGGATATAATAACCAAAGGCATCTACCGTTATTCACGGCACCCCTTTTACCTGAGCTGGTTCTTCGCCTGCATCGGCATCGGGCTGGCTTCCCTATCCTGGCTTTTTCTGCTTTATACCATTGCCGCCATGATTCAAAAGTTCATTTCTATAGGTTATGAAGAACAGCTCTGCCTGCAGAAGTACGGTGATGCCTACCACGACTACATGAGTAAAACTCCCCGCTGGCTCGGTCTGCCGAAATAGCTAAAACTTAGTATATCTTCCTTTATGTTAATAACGATTACAATTATGCTTTGGGCAAAGCTGAACGTTTCCTCCAGAAGAAATAAGCCGCAATACAATAGATAACTGCCATACCGATGCCAAACTCTGTGGTAAAATATTCTGTGACTTCGGTGCTTTTTGTGAGATGATTAAAAACACTCTGAATGAAAGCATTGTGGCTGGCATGTAGAATTGCAGCCGTCCACAAACTGCCGGACTTGAGACGCAGCCACGACATGATAAAGGACAACCCTATTACCATTAAAGTAAAGCATGGAATGGCATACCAGGGTTTATCACCAGGGTAATAGCCGGTATACAATATTCCGGGATAATGCCATACCGCCCAAATGAGACCGACGATGATTGACGCTTTGGAAAATGAGGTTATCTTGCAAAGCTCCGGTAGCAGAAAACCGCGCCAGCCGATTTCTTCTCCCAGAGCAAACAATATGCCAATAAGCACCCATACTGTCGCCATAAATAGGAAAGATAATGCAAAGGGAGGTGGAGCGTCTAATCCTAATCGATTGCTCATAATGTAGTTGAATTTTTCAGTAGAAAATATGCCCAATCCTGTCAACCAAACAATTCCATAAACAATGATGCAAAAAACGAGCGGCAGCAAATAGCTTATGAGCTGGTAGCGGGTCTTCCCCCAACCCCAGCCTAAATTACGAAGGTTCTTTTGAACAACAAGCCGGGCTGCCAGAGCTGCGATACCGGGACTCCACATAATCCCGATCACCCAGGGCATCAGTTTCCCTGTCGAGATGGCAAAATACTGGAAAATAATGCTGAGAATAATGAAGATAACGAAAAAAATTATAAGTTGCTTCCGCACAATTCCTTCCTCCAATCATTCTTTATATGTATAGGTACCCTATCTTTATATATGAAAAAATTCAAAACAAAGTTCTTCGAACCAGTTATCACCACAATTTCTTTATCTCATCATCAAGACCGGTCATCTCCCAACGAATCAATGAGAGCGGTATCATCCCGCATGAATGAAACTCGTCCATAAATTGCTTGAAGGTGAACTTTTCACCCTGTTGTTGCGAGTAATCTAATATCAGCTTTTCCAGATGGACTTTGCCTACCACGTAGCTGGTGCCATATCCCGGCTGTTGGAGATAAAGCTGCTCGTCAAACCAGACAGTATTCCCTTCCTCAGGCAGCCAGCCGTAGGGCGTCCATTTGACTGCATACTTGACGGCCTCTTCCAGAGTAAACTCATTGCTGTGCATCTTCAGGTCACCCATAGCTCGTGCTGCACGATTGGCGAGCATTATATAGACAAACTCCCGAACTCGCGGTTTTTTATCCATCAAACCAGCATGCATCATCATCTCTTCCATGCCGGTGGCCAATCCTTCGGCTCGCGAATCCCATATGTTGTAAAGCAGAGGAACGCACCGAATCGGACTGGCATGAGGTTCATGTTTCATCCGTGCCAGGTCAAACCAGTGAGTGCCGTGACATCTCAATGGAAGAGGATCGCGATAGTCCACCTGAGTGAAAAAATCGCGCAGCTCGCCCGGTGGGATGAACCGCAGGTTCATTCTCTCCAGCGTGCCTTCCAGATAATCAGGCATGGTCATTATTTCCTCTTTACGCAGGAATTCCATAAAATAATTCACCGCTTCATCGACACGACGCTGGTATTCTTCTCTGGATTCCGGCAGCTTGAGCCTGGGAAGATTGCGGTTCCTGTTCTCCTCCAGCTTCAGACAGGCAAAGGCTCGATTGAATTCGCGCTGAAGAATAACCAACTGCTCTTCCCAGGTGTAGGGGATAAGATGGACGTTCTTCATGTACCAGTTGTAATTTTCAATTCCAATGCCCGAAGGCGCGGTCATGTTCTTCTGCTTCTGCTCCAGCCAGGCACGAAAATCTTCTACCGCAGCCTTAGCCTTCTTAATATCCTGGATAAGGTCGGGATTATGTTCATCCAGGCGCTGCGCCAGAGTATCCAAAAAAGCACTCTCCTGCTTCTTCAAACGGATGCCGAGAAACCAGAGGTCCCTGGCTTCCTCAGTGAGATTCCCTTTTGCCTGGTCCAGTACTTGAGGTATGGCTTTAAGACGCATGCGAAAATCGGTAAATTGTTCATCAGAAAGGGGAAAGCTGTACTTCCAGAGACAGAGCGTGCCGTACCGCCAGGGTCCTTCCAGAGACGGGGTATCCGAGGGTGAGCGATAGAGCACCGCATAGAAACAGGGATTGCGCGACCAGGGGCGGAGAACGCGATTGTCAAAATCGAGCCCGTTCATCTCGGCGCGCACAAGAAGGTAATCAACCTGCTGGGAAATGGGCCAGGAACCGGGATCGATGGCAGCCAGACTGCTTTGATATTCCTTCAAGTCCTTATGCTGTTTTTCCATGGCAGTCTTGGTGTAATCGGGAACGCCATTGTTGATCTCCGGTTTCTGGAATTCGCGCCATTCTTTGAACAAGCTCACCAGGTTTTCATAGCTACTACCTGCAAACCCTTCGCTCTTTTCTTTGCTCTGAGACCAACAAAAGAGCGTAGACATTGTAAGAATGATGAATATATTAAAGAATAGATTACGCCTTATCATGATAGTACCCTCCTTTTGATAATCTTTTAATTTGTAGTCTATGGGGATTTATTTAATTTGTCAATGGAAAGAAAACCAGGAGTTCCCCTAAAATTATTTAGTGGTGGTGCTGTTATTGAACATTTGACATATGCAAGCTTTTTCCCTACTCTGCTTGCCATTTAGGCTAAAATATAAGCAGCTAAAGCTGCTTCGGACAGGGGCAAGCCCTGTCCCTACACGGTTTTCCTTTGTAGGAAATGAAGATAAAAGCTTCGCTTTTCGGACAGACACAAGGCCTGCCCCTACACAGCTTGCCTTCGCAGAAAATCTTGGACAACGAGATCGGATAGCACTACAGGTTTTAATTAAATAAGTTCATATTATAGCAGTATTCAAGGATTGAAATGTACATAATAACGAAGCGGCTGTGCCGCCTGTCCCAACTTTTTTAATTCGAAGGGAAACTTTGTAAGTATAATCTATCTGGCTGTCCGAAGAAGATGTAGTCTTCTTATTTGCCAACTTCATTATTCAACTATAAGTTGAGCCAGCAAACAAATTAAAAAAAACTTTGAACCTGATAATACAAAACCTGTCCTCGAAAGCGATAACCTTTATTATTTTAAAATTTCCAGAGGATAAATTGATTTCTTTTTTATAATGGTTTATCAGAAAAGAATGAGGTTAATGCATATGAAGAAAAGGTTACATATAAATCAAATATCAATATGTTCTCTTATGAAATTATTAAGCTGCATGCGACTTTTAACGCCGATTTTCTGATAAATATTATAGATGTGCTGCTTAACAGTTGGCAGGGAAATGAATAAAGCGTCTGCGATTTCTTTATTACTCTTTCCCTAAAGAATTAAATAAATCACCTCTTTCTCACGCTTTGATATGTTATGCTTTGCATACAGTCCATTTATCATCTTTTCCCTTTCAGGCTCAGCTAAAATATCCCAATAACTCCTTTGCAGATATCTCCTTAGATATAGAATTGGAACGATATTTAAAGATAGAAATAATAGAGAGTTACTAATAGTATTGGCTGTGCGGGGTAGAAAGAAGCATATGCAAATTATTGTATAAATTAGTAAATAAAGGAATGCAAAAATTTTTACTGCTTTTTGTTTGGCAGAATTTTGTAATTTTCTGGCATTAAATAATATCTGGATTATCGCTACCATTGTAACACTCAGGATGAAAATACTCTCAATTGTATGATTCAATAGAAATAATTGCATACTCTCTGATTTAATGAATTCTTTCAATCCATAAAAATAAATCAATAGAAAAAGACCAAAAGCAATAAAATAAAGATACTTTAGTATTTTTGGTAGAACCTTTTCTACTATACTTGTAGTTAAAATAATAAATGCATAAGTACAGGCCATCATAGGGAAGTAAACCGCAAATATATCAATAATTAAGTAAGTATTATATTGATATGTTGTCAAATTCTCCTGCAAATTTGTAGAATAATAACAAAAAATCAAACCCGCTAAGGAACCAAGATTCAGAAAAAGCAGATAATAGAAATAAGCTAAGAGATATTTATATCGATACAATCTATACAACCGGAGAGAAACACTAACAGCACTCAAACCAAGAGAAAAAGCCGCTATGTTAATAAAGATAATAATATGCAGCATGGATTAATCATAGCAGGATAAAAATGGAAAATCAATGTTCAGGATTATGCGTATAGACAAAACTAAAGTTCTATTTTTTTAATCCCATAAAAACCATACTTAAGTAGGATTGTCACCTCTTCACGCTTGTTTTTAATATGATTCCTGGCGATTGAGGCTGCCAAAATCTTAATTTTTAGATCGGAAAAGTCCGTATAGTAAAAAAACCATATTTGCCTGAATACCCAAATCATCAGAACTGATAGCCAATTCCTTTTGTTCCTGACTATTACTGGAGAAAATGAAAATCGAAAATAAAATAAATGCAGCTAACACAATTTTCATGCTCATTTCTCTAAATGCAGGTTAGTTAGTTATTTTATAATGATAAATTTTCTCTCATGAAATTATTAAGCTGCATGCGACTTTTAATACCGATCTTCTGATATATATTATAAATGTGCTGCTTAACAGTTGGTAGGGAAATGAATAGGGCGTCTGCGATTTCCTTATTTCTCTTTCCTTGAAGAATTAAATGAATCACCTCTTTTTCACGTTTCGAAATGCTATTTTTTGAGAACAGTTTCTGTATTTCTTTTTTTCTTTCAGGCTCAGCTAAAATATCCCAATAACTCCTTTGCAGATATCTTTTTAGATACAAAATGGGGACAATGTTCAAGGAAAAAAACAGTAAAGAAATAAGAATAGCATTGGCTGTGTAAGGCAGATAAAAGCATATGAAAATTATTAAATAAATCAACATATAGAGGAATCCAAGAATAGTAACTGTTTTTTGTTTTTTAGAATTTGGTAATTTTCTAGCATTAAGAAATATCTGTATTATAGCTAATAAGGTAACACTTATGAGGAAAGATCTTGTAATATGATCATTTAATAAAAATAATTTGTTGCTCCCAGATCTGATGAATTCTTTCATACCATAGAGATATATAATAAGCAAAATAAAACAAGATATAACATAGAAATATATAAGTATTTTTGGTGGAACTTTTTCTACTAAACCGCCAGACCATATTATGAATGCGTAAGTTAAACCCATCCCAATGAAGGACATTACAAATATGTGAACAATCAAATAAATGTTAGATTGATAAGCGGTTGAGCTATTTTTAAGATTTAAAGAATAATAATGAAAAATAAAGTTCGTTAGGGCTAGTAAATTTATGAGAGCCAGATAATATACATAAGCAAGCAGGTATTTATATCGATATAATTTATACAACCGGAAAGAAATACCAAAGGCACTTAGCCCGAGAGATAAAGCCGCAATGTAGATAAAGATTGTAAAATGCAGCATGTGTTAATTATAATAGGATATAAAATAATAATCAATTCTTTATACATGAATTTGGATAATACTAAAGTTCTATTTTCTTTAATCCCAAAAAACCATACTTAAGTAGGATTGACACCTCTTTACGCTTTTTATAGCATGATTCCTGGTGATTGAGACTGTCAAAATCTTAATTTGTAGAAAGGAGTTTCAGTAATGGTTAAGAAAATAATCGCCAGGATATCAATCATAGCAATTACGGTTATAATCAGCTCAATGTCTTTTGCCTTTGAGGCTGACGATGGGGATACTATGTTGCTGCCTACTAAGACTATCTCGCCTCCAAAGATAGATGGGAATCTGGATGATGAAATATGGCAGCAGATTCAGCCTCTGAGCAAAGATTTTATTGCTTTCGAACCTATATATGGAGAGGTTCTTCTGCAGAAAACTGTGGTCAGGATAGCATATGATAACAAGAACCTCTATTTTGCTTTCTACTGTCATGATCCAGAGCCGGATAAAATTAAAACATCAATAACCAAAAGGGATAATATCTGGAATGACGATTGGGTGGGTATCTCTCTCGATTCATTGGGAAACAAACAAAGTGCGTATGGTTTCATGGTAAATCCCAATGGGATACAGGCTGATGGATTAAATTCAGCCGTTAGCGGTCGTGATTTCTCTCCGGACTTTGTCTGGTATAGTGCTGGAAGAGTAACTGATGATGGCTATCAGTTGGAGATACGTATTCCTCTGCGAAGCATTCGTTTTAAAAGTGGGGAAGAGGTTAAAATGGGAATTCTATTTATAAGGTATGTCAGCCGGATGGGCATTAGCGGTTCCTGGCCAGAGGTAAATCCGGGTTCTGGATTGCTCAATGTCCAAGCAACTGCGGTTTTTCGAGACCTTAAAACCCATCTTAATCTGGAATTACTACCCAGTATTGTATATGGGAGAAATAATGAACGAGAAAATCCTGATAGCTGGGGAGATACAAATACATTCGAGGATATTGGGCTGGGTATAAAATATGGTATTACTTCTTCGGTAACAGCTGATGTTACCATTAATCCTGATTTCAGTCAGGTTGAAAGTGATGCCTTTCAGACTGAAGTGAATCAGCGTTATCCTCTATTCTACAGTGAAAAACGTCCTTTCTTTATGGAGGGTTCTGACATTTTTAGCTTTTCTATCATTGCTATGGGACAAATGAATACGGCGGTTCATACGCGAAGAATAGTAAATCCTAACTGGGGAGCTAAACTGACAGGAACCCTGGGAAAAACAACCTTTGGCATACTTTCTGCTAGTGACCAATGGCCCGGTTTGGCCTGGAATGGTGAAGTAAATCCTTATGAGGGAAAGTCGGCATATTTCACCATCGCTCGGGGAAAATACAGCCTTGGAGGTGATAATTATATAGGCGGCCTTTACAGTGGTCGTGAATTTGCTGATGGCTACAATCGAGTAGTGGGTGCAGACTTTATGCACAGGTTCTTCACGCATCATCAAGCAACCCTCTCCTTTATGCAAAGTTTTTCCAGAGAGCCTGATGGAGAAAGGGACAGCAGCGGCAGCGGTCTGAATTGCTACTACATTTATGACACCAAACCATTTAGAGTACAGGCAGGCTATGAAAGATATGGCGCTCATTTCCAGATGGATTCGGCTTTTCAAAGAAGAACTGGTATCAGCAACGGATATATCTGGATTGCACCTAATTTCTATCCCAATCCGGAAAAAGTCTCCTGGCTCAAGCTAATTAGACCACAGTTCATTGCACAGTATCTCCATGACTTTACTACCAATATGGACGACAAATATTTGAGCCCGCAGATTATATTTAATTTTACCAAGCAAGGCTATTTGCAAATCAACTATAGTATAGCAAGCGAGAGCTGGGTTGATCAAACCTTTGATCAATATTCCATTGAAATATCTGCAGGCGTTCAACTCACAAAATGGCTTAATCTCACAGGTAGTTTTAACAAAGGAGATAAAATATATTATGATATGGTTGATCCTTTTATAGGATGGGGCACGTCATTGGGAATGGATGTTAACCTACAACCAAGTATAAAGTTAAATCAGTATTTCGGATTTTATTACACAGATTTCTATCGCAAGTCAAATGATGAGAAGATCTATGAAGTGAATATTGTGAATAGCCGCACCACCTATCAATTTAATAAATATTTCTTCATCAGAGCCATCCTGCAATACGACAGCTACCAGCATAAGCTGCTCACAGACTTTTTAGGCTCCTGCACCGTTATCCCCGGAACAGTGCTCCATTTGGGGTATGGTGCTCTTTATGAAAAGAGTGAGTGGCAGCAAAATCAATGGGCTAATACCGGCTTTGGTTATATGCATAATATGAAACGCAGCCTTTTCTTCAAAGCCAGCTATCTCTTTCAATTCTGAACAGACAATTCTCATCAATTATTAAAATATAAAAAAAAATACGGGCGGATCTGGCGCTATATCATTACATAAGGGTATACAAAGGGGATTGTGCAGTGACAGCCTATCTGGTAGTCCGAAGGAGGCTTGACCGCATTATTTATCACCTTCATTCCTCAACTATATCCCCAGCCAGCAAATAAATTGGAAAAAAAGTCCAGAGATAAAAAAATAAAAAGAACTATTGATATATCTGAAATTTCCAACTATTATTTGGCTGCATCAATTTATAGAAAAAATCCTATTTTCCCCGTTTAAGAATATTATTATCACCTTAAGTTACAGAAAGTTGGGAATAAATCAATAGGGCATTTATTTGGGATCACTTTAATTGCAGATTGTTGCATGAAAATTTTAATAAATAAGAGAATTGGACTTGCAGACTAAATAGATCGACAGTGGTGATCTTTATATATTCAGACCTTTAATAGATATCGAGGCTTATTAAAATTGGATTTAAAAGCGGCTCGCCAGCAATAATATGAAATGGATGACAAAATAATCTTTTTAATGTATTACTAAATTCAGATTATCTTCTTATTAATATCTCTGATAGCCTCCTCTTTCTCTGCTTTTTGGTGGATGAGCTTCATCGACTCTGAGGGAACGACCTTGGAAGTCGGTACTATTCAGCGCATCTTTTGCCTCTTCAGCTTCCGATTGGCTTGACATTTCAACGAATCCAAAACCTTTACCGTCAATTATTTTGGTATACTTTACTTCGCCATGATTGGCAAATAAGTCTTCCAAATCCTTTTCCGTTACAGAATAACTCAGGTTTCCTACAAATAATTTACTACCTTGCATTCTAATCTCCTTATTCATTTTGATTTCTCTTTGTTCAGCAATGTTTCTTATGAGATAGAAGCGAGATAGCAATTCTAACTTCTTTCATAGTGACATTATTAAACACAAGAGAATATTTTAAAAAAATTGTAATTGAAAAATCTAATTACGTTCTATAACTACCTCCTTAATTATTTTATTTATCATCCATTTCATAATATACTATAATACAATAATGCACTATGCGATAATTAAAAAATAAACTATCGCATAGTGCAATAAAGAACTATCTAAAATGCAATAATTGATTTTTTAATAGTTTCTATACATCCATATATTAATCGAAAATTTGAGGGAAGTCAATAGTTTTTTTGTAAAAGCAAAATCGCAATCGGAAAAACAAAGAGAATATTAAAGCTAAAAAACCAAAAAAGGCTTGACTGAGTCAATAATTTTCGAAAATGCCGTTATCGCATTTTAAATTTTAGACTCTCCCCTTTCACAATACCTTGACAGATGTTATGGATTCTTATAAAATGGAAGAAAAATATTCCTAAAAATAAAACCATATTCTTCAAGGAGGGAGAAAAATGGAATATTTTAAGCAAATTAGTGAACCGCTTAAAGTCGCCTGGCTTAAGATGGCTGAGATTGTTGGCGGACTTCTGCCTAAGATAATTGGATTCTTTCTGATATTGATAATAGGATGGCTATTATCCAGGCTGTTTGCTTTTCTCATCAATAAACTGCTCAGATTGATTCGAATTAATGTCTTAGCGGAAAAAGCAGGTATAGATGCATTTCTCAAAAAAGGAGGCCTTAAGAAAGATTCGGTGCATATTATCAGTCGGATTGCCTATTGGTTCTTTATTATCATAACCCTCATTGTTGCTTTTAACTCAGTAGGTCTCACTACGGTTGCTGACGTTTTCAATCGCATCCTACTCTATTTCCCAAATATATTTGTTGCTCTCGTTATTCTGGTTATTGGCTTTTATTTAGCGCGATTTGTAAGTGATTTGATCAAAGTTTTTGCCGGAAATATTGGTATTGGTAAACCTGATATTATGGGGAAAGTAGCTTATGCTATTGTGATTGCTTTTGTTATTCCCATTGCTCTCAGTCAGCTCGGTATTGCCGCTCATCTTGTATCCAATACGTTTCTCATCTTGTTTGGCGCATTCTGTTTGGCTGCGGCCATTGCTTTTGGACTGGGAAGTAAAGAGTTAGTTACTAACCTATGGGAGAAGAGCAAATTTATACAGAAAATGATCAAGCCCTGAGAACAATAGACTAATTTGTAAGCAAGCGGTTTAAGGCTGCTCTAAGGATTTAGGACACTCCCCTCTTTTTAACCATGAGGGGAGTGTTGTTTTATTTTTTAAAATATTTGACTCTATCAACCAATTATTGATTTTCACCCTGTGCAAATCGCTATAATATTGGCTTAGTCAACATTACACAAAAATGCGAAGAAAAAAAATGGGGCCAGGCCTGACACTGTATCATTACTTGAAGTTATGCAAAGGAGATTTCGCAGGGACAGAAGCAGAGCTTCTTTACTATTTTGATCCTTAGCTTTAATATCATATATTAAATTCTCATTTTGAAAGAGTATATAATAGCTAAGCGGCTGTGCCGCCTGCCCGCATTATTTATCACCTTCATCCCTTAACTGCATCCCTCGCCAGCAAATAAATAGGAAAAAAGTCCAGAGATGAAATAAAAAGAACTATTGATTTATCATCACCTTTGCTCTAAAATCTAACTGTACTATTAAAAACCCTATTATTTCATTTTAAAAGTAAGAATATCTTATCATGCAATATTATTGATTTCAAATTTTTGCCTTAATATAGAATATGAAGTAAGCAAGGTAATTAAGATCAACAAAAAATATCGTAGGAGGTTTTTATGTCTAAGAAAGCATTACGATGGCTTTGGGTGATTTTCCCTATATTGATTTTTATGTCCTGTAGTACGCAAAAAGAAAGCGCTGATTTAAAGCAACTTTTATCCTACATGACAGGTTCTTACAGCGGCCAAACGTACCTTGATGGAACGTTTTTTACTAAGAAGACTCGTATGCAACTAGTACAAATCTGGAAAGAACGTAAAGATGGTTACTGGTTATATAGAGAACAAGCAGGAATAATGTATCTGGATAAGCCCTCTCATCAAATAATCTATCATTTGACACAAATTGATGAAAGCTCATTCAAAATAGATGAATTTGATGTAAAAGATCGAAAGAAATTTGTGGGAGAATGGAAAAAATCGGCACCTATGGACGCCCTCACACCTGAGGCTCTCATAGAAAGAAAAGGGTGCTCAATTATTCTGAAGAAAAAGAACGATAGTGCATTTATTGGTAGCATAGTAGGTAAAGCCTGTGCAGATCCAGAAATTGATGCTGGCTATGTCAAAACTGACGTCAAAATTACAGCGACGAATTTTTATATATGGGATCGATTTTTTGATGCTAATGATAAACAAATTTGGGGACCAGAAAACAATGGATTTACTTTTACAAAAATTTCAGATTTTGAAGATCCGAAGTCGGTAAAAACCGTAGCTCAAGAATTCGAAGATATGGTAGAAAGAACACATATTGCAAAAGATATAAAGGCAATTAGGTTGATAATAGAAAAAGTAAGTGATGTGAAATCTACCTATGTTGAGTATGATGTTTATGGACGTCCAAAAACTTCACAAACCACTTACTCCTTTCAGTACAATCCTGAAGCAGATATCAAAATTCATCTTGAACCTGCAAAATTCAAGATAATCCCTAAAAACTCAAAGGAGATTGAGGATGCTAAATTGCTAGTGATCTATGCAGAACGTAAAAAGGGAGGTTTAGATTCTCCAACAACATTCCATTACGCTTTTGCTTTCGAACCCAAGAAAGCAGATATAGCTTTTACATATGATATAAAAGATGGTTGTGGCTCGGTTAGAGAATTAAGGCATCACTGTTATTTTAGACACATCGGCTCGTTGATAAAAGAGAGTTTGGTTGAATACGTCATCAAAGGCGAAACGGTTCAGCAGGTGAATTTGATAAAAGAAAGCTACGTTGAAAAATACATCAAAAGCATCAAAAGTGAATTGCTTCAAAAAGAAGATAATAAATAGACAAAAAAGTAATCTATCTCATACAAAAGAAAAATGACGGCAGTTGCGGCTCTATACCATTACCTGCAGGTATACAAAGGAGATCTCGATAGGGACATCCCTTGCGGCTGTCCGAAGGAGGCTTGACCTCCTTATTTATCAACTCCATTACTCAATTATATCCTCAGCCATCAAATAAATAGGGAAAAAGTCCAGAGATGAAATAAAAAGAACTGTTGATTTATCATCACCTTTGCTCTAAAATCTAACTGTACTATTAAAACCCTATTATTTCATTTTAAAAGTAAGAATATCTTATCATGCAATATTATTGATTTCAAATTTTTGCCTTGATATAAAATATGAAGTAAACAAGGTAATTAATATCAACAAAAAATATCGTAGGAGGTTTTTATGTCTAAGAAAGCATTACGATTGCTTTGGGTGATTTTCCCTATATTGATTTTTTATACTGTTATTATAACAGAAATTGGATTCGGATTGGCAATTGTGGGTCGAAACATCGATTCAGATAAATGGAGCTTTAAAGTTTTAGATAAGCCTCAGATCGCAGATAATATTCCCATAATGGAAAGGGTAAACACCCCCATTGGTAAAAATATTGTTACAAAAGAATTGAATCCACCTGCTGAACACAATGCAGTTATTCTCCATGTTCAAATTATTGCTCCTGGTGAAAAAAAGCTTATTCGCACTGATCAGATTCATATCATAAATGATAGCGGAGAAAGCTGGCCACTGGTTGCCATTGGAGGGACCAATATTGATACTTTGCCTTATAGTGATGTTAATGGCGGAGGTCAATTTATCGAGAATATCAATGGAGAATTCAAGACTGTTTGGGAACTGGCAGATATTATTCAAGAAGGAGAAGATAGCCCGTTCAAAGGAATTATTTTAACATATGAAAAAAGTGAATTGTATTTGGGATTCTTCGTTTCTAAAAATGCGAAAAAGCTCAAATTGAAGATTAATGAAGAGATAATTGCATTGCTCAAATAAATATTTTTATCGAGCTAAAAGAAGCACAATCTGCATCTACATGTATTACAAAAAGCTTTATTGATTTATCCTCATCTTTCCCCTAAAATCTATTTAGCAATATTTTGTGATAGATGGATGTCTCTTTTAGTTTCATGGAAAAAGAAGGCGCGGCAGCTAAAAGTTGAGACCTACGCCCTCTATCTGGCCTACAAAGACCCCCGAGTCCCATGGTATGCCAAGGCATTGATAGCCATCATTGTGGCTTATGCCTTTAGTCCCATTGACATAATCCCGGATTTCATACCGGTGTTAGGATACCTGGATGACCTCGTCCTGTTGCCTCTGGGAATTGCTTTGGCACTGCGGCTAATTCCACGCGCTGTTTTTGATGAATGCCGGGAAAAGGCAGCGGTGCTTCTCGAGCAAAAAAGACCGGTTAACTGGACAGCCGGGATTATAATTATCGCAATCTGGTATTTATTTATTTTTATCATAATATCTAAGGTATTCTTCTAAATCTTTGCAGACAATCACAGGTTTATTAAAGTGACAAAGATCTTTTACTTTCTGAACTACTGAAGTATCTGGATTAATTACAATCAGCTCTTCTAAATCATTTTCTGAGAATGCTTCTAAAAACATCTTCTTGGTAAGAAAATCAGTTGGAGGAAAGGAATATCCTATTACGACTAATGTCTTACATTTTGAAAGAGATTCCTTTGCATTATCCCATAAAGTAGAAAACACACGTTCATAAACAGCCCATTTAAAATATTTTTCCTTGTTAAGTATTGGTGTAATAATAATTGGATCTATTAGCCAATTTTCATAATACCTACCCTTAATAAAAGATTGATTTTCCAACCACCAATCACCTTTCATAAGAATGACTTTCTTTTTTTTCTCATTTTTTTCTTTTTTTGATAATCTTTCTAATTCATCTTTTGAAAAATGAATTCTACTTGGTGTTAGGTAACGGAACCAGTTTAAAGATCCATGGAGTTTCAATATATAAAAAGATTTAAGATTTTTGTCATATTTAGGAGCGAATTGTTCATATTCGGTATTGCTTAAATTATTCATATTAGCTTTTAAACCTAAATCAAATTTAATTCCATATCTAGAATTTCTAATCCACTTAGGTTCTTCTATAGCGGTACTTTCTAGACTAGATTCTACTAAGCAATCATAGTTAAAGGTAATTATTATTGGCTTATTATCATGAAGAATTTTTCCAAATTCTTTCATAACATTTGAATTTTTCGCTATCTTTTCAAAATCTGAAATAACATCTGCAAAAAGGGACTTCAATCTAAATTGAATTAAGCTTAAATTATTTTCTTCTTCATTCTTATCTTTTCCATTTATTATTTCATTCAATTGTAATTCAAGGAGAGAAAAACATTCTTCTAAATCAAAAGGCTCCTTAACAAGAAAAGATTCATCTTTTTTCCAATATTTTTTAATATAATCATATATTAATTGAATACCTTGGCGGTATTGTGTTTCTAAATATTTCTTCTTTTTTAATGCTATATGGAAAAAGTTATTAATAAGAGGAGGTGATAATCCATCTTCATCTTTGATAACTTGATTAACACCAGCTCCTAATATATATACAATATCACTCATATTTTGAATCCTAAAAATTATATTGTTTTTTTATTATATTATTATACCTTACATTTACAATTTAGGGGCGGGGATTTTTTGGGCTGAGGGGAAAGGAAAAGTCTTCTGAATCCTTACGGGTTCAGAAGGCGTGAGCCTGAATAAAAGATTTTCCTCAATTTAATTGAGGGTGATGCATATTCTTCTTTTATTCAGCTCAAAATAATACCCTTCTATAGTATTAGACAACTATTAATTAAAAAATGTTTCCTCAATTATAAAATAATTTGCTCATTGAAGTCAATCAATAGTTTTTTTTGCAGTTCCCCCAAAATTTGTGAGCATAGAAGGAAGATCGGACAGCCAATAGGTTGTCCATACACGGTTTTGCTTCGAAGATAAGATAAAAAGCTAACGCTTTTTCGGACAGGCAATAGCCTGTCCCTACACGGGAGGCCTTTGAAGAAAAATAACCAGGCGGCTGGGCCGCCTGTCCCTACAGAGGCACGGCCTCCTCGTTATTTATCCATTCAATTACTATTCAGCTTTATTAACATAAAAACATTAAATCTGCATGCGGACAGGGGAGGCGTGGCCTCATTGCTATTAGATTATCAAAGCCTTCCATATTTTGAAAT
The DNA here is from genome assembly GCA_964645975.1 of uncultured Acidobacteriota bacterium. Taxonomy (GTDB): domain Bacteria; phylum Acidobacteriota; class B3-B38; order Guanabaribacteriales; family CAZYAF01; genus CAZYAF01. The sequence goes on from CAZYAF010000021.1 coordinate 45,552, forward strand.
AATACTTAATGTTGCATTGTATAATAGCAAAGCAGCTGTGCTGCCTGTCCCTACATTGCTTGCCTTTGCAGAAAAATAACAAACCAGCTATGCTGGCGGACAAGAAGCGTGCCTTCTTTGTTATATTTTATATCCAATCCCATTTTAGTTTATGCAGCGAATCTGTATTTAAATGGAGATGCACATATAACCAAGCGGCCTTGCCTCCAATCCCATTTTTTCACTTCGAAGCTTGACCGTGTAGGGACAGGGTTTATCTCTGTCCGATCGTTATAGCCGAAGGCTATGGCGATATTATTCTATAACAGGATCAATTTGGAATAAAAAATTGAATCAATCACAAAATAAGGAGACTCCGCCTCCTTCTGATAGCCAATTGGCTATCCCTAAACGGCTTACCATTGGAGGTTCTAACGTACAGACACAAGGCCTGTCCCTACATTGCTTGCCTTTGAAGAAAAATAACCAGGCAGCTGTGCTGCCTGTCCCTACATTGCTTGCCTTTGCAGAAAAATAACAAACCAGCTATGCTGGCGGACAGGAAGCGTGGCTTCCTTGCTATATTTTATATCCAATCATATTTTAGTTTATGCAGCGAATCTATATTTAAATGGAAATGCACATATAACGAAGCGGCTGTGCCGCCAAACCAGCTGTGCTGGCGGACAACGAAATACGTTGTCCCTACACCAAATTGCTTCGAAGATAAGATAAAAAGCTAACGCTTTTTCGGACAGGGGCAAGCTCTGTCCCTACGTCATTTCATTCCAAAGAATAGGGAGAAAGGTGATACAGACGAACACAAAGTCTGCCACTACAGAAGCGTGGCTTCTTTGTTATGTTTTATATCCAATCATATTTTAGTTTATGCAGCGAATCTATATTTAAATGGAAATGCACATATAACGAAGCGGCTGGGCCGCCTGTCCCTACAGAGGCACAACCTCCTCGCTATTTATCCATTCGATGACTATTCAACTTTATTAACATAAAAACATTAAATCTGCATGCGGACAGGGACAAGCCCTGTCCCTACGTTTTTACAATTAAAGAGGTAATATTTGTATAATAATATGGCATGATATAGATGTACATAATAGCAAAGCAACATTGTTGCCAAAGCGGCTGTGCCGCTTGTCCCTGCACGACGTGGCTTTGAAGGATAAGCGCTCTTTAGCTAATCTTAAGATATGTTATTTGAGTAATTTGCTATTTTATTATCTGATGAAACTAAATCACTTACTTATGTTCTCGCATTAGGTCTTTAAGCCGTTTGAGGTCTATTCCCTTTTTCAGCGTATTCAATTCGTTTACACTATTCGGCGTGATCGGGGGTCCTGTCGTTATTATAGTAAATGATGAATATTTCTTACCCGGATTGTTTTGATTATATGTCACCGTGTAGGTTGTATTAGAAATAAGTATCATCATTAACCATATGTTTTCATCCCATACGCATTTGCGGTCATTATCAATATAAGCAAAAGTTCCATCATACGCTTCATAAAATGGTCTTGCCCAAGCTGGATGAGGTGGATTTGCGGTTACAGATAGACATCTTACAGTTACATTGTTAGCAGGAATCTCTCCAGCATTTCTAATGTTAGGCCCTATCCCCATCCAAGCTATTCCTGATGGTAGATCAAGTCTTAGTGTATCGTTTTCCTTTATCCACGGATATAATATAGTTGCAGGCGGGATGATTATAAATGAATCGTAAAGACACCAGAGGATATAGGGTTGAGGTTCCTGGACACTTGTGGTGCCGAGACCGGGTATGGAGGTTGTGGGGATAGTTGTGGTAGTGGTTGTGGTAGTGGTGAGGAAGCGGGAAGTTATGATGGTGGTAGGCCTATTTGCCGTGTTCATCGGCTTTACTGCTACTATGCTGGTAGTGGTTGTAGGTCGCTGAGCATTGTTTGCTCTTCGAGCAGATAAGTTGCTGTTGTTAAGCGCCTGTGTTTCTGTTGGGGATTTCGATTTGCAGCTGATATAAAATCCGATAATACAGAGAACAATAAGAAAAGCAAATACAAAATAAGTATGAATATTCTTATTCTGCAAAAATTTTCTCTTCATATTATCCCTCTCTAATAATCTGGCTAATTGAAAGATACGTTTTGATTGACGTAATAATACCATGATACCATATGTACTACAATAAAAATGTTTAGATGAAATAAAAAAATCTAACCACAGACATCTTCATTACCATTAGTATTAATCCAGTTCCTACAAAGAATATCTATGTTAGGGCAGCTTATCTAACTGTCTGTTTGAAATAATACTGAATGTTGCATTGTATAATCGCAGACTAGCTGTGCTGCCTGTCCCTACCATTTTTATTCAAAGATGTTTATATTATTAAAACAACATGCCAGGATTGGAATGTACATAGTAACCATGCGGCGCTTCCGCCGGACAGACGCAAGGCCTGTCCCTACACAGCTTGCCTTTGCAGGAAATGAAAATAAAAGCTTCGCTTTTCTCGTTCACTAAACCGTTCGAATTCTATTGATGCCTCATCGTCCGCCCTGAGCTCAGTTAAGGTTACTAATAAGGTCAGAATAAAGCAGATAAAAATAATTCTTCTGAATTTCATCGGATCCTCCTCATTATGGTTGAGAATAATCTTTTATTCTTATCAAGCTTTCATCAAATAAGATTCGGAAATATTGAGATACACTGATTTATCCGAAAATATATTTCAGACAATTATAGGATTGCACAACTTGCCAGGTTTCTTAATAAAATTTCTGTTAGGCAAATGTGCAGAAACATTATAGTATGCATCAATTTTGTACAAGGAAAAATAAAATTACAAAAATTGAAGGATTAAATAAAGACAGGGAAATCGACACACTGCTGGCTCAGTCAATAATTTGCAAAAATGCCATTAGGACATTTTATTTTCGCCAATTTTGACTTTTTGAATCAGTTACGCAACAACAAACTAGAAGAACTAATATTGAAATAAATCGTTTATTCAGTTTTGTTTTTATCAGCAAGAAAATTACTATAATCCTCTCTTGCTTTTTCAAACGCATCCAGAAAAGCAGCCGAAGCAGACAAGCTTAATTGACTCCTTGCTGCAGCACTATCTCCTAATCCTGCGGCTGCGGTACCACTTCCTTTTCCTTCGAAACTTCCAGACCAAATAGTATGTTCTTGATCTCTTATTGCTATAGAAATTTTAACATGAGAATCGAGTCCTTCGGTCATTGTAAAATCGTCTATTGATACTTCTATCAAATGATCTATATCAACATAATCTCTTCTTGCTTGATAAAAAGCCCTTCTATAAAATGGAGCAAATGTTTCTTGCGAAAGATCTTTTACTGCTGTACCTAATGTTATAAGAGTTTTTCCACCAAAAAAAGTTCTTGTCTCATATTCCATATTTAATGTTGAACTTGGTATATATATTCCCGCAAAATCAGCTGCGAATTCTCTTTCTGCAATTGTCCCCATGTGTGGTTGTATTACTAAATAATGACGTGTACATGCTAAAGTTAACAACAATAATAAACCAAGCATAATATATAATGACTTCTTCATTCTTTCTCCCTTCTAATGATATTTTGATATACAATTATTCAGTTCTTTATAAAACCTCACATCTTATAAGACGTATTTTAAGTTAGAAAAGTTTACAAAATTTTAAAACAATTTTGCTAACCGGAATCAACCAAGAGATTTTTGCAATGGCAGTCGCTGGTAAGAGAGGATTTTATTTTTGGGTTGAGGAAAATCAAAAGCCTTCCAAATCCTTTCGGATTCAGAAGGCCGAGCTTGAACAAAAGATTCTCTCCAAATTATTGGAGGGTGATGATTTTTTTTCTTTTATCCAGCTCCTTATTAAACCTTATATATAGTAAGACGCATTTTAAGGCAAAAAGTTTACTGAATTTAAAATTATTTTAAAAAAAGTGAAAATTTTTTTATTCCACTACTTTACTATACCAGTTATACTTTGCACTGACAATTACGAGTGCGCAGGATGCGGATTTGCTCTTGGGGGGTTTGCAGATAGGTGTCCTGTATAGCAGAGCCAGTGGCTAAGCGCTCATCCAGCGGCGTTTTATGCTTATAGCCGCGGTGCTGCATTTCCCTGACCAGCGCTTCATGCCGCAGATAGAGTGCCTTTAACTTTCCCTTCCAACGCAGGGTCTCCGGATGGCAGGAGAATCCCTTCTTCCCTTGGGTTAAGATAGCCCACAAAGCGTGCAGCTCATAGTGCTCACCCAGCAAATGTTTACGGCACAGCTTTTCTGGCGGCAGGTCCCATATTCTCATAGCCCTTTATTTTTTCCTTTCAATTCAAATAATATCGATGTCCCTCATATAGGCTCAACTGCAAAATCCTGGGAATCCAACTGATGCTGCCATATGAAGATGGAAAGGATTGGTTTTTTTCTCCATTTTTTTTCCCAGCTTAAATAGATTTTGAAAGATTGTTTATTAAATTGTCTAAGTTAAAATCTAATCCAAAATATCATTCAATGTCAAATTAATTATGAATTGAAGTGTTTAAGTATACATAAATTTTTTTTGCGAAAGCAGCATCTAAAACCTTGCTTTTTATCCATAGATTATGTTAAATGATTCTTAAGAAGGGCTGTTTAAGAAAAAAAATAAGCAAAGAGTAGGGAGGGATTAGATTATATGGATATAAGAATTTTTGCCTCACTTTATGCTATGGTAATTGCAGCGATTATATTGGTAGTGTGGATTGCACTGTATATATCAAAGGGTATACCAGAACTGTATGCTATACCGATTGAAACTGGCATGCACATTTCGGCTGATATAATAACAGCAGTCATATTGATAACAGGTGGCATGGGCTTAATCAAAAAAAGTGGATGGGGCCTTAAAGTTTATTTGCTCTCAATGGGAATGCTGTTGTATACCTTAATTATGAGTGCCGGATACTTTTCTCAACAAGGTGTATGCATTATTGTAGCGTTGTTTTCTTGTCTTATTGCCTTAACTGCTCTATTGATCGTATTGTCATTATTTAAAGAGGAATCCTTTAAATAAAAGAAATAAAGGAGGAAGAATAAAAATGAATACCAGGCTATTTTTATACGCTTTTGGCATGTGGATTATTCTGGTTGTTTTAGCCATTTTGAATGGAGTTCTGCGGGAACGTCTTATCACTCCCAGAGTGGGTGAGCAAACAGCACATATCATGAGCACTATCACCCTGATATGCTTTTTTTTCATTGCTATCTATTTGTTTTTCGGTAATTTAAAAATTGACTATTCAAAAACGGATTTGCTCCTGGTTGGTGTTTTTTGGCTGATAATAACGATGGCTTTTGAATTTCTCTTTGGTCATTATGTTATGGGTCATCCCTGGAGCAAGCTGGTTGCAGACTACAATATCCTCAAAGGGAGGTTGTGGCCGCTGGTGCTTCTGGCTGTATTTATTGCACCAGTTTTGTTTGGTTCTATTACGAAAAAGTAGCGAATAAATGATTAATTGAAAAATAAATGGCTATACTGATATTTTTCTTATATTTTATCGGAACATGGATTATATTTATTGGCGCATCTATTTTAATCGGAGCAGGCAAAGTTTTTTTTATGAAACCTAAATTAGGTGCAGGTGTTAGTCAAATAATCAGTACAGTTGTTTTAATCCTGGCGATTCTATATGCAGCATATCTATTTGTAAGTAAATTTGATGCCAGTCCAAGTCGAGAAGGTTTATTATTAATAGGAGCAGGCTGGGTGATACTATCATGGTTATTTGAAATCGGATTTCTTTTTTTTATCAAAAGAAAGCCCGGCAGGAGAATTCTTGAAGATTATGACATGTTCAGAGGAAGAGCGGGAGGACTCGTGCTATTAATGCAATTTATTTCCCCAGCAGTAATTAGCATGTTTTTAAAGAAATAGGTAGAGCAATAGGAGCCGCCATGAAATGAATATTTTTTTCTTGTGCAATAATTATTCTATTGGTTCCTCTTATAGTATATTCTGCATATGCTCAAGATGAACTTGAAATCTGGAAAGAATTTGTGATATCGCTGAAAAAAGGAGAGATAACCTGGGATAACATCCACCCACATTATGAAATTATAAGAGAGCCTATGCTGGAATTTTTGCGGCAAATAAGAGAGAAGGCACAATGGACAGAATTCAAAATTACACCAGAAATTCATTGGGTAGGTGACCATGTGTATTACTTAATTGCTTTAACTCTTGATGGTCAAAAGAGTACTTATTGCTTTACTATCCTTATTGAAGGGAATAAGTGGTATTTTCAACATCTGGAAAGAATCATTCTCCGTCTTGACAAAATTACTTCCTTACCTACCTCAACATTTCCAGATATTCCAGAAGAGAAAAAATTTCATATACGGGAAGAAATAAGAGAAAGCGAGCATGTACGTCTCTTCAATTTTCTTGCTAAGGAAAAAGGCAAGGAATTTGCCTTCAATTGGTTCTGTGATGGGGCCGGATATTTCTTAGCTGCAAAAGTATGGGTACCTTTTCTGCCCTCTTCAAAAGCTTTCATACTCTATGCCTGCTGGGAGCAATCAAACCTGAGAGGAAACAAGGTAACACTTGAAAAGTTAAATAATGATGAAGCTTCTTTTAGGCTGCGTTCAATATATCTTGAGCTTTACAAAATAACTGGACATTTAAAACAGCAAATTTCCTTTGAAGATTACCGCCAAATTTTCAATACAATCTGGTTAGATAGAGCAAACAATGCAGGTTGGGACCTCAAGATAACATATGAGCAGGACGAATGTATATTTTATTTCAATAAAAAGCAATAGCATATGATATTATATAAAAATTTCATTTGCTAAATTCATACAAACATTCTATAATGTGCTCAGTTCAAACAGCTTAGCCTAAGTTCTAATACAATACATCATCAAAAAGAAAAAAGATATGATAGCATTTGAAAAAAGGAGAATCAAAATTGAAAGAAAAATCTATTTGGTCACAGTTGTTTTTATGGTCTCCAAATATTGATACAGCAGTAGCAGCAACCAGTGAAGTTTTAATTATTGTGCTCGCATTTCTTGGTCTAAAGATATTCGAAAATACTTGGCTCAATCATTTGCTTTTTGGATTCCTGGGAACAGTTGTAGTATGCGTGATTTTACCTCTTTATTGGATAGTTATGGTGAAAAAGGGGAATCTAAATATATTGGGTATTACTGCAAAATTTTGGGTAATTAGTCTCATTGTATCCATATTATTAGGAGGTTTGTCTTTCTTCGCATATTACCGCAACTATAAAATAAATGCAGCAATCCTCCCAGCTTTGATTTTAGGAATCTATGGTTTATGGGAAGTATTTTTCGTCTACGGCTGGCTTCAACTCAGGTTTGAAGAAGCCTTTGGTATTATACCTGGAATCATTTTATCAAGTGCTTGTTTTAGTCTCTATCATATTGGATACGGCTGGTATAATTTTTACCTCTTAGCAGGATTATTTATTATGGCAGGAATTTTTGCAGTTATCTTTCGATTCACAAAAAATATTTTAATCCTCTGGCCTTTCTACTGGCCAATAGCTGGTCTTCATGGTTTTGCAAGAGCAGGTGTTACAGCTAACTGGCAAGGAGCTGGTTATTCAGCAATTTTTCTCTTGCTAATGCTCATTTCAATTTTTATATTTTATCGTATTCAGATTAAGAAACAATCTTCATGAATTAAGCGCATTTTATTACTCAATGTTCCTAATTTTTTAACAAAAAAGCTCTCACGCTTAATATTATTCCCCAAATCATTCTTGATTAATGTAAAATAGAAATCACTCATGCAGTAGCTTGCTTTTTAAAGGTTAAGAGAAATTATCCTCCTGGGCTCTGGAGCCTGCAAAGGTGGAATAATATATCTACCAATAGACAGAAAAAAATTGAACTTGCTCTTCGATGGGAGAAATCAAATTTAATGAAAATTGATAAGATATTTGATCCCCTATTCGAATACAATAAAATTATACTTATAAAAATCTTGCCATTTGAACTCTTTAGAGTAACTGCCATCTAAAATGATAGGCTTCCTTTTAAGGCTTTCGTTTTTAACTATGAAACAGTCTGGCAAGATAGAGCACACTACGCAGGATTGGTACTTGCCATTACTTATAAAAATGATGAATACTTATTTTATTTCAAGAAAAAACCAAAGCCCTATTCTATCATTCTCTTTTAGCATAAATAGAGCGCTATTAACTTAATAGCCTGGACTTGATTCTGAACCAATTTTAACACTCATTCCCATTCTTATTTTCATCTCACTGCAAGCTCCAATCACTGCTTTCTTGCTACAAACATGAAAGAAAAATTAAGCAGCTCCTATTTAAGTATAATTTTTTTGCTATCAGTCCCCGCTTTTCCAGATGTGACTGTAACTATCGCTTCTGCATCTTCTCCCTCCGTTTTAATAATCCACATGGTATCTCGCTTGTTATCAGGAAAACCTTCGAATGCCGGTAATAACCCCCATTCTGCTTTTTCACCGTAATCCTGGTTTCCTGAAATATTTCCCAATTTTATCTTCTCCTTTCCTTCTAATAAAATCGCATTCTTCAATTTAATATTGATAACCACTGGTTTAGCCAAACCCACTTTATCAGCCCATTCAGTAACATTAGTAGGTAAAAAGCCCACATTTTCTACTGTTACTTTAAGGCTCATTGCTTTTCCATCCAGGTGACTAACCCTGGCTTCCTTTATCTTTACTCGTGGTGCTACTTCGGCAAGATAAAGGTACCAGGGAAGCTTAAACTTAAGCTCCTGCTCCAGCAATTTATGAGGAGGATTCTGGATAGTGAATTTTTCTACTAAACCACCAATCTCCACGGAACCAAGCTGAAGATGGTCGAATTGCTGCCATTCAACAAACCCTCTGCCTCCTACTTCTTTTTCAAGAAAATCGAGGATTTCATCCCCAGTTATTTTTTTATCCTTGTTTTTATCATATTTCCTTAAGAAAGGATTGGCATAATCACCACCCCATAACTCCTCACACCAGCCGTATATCCCCATATTATAATAGGCAAAAGGTTCGGGATCACCCATCCCAAGTTTCCAAATAGGCTGGGGAAAAGTTTTCATCATTGATAATACTTCTTTTCTATCGGTAAAATGAGCATAAGCAGCGGCAAGGTATTTATAAGCTGCCAGGTCTTTTGCTGGCATATTTTCTCCACCAGGGAAATACAAAAGCTCATTGAGAGAGCCGTAAGTATGAAGGTCAACCATCATATAAATATTGGGATGATTTTCCCAGAATTCGACGGTAGCACGCGTCTCTGGCTCTGAAAAGGTATAAGGGCTGCTTTGAATCTGCTCACGATTTCTGTTTCCCCAGCTGAAATTATGGCTCAGGTTTATACCTCCAATACCATCCTCATTGTAAAGACCATCCCCGTCATTATCAATCCCTTCGGTTAATAAGCGGTAATAAGTTCCTCCAAATTCATTCTCCTTCTTTTTTTCCATAATCCGCGTGTCTTTATCTGATATCTTCCATTCGCCATTAGGGTCTTTAATTCTCATTTTAGTGATGTGGCCATCACCATTCAGGTCTTCCGGAGGGTCCTCATCTGCTTCTCCATCCAGGTCGTTATCACGGGGACGTACGCTCCCACCATAATCAGTATCACCTGGATTGGCCAGCCACCAGTCCGATGCATCCACCTCAAATTTCGGTCGAAGATAGAAAGTACAGGTATCCACCAGGCGAGTAGCCTGCTTATCTTTGCCATAGTTAGTCAGCAGATGATGAATCATATACAAAGCCAACATTGCTCCTGTTTGTTCACCAGTATGCATGTTGCCGTCAATGTAAATGGCTGGTTTTTCCAGAGCTGTCTTTATTTCTCGATTTGTAATCTCCATGAGGTGCAAATCTTTGCCTTTGTAACTTTTTCCAATCACATAAACTTTAGCCAATTTCGGATAGCGCTGCTCCAATTCTTTCATAATCTTAAACATCTCTTGAGAGTTGTAATATCGCGCCCAATCTATTGTACCTTCAGGTGAGACTAATTTCATATCTTCAGAAATCATAAGAACACCCATGGCATTAACAACCGCTATGCAACCAATAATAAAGCATATTACGAATAATTTTATATTTTTAAACATTGGTTTAACTCCAAATTTTATTATACATAGCCAAAAATTATTAAATAATTGGATTTAATATAATATATACTATACACCTCCTTAGATAAATATTTGAAATCAATCCTCTTTTTGTTAAATATTTATAAAGTATTATTAATGAAAATTTAATTTTTTGCAATTTAAACCTTTTCTTTTTTTGCAAACTGTTATATATATATATTATTAATCCAATAGGAGGTAGTTCCTTAGTAAAATGCTTCTGCATTTATTAAGTATATTTGTAGCTATAAGGTGAAAACATGAAAGTTATCGGTCTTTTAGGAGGCATGACCTGGCACTCATCTATTGAATATTATCGCATTATTAATCAGCTCGTCGCAGAGAGGCTTGGCGGTTATCATTCTGGCCATCTTATTCTTTACAACTTTGATTTTGCTCCCATAGATAGTGCTCAATACGAAAATCGTTGGGATGACGCTGCCAAAATGCTGACTGATGCGGCTATCTCATTGAAAAAAGCTGGAGCTGATTTCCTCATCATCTGTGCTAATACCATGCACAAAGTAGCGGATAAGGTAGAAAAGGGCTCAGGAATGTCCTTGATTCATATTGCAGATGCAACTGGCGAAGCAATAAAAAAGCAGGGGCTGAAAAAAATCGGCCTTCTGGGAACAATATTCACCATGAAAGAGGATTTTTATAAGGTTAGACTTCGTAATCATTTTGGCTTGGAAGTAATTACACCAGAGGAAAAAGATCATAACACAATTGACGATATTATCAGAGATGAACTTGGTCAGGGTTTAATAAAAGAGTCATCTAAACAGATATATATTGATATTATTCACAAGCTCATGGATCGGGGAGCAGAGGGTATTATTCTGGGATGTACGGAAATCCCTCTTTTAATAAAACCTGGGGATGTTAATGTACCCCTTTTCAATACAACACGGCTGCATGCTGAAGCAGCAGTGAATATGGCCTTATCATAAATTAAAAAAAATCCTCTCCCATTAAAAACTGTAGGAGAGGATATTGTTATATTTGACTATTTAATTGTAACTTATTTAATAAAACTAAGCTATTTTTATTTTAATCTAATATATAAGAAAAAATCAGCTTAATTATTTTTCTCCACCCTTAATCCTATTTATTTCTTTGATGAATTCTTTTACCTGAGGTGCCTCTGCAGCATCCGGCTGCATCTGCAAAAATTTCTGAAAATGCTCTAAGGAATTATCTAATTTACCTTTCTTAAAATGGAGAATACCTAAATTATAATGACCTGATGCTAAATCAGGATTAAATTCCATCGCTTTATTAAATGATTCTATAGCCTCATCTGTTCTTTCATGCTTATAATAGAGTAATCCAACAGTATGATAGATATCAACATCATCGCTATTTTTTTTAATGAGCCCGGAGAGAATGGTCTTAGCTTCATCTTCTTTATCTCTCATAAAATAGCACTCGGCAAGGGAATAATATGCTGCATCCAAATTAGGATTGAACTCAATAGTCTTTTTGAAGGCATCTAAAGCATTATCAATATCGTCAAGTTTGAAATAGCTCAGGCCCAAATTGTAGTATGCCTCGGCGTAGTCCGGCAATTTCTCTACCACTAACTTAAAATATTTGATGGCCTCCTGGTAATTACCTTCTTTAAACAGCTTAGCAGCATTAACGAAATTTTCTCCGCCTTTAATAACCGGTTTAGCCTTTTTCAATTTTATATTCAACTTCTCCATAATCCCGGCTTGAAGCCTGAATTGAAATGCCTGGGATTCATACCCTTTGAGTACAAAACTAATCTGATAATTTGACGGCGGGATACCTCTTTTAAATGCCTTACCCTTCTTGTCTGTTTTCAGAGCAAAGTCAATTCCTCTTGCTGGGTCAGCTATGGTAATCTCTACATTTGGTAAAGGTTTACCTGACTCATCAGTTACCGTTATGCTCACAATACCTTCCTGCGCAGTGGCAATATTATTAATCCCGAAAAGAAGAAATAATAACGAAATAACTAAAGATAAATAACCAATGAAGAATCTCTTTAACATTGTTCGCTCCTTGGTTTAAAAGAACAATAATACATCTTAATTTAAATAATAAGCAAAGAATCTTAAACTATAATTAAATTTTTATCAATCCCAAAAAAAATTTATTTGATTTAGTTCTGCTCCTCAAGAGGTGGGAAATATATATCTTGCTTAAAATGCCCTATTCTTCCGCTAATTTTATCTAAGAGCAAAATTTGAATGTTATATTCCCCAGGCGGTGCGCTTAAAATATCTTGATGGAAAAATATTTGCTCCCAGAGCCTTCTAATCTCATTAAAAGATACCTGAAAATCTATTGTTTGGGAAAATTTATCTATTATCTTATTATCTTTATCCTTTAATAGTCCTTCAATCAGCAAATCGGGTGAGTGCTGATCTTTTTTAATATTGTATAGAAGGTCCTTATATTTTATGCCAATATGAAATGTAAAATTTGTAATCGAGCCTTCAGTTGCATTAAAATCTCCGGTAAATATAAAAGGAATTCCACCAAAGGTAATATTCGAAATATCTTTTTTAGCTGTTAACTTCTTCTGAACAATGTTCTTCTTGTTAATTTCTCTAATAGCAATATCAATCTCTGGCGGCATGAAGGTGGCTCGGGGGCTCTCAAAAAGCTCATCCATCTGCTGCTCAAATCTCGATTTCTTAAAATAATGGCTTGCAGTTACCCGGTAATCCCCATCTCCATACAGATCAATAAAAACAATTTCATAGTTTGGAGGTAAGCTTTTTGCCAAAGTTTTCCTATACGTCCAGGTGATGTATCTTTGTGAAGGATACGTTTTATCTAACACCTCTTGTTTATCAGGAAGTACACCACTATAAACCTCAGCAGGCGGCCCAAAACAGATATATATACGTCCCTGAGAAGTTTGCCAGCCTGATTTAATGGCAGTCTTGAATTTTAAATTCACATAATTAAGACGGCGCAAATATTCATCTATAAATTCATTTCTTTTTGTTCTTTCATCCGGATCACGCCGCGCCCAGAAAAATTTTATATACTGTATCTTCTTCTCTCTTAAAGCTTGTTTATTGAATGCATTTTTTTCTTTATTGGAGATAATATATTTAACAGCACTATTCAGCCAATCATCAACAGATTTATCACTTTGAGCATATATCATATGTGTACTGATAAAACAGAATAACAATGTTATTACTATCGATGCTAATTGTATTTTATTTATCTTCATAGTTGCCATTCCTTATTATTATTAAATTAAACTTCGCACATCTCGAGAACATATTAACATATATTTAATATTAAAGACAGTAAATGCTAAGTATATATTTATACATCTTCCTAGCCACAATCATAAAATTATGAATAAGTTAGAGGATAATAATCTCCTAAATTTACAGTAGCTTATACCAATTTGCTCCAGTTGAATTACTCTTCTATTAAATATTAATTAAAAAATATTAATAATCTCTTGACAAGCTATTATATATTATTTATAATAGGTTATAATTTATTTAATATTATGTATACAATATAATAAGAGGAGTAATTTACTTATCTAAAAGGAGGTCATCTCGATGAGCAATATCATTAATCGTAAAAGCCTGACAGAGCAAGTATGTGACTATTTAAGAAAGTGTATGGAAGATGGTATTCTAAAGCCCGGGGATCCCATCGACGAAAAGAGCCTTTGCGAAAAACTGAATGTGAGCCGCACACCCATAAGGGAAGCTCTTCACTTGCTCCATGGGGAAGGACTTATCACAATCCTGCCCAGAAGACGAATATACGTCAATGAGCTCAAATTAAAAGATATAGAAAATATCTATCAAGTATTAGGTCCCTTGGAAGGAGAAGCTGCATTAGCAGCAATTGATGAAATGACTGAAGAAGATATTCAGGAATTAGAAAAACTGACCAAAGATATGAGACAGTCATTAGAGGCAGGAGATTTTGATAAGTATGAACAAGCTAATTTAAAAATACACGGTTTCTTCCTAAAACTAAACGATAATGAGATTCTAACAAGATTAGTTCAATTACTCAAAAAACGCTATTACACCTTTCCACAAATAATGACGAAAAAGAAGATATTGAAAAAAGAAATTCCTCAATGGGACCTTGTATCGATGGAATATCATGAAAAAATGGTAGAGCTCTGCAAGAAAAAGGATAAAAAAGGTATTAGAAAGCTTATTAGAGACTATCATTGGAGCTTTAAAAAGACACGTCCCTTTTTGCTTGAATCCTATAAAAATTAAGGCTAATTCAAAATTACAGCAAAAGGAGGTGATGCAACTTTATTATATTCATTTAATACACTGTATAAATCAACTGCATTTAAATTTATAAATAAGGAGTTGGTTATGACCACTTTTTTAAAAAATATTTTTGCTTTCACTCTTATTTTTCTTATCTTTTTATCTCTTTCATCTTTTGGGCAAAAAATAGACGCTACCGTGAGGGGAAAAATACTTGACACTGATAATCAAGTCTTACCAGGAGTTCAAGTGACTGCTAAAAATGTGGCAACGGGAGCAGAGTCTACTGTATTCAGCAGTGCATATGGAAGGTACCTGTTTCTAGCACTCCCTGCTGGTGTATATGTAATTAAAGCTGAACTTGAAGGTTTTGCCACGCATGTTATACAGGATATCGAGCTCAAAATCGGACAGGAAGCTATTATAGATATTACTCTAAAACTGGCGATTATGAGCGAGACCATTGTGGTTACCGGTGAAACTCCTTTAGTTGAGGTCACCAAGAGCCACATGGGTGAGGTTATCTCCCAACAAACTATTGACAGCATACCCTTAAAAGGTAGAGATTTTACTGACCTTATGCTGCTTCTTCCAGGCGCTTCTGACAACACTGATCCGCGCAGTGGCGGAAACATCTCGTTCCTCGGTGAACGCGGTTATACGATAAGTTACCTTATTGATGGTGCTTCCAATGATGACGATATTGATGGCGGTTATGTGCAGGACTTCAATCAGGATGCCATTCAGGAGTTCGAGGTTATTCCCGATGGTTACAAGGCTGAATACGGTAAGGCTTCCGGCGGTGTCAGCAATATCATCACCAAATCGGGAACCAATGAATTCCGCGGTAGGGCTTTCATGTTCTTACGCGACGATTCCATGTCCTGGATTAGCCATGAGGGACAGGTGTTACCAAAGCTGCGCCGTTATGAGTACGGTGGTACCTTTGGCGGTCCCATCAAAAAGAACAAAGCCTGGTTCTTCGGTTCTGTAGAAATAGTACCTGAGGATAGAGGAATTACTTTTGTCCCGGATAGATATCCTATAGCAGCTCTGGAAAAGTGGGTAGATGGTTGGGATCTGGGGATCGTTCCTCAGGATAGGAACTATACCTATTTTGGAAAAATTAATGCAACCATTACCGATAAACATAGAATTACCGGTACTTTTAATCTAAATGATTTCACTGTTGCCAATGAAGGTGCCCGGTTTCCAGGCATGGAATATGATTCAACAAATGATTCATACAGTATTACTGCGAAAGATACCTGGATGATCTCTGAGAAATCCCTCTCAGAATTTACATTCAAGTACATAAAGCACAATTTTTCAACCGGAATGGACCTATTAGAGCGAGCAGAAAATGGTATTAACCACGGTTATGTACGATTCCGTCTTTGGTCCGCTGTAGGCTCGCAGTACACTGGTTTGTCTTCTGGACTTAAAACAATCCATATCCAAGACCGCGACGATGATAGAGTTGAAGCTATTTACAGCTTTAGCCGATATATTGAGGATTTTCATGGATCTCATGATATAAAATTTGGTGCTGATTATAACCATATAAACATAAACGGACAAGTTGGACAATTTAAGGGACCGGGGCAAGGCGCATTTGGCTGTGGATACGATGATTATGATAGCAACCATCCCTTCTCCTTCTCCAATGTGGGACATACCGCCCATGTTTATCGTGATGAAGCTATCTCATACAATAATGAACCCAATGATTTCCTTATGGATGTACAAAATCATCAAATTGGCTTCTATTTACAGGATTCCTGGCAGATAAAACCGGGATTTACCATTAATTTCGGCGTTCGATACGATTATGAATCCCTTTTTGGCGACGATAAAAACAATATATCACCACGAATAGGTTTTGCCTGGGACCCCTGGAAGGATGGCAAGACCGTCATCCGTGCCTCAACCGGAATTTTCTACGACCAAAACCTTATGAGCGCTGTCTTAAACGATCCCAATTACGGTGGTACTGGTCTCGGCGTATCCTTCTCCTTCGTATATCCTCGATTAGGTGCGGGAATGCAACCAATTAGCATTGAATGGGCGAGCTCTTATGGCAAAGATCCCTATACCATGTTTGGTTCTCTCACAGGGGCATATGACTATTTTGGCATAACTTATAATCCTAACGACCTATCTTCCTGGCCGACAGTGAGCAATGATAATGTTCAACAATTAACTGGTTTAACACCTGAACAATTCCTGGCAGAAATGGAAAACATGTTTCCCTATAATTGGAGCTGGAGCTATCTTGACGGCTATTTGCAATGCCCATCTAGTAAGGTAACCGGCCCCTCCCAGGTATTTATTCCAAACAGACCTTTCAGAACTACCTATACAGTTAGCCACAGCATTGGAATTGAGAGAAAATTGAACGATGACCTTGCAGTCGAAATACGATATAACTATCGAAGAATATATAATATGTTGGGAATTCATATCACAAATCTAATGCCAGATGGAAGTGGAGGAACTACCGATAATGGACCTGCGAAAATTGAGCGGTCCTATTATGGTTGGCAGAAAATTCATAATGTAGTTGCTGCCATGGAGAAGAGACTGAGCAACAATTTCACCCTTATGGCTTCCTATGCCTATAGCTGGAACTGGACCAATATGCCCAACGGCATTGGATATAGACCCTCCAATAACCTGGATGTTAATGAGGAACAGGGACCAGCAAGAGATACTATACCTCACAACTTTGTTATCAGCGGAACTTACTTCTTACCCTATGAGATAATCGTTAGTGGAATCTTTAGATGGAGAAGCGGCATTGTTTATGGACCTTCTACAGGTTATTGGGATCCTGATGCTGATGGCTCTGGAGGAACACCTCCAGCTGAGTACTGGCCTTATGATGATATTCCCAATGCGAATTGCTTCAACCTTTCGAGCTGGAAAAATTTTGATATGCGAATACAAAAGAACTTCAAATTCGGCCGCTATACTGCATCGTTCTTAGCTGAAATTTTTAATGTATTCAATACAGCAAATGTTATAGGTGTTATGGGTCATGTATATTTTGCTGGCGGTCAGTATCAACTTGCAGAAAACTATTTCGATCCAACAAATTGGTCACGTGGTAGGGAAATCCAGCTTGGCCTCCGCTTTGACTTTTAATTAATGTTTTTTTTATTAAGGGCAGTTATCTCATATAGCTGCCCTCTTTTTATATGTGTAAAGTTTTAAACCATTCATGAAAATATTAATGCAAATTTAATAAATTTGTAGTTAATATTACAGAATATTATTATAAACAATCGTTATGATAAAAATCTAAAAAGATTTGTTTTTTGACATTTATCTTTAAGTCGTTGCTATTCAATGATTTAGCTCTCATCATTAAAAATGGTTGATGTTGAAATAAGTCCTAATTCATGCAAATTTTTTTATCTTGACAAATATTTATTATTTGTTAAGATATGATTCTTAAATTTATATTAATATATTATATATCAATATTAATTGGTTTTTGACATTAACGGCATCAGTAAGAAACAGACATAAAAATGCAAAAAGATACAATGGATTATAAGAGCTTAAAAGACCTGGTTTATGACTATTTACAAAAGAATATGGAAAATGGGATGCTCCAGCCAGGTGATCTTATCGATGAAAAGAAACTTAGCAGCCAGCTCAATATTAGCCGCACTCCGGTGCGAGAGGCCTTGCTTCTTCTGCAAGCTGAAGGCTTTATCACTATTCTCCCCCGAAGACGCATGTTTGTTAACGAACTTCAATTAAAAGATATTGAGGATATTTATCAAATGGTGGGTGCATTAGAAGGCGCTGCAGCCGCCAGGGCACTTGATAAAATGACACATGAAGATATTAAAGAACTGGAAGATATGACAAAAAGGATGAAAAAAGCGCTGGAGAAGGGTGATTTTGAAACCTATGGCTATTATAACTGGGAAATACACGACTTCTTCCTGAAGCTGAATGATAATAGGATAATAAGAAAAATTGTACATATCCACAAAAAACGTCTTTATAGCTTTCCGCACATATTAAAAAAGCGGGAGATTTTAAATAAAGAGATACCGCAATGGGATGCTCAAACTCTGGAATACCATGAAAAAATGGTAGAATTTTGTAAAAAAGGAGATAAGGAGGGTCTACAAACATTGATTCGTGATTATCATTGGAGTTTTAAAAAAAGATTACCAATATTGAGACCCTTCTATAAAACCGAGCAATCCCAACTTCAATAAATTAAGGAGGTGATAAAAACCTTTAATTTATGTGCCCTCATTCATATTTTATTATTTTAAACGTTAACTTTTTACGTAAGGAGTGATTAATGAGTAACAACAAAAACATCATGTTAAAACTCCTGATAATTGGAGTCATCATTTCACTTTCTTTATCAATCCCCCTGTTTGCACAAAAGATTGATGCTACTTTGAGGGGGAAAATCCTTGACACTGATAATCAAGTTTTACCAGGTGTATTAGTAGTAGCTACAAATGTTAATACTGGAGCAGAATCTACTGTATACAGCAGCGAATATGGAAGGTACCTTTTCCCAGCACTACCTGCCGGTGTATATGAAATTAAAGCTGAACTTGAAGGTTTTGCCACCCATATATTAAAAGATGTTGAGCTCAAAATTGGACAGGAAGCGATTATTGATATCACCTTGAAATTAGCTGCTGTCAGCGAAACAATTATAGTTACTGGCGAAGCACCCTTGGTTGAGGTCACCAAGAGTCATATGGGTGAAGTCATTTCACGAGAAACAATAGACAGCATTCCTTTAAAAGGAAGGGATTTTACTGACCTGATGCTATTGCTTCCCGGTGCTTCTGACCAAACTGATTCCGAAAGTGGTGGAAACATCTCATTCCTCGGTGAGCGCGGTTATACGGTGAGTTATCTCATTGACGGTGCTTCTAATGACGACGATATCGACGGTGGTTATGTGCAGGACTTCAACCAGGATGCCATTCAGGAGTTCGAGGTTATTCCCGATGGTTACAAAGCTGAATATGGCAAGGCTTCCGGTGGTGTCAGCAATATCATCACCAAATCCGGAACCAATGAATTCCGCGGCAGAGCATTTTTATTCCTCCGCGACGATTCCATGTCCTGGGTAAGTCATGAGGGACAGGTATTACCGGAACTGCGCCGTTATGAGTACGGTGGTACCTTTGGCGGTCCCATCAAAAAGAACAAAGCCTGGTTCTTCGGTTCAGTAGAGCTGGTGCCAGAAGACAGGGGAGTTACTTTTGTACCCGAGCAGTATCCCCTGGCATCCTTAGAGAGATATGTAGAAGGTTGGGATCTGGGGATTGTACCTCAAGACAGAAACTACACCTATTTCGGTAAGATAAATGCCCAACTGACTGATAAACATCGTATTGTGGGAAACTTCAACCTCAATGACTTTAGTGTTATTAACCAAGGCGCACAATTCCCCGGATTTACTTATAACAATGAAAATGATTCGTACAGTTTCACTGCCAGAGATACCTATATAATGTCAGAGACATCGCTGATGGAATTCACCTTCAAATATTTACATCACAAATATGGTGCTGCAACCGGATTGCTGGAACAGGCAGAAACCGGAGCCAACCATGGCTATGTACGGCTGCGTCTCTGGGCTTATCCCGGTTCTCCATATGCTGGTGTAAGCTCCGCTACAAGCGTAACCACTCCACGCGAAGAGGTAGATGATCGGGCAGAGTTCATCTGGAATTATAGCCATTACATAGAAGAGTGGAATGGTTCTCATGATATGAAATTCGGATTCGACTTCAACCGTATAACCTTATCAGGTTCACGAGGACAATACAAAGAAGCAGGACAGGGCTGCTTTGGAGCACTGTACTGGCCCATGGATTTTAATTCTCCGCTTTCCTGGATAAATATCGGCTATTCCGCTGCCCATCTACGTGACGAAGCTATTCCTTACAACGGCGTTCCTGAGGACTTCTTATTAGATATTAAAAATAGCCAGTATGGCTTTTTTGCTCAGGATTCCTGGCAGATAAAGCCCGGACTTACCCTTAATCTAGGCGTACGCTATGATTACGAATCTCTTTTCTATGAAGACAAGAATAATATATCGCCGCGAATCGGCTTCGCCTGGGACCCCTGGAAGGATGGCAAGACCGTCATCCGCGGTTCTGCTGGCATCTTCTTCGACCAGAACCTGATGAATGCAATAAAGAATGACCCTGATCTGGGTGGTACTGCTATAGGCGTTTCCTTTAATTTCGTATATCCACGCTTGGGTTCTGGATTCATCGGCGACTTAGCTGGTTGGGCAAGCTCTTATGGCAAAGATCCCCTCTCCATGTGGGGTTCACAGACCGGCGGATACGATTATTTCGGAATACCCTATAATCCCAACGACCCGGCTTCCTGGCCTGTGATTAATATAAATAACGTACAGGAATTAACCGGATTGGCTCCGGACCAATTCCTGGCCCAAATGGAGAATATGTTCCCCTTCTATTGGTCCTGGAGTGGACTTGATGGCTGGCTGCAGTGTCCCTACACCCTCATCACCGGACCTTCGCAGGTATTCATACCAATTCGCCCCTTCCAAACTACGTATACCACAAGCTATTCCATTGGAATTGAGAGAAAGCTGA
Organism: uncultured Acidobacteriota bacterium; assembly: GCA_964645975.1. Classification (GTDB taxonomy): domain Bacteria; phylum Acidobacteriota; class B3-B38; order Guanabaribacteriales; family CAZYAF01; genus CAZYAF01. The sequence goes on from CAZYAF010000021.1 coordinate 66,582, forward strand.
GCGATGATATGGCAGTAGAGTTGCGGTACAATTACCGTAAAATTAGCAATATGCTGGGAACCTGGATCACCAACCTGGAGCCTGATGGCAGCGGTAGAACAATTAATAACGAACCGGTAAAGGTGCAAAGAGCATATTATGGCTGGCACCGACTCCATAACGTAACTGCTGCAATAGAGAAAAGGTTGAGCAACAATTTTACCTTCCTCGCATCTTATGCCTACAATTGGAACTGGACTAATATGCCGAGTGGTATTGGCTATCGTCCCTCCAACAACCTCGATGTCGATGAGGAACAGGGACCTGCTGGTGGAACGATAGCACATAACTTCGTTATGAGCGGTACCTACTTCTTCCCATATGATATAGCAATAAGTGGTATCTTCAGATGGCGCAGTGGAACGGTTTATGGGCCTTCAACTGCACAGTGGGATCCTGATGGTGACGGTTCTGGCGGAACACCTCCAAATGAGAACTTTCCTTACGATGATGTACCAAATGCAAACTGCTTCACCTTGCCGAGCTTCAAGAATATTGACCTGAGAGTTCAGAAGAATTTTAAATTCGGACGCTACAATGCTGCTGCCTTGGTTGAGTTCTTCAACCTCTTCAATTTTGATAACGTTATTTCTTATAAAGGCGGTGTCATTCCTCTGAGTAACAATCAGTTCCAGCTGCCTAACGATTATCATAAAGACTGGTCCTGGTCCAGAGGTAGAGAGATGCAGATAGGACTTCGCTTCGACTTCTAACTCGGAACATGTTTAAATCGCTTTAATCAAGGGAGTAGCTATAGTGATATAGCTACTCCCTTTTTTTCAAACTGATGGTATTCATTCGCTATTGAACAAATCTAAATATTTTAAATTAGCTTCATAGGAGAAAATAAGATATGAGAAAGATAATTCCTTTGTTCCTTTTAGTTTTTGTTTTCATACCGCTATTAGGTTTACAGACGAATAAGTTGGTCATCCCTTATAAAACACCCAATGGCAAATATAATGTAGGCGATACTGCATCTGATTTCACCTTACCCGATGTCTATGGAAACGAATATTCACTCTACGACTATAAGGAAAAGATAATCCTTCTCCATGTAGGACCCACCTGGTGAGGGGGATGCCAGGAGCAGGCTGCTTCATACGAAAAAATATGGAATCTGTACAAAGATAAGGATGTGGTAGTCATCGGAATCAATATTGGAGAAAGTGCTTCCGGTTTATTGGATTTCATTAAACACTATAATATTCATCACCTGATGCTCATGGACTACAGGTATAAAGTCCATCATGAATATCAAACCTATATGTGGTCCCATACCATTATTTTGGACCGAAACATGAAAATTACCCTCAGAGGACATTACCCGGAAAAAGAAATCATGGAGGAGCTCGACAGGTTATTGAAACTTCAGCCTTCGTCAACAGCGAGTACAAGCAATCGCAATAAATGCTCTTCAGTAGATAAATGTGCTGCCGGAGCTTTGGTGTGCGACGATGAGCTGGGAATCTGTTACTATAATCCTGCGGGCAAAAAAAGAGCACCAAAGCAATCAGAGCTACCCCAGATGGCAAAGGGCTGGGCAAAAGCTCAAGCCTTAACAAAAAATTCCGGAAACAATTTCAATCCCAGGATGGCTCGAGACAGCAAAGGAAGAGTATGGATAACCTGGTATAGCGACCAAGATGGAGATAACAACATATTTGCCACTTATTATGACGGTGAAAAATGGTCACCACAATACAGAATTACCAAAGATAAAGCAGACGATTACAATCCGGTAATGTCTGCTGATAAAAAAGGCGGCGTTTGGCTTGCCTGGTATAGCAACCGAAACGGGAATTATGACATTTTTATAAAACATTTTGATGGAAAAAAGTGGTCCAATGTGAAAGCCATAACCACTTATTTCGAAGATGACATGCGCCCAGCTTTAACAGTGGATTCCACAGGAAAACTCTGGGCTGTTTGGTATACCTGGGAGAAAATGAATAGTGCTTTCTTCCCCGGAAGCAAAATTTCTCGAGACCGCAACCTCTATATCAGCTATTATGATGGTAATAAGTGGTCTGAACGACAGCTCATAAGTCCCCCTGCGGAAATAGATATGTCCGATGATCATGTTGACCCAGCACTTGCTATAGATGGCAAAGGTAAAATATGGTTCACCTGGAGCTGCGATTATCACCCCCAAAGACGGAAAAATCCCATAAAAGGAGCCGAGGGACCTTCCATATTCAGTCGCTATTTAGACGGTAAGAATTGGTCGGATATAGTGGCAGCCAGCGCTATGGAGGACGAGGAGAAGCAAAGCAGCACAAATTATTATCCATCCATGGCGATTGATAAGTCCGGAACTATATGGTTATCTTATGAAGGGGTACGAGTTATAGATACGGAGAGCGATAGAGCGAGCCACCATCGCTTCGGTTTCCGTTCAATCTTTATCAATCAAGTTAAGAACAACACCTGGCAGGAGCCAATCACTTTAACAGATTATGAAGCTACCAATGAGGAACCATGTTTAATTATTGACAACAAAGGTAATCCGCATGTTTTCTGGTATACAGACAAGGATGGCCCCTGGAATCTCTATGAAAGTAACTATGCAGGAAATAGCTGGACAAGCCCCGCACCTGTAACAATTGGTGGAAATAGTGATGTCAGACCTTCGGCTTGCGTTGACACCAAAGGTACGATTTGGTTAGCCTGGTACAGCAAAATAGGAAAGAACTTCAATATATACTATACAAACAAAACAAAATAGAATTTTAAGAATAATAAAATAAGGTAAAGGAAAATGTATAAAAATCCTGATAAGAAGCAGTACAGGAAAAACTCTTCTAAATCGACTATTTTTAGCACTCTGCATATCAAATCTCTCATAATTTTATGTCTTTTTGTAATATCAATTCCCTTCCTGACAGCTCAAGAAAAAACCGATTCTGAAGATGCAAAAGAAGCTCTTAAAACATTGGGTATTACACCCTATCCAGAACTAAAGGAGCTTGAAGACCTTAAATTCAAAGAACCCTGGATGCAGGTTGAGACAATCTCGCCAGAGGATGTGAACGACAGTTTTTCCAACTTCGATGACATAGCCTGGCTCAAACCCATTGCGCAGAAAAATAAGGTCGTACTATTAGGAGAGCATCACTATTATCAATACATAGAGCAGCTACGTAATAGAATACTTTTTGCCCTTAATACCTTTGACCGATATCATCTCCTTGTACTTGAACTACAGTATTCGGCAACGGGATATATGGAGCATTATGTCAGCATTAAAAACGATGCAGAAGCCAAGGATTTCTATAAAGCTGTCATGTATAAAATGCTTCCTACGGAGGAAAACTATAATATAGTAGAATACATTCGTATCTGGAATAAAACCCATCCGGAGAAATTTATTCATATCGGTTGCCACGATATTGAGCATGATTTCAAAACCACCATCAAAAAAATTATTATCCCCTATTTTAAAAAATTAGATGCAGGTTTCAATGTTGATATGGAAATGATCAACTGGCGTGATCTTGACCCCATATTAAAAGATGTTGAGAAACGATTGCAAAAAGCAAAAAAAGAAAATGTAATTGGGGAATATCCCTTCATCACTCCGCACTATATGGAATGTGTACTGGAAAACCTGAGATCTCTTTATAATTCTAAAAAATACGAATTCAACTACTTTAGAGAAAAAGCTATGGTAAGGAATCTGGTTGACCCTCGGTTTCTTGGTAAATTTTTCCGAGAGGGAAAAGTGATGATGCACTGCGGTGGCTATCATGCTTCAAAGTATCTTAATTATCCTGAGGGAGGAAACTTTTTCAGAGAAGGAAGCTATCTCACACATGAGTTTGAGCTGACTAAAGGCAAAACCTTTTCACTCTTAGCAAGAGGCTTTGCATATCAATTAGGCTCAATGGCTGATATTGATTTGGATTCTTATGTTCGCTATGGTAGTGGTTATAAAAATACTATCAAAACCTACCAAAAAGCCAAGGAAAAGGGTCTTGTTACTCCGGAGGGATATTATCTCTTTCATGGAGGATTAGACGAATTCAGAAATCTCGTTTTCAAAAAAGCTTATGAGAATAACCATCTTCCCATGGTAATAAAGAAAATTGACTGGGCAAATATTATCGAGAAAGCTAAATCAGATTCTGAAGAAGTATACGAAGTTGCTCTAACCACAAAAGATACCTTTGACCAGTTTGACGTAATAATCCTGGTACCGAGATCACCGTTAGCTCATTTGAAGAAGAAGATTCAACAATGATTTTAACCACCGCGCTCCTTGTCTATTTTTTAGCTCTTAATTCTGTGAATATGAAGAGGATAAAACCATGAGAAAAGCTTTTATCAACCAACTATTTTTATTGCTTATTGTTTCTTTTTTGAGCATTTCAGCTTTTGCACAGGATAAACACCCAGTTTCTATCGATGATATTTTCACGTTAAAGGATATTCAGGATGTTCAACTCTCCCCTGATGGCAGCACTATTCTCTATGTAGTTTCTACAGCCGACTTTGAGCAAAATGCTTATAATTCCGATATCTGGAAAATACCATTTATTGGCAGCGAACCGATTCAGATGACGACCAATATCAAGAGCGACTATCATCCTCGCTGGTCATCCGATGGGAATATGTTTGCTTTTCTTTCTGACAGAGACGGCAAAAACCAAATCTGGTTGATGAACCCCTTTGGTGGAGAAGCCCATAAGCTTACTGATTCCCCCACGTCTATCTCTGCTTTTGCCTGGTCGCCGTGCGGCAAAAAAATAGCTTATCTTGCTCATGAGCCTGCTACCAAAGAGGAAAAAAAGCGAAAAAAAGAACAGATAGATCCCATTGAAGTAGATAAGAATTATAAAATGAGCTGTATCTGGCTTATTGATATTGCAACAAAAGAAGCTACCCAGCTCACTGACCATTCATATTATGTCAACTCTTTTGACTGGTCGCCTAAAGGAGAGCAGATAGTCTTTTCTGCCTGGGATAGACCTCGTTCAATATTTTATTACAATTCTGACCTCTACCTGCTTAATTCAACAACTGGTGCTGTAAAAAAATTGGTTGAACGCCCCGGCCTGGATACCTGGCCAAAATGGTCACCCGATGGCAAATACATAGCTTTCACCTCCCAGGATGGTAAAACAGATTGGTTCCTTAATAACTATGTCTGCATAGTTCCTGCTGAGGGAGGTAATCCGCTGAATGTAACGAAAGAGTTTGACAACCGAATCTATAGAAATTTCTTCTGGGGCAGTGAAGGTAAAAGCCTCTATTTCGTCGGACCCACAGGTGTTGGATTTAATCTTTTTCGCATTTCAATAAAAGGCGGCAAGCCAGAGCAGATTACCAAAGGTCATAATGTCTATGGCGGTTTCAGCGTATCTGAAGATTTTAAAAAATGCGCTTTTACTCGGGAAAACTCATCTGAGCCTGAAGAGATTTATGTATCAGAATTTCCAGATATTTCCCCTGAAAAGTTGACTGCTATCAATGATTTTGTAGAAGAATTAGCTCTGGGAGAAACTGACATAATTCATTGGAAGAGCTTTGATGGCTGGGAAATCGAGGGACTGCTCGTCAAACCTGTAGGATATAAGCCTGGAAATAGATATCCTCTGCTTACCATAATTCATGGTGGACCCGAATGGGCCTTTTCTAATTACCTTTTTCTCCGCTTTAGTGTTTATCCCATTCAGGTTTTCGCCAATCAAGGATATGCAATTTTTCTCCCCAATCCCCGGGGTAGCATTAATTATGGAGAAAAATTCAGCAGTGGTAACTACAAAGACTGGGGGAATGGTGATTATAAGGATATCATGAGCGGCGTGGATTATCTAATTGAAGAAGGAATAGCTGATCCTGATAAGCTTGGTATCATGGGTTGGAGCTATGGTGGATACATGACCTCCAGAATTGTAACGAAGACAAGTCGCTTTAAAGCTGCATCCCAGGGTGCGGGAATGTCAAACCTTTTCAGTTTTTACGGACAAACCGATGTCCCTGAATTTACGGAGTCTTATTTTGATCACCCTCCCTGGGTGGAGCGACATGTTTACCTCGAACATTCAGCCATGTACTATATGGGAAATGTAAAAACTCCCACTCTCATTCAGCATGGTGAAAAGGATATTCGTGTTCCTCTCCCTCAAGCACAGGAGATGTATCAGGGAATAAAAAGACAAGGGATTCCGGTGGAGCTCGTCATTTATCCACGTGCTCCCCATGGCATATGGGAACCACGATTGCAAAAGGAAGCATTACAGAGGAACCTGAATTGGTTTAATAAATGGATTAAAGGAAAGGATTAACCTTAATTAGGAAAATGAGGAGGTAATTATGAAAAAGACCATCATTACAGTATTCTCAATACTGCTCATTGGTGGTTTAATAAATGTAATAACTCCTGCAGATGAAAAACAACCAGTTACCATTGATGATATTTTCACTTTAAAAGATATCCAGGATGTTCAGCTCTCGCCTGACGGTAGTACTATTATTTACGTGTTGTCCTCAGCGGACTTTAATGAAAATGCATACAACTCTGATATCTGGAAATTAGCATATTCGGGTGGTGAACCGATACAGATGACTACCAGTACCAAAAACGACTATCACCCTCGCTGGTCTCCTGATGGAAAGGTGATTGCATTCCTTTCCAATAGAGATGGCAAAAACCAGATCTATCTTATTAATCCCGATGGCGGGGAAGCTATCAAGCTCACTAATTCAACAACTTCTATTTCCGACTTTGCCTGGTCTCCCTGTGGAAAGAAAATAGCTTATCTTGCTCTGGAACCACCTATAGAAGAAGAGAAAAAGAGGGAAAAAGAGCAGATAGACCCCATTGAAGTAGATAAACATTACAAAATGAAATGCCTCTATCTCATTGATATTAAATCCAAAGAGTTTACTCAGCTTACGAAAGGAGAACTTTATATCAATTCTTTTGCTTTGGCACCCCAGGGTGACAGGATAGCCTTCTCTGCCTGGAAAATTCCCCGACCCATTTATTACTATGATTCGGATCTCTATGTGCTCACACTAAATGATGGTAAGGTTCAAAAATTGGTTGAGCGCATCGGCCCGGATACCTTTCCTCGCTGGTCACCAGATGGAAAAAAAATAACCTTTGTTTCTCAGGATGGTAGAAGTGAGTGGTTTATCAACGGATACCTCTGCGTAATTCCGGCTTCCGGCGGTCAACCTGTGAATATTTCAAGAGGTTTTGATGAATCAATCAGAAGCACCTACTTTTGGAATGTTGATAGTAAAAGCATTTATTTTATCGGCCCTACTGGTGTCACATATGATCTTTTCCAATTATCTGCAGAAGGAGGAACACCAAAACGTCTCACTGGCAGAAATTGCATATTTAGTAACCTTAGTGTTTCTAAAGATTTCTCCACATGTGCTTTTACAATAGAAAATCCTTCTGATCCTGAAGAGATATATGTTTCTGACTTCCCGAACATCTCCCCTAAAAAATTGACCACTATTAACGCCGCTGTAAATAAATTGGCTCTGGGAGAAACCAGTCTTATCCACTGGAAGAGCAAAGATGGATTAGAGATAGAGGGTCTTCTTGTAAAACCGGGCGATTATACGCCAGGAAAAAAATACCCGCTGCTCACCATAGTACATGGTGGCCCTCAGGGATACTACATCAACAGGGTTTATCTACGTACTGGTGTTTATCCGGTCCATGTTTTCGCCAATCAAGGATATGCAGTATTTCTTCCTAATCCAAGAGGAAGCGGTAACTATGGGGAGAAGTTTCGCGGAGCTAACTACCGTGACTGGGGTGGTGGCGATTATCAGGATATAATGACTGGTGTGGACTATCTGGTAAATGAAGGTATTGCTGATCCTGACAAACTCGGTGTAATGGGATGGAGCTACGGCGGATATATGACAGCCTGGATTATAAGCCAGACTAATCGTTTCAAAGCTGCTTCTCTGGGAGCTGGTATGTCAAACCTTTTTAGCTTCTATGGGCAGACCGATATACCTGAATTTATGGAATCATATTTCGATTACCCACCCTGGCAGGAACGGCATACTTATTTGGAACATTCAGCTATGTACCACATAGGCAACGCAAAAACTCCTACTCTCATACAGCATGGGGAAAAGGATATACGAGTCCCTCTACCCCAGGCACAGGAACTGTATCAAGCACTAAAGAGACAAAAAGTGCCAGTAGAATTTGTCATTTACACACGTGCAGCACACGGCATTTATGAACCACGTATGCAAAAGGAGGCATTGAAGAAAAATCTTACCTGGTTTAATAAGTGGATTAAAAAGTAAATAATAGTTAAATAATCTAAAAATTGTTTCATTATGAGGAGGGAGGATAAGCCCTCTTTTTTTATTTGAGGATACTCTATGGCTTTTTACCATCATTGAAATATTAATTAAAATTAATGAAACTTTTTTCTTATTTTATGAGTCTTTTATTATAGATACAATTAGGGAGGTAGGTATGGTTAAGAGAGTTATAAGATATGTATTAATAGTACAATTATTCATTTGTTATTTTGTTTCATCACTCTATTCCCAGGAAGAAAAAATATTTAGCCGAGAAGTGCTTATTAATGATACCAGACAACTGGTTCAAACCCTTGAAGATACTCATCCAGATCCTTATATTCGTGGTGGTGGTAAGATTGCATTTCATCGGCGTTTCCAGGAGATTTTGCTCAGTATTCCTGAACAGGGAATGGAAAAAAGAGAATTTTGTAAACTGCTGCTCCCTTTAGTTGCTTCAATCGGTGATGGACATACCAGAGTTTTTCTCTCTCGTTCTCTCCAATCCTCAGGCCCAGGATTGCCATTGCGCTTTGCCATCATTGAGAAAAATTTATATGTCGCAGGTGTATACGAGAAAAATCATGAACCGCTATTAGGTGCTCTGCTTATCTCAGTGGAAGGTATACCTTATAAAGAGCTGATAGAACGTCAGGGAAAATTGAGAGGATGTGACAACGAATACCATAAATTAGCTTATCTTTCGGGAAGCCTTAGAGATAAAGATGGTCTGGAAAGCCTTCTGCCAGAATGGAAAAATGGTGATAAGCTTCATGTAATATTAAAGTTATCCTCTGGAGAAGAACAAGAATACGTTTTTTCCCTGCCTGAAAAAATAACCGGTGAGCTCATTACTCCACCATCTAACATCATATTGCCCTCTGTAAAAAAAATCGACTTCGTCTATGATTTTTTTGATGACGAAAAGCAAATTGCTTTTCTCCGTGTAGATGGTATGTTCAGCTATAGAGAAAATTTCGAATTCTTCAACGCCATGGGAGTCAACTGGGCAAGACAATATGCAGAAAGAGCCTACAAAAAATTCCATGGAAAGGAAGCGCCCGAAAATCTGGAAGAGATCATTGCAGGTCTTCCTGCAGCAACTGATACCTTCAGGTCTCTAGTAGTAGATATGAAAAAGGCAAATACAAAAACCTTATTGATTGATATACGCAAAAATGGTGGTGGTAATTCAGCAATGAGCCAGATATTGCTATATTTCCTCCACGGACGTAAAGCTATGGAATCTATTGATAGTGGATACACCATTAAGAAATATTCAGACCTTTATTTTAGTCATTTTAAAGAAGATAGTTTAGAAAAAATTAATAAAGATCGAGAAATACAGCTGACCAAGAACGACTACGATTTCAAAGGAGAGATTAAATATTACAAAGAAGAAGCCGAAGGTGCAGAAAAAAGAAAACAGGATGAAGAAGAATATCTGAAAAAAATGCCCACTTTCATGGAAGAATATAAATCAGGAAAATATGAAGCATATTATCTTCCTGAGAAAGTGGTTGTTTTATGCTCTCCCCATACTTATAGTTCGGGCTATCTAATGATGAAAAATCATTACCTTCTGGGAGCAAAAATTGTCGGCACACCCTCGGCACAGGCAGGTAACAGCTTTGGCGATATACTAAACTTTACTCTGGATAACACAAAACTCTACGTTACTGTCTCGTATAAACTATTTGTTGCTTTCCCTGATGATCCGGAAAAAGGACGAGTATTAAAACCTCACTATATTATGAGCTATGATACATTAGCTTCGCATGATTTCGATCCCAATGCTGAAATTCTCTATGCTCTGGAATTATTACCAAAAATTAAATAACAAATATACTTTATTAAGGAAGGCAACCTTTGCTTAAGACACTATAAAAATTGGGGTGGAAGCCATTATGCCCTTTTTCTGACAAAATAAGAAGCTTATTCGATATTTTGATGTGCTCGGAGTGTAATTGCTGAAAGTATGAAAGATTATTTATTGTAGTTACTATGAATTTTTTATAAAAAATGTTCCACTATTTTTCTTAATGGAGCAAGTCATGATGAATAAATACCTTAGATTTATTATAATGCTTCATTTGATAACGGTTTTAACTCTTTCATGCGCCACTACTCACAACAATATGATTTATAACCGTAAGGTATTGGTTGAGGATGCGAGACAGCTTGCCCAGATTATTGAGACAGCCCATCCAGATCCTTATATTCGGGGTGGTGGCAAAATAGCTTTTCACCGCAGGTTGCAAGATATGCTGGAGGCCATCCCTCAAGAAGGGATGAGCCAAAAGCAATACCATAAACTTTTGCTCCCTTTTGTGGCAGCTATTGGTGATGGACACACAAGAATATATCTTTCCTCTTCAAAAAAGAACTTCCTACCAGTACTCCCTTTTGAGTTTGAAATCATTGAAGAATACCTCTATATCGCAAGGGTATATGAAGAAAGATATATCCCATTAATCGGAGCTATTCTTATTTCTTTAGAAGAAATACCCTTTGAAGAATTAATAAATCGCCAGGAGAAATTGTATGGCTGCGATAACAAATATCACAAATTATTAAATCTCTCCATGAACCTCAGATCACAAGAAGAAATAACGAACCTTATTCCAGAATGGAAAAACAATAAGAAAATCAGAGCAGTACTGAAATTATCTTCGGGAGAGATAAAGAATTATATATTTTTCTCTCCAGAAAAAAGACCAAAACATATATTTGCACCACAATCAAAAATCAATTTACCTTCAATTAAATATGGAGACTTTGATTATTATTTTTTAGATAAAGAGAAGAAAATCGCTCTTTTGAGAGTTGAAGGTATGATGGGCTATCGTGAGGCATATGAATATTTTAGCGCTTTAGACATACCATGGGTAAAAAAGCAAGCAGATAAAGTTTATAAACAACTTTATAGAAGCACACCACCAGCTAATTTAAGAGATGTTATCCAATGTCTCCCCCCGGTAACAGATATATTTAAATCGTTTGTCAAAGAAATGAAAATCGCAGGAACTCAAACACTGCTTATCGACATCCGCAAAAATGGTGGTGGTAATTCCATAATGAGTCTCATTTTGATATATTATCTTTATGGCCATGATGTCATGGAATCACTTAATCCTGGTTTTCAAATAAGAAAATTTTCAAATCTTTATTTCCATCAGTACAAAACAGACTATTCCAAAATAATAATAAATGGTGAAGGATTAGCACTCACCAAAAATGATTATGATTTTATCAAAGAGAAATCAGCTTTTGATAAAAAAGTAGAACTTAAACATTATGTAAAGTTAATCCCTACTTTCGAACAGGAGTTTAATTCTGCTAAATATGATGGGTATTACCTTCCTGAAAATATTATTGTATTATGCTCTCCTCACACCTACAGTGCTGGCTACACTATGATGATTTGGGCATATCGTCTTGGAGCAACAATTATCGGAATCCCATCAGCTCAAGCAGGAAACAGCTTTGGTGACTTACTCTATTATAAATTAAGCAATACCGGTATTGCAGGTACTATTTCACATAAAAAATTCGTTCACTTCCCACATAATCCGGAGCTAGGAAAGATATTCGAACCACATTATACTCTCGCCTACGGTAAGCTTGCTTCTTATAACTTTGATCCCAATGCTGAAATTCTCTATGCTCTGGAATTACTTCCTAAAATGAAGTAAATAGTTAATCTTATATAATAGCAAATAAAAAAGCCTCTCGGTCATGAAGACCGAGAGGCTATCTTTTAATCGATGTATGATTTCTATTTTAGAAGTCGAGCCTGAGGGAAATCTGCGCTTGACGAGGTACTCCAAGAAGCTGG
>CAZYAF010000022.1:0-70519 GCA_964645975.1 uncultured Acidobacteriota bacterium
GTGCGAAGTTTAAAGAAAAAGCTCTCAAACTAAAAGGAAATGTTGATGCTATTGTAGTAACAGACCAACAAAGCGCTATGCTCAAGGCTAACTCAATGGTAGCCTGCCACCTTTTAAAACAATGGGGTTTGGATCCTGTCTTGCAAGTATCCTGCCGCGATAGGAATCGTATTGCTCTCCAATCAGATATTATCAGCGCATCCATTTTAGGAATTGAAAATGCACTCATTTTAACCGGTGATTATATTACCTTGGGTGACCATCCAGAAGCAAAACCAGTTTTTGACCTCGATTCTGTTCAGTTACTCCAGGTAGCTAAAAATTTAAACAATGGTATCGCCATGAACAAAAAAGAGCTTGAAGGGGCTACAAATCTTTTTCTTGGTGCTGTAGTGAATCCAGGATCAGCACCTGTAGAACCACAAATCCTCAAGCTTGAGAACAAAGTTGAGGCTGGAGCTCAATTTATAATTACTCAAGCGGTATATGATCCTCAAGCCTTTGAAAAATTTATGCATTCCATTGAACGTCTTAACGTCCCTATTATTGTAGGTCTTCTGTTGCTCAAATCCGTAAAAATGTGTAACTACCTCAATAAAAACGTTGCTGGTGTTGAAGTGCCACAGCAACTAATGGACAGGTTAGCCAAATTATCCAAAGTGGATGATAGGAAGAAAGAAAGTGTAGATATTGCAGTTGAATTAGCCGAAAGTTTCAAAGCGCTTTGTCAAGGAATCCATTTTATGCCTCTTGGGTGGGATAAGCAGGCGTTAGAAATTATCCAGCAATCCGAATTTAAGAAGACATAAACATCACTGAATATCCATCTCGTAGCGCACTTTGACACTAATTTAATATTAAGACAAAAATCGGCTAATTAATACTTAAATATCATTAATTATTTTTGGAGAAGTAAAAATGCTGAACCATCCGGTAGTACATTATCGGTATAAACCAAAGAATTTTTTATATCGACTCCTTTATAATACTTTTTTAAATATCGAAAGGATTTTTAAGGAAATAGTTTTTGGTTGTTCTATGTGCGGTCAATGCATCCTCAGCTATACAGGTTTTACTTGTCCTATGCGCTGTCCTAAAAGCCTGCGAAATGGTCCCTGTGGTGGATATGATAAAAATGGCAAATGTGAAGTTGATCCCAATCGCAATTGCGTATGGATATTAATTTACAAAAGATCAAAATTATTACATCGATTAGACAAAATGAAGTTGATTCAGCAACCTGTTAATCATACCCTCTTCCGCAGCTCTGCCTATGTTAATCATTTCACCGGTAGAGACAAAATGCCGGTAAGCAGCCTTCCCGGATTTGCTTTAATCAGGCGTATCGTTCAGAAAAGAATGGCCAAAAAACAAGAAAGCCAGGCTTAGCACTCCTGAGAGCTAATAATTTTCTAAGATAAAATAATTTATCGCATGAGGGCAAAAATGAAAAATGAAAGAAAAATAACGCCCATCGAGCCAAAATTATCATTTAAAGTCTTAAATAAAGAGCAAGTAGATAAAATTCATCAAGCCACCTTAACCGTTTTAGAAGAAGTAGGTGCAAAATTTCCTTCGGAAAAATCCTTAAAAATATTAGAAGCACATGGTGCAAAGATTGATTGGAACTCACAAATTGCAAAAATACCATCTGATGTCATAATGAAACATATTAAAAACGCTCCTTCAACTTATACCATGGGTGCGAGAGATGCTCAATTTGATTTATTAATTGATGGAAAACATTCTTATCTTTCTACAGACGGTTGTGGCATTGAGGTATATGATTTAGAGACAGCCAAACTGAGACCCTCCAGCCTCAAAGATGTAGAGGAATCAGCCCGCGTAGCTGATTATCTGCCACAAATCTCCTTTTATTGGGGACCCATGGTTGCAGCTAATGATAAGCCAGCAGAATTAAGAGGACTATATGAGCTGGAGGCAGCTATAAGAAACTGCACCAAACATGTTCAGCCAGAAACTATCTACACCGAAACTGAAGCCCGCTATGCCATGGAAATAGCTTTAATTCTTGCTGGCAGCAAAGAAGAAGTAAAGAAAAGACCTCCTTTTTCACTTGCACAATGTACAATGGACCCTATCGCTCATCATGGTGACAGCCTTGATGTAGCCCTTATTACAGCAGAAAACGGTATACCAACCGGTTTTATGCCTATGTCAAGCTGCTGTTCTACTGGCCCGGCTACAATGGCAGGAGATTTGGTAGTATTTAATGCCGCGGCATTGAGTGGTTTGGTCCTATTACAAATGCATCAACCCGGCACACCAATTTTTTACTCCGCTGCACCAACTGCAATGGATTTGCGCTCTGGAGCTTATACCGGGGGAGGCCCCGAAGACTTTCTATTCGGAAGTGCCTGCAAGCAAATAGCTGAATACTATAACATACCTTTAGCTATGGGTACCTTTGCCACAGGTGCAAAGGAGCCTGACTGGCATGCTGCTATAGAAAGCAGTTTTTCCTGCATTATGCCGGTTTTAGCTGGTGCGGATATGCTTAATGGCGCTGGACTGCTAAATGGCTCTAAAATTCTATCCTATCAACAGCTCTTGATGGATTGTGAGATTTATAGAATCGTCGAAAAAATAGCTCAAGGTATAGAAGTCACGCCTGAAACTTTGGCAATAGATGTCATTAAGAAAGTTGGACCTACAGGGAATTATCTAATGGAGAAACATACCAGAGACCATCTCGAAGATATATGGGTGCCTCAAATCATTGATCGTACACCTTTCAATAAATGGCTTGCTTCGGGTAAAAAAGGTGCATTTGAGAAAGCTACTGAAAAGGCTCGCTGGATACTGAAAAATCATCAACCGAAACCGTTGGAAGAAGACAAAGCAAAGGAATTGAAAAGGATTCTCAATTCTGCACAAAGAGAATTAGACAACAAGTGATAATATTATTTATGCTATTATTTACAATGACTATTTGAATTTCCATTTGCTTATATAGGAAATTAAAATTGAAAGGCAAAAATAAGAATAACTCAAAAATTAGAAGCTCTGAGCCACAACTCAGACGAGAACTAAACCTCCTTGATTCCACGATGATAAATGTGGGCACTATCCTGGCTTCTGCTATATTTATTGTACCAGCTATCATAGCGGCTCATGTATTAGATTTTCCTAATTCGATGCTGGTCTGGATTGTTGCAGGAATACTATCTCTCTTTGGCGCTCTTACCTTTGCTGAACTGGGAGTTATGTTTCCCAAAGCTGGAGGAGAATTTATCTACCTTAAAGAAGCATACAGCCCTGTCTGGGGTTACCTCTATGGATGGACCCTCTTTGCAGTTATACAATGCGGTTCTATAGCTGCCGTTTCAGTTGCAATGGTTACTTACGTTGGCTATTTTATCCCTTTGAGCGATGTTGCGATAAAAATCATAGCCATCCTAACTATCATCTTCCTTTCCTGGATTAATTGCATTAGCTTACGTATGGGTGCTGGTACTCAAAATCTTTTCACTTTGGTAAAAATTGCTATTGTTATTGGTATTATTGCCTGCTGTTTTTTGCTTGGCGGAGAAGTAGATCATTCTCATTTTGTCTTTAAGATCTCCAATTTTTCCCTGGGAACTTTTGGTCTGGCAATGGTCGCTGCCCTCTTTGCGTATGATGGCTGGATAAGCATTACCTTCGTCGGAAGCGAGGTCAAGGATCCGGGCCGAAATTTTCCTTTATCCCTCATTTTCTCAATGCTTATTATTATAGTTTTATACCTTGGAGCAAATGCAGCATTTTTTTATGTGCTGCCAACTAAAGAATTGGCCTCCTCACCCATTGTAGCGGCAGACGCCATGAAAAGCATACTCGGTAATTTAGGTGGCTCGTTAACTTCATTTGCAGTAATTATATCAATGTTCGGTGCGGTAAATGGATTCATTCTAACCGGTGCTCGCGTTTACTACGCCATGGCTGCTGAGGGTCTTTTCTTCAAAAGTGCAGCCAAAATCAGCCCCAAGCACTTTACTCCTATAAATGCTATTATTATCCAAGCGGTTTGGTCTGCAATACTCACCCTTTCGGGAACATATGAACAACTCTTTACCTATGTGATTTTCGACTCCTGGCTTTTTTATGCCATGGGTGGAGTAGCTGTAATACTATTTCGCTACACCAAACCCAATGAGCCACGAGCTTACAGAACCTGGGGATATCCTATTATTCCCCTTATCTTTATTATAATGGCCATATGGTTCCTCTTTAACACCCTCATAAAAGACCCTCGAGATTCCCTCATCGGCATAGGTATAATGCTCTTGGGCCTCCCCTTCTATTTTTATTGGAGAAAAAAAGAAAGACTTTAAAACTTTCAAAAATCCTCTATCTCCTTAAATTAACAACTATAAAAGAATCTTATAATTTTTGTTGAAGTAAATATTAATAATGGTTTAAGATAACAGTATGTTTAATGCAAAAATAAAATATTTAGCTGTAGGAGGTATCTATGAATAAACGATGTAATTTTTGGAAATTTTTATCAATTTCACTCATTTTAGTCCTTATTTTGAGTACAGGCCTTTTAGCTCAGGAAAAGAGGGCTATGAATTTTGTTGATGTTATTAATTTGAAACGGGTATCAAATCCAGTACTTTCCCCTGATGGTAATCAAATCCTCTTTACCATCTTAAAAGCAGATTGGAAGGAAAATAAAAATATATCACACATCTGGCGCATTAATACGGATGGCACCAATTTAGTACAAATGACCAATGGAAAAGACGGTGAAAGAGGTGGCAACTGGTCTCCTGATGGCAAATATATTGCTTTTATCACCAAACGTAATGAAGAATCTCAAATATATTTTCTCAACACCAGTGGTGGTGAGGCCCTACAGTTTACTGAGCACGAAGGTGGTGTGAACTCTTTCCAGTGGTCACCTGATAGCAAAAAAATCTACTTTATCGCTACCGAACCTTTAACTAAAGAGGAAAAGAAAAAGAAGAAGATAAAGGATGACGCTTTTATTTTCGAACACAACTATAAAAATCGTCATATATGGGTCATTGATGTTGAGAGTAAAGAGGAAAAACGGCTCACCGAGGGAGATTTTACCGTAAGGTCTTTTAATCTCTCACGCGATAGAGCAAAACTCCTTTATACAGCTTCTCCTACCCCATTATTTGATGATGTTCTCAAAGCAGAGATCTGGCTCATGGATTTAGCTGACAATTCCACTCGACAAATAACAAAGAATAGTATATGGGAAGCCAGTGTTGAACTCTCTCCGGATAACAGTACAATTCTCTTTGTCGCTGAAACAGATGAAAAATTTCAAAATATATACTATCAGGGAACAATTTTTATCGTCCCAGCTGAGGGCGGTACTCCCCAATTCCTTATTCCTGATTTCAAATATGAAGTCTATGGAGCTACCTGGTCCGCTGATGGAAAGAGCATCTATTTTATTGCTAATATGGGTGTTCACAATGAGATCTTTTCTGTATCCCTCAAGGATAAAAAAATAAATCAACTAACGGACGGTAAGCATGCTATTTACGGTTTCGATTATGTACCCAAAATTGATACCATTGCCTATAGCATAATTTCGCCGCATAATCCCGGAATCTTCTGGATGTCCAAAATGACCGACTTTTCTCCCGAAATGATATATGACCCCTATCCTGAGTTAGAAGAGTTTAAATTAGCAAAATTTGAAGTAGTGCATTGGAAGGGTACAGATGGAGTTACAGTAGAGGGGATTTTATATTATCCAATAGGTTACGAAGACGGGAAGCGCTATCCTCTACTGGCACATACTCATGGAGGACCTGCCTCAGCTGATAAATTAACCTTTGATGGTTATGCTCATGCCAGGGCCGGAAGAGGCTATACCATTTTGAAACCTAATTATAGGGGGAGCACAGGTTATGGGAATGATTTTCTCCGCGATATGGTGGGCCATTACTTCCTCCATGCTCATGAGGACGTTCTTACCGGTGTGGATTATCTTATTGAGAGAGGAATTGCCGATCCAGATAAATTAGGAACACTTGGGTGGAGTGCTGGCGGGCACATGACTAATTGGCTTGTAACCCATACTGACCGTTTTAAAGCGGCTTCCTCAGGTGCAGGCGCCTGCAATTGGATCTCGATGTACGCTCAAAGCGATGTGCGCATATATCGCACTCCCTGGTTCCTGGGTGACCCCTGGCATAAGGATTCGCCTTTAGAGACATATCGTAAGCATTCAGCTATCTTTTATGTACATCAGGCTAAAACTCCCACCCTCATTATGTACGGTCAAAATGACCGAAGAGTCCCTCTTCCACAAGGGTATGAGATGTATCGTGGTCTCAAAGCCAATGGCGTTCCAACAGAGTTGGTGATATTCCCTCGTGAAGGTCATGGCCCGAGAGAATTGCGCCATTATCTCTATAAAATGAATAAAGAATTCCAGTGGCTGGAAAAATACATAATGGGTAGAGAGTTCAAGTTTGACGAACCCGAAGAACCCAAAAAAGAAAAAGAGGAGCAAGAAAAATAATTGATACCTTTTCTATAAAAATATCTGCATGATACTATTTTCATTAAAGAGGTTGTTTACATGAAAGAATTATCATTTTCATTTGACCATGTTGCCATATCAGTAAAAGATCTAGATGAAGCAATACAATGGTATTCGGATATCTTTGGCTTTGAGAAAATCAGGCTTTTTGATAGACCTGATTTAAAAATGAAAGGCGCACAGCTAAAATTAGGTACGATAAAATTAGAGATTTTCCAACCTTATGAACCAAAGGAACTGCCTGCTTACAGGAAAACATTAGAATCAGACTTACATACATTGGGTACCAAGCACTTTGCCCTGAATATCAACGACCTGGAGCCAGCTTATGAGGAACTAAAGAAGAGCGGCGTTTCATTTTTAGGTGAACCAAACATCGGAAAAACATCTAAATATGTCTTTTGTCAGGATCCAAGCGGTATACTAATAGAGTTAAGGGAGGATTTATAGGGATTAACATCATTAATTAAAAAAATAGTATTTACACATTTACATAATATACTTATGTGCTAAAATTAAATAATAGTTAATATATACTGATGGTTTGTTCATGGGTATTAAACTTACTAAAAAACAACGACGATATTTAAGAGAGTACTTTCGCCATCAATCCGACGCTCAACTGGCAGAAAAACTCGGAGTTTCAGAGAATTATGTCCGTAAAGCACTGCGCCAGCTCAATCTGAAACGAACCAATGATGAGATAGAAGCTTTACTAAAAAACGAAGCTAAACAAAAAGCCAAAAAGGAGAAAACTGCCGCTTTAAAATCTTATTTTTCTCGAAAAACTAGCATTGTCACCATCATTATAATTGCAGTATTTATTAGTGTTTTTATTCTTTTTTACTTTTTTGGTAGACAATTTTTCACAAAACAAAGCAGATACACCCTTGAACTACAAAAACAGTTAGCTCCCTTAAAGCCTTCTGAATTGAATATACTTTTCATCACTCTCGACACCACGCGAGCAGATCATCTTGGTTGTTATGGTTATGATAAGGTGGAAACTCCAAATATAGATAAGATAGCCCAAAATGGTATATTATTTAAAAATGCTACCTCGCAAGCACCATTAACCTTACCCTCGCATTCATCAATGTTTACTGGAACATATCCTTTTTATCATGGAGTTAGAGATAACGGAGGATTTTATCTGGAACCTGATAAAACTACATTAGCAGAAATCCTTAAAGAGCAAGATTGGGCAACC
The DNA here is from genome assembly GCA_964645975.1 of uncultured Acidobacteriota bacterium. Lineage (GTDB taxonomy): Bacteria > Acidobacteriota > B3-B38 > Guanabaribacteriales > CAZYAF01 > CAZYAF01. The sequence goes on from CAZYAF010000022.1 coordinate 7,746, forward strand.
AGCGCTTTTATCGGAGCTTTCGTGCTTGATTCCCGCTGGGGTTTAGATCAGGGAATCGATTACTATTACGATAATTTCGATTTGGCAAAATATAAGACTATTAGCCTTGATTCTGTTCAAAGAGAAGGAGGAGAGGTAATTGCTCCATTTTTTGACTGGTTAGAAGATAATCATCAAAACAAATTTTTTAGCTGGATACATCTTTACGATCCCCATACTCCCTATGATCCCCCGGAACCTTATAAAACGCAATATTCAGATAGTCCGTGGGGACTCTATGATGGAGAGATTGCATATGTTGATTTTCTTATTGGCAAAGTACTGGACAACTTAAAAGAAAAAAAGCTATTAGAAAAAACAATAATCGTAATAGTTGGTGATCATGGTGAGAGCTTAGGTCAACACCGAGAAAGTGGGCATGGCTTCTTTGTTTACGATGCCACTACCTTGGTTCCCCTAATTATTCAACTCCCCTCTCCTAAATTAAAAAATAAGCTGATATCTGCTCAAGTAGAAACTATTGATATTATGCCAACACTCCTGCAAATACTCGATATTTCCATTCCTCAGGAGGTTCAGGGAAAAAGTCTTATTCCACTTATTCTGGGAGAGAATCCCGCAAAAGAGCGTTATGCTTACAGCGAATCATTTTATCCACGGTATCATTATGGATGGAGCGAACTTCATAGTTTTCGCAATGGTAGATATAAATATATTAAATCACCTAAACCTGAACTCTATGACATTATTGCAGATCCAAGAGAAACTACTAATATCTATAATAATAACACTTCTATTGCGCAAGAATTCGAGCAGAATCTTACAGAATTGATAGAAAAAAGCTCTTCTGCTGGAATTGAGGAAAAAGGCCCGCAAAAATTAGATGAAGAAACACTACAAAAACTCATGGCCTTAGGTTATATCGGTGGCTTCACTTCACCTAAGAAACTGAAAGAAGGTGAGAAGCTCGCAGACCCAAAGGATAAAATAGAGCTCTTCAATAAAATCAAATTAGCAGAATGGAAATCAGCCGAGGATCAACTGGATGAGGCATTGGAAAATATCAGTCAGGTTATAGAGCAAGACCCTAACATTATGGAAGCACGACAGGTTCGAGGACGAATATTTCTCAAGCAAAATAAGTTGGATGAAGCTATAGTCGAATTTAAAGAAGCTCTTAAAATTGATCCAGAATACGAATCGGCAATTTTCAGCTTAGCGCAGGCCTACAAAAGGTCTAAAAAGTATGATGAAGCTATTGCTGGCTATAAACGCCTTATGCAAATGGATCCTCGAGATTCTAAACCTCCTTTCAACCTTGGAGATATCTACCTTGAGCTCAAGGATGTTGATAAAGCTATACCCTACCTTCAAAAATCTATTCAAATAGACCCAGAACATAGTTCTTTGTCACATAATCTTCTGGGAGCCGCATATTTAGAAAAGAAAAAGCTCGATCAAGCAGAGCAAGAGATTAATAAAGCTCTGGAATTAAGACCTCGCATCCCTGATGCTTACTATAACTTAGCACTCATTCATGAAGAGAGGAGAGAATTTGATAAGGCTATTGAAAAATATAAGAAAGAATTAGAATTACATCCAGCAGCATTTCCTGCCCATTTTAATTTAGCTCTGCTCTATAGTAAAATGGGCATGAAAGAAGAGCAAGTTCCTCATCTTGAGGAAGCTATCAAATACAATAAAGATCTGTCCAAGGCATACCTTTTCTTAGCAAAGGCATATTTAGATTTGAACAAAAACCTACAGGAAGCCATAAACTTTGCTAAAGAGGGGCTTAAATTAGAGCCAGAATCAGAGTATTCACCTCTGGGCCACTATATCTTGGCCGATATTTATAATCGATTAGGTCGTTTCAATGAATCTAACAAAGAACTGCAAAAAGCCCAATTGCTTGAGCAAAAAATTAAAAAAGATAATCAAAAAATAATTAGCGGGTAAATTCATTACTCCTGAGAAGAATCTTCAGCTCTTTTAATTATTGTACCTTTAAATCAAAAAGGTGAGAAAATGAAAAACGATAAGAAACCCAATAAGAATACAAGCTGGAAAGATAAAGCTGAAGTCAGTTTAGAAAGGAAGCTTGGTTTCTTTGACTCCACCATGATTGTAATGGGCATAGTAATCGGCTCAGGCATTTTCTTAACAACAGGTATTATGGCAAAGTCCATTCCTTCTGCCAGCCTCATACTGCTGGCCTGGATTATTGGTGGTTTACTCTCTCTTGCTGGTGCCCTGGCTTATGCTGAGCTGGGAGCTGCTATGCCTGAGGCTGGAGGTCAATATATCTACCTCAGAGAAGCATATGGCCCACTAAGTGGTTTCCTCTTTGGCTGGATAATGTTCCTGGTGTACCAAACAGGTTCAATTGCCGCGGTATCTGTAGGCTTTGCCGAATATTTTGGCCATTTCTTTCCTTCTGTATCCACACAAAAGATTATATTCTCTACTGACATAACGCTTTTTGGACATACATTTGTTTATACACTATCTCGTGGGCAGTGGGTGGCAATAGCCGTTATCATATTTTTATCTATACTCAATTATATTGGATTGGGATTTGGCAGCGTCATTCAAAACATTTTTACCGTTCTAAAGATTGGAGCCATCGTCGCCATTGTTGCCTTCGGATTTATCTTAGGTAAAGGAGGTGATATCGATTTTTCTCTGAATCCAAGCGGCTTTAGTTCCGGCAGCTTAATGGTTGGCTTTGGTGTTGCCATGATAGCGGTCATATGGACCTTCGATGGCTGGAATAACATCAATTTTACTGCTGGGGAAATAAAAAACCCTAAGCGAAACCTTCCCTTATCTTTGATATTTGGTACATTGGGAATAACAGCTCTCTATGCAGCCATCAATTATATCTATCTGTATGCTTTACCTATAAATGAGATGGCCGGAGTTTCAAGAATTGCCGAAAAAGCTACATCAGCGCTCTTTGGTGGTACTTCTGCTTCGCTCATATCTGCGGCTGTGGTAATCTCCACCTTTGGATGTGTAAATGGGATGATATTAGTTGGCCCTCGAGTCTATTATGCTATGGCAAAGGATAATCTCTTCTTCCGGCGAGTTTCTGAAGTACATCCTCGTTTCAAAACTCCAGGTTTTTCGATATTCATACAAGCTCTTTGGGCATGTCTTCTCACATTTAGTGGAACTTATGAGCAACTCTTTATATATGTCACATTCGCTGCCATCATCTTCTACATAGCGGGGGCCGCTTCTGTCTTTACTTTAAGAAAAAAATTTCCTGATTTACCAAGACCCTATAAAACCTGGGGTTATCCTGTAATTCCGCTTTTTTACATCATAGCTTCTCTGGGAATTCTCATTAATACATTGATAGAAAAACCAGTGGAGTCCATAGCCGGTTTGGGTTTTGTGGTTGTTGGCATTCCGGTATATTACTACTGGAAAAGAAAACTAAAGATGAAGTAATATAATAATATCATGATTCATAGAGGAAAAAACACCTGTTTTTATCTGGTAATCTTCTTTGTTTTTCTTCTATTATTTATATTCATGACATCATGTGCCAAGCCCCGCCGGCACCCGGTAGAGCCCTGGAGAAAGGGAGTCTATCATATAATTAAAAAAGGGCAGACTTTATGGCGTATTGCTCGAACCTACGGAGTGGACTTACTGCTCTTGGCTGAAGTCAATGCTATAGAAGATCCCACCTATATTGAAGCTGGAGAGTCTCTTTTTATTCCCGGCGCAACTGAAGTTTTGGAAGTGCAGATATACCGTCCGCCAACTGCCCCTTCAGCTGTAGCTTCCAGCTTAGGATTCATCTGGCCCGTTGTTGGTAAAGTGACCTCTGGATTCGGAATGCGGCGTGGACAGAGGCATACTGGAATAGATATTGACGCTGATGCTGGAGACCCGATAAAAGCAGCTTATGATGGCAAAGTTATTTATTCAGGAAGCAAATTTAAAGGTTATGGCAATATGATAATCATTGAGCATGCCAATGACTTTACCACAATCTATGCTCATAATAAGGAAAATTTAGTAAAGGAAGGCGACTGGGTAACACAGGGGCAAGTCATAGCATTGGTGGGAAAAACCGGGGAAGCCTCTGGCTCCCATCTCCACTTTGAAATCCATCTTGGCGATAAGCCTTTGAATCCACTTGAATATCTACAAAAATAGTAATACACAAAGTATCTAATATAATTTTTTGGTTCATCACAATAATGAGTATTTAACAAGGTGAGATTTATAGATTTTCACTTGCAGTGTTAGCCTCTCCCAAATATACTTAATAGCTAACCTTAGTTTTTTCCTATATCAATGGTGCGTAGAAAGGATAATAGAATGAAAGCTATGGTTTTACCTGAGCCCAGGCCCATTGAGGAAAATCCACTTAAGCTGGAGGAAGTGCCCGATCCCGAGCCTCAAGAGGGGCAGATTCGTATTAAGATCAAAGCGTGTGGTGTGTGCCATACCGACCTGCATATTGCCGAGGGTGAACTCCCTCCGCACAAAAAACCTCTCATACCTGGACATCAGATTGTAGGAGTAGTTGATAAACTGGGAGCCGGTATTACAAATTTTTCTATAGGGGACCGAGTAGGTGTACCATGGCTCAATTGGACGGACAGAACCTGCCGCTACTGCCTTAAAGGTCTGGAAAACATGTGTGAAAATATCCGTTTTACCGGCTATGACGTAGATGGTGGATATGCTGAATATTTTGTCGTTTATCAGGATTTCGCCTATAAATTGCCCGAAGGATACGATGACTATCAGGTTGCTCCTCTTCTATGCGCTGGTATTATTGGTTTTCGCGCTCTGCGTTTAAGTGAGGTAAAAAAAGGAGAAATTCTCGGGCTTTACGGCTTTGGAGCCTCTGCACATATAGTTCTCCAGATAGCGCAATACTGGGGATGTGATGTATATGTCTTTACCCGCAGTCAGAATCACCGCAGACTGGCTGAAGAGCTGGGAGCTGCCTGGGTCGGAGGAGCACAGGATACTCCTCCGGAGAAAATTGACCGAGCCATTCTCTTCGCCCCTGCTGGTGAGCTTGTTATTGATGCACTAAGAGTTATGGATAAAGGAGGAACTCTGGCAATTGCTTGCGTATATCTCAGCCCTATCCCTGAGCTTGATTATAATAAATACCTTTTCGATGAGCGGAAAGTAAGAAGCGTAACTGCCAGCACCCGCCAGGATGCTCATGATTTACTTGAAATTGCTCCAAAAGTACCTATCCGTACGGAAGTGGAAACCTATCCTCTCGAAGATGCAAATCGAGTTTTGCAAATACTGAAGAGAAGTGAGATCAAGGGAGCAGTAGTTTTAGAGATAGGTTAAAATTATATTATAAGAAGAGTAGCATGCTTTATTTGAAGCTTATTCCTTTTTTACCTTCCATAAGGCATTTAGCAATTTCATAAGCGGATGTGGGTTTCTTCAACTTTTTTGTGTTTTCCTTGAGCTCCTGTAATTCTTGCTCATTATTAATTAATCTTTTTAGTATATTAATAATTTTCTTGGGTCTTTTTTCAATATAGCCAAAACCGCTATTGCGTACAAAATCTACATTAGGCTGTTCCTGGCGAGGCATCTTTGCCGAAACGATAATTGGAAGTTCTTTAGAAACAGCTTCCCAAATAGTGGCAGGCCCTGGCTTAGATATAAGTATATCAGAAATACTCATTAATTCCGGTATTCTGTCGGTGAAACTAAAAACTGCCCAGTGGTAGTTAGATTTACTTTCTATTTCTTTTATTTTCTGGAATAATTCCTGATCTCTTCCAGCAATAAAAATTGTCTGCACATCAAGATTATTTTCATGAAGTGTTTTTGCTATGTAATACACTCCTCCCATCCCGTCTCCTCCACCCATGATCATAACTGTGAACTTTTTATTGCTAAAACCAAACTCTTTACGCAATTTATCCTTATCGACAGGATATTCAAAAGCCGGATTAATAGGAAAGCTTGACATAAAGATTCTTTCTTTGGGTACTCCATACTCAATCACAGCTTTTTTTGCCACTTCATTTGTTACAAATGACACATCTGCCCGGGGTTCTGCCCATGTTCGATGGATTAGAAATATGTCTAACACCAGAGCAATGGTAAATATTTTATCCTGCAGATTTATTTTTTCCAAAGCATCAAAGGTAATTCTATTACATATTGCATATGTAGAAAGAATGACATCAGGCTTTTCTTCAAGAATAAGCTTTTTGACCTTTGCTATCATTAAAGGTTTAATAAAAATGTTGTAAACAATATCCCAACCAAGTTTCAAATTGTTAAAGTCATAAAAACGATTGTATATCCAGGGAAAATATTTAGTCATAAAAGGGTAAGATTTTAAGGAAAAATTGCTGAATTTGCTGCCCATGAGAAAAAGGTCAACCATTTTAAAGCTATAATCTGAAGGCTTGTAGGTATTTTTAAGAGCATCCAATACAGCCTTTGCAGCAGCCCGATGACCACCTCCCACATCTGACATAACACATAGAATTTTTTTCATGTCTCTTAAATTATAACCGATTCAAATAATTTTGTATTAAAAATTTATTAAATTTCTATAAAATTTAAAACTAAAACCGCATATATTATTTTAAAAAATCACATATAGCTATTTATTATTTCTTCGTTACATGCTAAAATCCAGCGGAGAAGTAAAAATGACTGAGAAAAAAATATTATGTTCCCATTGCGGCGCTCCTGTTAAGAGTTATCGAAATCCCATTCCAACAGTTGACATCATAATAGAAACGGAGTCCGAAAAAGGGACAAAAGGAATTGTATTAATCAAACGAAAAAATCCACCTCCTGGTTGGGCAATACCGGGAGGATTTGTTGATTATGGTGAACGAGTAGAGGATTGTGCAATTAGAGAAGCTAAGGAGGAAACTTCATTGGATGTACATGATCTGAAATTATTGGGCGTTTACTCCGAACCGAATCGCGACCCAAGACACCATACCATTAGTGCAGTTTTTATGGCTAAAGCTAAAGGAACACCTAAGGCAGCGGATGATGCAAAAGATGCAAGGATATTCACGAAAGAAAATCTACCCTCCCCTATTGCTTTTGATCATAGAAAAATATTAGCTGATTATTTCAAAGAGCGGGATTAGCATAACAATAAATGCATCCATGATGACATGGGTGTAATTCATAGCTTCCAATATCAATACTTTCCGTACAGCCACAATTCTTTCTTTGGCCATAATCCTTAGCTGTAGAGCACGTTTCACCTTTTAACCTCTGCAAAACTGTACCATTAACGCAGTGTGCTTTCTCAACTCCTGATATTTGAATCAAATCATCATCACAACAAGCCATCATTCTGATATTAAATTTATATCCAATATCAACAAGCTTTTCAGCAAGCTTTAATTTCTCTTGTTTTTTTGGAATATAAAAATTAAAATCGATTCTCTGAAATCGGTTTTTAACCTTCGCATAATAATGAACAAAAGAAAATATGCAGCGAGTAATCCCCAATTGAGACATGTATTTAGCAATCTTTTTGAAGCTTTTTATATTATTTTCTCTGCCATCATTCCACAGTATTATCGGGTCAAATCTCCATTGCAGCCGCTCGACTCCATATAGCTTCGCCAGCTCTTTAGCCTGAGCTAATCTCTCACCCAATGGTAAAATGTGCGGCTCTAATAAAGGGCAATCATTAATAGTAAAATTAAAAAAAAGGTGAAAATCTTTAAAAGCTTCTTTTTGCTCTAAAAAAGGAGCGTAATTTTTTGACCAAAGGACTAAAGTATGGACTACGTCGGGTCGCATATCTACATGGCGGATTATAGCAGAATAAGGATTTTTTACCAGTACATATCCTTTTTCTAAACAATCTATGAGCCACGGTAAATAGCAAGCTGGAATATCACTTCTTCGAGAAACAGATATTACTTTTTTCATCTTATAATTTTTTTAAAATGTTCCATTATTTCGTAGTGCTCGATTTTTCTCCCATTTTTGCCATACCTCAGGTGGTTCCATAGCCAAATAAATTGGAAGGCCCGGGCTCCAATCTTCAAGCAATCTTGTAATTTTGCTATACATTTCAAGTCTTGTAGGCTTGAAATAGCGAAATTTATTATCAGTTGATAGAACGAATTCATCTAACAATAAATCACTTCTGGGAAAACGCTTACGAAATACTCTTGCCCAATTTGGTTTAAAACGGAAGCTGCCGAGAAAAATATATTTTATACCTTCCGCAGAAAGATGGCTTTTCATAGAATTTATTAATCCTTGATAGCCTTTCTCCCAATCATAATAATGTATCAATGGATCAAGGTGAAAGCCTATATCAAAACCAACCTCTTGACACAAATGCGCTGCTTTTATTCTATCAATAGCTGATGGTGTTCGAGGTTCATAGTCTTTAATTATCTTTTCAGGAGAGAGTGACCATGATAATATTACATTTTTCTTTTTTATATCTCTTTTTAATAAATGTGAAATACTTGTAGTTCTACTCCTAATCTCAAGGATTGCATTATTGTAAGCTGTAAAAAGTGGAAAAAGAGTAGTGCAAAGTCCAGTCAATTCATCAAATAATAAGCTATCCGATAAAATACCACTGGAGAAAAAAAGCGGATTGTTATCAACACGTCTTAGAATCTGCTCAATTTCTAAAGGAATTTTCTCCAAATTCAAAAATTGAGTAAAAGCAGGATAATCTTGATAAGCCTGAAGATAGCAGTATTGACAATCAAAAAGACAACCAATAGCATGATTAATACTGTAAAGCGGTCTGCCTTTCAATGATAGATGGAGATAGAACTCTTTTATAAAATTCCCTTTGTTTTCTGCTAATACCAGGGTTTTTTTTGCTGACGTAAATTTTTTTTTGGGGGGGAAATTATGGTGAGGTAAATGAGTATAATTTTCAATATAGTTAGTCTTTATAGAAGGAAAAACAGTTAAAAAACGTTCTACTAAAGGATGTCTTTTAATACCCTTTTCAATATAAATAAGCTTAATTTGTTCAACAATACTCTCCATATGATTTGTGCTTCTATTTTATATGTATTTAAACAAAGGCTTCATCTTACCGGTAGAAAGTGATTTTTTGATGGTGTCTAATTGATATGCCAATTCATTTTCATCACGACTATCAATAACAAAACGCAACCAATCACCTTCAAAATAAGGTGGATGCTGAACATGAATCCGATCCGGTAAATCGGCATTCATAATATTCTGCTGAAATTCATCCATTGTCTGATGCATTTTTGGATAACGCATTTTTCTTAATAATTCAAGCAACTTTTCGCCTCTCTTTTTTGGGTGTAGTTTATTATTCGTGTAAATTGAGCTCAAAACTGATTTGCTTAATAATTCCTGAGCAGAGCATTTATTAATGATAGTAAGATCTTTAATGAGTTGGAAAAATTGAAATGATTCATTTCTATTAAGGTATATATTATTACATAATAGGTTTAATAAAACCTTTCTTTCATCTTTTTTGAAATCAAAAACTGCTTGGATTTGTTCAATTGATAAAGTTCCTTTATGCAAAGCTGATAAATATTTTTTAGAAAGCTTTCCTATTTTTATATGGTGATTAATGAGAGTTTCTGAAGGGATTAACTTTAAATAATGTGAACATTGTGCGGTAATATGGTGATGATTTATAGAAAAACAGCGGCATACTTTTGCCAAAAAGAAAGCCTTTTCTGCATCTGAAAGTTGTCGTCCATAATAAATTTCCACTAAAGCTAATTCAAGGGCTTTTATTTCATTAAGCTCGTCATCCTGATAAACCATAGCCGGAATTTTTTGCCATTGAAGCCTTATAACAGCTTTCAATCTATTAAAACCTGTTAGTAGCCAATAACCATCGTCGCTGGCTTTTTTCCACACTTTTATTGGATTAATTAATCCATATTTTTTGATAGATTCCGCTATGTCTTTAATTTCTGATTGAAAAGCTATTATGAATCTATCCCAACAGGTCGATTTTGTATCTATTGAGTCTATATTGATTTTTTGATACTCCAAAATCTTTATCCTTATATATTTTTCTAATATTTGCTAACTTCTTAATACTTCTTTTATAATCTGCTCAGATATTAGTCCAGCTCGTAATACTTTTGCTGGCGTACAAGTAATATCAATTACTGTTGAACAACCACCAGGAGTAGTTCCCCCATCTACTATTAAATCAAGCTTCTGATTAAATTCTTCAACAACTTGTTCTGCTTTCAGGCAATCCTTTTTACCTGATATATTTGAACTCGTTGCCGTAATGGGATAGCCACAAAATCTACTTATTTCACGAGCAATAAGCGAGCTGGACAGACGAAAACCTAATTTATCTCCAGCACTTCTTACATTCAACGGAAAGATATCCCTGACTTTCATAACCATAGTTAAGGGACCAGGCCAAAATTTTTCTGCCAGTCTATGAAAAATTGGCGGTAATTCAATTACGTATTTATTTATATCATTTATTTCAGCAATTATAAGAAGAAGAGGTTTAGAGGTGGCTCTCTTTTTAAGATTAAAAACTTTATCTACTGCAATAGAATTAAAAGGGTTTATCCCTAAAGCATAGGATGTTTCAGTAGGGAATGCAATAATCCCACCGCTATCTAATATACGCTTAACAGCCCTAAGGTCATCTTTTTTAATGTTTTCATCAGAAACTTTTATCATTATCATTCTCATTGAATTATACCATATCAAAAATTAGCTTTAAACTGACGAAAAAAATATTAATTTATACTTTTAGTTTTTAATTATTATAATATTTATATCCCTTATTGTATTATAAAATAAAAGATTTATAAAATTTTTATATTGATGCTAAAATTAACGGTATTGAAAAGGTAAAATGTGAGATTTAATAAGGTATAATAGAATGAAAATAGCTCTATTTTTTTGATTATCTAAGGCATAATTTAAGTCAATCAGAATTTATGGTTGACAATATAACCATTTTTTCCCATAATATCATAGATAAAAGACTAAATATTAAACTTATCTTCCAGAGCGAAAAATAACAAAAGCGGAGTAAGATTAATGGAATTTAATCAATTTGGATTTGGTTCTGAAGCGGCCGATCCAAAAAATAATTTAATAGCAAAGCTAAACACCTTACGAAAGAAACTTCAAACATATAAGACTCTACTTAGCGAATCTTTTCTTCTGGAAATTGACCAAGCTATAACATCAAGTATTGAGCTTTTATCTCAGAAAAGCGCTCCTGCTTTTGGCGCTCAGGAACAAGCAATAGAAAGCTCTCAAAGTGAAAACTTAAAGCAGTTAATAGAACAATTGGAGCAACGCCAATCTCAAACTGAAGTCCTTGGCGATATTATTAAATTTCTCTCCAGTCTTTGTCAACGAGTCGCCCTCTTCATTATTTCTGGAGGTAACTGTGTAGGATGGTTGGCCTATGGTTTTGGAGAAAAACCAGGTCAAGGCAAAAAGAAAATTACAGTCCCTCTTAATCAAAATAATGTTGTCAACAATGTCTTTCGCAGTTATTCTGTTTATCGAGGCAGTCCAGATCAGCATCCTGCAAATAGTGAAATATTACAATTAATGGGTGGAATTACTCCAACTGAAATTATGGCTGTCCCTCTTATTGTAAAGGGAAAAGTTGCCGGTATTATTTATTTAGATCAGGGTTTTTCAAACAAAAAAATTGCAAATACTGCTGAGATAGAAATATCTTGCAAACTTGCAGGGATGACGATAGACTTATTACCAATTAAAAAGCAATATCCTGCACCTGAAAAACGAGCTCCAGTTGCAGCCCAACAACCTTCATTTGCAGCTCCTCAACCTTCACAACCTCAACCATCAGCACCTCCTCCTCCCCTTCCTCAGCAACCACGAGTTCAACAACCTTCACCATTTATGAAGACTCCTTCGCCACCACCACCGATTTCGCCTACACCTCAACCTGCAGCTCCTCCAAAAATGAAAGAGATACCAGAGGTCGAGCGGAATCTTCATGATGAAGCTAAAAGATTAGCAAGACTATTAGTATCAGAAATAAAACTGTATAATGAAGCTAAACTCGCCATGGCGCGAGAAGCAAGAAATATATATCAGCAGCTAAGAGAAGATATTGAACGTAGCAAGGAAATGTACAACCAGCGAGTATCAGAGGCAATACGAGCCTCGACTAAGTATTTCGAAGAAGAACTTGTAAAGATCTTAGCCAATGGCGACCCATCCTTATTAGGTACTTAACAGACTTATTGAAAAAAGGATAAATCCCCATTTTTCTTTAGATTAGTAGAAGGTTTTTAAAAACTTATGCAAATACGAATTATAATACGTGCATTAGGTATTGCCATGATAATTTTTCTTCTTTTTCTCCTTCTACACATATATTTTAAGTTAATAAATATGGACAAAGAAAGAGTGCCTAAACCTGCACATGAACAAAAAAGCTCATTGATTTTAAAGAACTTAAAGTCTAATAATTTTTCTTTTATTTAATTTCCTCCTAATAATTATATATACAAAATCTCAAAAAATGGAGGTATATAATGATCAAGCATTTAGTAAAGGCTATTACTATAGCAACAATTTTTATTTTCTCATTTCATATACTCCCATGCCAGATTATTTTCAAAGAACCCTTAAGTCCACGTATTGCTAATTATAAGATTTGGGCAAAACTTGATATCAAGAAGAAAGGAATAGAAGGGCGAGAAATTTTGCATTGGATTAATACCTCAGAGGATGAAATCAAAGAACTCCAATTCCATCTCTATATGAATGCTTTTAAAAATTCTAAATCCACTTTTATGAAGGAGTCCAGTGGTAGGCATAGAGGATTCAAATTGATGACAGCCCAATGGGGTTGGATCGACATTAAATCTATTAAAATCAAAGCTGAAGAACAGGAGCTGCTTTCTTCTATTACATATATTCAGCCTGATGATAATAATCCCTATGATCAAACAGTCATAAGCGTAGCCCTTCCTAATCCCATCCAGCCGAACAAAAGCATAGAGATGGAGATTGAATTCTATACTCAATTTCCCAGCGTTTTTGCTCGAACAGGTTTTTGGCAAAATTTCTTTATGGCCGGTCAATGGTTTCCAAAAATAGGAGTCTATCAAAAAAATGGCTGGAATTGCCACCAATTCCATATTAATAGTGAGTTTTTTGCAGACTATGGAACATATGATGTTTATCTAACTGTACCTAAAGATTATATTGTCGGAGCTACAGGCTTATTGCAAGGGGAGCCTAAAATTAACAAAAATAACACAAAAACGTGTTATTTCCGCGCTGAAGATGTGCATGATTTTGCCTGGACAGCCTGGCCTGAATACAAAATAGCAAAAGACACTTATAATGATATCGATATTACATTTCTCTATCCAGCAAACATAGAAAATCATGTCGCGCGTCATATGCAAGCTCTGAAATATGCTATCAAATATTATGGTGAGTGGTATGGCAAATACCCATATCCTAATGTAACCATGATTGCTCCCCCACTACCAGCATCTGGAGCTGGAGGAATGGAATATCCCACTCTTTTCACCACAATGGATATTCCTGGTATGCCCCGTGGATTTTTATTAGGCGAAATGGTTACTGTCCATGAATTCGGACACAATTATTGGCAAGGATTAGTTGGCAGCAACGAATTTGAAGAGGCCTGGTTAGATGAAGGTATAAATTCTTATTCAACCGCTAAAGTAATGCGGAAAGCTTACGGCATAGGCACTTCCATGCTTAATTTTAAACACATCAAAGGTGATATTATAGCTATGGAAAGGATGTCCTTTTTAGGTCGGCAGAATTTTGATCCTCTTCATTGTTCATCCTGGGAATATTTTGATGGTTCGAGCTATTCTGCCATTTCCTATAATAAAGGTACTTTAATGCTCATGACTCTGGAAGGATATTTAGGTGAAGATTTAATGAACAAAGTCATGAGTACTTATTTTGAACTCTGGAAATTAAATCATCCTACTACTCAAGATTTCATAACTGTTACTAATGAAGTCACTGGACAGGACTTAAGCTGGTTTTTCGATCAGGTAATCTTTGGTACTGGTGTGCTTGATTATGCTGTTCATAATGTAAAAAGCACGCCTATTTCAGAGGCAGATGGTAATTTTGATGGACTAACACTTCCAGAAAAATCAATGGAAAACATTTACCATTCAGAGGTTTCAATTCGCAGAATTGGAGAAGTAGTTTTTCCCGTTGAATTATTAGTAAAATTTGAAAATGGCGAAGAGGTGCGGGAAAAATGGGATGGTAGTTCCCGTTGGAAAAGATTTACTTATGACAAGCCTTTCCCCATAAAATTCGCTCAAATTGATCCTGACAAAAAGATTTTCTTGGATGTTAATTTTTTAAATAATGGCAAACATAGAGAAAAACAAAATAAAATCCCTATCAAACTTGCGGCTAAATGGCACTACTTAATCCAGAGTCTACTTCACATCATAAGTAGTATTAGCTAATACTTCCCTGCTGCATAATAGCGGATAAATTTATTATTTTTAAGGCTAATGAAATAGTAAGGAGAAAATAATGAGTGTTTTCAAATCTTTTTCGGAAGGAATAAAACAGGTTAATACGAATAAAAAAATGCTCCTGACTCTCTACCTATTCAATTTTATCTTCGCTTTGATAATAACAGTTCCTCTATATTCTTTTTTATTATCCGTCTTAGGCAAAAGTTTACTGGCTAATGATTTGATAGAAAAATTTGATGTAAAGATTTTAGTTGAATTTATTCCGCAGCATATTGATGCCCTTAGGCCTTTCTGGGGATTAATATTTTTTGTTGTTATCGCTTTTTTCGTGCTCGGGAGTTATTTATCAGGAGGGATAATAACCAGATTCAAACATGCAGGAAATGATCATTTTCTTGCACAATTTTTCCAGGGTTGTGGTGCCTACTTTCTTCGATTTTTGCGATTAATGTTGATCTCCCTCATTTTCTATTGCATAGTGTTAATCATCTATCTTATTATCTGGTTTATAGTCGGCCTTATGCTGGGAAGCACTCTTCTGACATTTATCATTCCTGGATTAGTCCTCATATTTCTGATACTTTTTACGAATATGCTTTTTGATTATGCAAAGATTGAAACTGTTTTGCATGATCGAAAAGGAATGTTTCGCACTGCTTTTAAGGCATTGAAATTCGTATTCAGTAATCTGGTAAAAACCCTTGGTCTCTATTACCTCATTTTTCTTTTAGCGGTGATTTTAATAATTATCTTAACTTCCATTAAAAATTTTATTATTCCGGCAAATTGGAGTTTGATAATAGTTCTTTTTATAGTACAGCAGCTAATAATACTGGCCAGATTATGGATAAGAATGCTCTTCTTCTCAGGACAACTTCAATTTTACAATGGAACAGCACAATAAACAGACTTTTAAAAATTCTGAAAAAAGGAAAAGAAGAAGGGATTTATAAATCTATTTTTTTCAAAGCTCGTATTCCCAATTGCATGGGAATTAAGGTAACCAGTACAGAGATAACCAGAAGGATTCCATAAAAAATGAGAGATTCCCAGAGAGTATCCACACCACGATAAATTTTTGAAGCAAAGTGCAAATACACGGGACGAGCCTCCAAAACAATCGCAATTCCGATATATAACAAACTTAAAATCATATAAAGTACTCCACCAGAACTAACTGCTATTTTAGCTGAATTTTCTGCTTCAAACCGGGGAAATAAAGCACCTACTCCTACTCCCATTGCATTCAGAGCAATTGTCATTACTGTAATAGTTATAAGGGAGAGAATCATAAAATAATTGTCTACTTTCAGCAGCAGATTAGAAAAATATACTAAGCAGAGCGCCATTATTAAGAGCGGTAGGAGAAAAAACAAAAACTTTTCCCACAGAAATTTAGCATAATTAATCGGTGATGAATGAATGATCCAAAAACTTTTTCCTTCTAAGCTCGTGGCCGTAAAAGAATAACGAGCAGATACTGCCGCAAGAACAAATCCCGCCAATCCCAGGTTGATAAAAGAGATAAAATTCTTTAAATAAGGGTTTGGTAGAGGAATATTTTTGATATTAAAGAGATAAATAAATATAAGCGCTACTAAAAGAAATAGCTGGGACCATTGAGTAGTATCACGAATAAATAGCTTAATATCTTTGATAAAAAGTGCTTTTTGTGGGGAAGCTCTCACTGGAAAGAAAAAATCAAAAAATCTCTCCAGTCTTCTACTCTTTTTAGAGAAACTTATATCTCTGCTCTCCTGAGCTCCCGACCAACCACTGAAATAAAGATATTTTGCCAGAAGAAACGTCACTGCTACACAGCCAACAGACACTATCGCTAAGGGCAACAAATAATTTAGAAATAGTAGATATTCCATTTTTGCTGCTGCAACCAGAGCTTTAGCTGCCCAGGAGCTTGGCAAATATCTAAAAGATGGTATTGAAAAGCTATCGAGTAACCGAACAAAATCATCACTATCAATAGGATTAAGCAACCTCTCAGGTTTCATAAGCCTTATGCTTACAACAATTACCGCAGCAAAAACTAATCCTACAGCCGTTAATATCCTGTATGTCTTCTTGGCCGGTAAAAACCGCATTACGATAACAGTGATGCTAACACCTATTCCGGCAGGAGCAAGAATAAAAATAAAAATCACTGGAAAAATAAGGAGATAATAGTAAATATTTGCGGCAAAAACTGTACCAAAAGCGAAAAATATTGGTAAGCTAAATATCAAAATCATATAAGAACTATTCATAAGAGCTTCATTAAATTTTAGCCCAAAAATAGAAGTTATCTTTATTGGTGATGAATGAAGAAGATACAAATCATCAGATAAATATATTACCGATAACGATACTAAAATATTGCTAAATAAAAGCATGGAAAGGGAGGCAAGGAAAATCATTCCCAGAAATCGCTCACTAAGTCCAAGAATAAAAAAGAGGGAAAATTCCTCAACAGAAGCTAAATACAAAAAGATATGCTTGAAGAAAAAGAAATCACCAATAATAAATATCACTGCTAGCGATAAAAGTAAACTAATCCTTACCGGTTTAATTCTTGTTAGAGGATAGAATTTATTCCTTATGATGAAAAATCTGCTTTTAGCAAGAAGCAGCCAGGTGTTCATCTTCTTCTTCAGTCAATTTTAGGAAAATATCTTCTAAATTATGCTGTTTAGAACGAGCTAATGTTCGTAGTTGCTCTCTGGTACCTATTGCAGCAAGTTTCCCTTGATGGATAATGCCAATACGGGTGCACAATTCTTCGGCAAGACTGATATTGTGTGTGGACATAAAAATAGTTGCACCCTGCTGACAATAATCTTTAAATATTTTTTTAACTAACCTAATTCCTTTCGGATCTAAAGCGACTAATGGTTCATCAATAATAATTATTTTTGGCTCATGCAGCAGTGCTGCTATTATGACCAACTTCTGCCTCATACCATGGGAATAACTCTCTATCAGCTCGTCTCCCCACAGCTCTAACTTAAAAAGCTGTAGTAATTCCTTCATCCTTGCTTCGTAATAATTTTTTTTAATATCATATATGCCAGCGATAAAGTGAAGAAATTCTCTTCCGCTTAATTTCTCATAAAGAAAAGGACGATCGGGAATATAGCTGCAAATATGCTTTGCTTCTTGAGGGAATAGAGCTAAATCATGCCCATCAAGTGTTATTGTACCTTTAGTTGGCTTGAGGACACCAGTAAGCATTTTAATAGTTGTGGTCTTACCTGCTCCATTCGGCCCTAAAAAGCCGAAAAACTCTCCCTTAGCAATGTGCAAGCATAGATTATTTACGGCAATAATCGTACCAAATTTCTTGGTGAGATTTTTTATATCAATCAATTATAATGTCTGCTTTTAATAAATCTACTTTTTTGATAATACTTCTATTGGCTTCATTTATTCTAATAGCTACTTTTTTCTAACTTTAAATTTTTTATCTATTTTTTCCAGTTTATCTACTATTCCACCGTACTCAAGCTCATTGTAGGGAAGCATAGCAGCACCAAAAAAACCTTGCCGACGTATTTCCATAGCTTTTAATGACACATTGTTTCTTACTGTATCCCAGAAAGGATGATCAAAAGCATCAGCCGGACAGGTCAGACGACCGTTATGCACACAATAAGCGCTGCAGCTTACAATTGGAGGACCATCAAAATAGGAAACGCTAGTATTTCTTTTAACCGGCATGAGAGGGCCAATATGGCTTCCTCGCATAAATCCAGCAACATAATGCCCTATTGCAAATGTTGAAAGTACCTCTCCTGTGGCAGGAAATGCGCCCTGAACCCTGATAAGCATTACCGGATCATCTTTGCCAGTATATTTTCCCGCTATATTATGCAGTCTGGTTGTACTCACTGATGCACAAATTTCCCCTGTTTCGCGAGAACGGATTTTTTCTACTACGAATCTTTCATTATCCCTTAAAAGAGCAGCAATATCATATATCTCTTCTGGGGTGTTTAATTCAACCACTCTATCTCCTTCAATATAAGAAACATCCATAATAGTAAATGTAAAACCTGATGCCATCTTTGGGCTGAGTATCAAACCAGCATTATACATAGCATCTGCGAAACCAAGAAAGATCGGTAGGTTATAAGCACCCGGATCAGTTTTATCTGCAGCAAAAAAGAGAAACGGCTCATTTGGTCGCTCCTCAAACTCCATTTCTGCTACAGCTGGGCCCATACCCTTCACATTCCCAGAAAATGCATCTTTCAATAAATCTTGACCTGCCCCATAAAGTCCTTGTTCTTTTGCGGTATCAGTACCGACCTTAAAAGCATCCCACGCTAACTTATGTACTTTATCATCTTCGACGCCATTATCATGAGTCATCAAAATTGCAATATCATCTCCAGTATGAGAAATATTATAATCAATCAATAGGCCACCGCTATTATCTTTAATGAAATCCTTTACTCGCTCCATAAGTTGCTCACTTGGGCATATATGACCACCGATGCTTCCTATATCAGCTTTTATCACTGAGAGAGTAGTCTTCATCGTTAAATCCTCCTTTAAAATAATAAAAGTAAATAATTAATATAGATTCCTATCAAAGCAGCCAGTAATAATAACAAAAAATAGAACATCGGTCAACATCATAAGAGATAAATTCTATTAATGTGAAGCTAAAGCTATCTGAATTTTAATGGATTATCGAAATTTAAAAACAGTAACAAAATATATTCACAATAAAACATTCCACCTTTTTCTATTAGAATTTTTTATACTATATGGAGTATTATATAGCTTTTCCTACGTTAAATCTTTAACCAATACCACTGTTCGGTTAATGGCGTTTGATTAAGCATTTCACCCTCCTAATCATCTTAAAATTAGCTCTCTGATACTAACTATAAATATAAGAAATTTATGAAGATATGGATAACTTATTGTTCCCTAATAAGTTGATTGTATCAGAATAAATAACAAAATATAATTCAATGAAATCTTATTTTATATAGAAAAGGATATCCGAGTGAGATTAATTAATATCTTAACAATAAATCACCATATTTATATAAGTAAATTTTACATTTATAAAGGAACAAAAACGGTGTTGATTCTGCTTTATCATAGATATTTTGCATTCAATCTCTTATAATCTTTAAGAGCTGTCGAATCTGCGTTTAATTGACCATAACGGATAAAATTATGAAAGCATATCTTGTTCGAAGATTATTAATCCTACTACCTGTTCTGTTGGGAGTTATTACTTTAATATTCTCTCTTATTCATATAATACCAGGAGATCCAGTGGTAGCTATGCTGGGAGAGCAGGCTTCTAATGCGGATGTGCAAGATCTCCGTGAAAAACTGAAACTTAATGAGCCGCTTCATATGCAATATTTACTCTATTTAAAATGCTTAATAAAAGGTGATTTAGGTACTTCTCTCATAACAGAGGAACCGGTTTTACATATTATTCTAAAGCATTATCCTGCTACCATTGAATTAGCTTTAGTGAGCATAGTTATAGCTATAGCTTTATCTTTACCATTAGGAATTATATCAGCTACTCATAAGAATAAACCGGTTGATCATTTATCTCGATTATTAGCCTTGTTGGGATTGTCAATGCCAAATTTCTGGCTTGGCCCTATGCTTATTATTATATTTTCTTTAAAATTAAATTTTTTCCCAGTTTCCGGGCCTGGAGGTTTAGATCACCTTATATTACCTGCTGTCACCTTAGGGACAGCTATGGCAGCTTTTCTCACTCGCATGATTCGCTCCAGCATGCTGGAAGAATTAAGCAAGGACTACATTCGTACGGCACGGGCAAAAGGCCTAAGTAAGTGGAGGATTATTTATAAACATGCATTAAAAAATGCACTTATTCCTGTTTTAACTATTGTAGGATTACAACTTGGTATTCTGCTAACCGGAGCCATTATCACCGAAACTATTTTTTCCTGGCCCGGCATTGGGCGTATGACCATCCAGGCTATACACCAGCGCAACTATCCTCTGGTTCAGGGTGCAATATTGTTTATATCTGCAAATTATATATTCATAAATACCATAACAGATATTGCATATGCTTGGCTAAATCCACGTATAAGATTCCAAAAATAATAAGATGAGAGAACTATTTTTTCGGCTTAATATACTGGCAAAAATTGGATTATTAATCATTTTGTTTCTCCTAATATTAGCTATTTTTGCTCCGCTCATCACACCTTATTCTCCTTATAGCCATCAATTAGCAAACAGATTAAAACAACCTTCATATCGACATATGCTTGGCTTAGATGAATATGGCAGAGATATTCTTAGTCGTCTAATTTATGGAGCTGGCATTTCGCTTTATATTGGTGTTGTGGTAGTGTCCATTTCCGTAATAATTGGAATCTCCTTAGGTTTAATCGCTGGTTATGAGGGTGGCTGGGTAGATGAAATTATAATGCGAATTACAGATATTTTATTAGCCTTTCCTGGAATATTACTTGCTATTGCATTAATGGCAATTTTGGGAGCCAGCCTCAATAATGTAATTTTGGCTCTTTGCTTAATAGGCTGGGTGAGCTACGCCAGATTAACAAGAGGGTTGGTACTGCAGGTCAAAGAGATGTCCTATATATTAGCAGCAAAGGCAATAGGTGCAGGGAAGGTACGCATTTTGATACGTCATATTTTACCCAATATAATTAGCCCCATTATTATTCAGGCTACTTTAGGAATAGCAGGTGTTATCATTTCAGAGGCAAGTCTTAGTTTTCTTGGTCTTGGAGTTGAAGAAGGTGTTCCAAGTTGGGGAGCCATGCTCAATGGAGGAAGAGAATATATGCTTCAAGCTCCGCATCTTACCATCTTTCCGGGATTAGCAATCATGATAACAGTTTTAGGTTTTAACTTTATGGGAGATGGCTTGCGAGATGCTTTGGACCCTAAGCATAAATTAAAAGAAATGCCACCAACTTATTAGTCTTCAATCAATCTCCCTTTAAAATATGATCAATTCAAATTGATAATGTGATTTCTTTCTTAGTTATTATCTGAAAGATACTATGATTAAAAATGCCGGATAAAAAAGTGGCTTTCTATGAGGTATATATCAGTGTTATACAAAAACACAATTTTTCCCTTTTCGCTTGGCTTTTAATAGATTCCTATCAGCCTGTTCTAAAAGGGATTCCTTGGTTCTAACATCTTGAGTTTCTGTTGATGACAAACCAAGGCTTATAGTTATTTTTAAAGCTTTTCCTTTCCAAATAAAGTCATATGTTTCTACTAATTTTCTGATTTTCTCAGCAACTTTGACTGATGTTTTTAAATCATTTTCTAATAATAGAATTACAAACTCCTCTCCCCCATAACGGGCAAAAATATCGCTTTTCCTAACTTTTTTATTCACTATTGTTACAATTTCAGAAAGAATAAAATCACCCGCTCTATGCCCATAGATATCATTAATTTTCTTAAAATCATCAATATCAAACATAATACAAGAAAGGGGTAGTTTGGAACGCTGTGCTCTATTGAAATTGAGCATTAAAGCTTCCTGGAAAAATCTATGGTTATATATTTTGGTAAGTCCATCTTTTACGGAAAGCTCTCGAAGTATGGCATTAGCCTCTTCAAGCTGCTGGTTTTTTTCATTTAATTCCTCATTAAGCCTAATAATCTGCTCTTCCATTCTTTTACGCTCGGAAATATCAGTCACTATACCAAGAATTGCATTATCATCTTCATAATGAATTAACTTAGTAGTAACTATTGCCTCAATCTTTTTTCCGCTTTTTGTAATGAGGGAATACTCGTAGGGCTCAACATCTTGACCTGCTAAATGTCTTTCAAAATTAGCTTTAATTAAGTCTTTCGATTCTGGAGCCATAATTCGCAGGAAATCAAAACCAGGGGAATAAAATTCTTCTCTTTTATATCCCATAACATCTTCACATCTTTTATTTGTATATACTATTTTGCCTTTTTTATTTATAAAAATCATATTGGGTGATTGTTCTGCAAGGCTTCTAAATTTCTCTTCGCTTTCTTTCAGGGCTTCTTCAGCATGTTTGCGCTCCGTTATATCTACTGATATTCCTATTATACCGATTATTTTACCGGACTCACTTTTGTAAGGTATTTTATCTGTGCTCACCCACATCACCCTATCAGGTGTTTCTACCAATTCTTCTATGTGTCTTTTGGGCTTGCCAGATTTCATTACATTTTCATTATCATTTTGAAATTTCTGGGCCATTTCTTCAGGGTAAAAATCAAAAATTGATTTACCTTTTATATCGTCGGGTGATTTGCGAAGTGCAGCAGCAAATGCTGCATTAACTCTAATAAATTTTCCATCTTCATCAATCCAAAAAATCATCGCAGGAACCGTACCGAGTAATATTGCCTGCTCTTCGGAAATTCTCTGTATCACTTCCTCTACCTTTTTACGTTCCGTAATGTCACGAGCTATGCTAAGGATAGCTGGTTTTCCTGAATACTCAATAATTCTACTGCTCAATTCTATGGGAATAATAGTTCCGTCACTGCGAAGATGAGCCGTCTCAAAGAAAGCATGTCCATTCTTAAGAATTTCCTGCATCCGCTCAGGAACTAAAGGTGCATACTCAGGAGTATCTATGTCCATAGGTTTCAATTTTAATAATTCCTCACGTTTGTAACCCAATTTTTTGCAGGCAATATCATTTACCTCTAACAACTTACCTTTTAAGTCATGAATGAAAATGCCATCGCTTGCATTATCAAAAAGAGTCCGATAACGATTTTCTGATTCCCTTAACGCATCTTCCATTTGCTTTCGCTCAGTGATGTCTCTTATGGTTACAAAATCAGCCGGCCTTCCTTGATATTGGATTAAACCCGAAGTAACTTCCACATACATTTTACTGTTGTCTTTGCGTCTGAGGATTGTTTGATATTCACGATCTATTAGCTCATTTGTCATATGCCTCTTATAACGTTCAAGAGCTTTAGGAACTTCGCTCGGGTAAATATAGTTGGTAAAAGGAGTATCTATAGCTTCTTCTATATTTCCTCCCCACATTTCTACCATACGCGGATTTGCATATTTGACCAATCCATCCTGAATAATGACAATGCCATCATTTGCTAACTCCACTAAACTGCGATATTTATCTTCACTCTCTCGCAATGCATCTTCTGACCGTTTACGATCCGTTATATCTAAATAAGCGATTTGTACGGCTGCTTCTCCCTTATATTGTATTCGATTCGATAAAGCTTCTACCCAACGTATTGCCCCATCTTTTCTTTTGAAACGGAATTCTACTCTTGATGGTGTTGGTTTACCATCCAGAACATCCTGAAGATTCTTTTCTAACCATTCTTGGTCTTCAGGATGAACCAATGCTTTGATATCGTTTTGAGATAATGTTGTAAGTTCTTCATTAGTATAGCCAATTAATTTTGATATAATAGGATTACCGAATACTATACGATTATCTTGAATAATTGCAAATCCCTGCAAAGAGTGTTCAATTAATTTTCTATAAGCTTCTTCTGATTGCTTCCGTTCTGTGATATCCCTCGAAATTAAAAGAAAACCATCTTTAATAATATTTGCTGTGCTCTCAAAGTAATGCCAGTTTCCTTTTTTATCTCTCACACGACATTCAATTGTTTCGCTATAATCCTGATATTTTTGTAAAAGTTGCTCATTAAATTTCAAATTAACATATTTTTTCAACAATGGCAGCAGCTTCTTCCTATCTTCAAGATGAATAAGCTCTAAAACTGGTTTGCCTAAAAGCTCTTCGGGAACATATCCAAGAACTTTCTTCTGAGAAGGGCTAATATAGGTGAAAACTGGATTTACATCATATGTTAAAATAATAATCACATCACTTGTGTTTTCACTTATTAACCTATACTGTTCTTCAGATTTTTTAAGTGCTTCCTCTGCCTTTTTTCGTTCGGTAATATCTCTAATTGTTGCAATAAAACCTTTCGGCTTCCCGTAAATATTTTTAAGTAAAGCTGCACTAATTTCGCCTATAAAATGGCTTCCATCTCTCCTGAGCAAATAATATTCTTTATTATGAGCAAACCCTTTATTTAAAGTTACTTCCAGGTTTTTTTTAGCTTTTTCTCTATCTCCTGGAGCAATAAGTTCAAATACGTTCTTCCCGACCAATTCATTTGGTTTTTTATAGCCATGTAGTTGGAGTGTTCTCTGAGATACTTCAATTATATTACCTTTTAAGTCAGTTGCTGTTACAGCATCTGGTGAGGTTTCTAATAATGTTTTATAAATATCTATTGTCTCCTGGAACTTCTCTTCTTTTCGTTTCCACTCAATTGCTACGGCAATATGCTCAGAAACATAAATCAATAATTGCAGCTCTTTTTCTGTATAGAGGAATTTATCATCATAGCTCTGGACTGCAATTACACCAATAATCCCTTGAGGAGTTTTAAGAGGAGCACCAAGCCATATAAATGAATCTGGTCTGATTAATTCCACTTCTCCCTTTTGGCGCAGATTTTCGAAGAGAACTTCATCAACAAGCAAAGGTTTACCCTTTCTACGTACATAATCTGTTAAACTTTTTTCGAGTGACTGTGGTGAGAAATCATCATCATGTTGATCTCTATGGTAAGGAAAAGTATATAAGCGTTTTTCTCTATCATAAAGAGCGATAAAAAAATTGGTAGTGTCGATTAGTGTCCCAAGTTTTTGATGCACTACTTTAAGTAAATCATCAAGATTTTTTGAAGTACATGTCGCTTTTGATATGTTTAATAAGACTGTTTGGATTTTCTCAGATTGATGGAGATTTTTTGAGGTTTTTCGCAGTTCAGCACATTTTTTATGTGACTCACTTACTTCATCCACGAGTTGCTTATTATTTTTTTCTTTATTTTTCAATTTTTTTTCTCGTTATAAAAAAGCAATCTTATTTAAACTCTACCATATTGATCCTCTAACCGAACAACATCATCTAAATGGGGAGTGGAAACCTCGAAAAGTTCACATTCTTCCAATGCTGAAAAGCGATGTTTTATTCCGGGAGCGATATGAAAATATTCTCCTCTACGCAAAAGTAGCTCAACCATATTTCCACCTTTTTCTATCTCTAATCTCATCAATCCTTGGCTAAGGTAAATAGTTTCTTCTTTGATTTTATGATATTGCAAGCTCAATCGCTCGTTTTTGTTGATATGAAGTATCTTACCAACATAATTATCAGTATGTGCAAATATAAGTTCATATCCCCAAGGTTTATCAACTTTCTCCATTTTACACCTGCTCATTTAATTTACTATCTTATTCTCAATTCCTGCTAAAAATCCATCCGGAAATAAGCTGGCCATTTTTTCCAAGGCATATTCTTCTACTTCTCGAGCTGTGGAAAGCTCAAGCATCTTAACAGCAATTGTTTTTGCTTGGCTATAACGAAGTGTTCTTATCATTCCCTTTATTTTTGGAATTGAGGCTGGATTCATGCTGAGCTGTTTTAATCCAAGTCCCAATAATATAATTATAAAAAGAGGATCAGAAGCCATCTCTCCACACAAACCGACTTCTATTCCCTCCTTATTAGCTGAATCTATTATAAATTTTAGACTTCTCAGGATGGCTGGGTGTAAAGGTTGAAATAGATGGGATACCTGAGCATTAGTACGATCTACTGCTAAAAAATACTGGATAAGATCATTAGTCCCTATGGTAAAAAAATCGGCTTCACGGGCTAAAAGATCAGCTATAGCTGCAGCTGATGGAACTTCTATCATTACGCCTAAAGGTACTTTTTCTCCATAGGGTAATTTTTGTTGTTTCAACTCTTCTTGTGTCTCTTTAACCAAGGATTTTACCTGCCTGAACTCCTCCACACCTGAAATCATCGGAATAATAATTTTTATATTACCATAACATGCTGCTTGAAGAAGGGCTCGTAATTGGGTTCTGAAAACCTCTCTATTATTCAAACAATAGCGGACCGCTCTTAATCCTAATACCGGATTTGGCTCTGATCTTCCATATGGAGAAGGATTAATTTTCTCGCCTCCTAAATCTAAAGTGCGAATCATAACCGGATAGGATTTGAGTTTCTGCGCAATACTCCTGTATGTTTTTAATTGTTCCTCTTCACCTGGTAGATAAAAATTAGGTTTTAAAAAAAGAAATTCAGTACGATATAATCCTATACCTTTTGCTCCATATTTGATTGCGGGTTCAACCTCATCTGGCATTTCTATATTAGCCTGTAACTCAATTGTAACTCCATCTATTGTTTTGGACTCAAGGTCTTTAGTTTTTAACAGTTGTTTATCTAAATTTTTATATCGTAATTGCTTATTTTTATACTCATTAATTATGCTTATATCTGGATTGAGAATTAAGATGCCTTCATCACCATCAATAATTATTTGCTCTTTATCCTCAATCATCTGACAAAGATTATGCAAACCTGCAACTGCGGGTATATGCAATGATCTCGCCAATATTGCAGTATGCGAGTCTCGTCCGCCGGCTTCAGTAGCAAAGCCTAAAATGTATTGATTACTCATTTGAGCTAAGCGAGAAGGGCTAAGCTCAGGTGCTACCAATATTACTTCTTCTTGGAGTGGCATTTTGCTCTCTGTGCCTGTATTGTTAAGATTTTTTAATATTCGGCGACAAATATCTTTTATATCTGTAATTCTATCTTTTAAGTACGCATCATCGAAAGCATCAAATATTCTTATCATTCGATCCATTACTGTTTTAACGGCCCAATCAGCATTGGCTTGCTCTTTTTCTATCACCATTTCTACTTGCTTAATTAATGTTTTATCTTCTAATATTAATATGTGGGCATCAAAAATATAAGCTAAAGCTTCGCCAATCTCATTCAAAATTTTTCTTCTCAAGGTTATGAGCTGAGTTTTGGATTTTTCAAGTGCTTTAAAGAAACGCTGCTTCTCCCTTTTAGCTTGATCAGGACTTAAACTCTTTTGAACAATAGGTATTTCTTGTCTTTGTAGAATTTGAGCTTTTCCAATAGCAATACCAGAAGATACGGCTATCCCCTTGAGTATCTTTTCTGGCATTCTTTCTCCCTTATTATTCAAATCCTTTTTTTACTAATTCTGCTAAAGCTTTCGTAGCAATTTCTTCATCTTCTCCATTAGCAGATATCTCAATAATAGTTCCATAAGCAGCAGCCAGCATTAGTATACCTAATATGCTTTTACCATCAACCACTATCCCATCTTTTATGATATTTATTTGGCTTTTAAATTTAGAGGCCCGATGAACAAATTTTGCAGCTGCTCTTGCATGTAAACCGAGCTGATTTACAATCTCCACTTTTTTGGAAACCAAAATAGCCTCCTCATTATTGTTTTTTATAGGATGAAAGAATTTCACTTGCAATATATATGCTCTGCTGTCCTCGTTCCTTTACTTTTGTGGCAATATCCTTAAGTGGGAGCTGTTCCTTTTGTTGACTTATAAGCTTTAATAACATTGGCAAATTAACTCCAGTGACAATCTCAATTTTGTTAGGTTTCAGGAAAGAAAGTCCTAAATTTGTTGGTGTACCACCAAAAATATCTGTAAGAATAATTACACCGTTATCACTGCTTAATTTTTTTAGTACTTCCTGAATTTTCTGTTTAGCCATCTCAACATCGTCATTCCATCCTAAGGAAAAAGCTTCTACATTCTCAATTTCTCCAACTATCATCTCTGCAGCATTTACCAACTCATGCGCAAGCTTGCCATGAGTAATAACTAAAACTCCAACCATTCGTTACTCCCTTGTGATTATTAAATAGCTTTTATTAATAATATAGATATTTAATTTTTTATTCTTTTTCAATATCTCTATGATATAAACGTATCTGGTAACCTTCTTTTTGCAGCGCATCAACCAAATCATCTGCAAATACTACCGAACGAT
Source organism: uncultured Acidobacteriota bacterium (assembly GCA_964645975.1). GTDB lineage: Bacteria > Acidobacteriota > B3-B38 > Guanabaribacteriales > CAZYAF01 > CAZYAF01. The sequence goes on from CAZYAF010000022.1 coordinate 36,142, forward strand.
GCCTTCCTCCTGTACATCCTATTGATAGGGTTAAATTTGATTTACCTTCTTGAGCATACTGAGGTAATAGATAAAGAATATATTCCTCAGTGCGTTTAAAAAACTCTTTATACCGTGATTTTGAAGTTACAAATTGTCTTACTTCTTCTTCTGTACCCTTTTTATCCCTTAAATCATTCTGAAAATAAGGATTTGGCAAAAATCTTAAATCAAACATTAAATCAGAATCATAGGGGATACCATATTTAAATCCAAAACTAATAATTGAGATATGAAGTAATTTAGGATGGCTTCCGCCAGATAAATAGTCCAAGATATAATGTCTTAAATCATTCACATTAAATCTCGAAGTATTAATAATCTTATCTGCTTCTGTTCTGATATTCTCAAGCAGCTTTCTTTCTTCGCGTATTTTTTGCAATATAGTAGCTTCTCTTTTTAAAGGGTGCCTTCTTCGAGTCTCGCTGAAGCGTCTTACTAATACTTCATCAGTGGCCTCTAAGAATATAAGTTTAACATTTTTTGTATTCTTCTTTAAGTGGGAATAGATTTTATGGAAATCTGAGAGAAAATCTCTATCGCGAATATCGATAACTGCGGCAAAATTATTTATCTGCTCATTAGATTTTTTGCAAAGGTCCAGGAATTTTGGTAGTAGCCTTACCGGTAGATTATCAATACAAAAGTATCCTTGATCCTCAAAGCAATCATTAACTAAACTCTTCCCCGAGCCAGAAAGGCCGCTGATGATAAAAAAATTATTAATTGTCATTCTAAATCTTCTTTTTCTAAACGAGGCAAAGCCTCTTCAAATTTCTTTATAAGAGAGCGATCATGTTCTTTGATAAATTCCCTTGCCGCATCATACCCCTTGATTTTTAGTAAATAATTTCTGGCAGCAACTTCTACTAATATTGCAATATTTCGACCAGGTGCCACGGGCATACGAATTAAAGGTATCTTTACTCCTAATATTTCTCTACTTTCATCCTCGATTCCCAACCTATCATATGCCTTATCTTTATCCCATAATTCCATAAGAACCACTAATTCAATCCTTTTTTTATATCTTATTGAAGTAACACCGAAGAGATCTCTAATATTAATCAATCCTAATCCTCTTAGCTCCATCTTATATCGAATAGTTTCTGAACCACTACCAATGAGTATATTATCTGCTCTTTTTTTTATTTGAATTGCATCATCGCTTACCAAGCGATGTCCTCTTACGATCAGATCAAGAGCACATTCACTTTTTCCTACTCCTGATCCTCCTAACAGCAAAATTCCTACTCCATAGACATCAATCAGAACACCATGAATTGTAATCATTGGTGCCATCTTTATGCTTAATAGATCGCTCATTTTATCAAAGCAATCCTCATCGGAAAGTGCAGCGCTTAATAATGGTACTTTATATTTATTAGATATTTTTTTAATTTCTTTTGGAATATTAGCTTTACCGGTAATAATAATGCAGGCAACATTTATCGAAGAAATATTTTCTAATATTTCCTTTCTTTTATTAGATGGTATCTTGCTTAAATATTTTAGTTCATTGCTATTAAACACTAATATACTACCTGAAGGTAGATATTCTGGATATCCATATAATATCATTCCTGGTCTTTGTACCTTGGAATTTGATACCTTTTTCTTCAGTCCACCTTCTCCTGCAATAAGCTTGAGCTCCAATTCTTTTGATTTTTCAGACAATAGCTCTTTTACTGTTATAGAAACGGTCTTCACTTCTTTCATTTTATATTATCAATATATTAATGAAATTATGGAAAAATTAATCCCTATTCTCCCACTCTTTAATTACCTTTATAATTTCGTCAGCATTTTTTGCATCTATTAATGCTTTTTTAGCCTTCTCCTGTCGGGCAATGTGGGAGATAGCAGCAAGAGCTGAGAGATGCTCTTCAGTAGACTTCTGTGGGGACACCAGAAGGAAAAAAAGGTAAGTAGGCTTATCGTCAACTGAGTTAAAATTTACTCCATGTCGAGAAATACCCATAGCAGCAAATGTATTGTTAGCTTCATCCAGCTTACAATGGGGAATAGCAATTCCATTGTCTATTGCTGTGCTACCAAGCTCCTCTCTAACAATCAATTCTTTAAGAAATTTATCTCTGTTAGCTATCAAACCTTGTAAATAAAGAAGTTGCGCAAACTCCTCTAAGATCTCTACAGCTTTTTTTCCTTTTAAGGAATGAATAATCAAATCTTTTTTTAAATATTCAGATAATCTATTCATTGATCTAATCATACTGTGGCTCAATTAAGCCCAAATTTCCATCTTTACGTTTATAGAGAACATTTATTTTTTGGTTTTCTGAATTTCTAAACACAATAAACTGTTCATTTGCTACGCCAAGTTGAAGCGCAGCTTCTTCTACAGTCATCGGTTTTAAGGTAACATGAGGGGACTTAATAATGCAAAATTCATCTGGCTTAATATTCTCACCTGGAACTGAAATGTTCCAGCTATTATAAGGGGTTTGTTGTTTTTTTCTCGTTTTTCTTTTCTTGCCCCATAATTTTTGCCTTAATCTCTTAGCCTGTTTTTCAATTTTATTAACCGTCAGCCCTATTGATGCATACATATCGTCTGTTTCTTCACTACCACTTAAAGTTAAAGAACGAGTCTTTATAATAATTTCTGATATTTGTCTATGTTTTTCTATTGATAAGGTTACATGTGCTTCAGCACTGTCATCTAAATATTTCTCAATTTTTTTTAATTTCTTTTCCGTAAATTCCTTTAAGGCTGGCGTTATCTCCAAATGTCGCCCTGCAAATTCTATGTTCACCCTTATCTCCTTATATTTATATAAAACTATACTTATGTTATTCTCTTTCGCTCCTTCGATGAGGGTATATTATACTCATCTCTATATTTAGCTACAGTCCTACGAGCAATGTGCAACCCATCTTTTCTTAATAATGAAGCTATTTTTTCATCACTAAGGGGATAGCTTTTATCCTCAGCATTAATGAGCTTCCTTATCATATTTTTTACTTTTAATGAGGATATGCTTTCTCCGCTTCTACTGCTTAAACCGCTATGGAAAAAATGTTTCATCTCATATATTCCCTGCGGAGTATGCATATATTTATTAGTGACTATTCGGCTTACCGTTGACTCGTGCATTCCAACATCCAACGCAATATCGCTCAATGTCATAGGTTTCATATAATCAACTCCTTTTTCAAGAAATTCTCGCTGTTCCTTAACTATACTCCTGCTTACTTTATAAATACTTTGCTGTCTCTGTTCATAACTTTTAACCAGCCATACTGCAGATCGAAGTTTCTCTTTTATATATTGTGCAACATTTTCTGAAACATTGGCATCTCTTTCTAACATGCGACGATAAAATGGGCTGATTCTTAGCCGAGGTAAACCATCCTCATTTAATATTACTTCATAATCTTCACCAACTTTCATAACGAAAACATCAGGTACAACGTAAATTGTGTCATCAAAAGCAAATTTGCTGCCTGGTTTTGGGTCCAGCCTCTTTATAATTTCAATATGATGCTCCAGGCTTTCTAAAGAACATCCTATTGCTTTGGCAAGCTTTTTATATTGTCGGCTTTCTAAAAGTTCACTATATTCTTTAATAATAAGTTCAGTAGGTGTATCTCCTAAATTTAAATATTTTAATTGGATGAGTAGACATTCCTTTAAATCTCTTGCTCCAACTCCAATTGGATCGAAGCTCTGAATTATTTTAAGGGTATCCTGTACTTCCTCAGGCTTATAACACCCCATCTGGTTTATTTCTTCTATAGAAGCCTTCAAATAGCCATCTTCATCTAAGTTGCCTATTATATCTATACCAATCTTTTTTTGCAATGGAGTTATATTGGAGAGATTTAATTGCCATATTAAATGGTCGCTCAATCTGGTTGGCTTCACTACCATATTTTCAATGGGAGGTATCTCGGTTGAGGAACTCGAGTAATAATGATATTCATATCCTTGGTAATCTTGAAAATAAGAGTTTATATCAATTTCATCAAAAGAATTTTTTGAGCTTACTTCAGATTCTTCTTCCTCTTCTTTATATGGCGCTGTTTGCATTTGCTCGTCAATTTCAACCACTTCTTCAGGCTTCTCATCAAGCAAAGGATTTTCATCCATCTCCTGTCGTATTGTAGTCTGCAGTTCCAGCTTTGATAGCTGTAATAATTTTATAGCTTGCTGAAGGCTTGGCGTCAGAACAAGCTTCTGCACAAGTTTTGGTGATAACTTGGGTTTCATCTCCATAGGCATGATTAATCCAACCTAAATTTCTCTCCTAAGTAGATTTGTTTGACTTTCTCATCATTCTCTAAAGAACGAGGAATACCAGACCGAAATATTCTACCTTGATTTATGATATATGCTCTATTTGTAATTTGAAGCGTTTCCCGGACATTATGGTCAGTAATCAATATGCCAATATTCCATTGAGCTAAATTACAAATAATATTTTGAATATCAGCTACTGCAATAGGATCAATCCCGGTAAAAGGTTCATCAAGCAAAATATAACTTGGAGCAGTTACTAAAGCTCGAGCTATTTCTACTCGTCGTCTCTCTCCTCCTGATAAGGTATATGCTTTATTTCTTGCTAGATGTTCAAGTCCCAGTTCTCTAAGGAGCAATTCCAATCTCTCTTGTCGTTGAATTGATGTCAAATCTAAATTCTCTAATATGGCGAGAAGATTTTCTTCGACTGTAATCTTACGAAAAATAGATGGTTCTTGAGGCAAATAACTTATTCCACGACGTGCCCGCATGTACATGGGAAGGTCTGCTATATTCTCGCCATTTAAATATATGTTCCCTTTATCCTGCTTAACAAAGCCAACAAGCATATAAAAAGTAGTGGTCTTCCCTGCTCCATTAGGACCTAAAAGCCCTACTACCTCTCCTTGATGAATCTCTAAGGAAACATTGTCAACTACTTTTCTGTTTTGATAAGACTTAACCAAACCTCTCGTTCTTAAAGCCTCCATCCCTGATTTAACACCTCATCTACTGTGGTCGATAAACTGTTTTCACCCTCCCATCTTCGTTGGCCTTTAGAGTCATCTTATCATTGTCAAGGCAAAAAGTCAATATCTTGCCGATATGTGTCATTTTACCTTTTTGCATAAATCGGGCTTTATCTCCTTTTACTTCCATTTCTTTACTTTTGAAATCATAGGTAGCCATATCTCCTTGAGCTTTCATATCTCCACGTATAACCTCTACATCATCACGAGCCAACGCATGATCCAAGCTATTTTCTCCTTTGGTCTGATAAAGGTCAATTTCTTCTGCTGTAATTTGGATATTCCCCTGCCGCATATCAACGCCTTTTTTATATTCAATTACTTCTTTCTTATTGTTATAAAACATATAAGGACTAATAACCTCTAATTTTTCTCCTTGATTCTGTGAATTTTCCTTTGGCTCTTGAGGAAGGATGCTCTTTACATTACCCTCTGCTGTCAATTCTCCTGAATTTTGTAAAATCAAAGCTCTATCGGCCCATAATATGTTTCCACCAAATAAACCTTTAACATTTCCAAAGTAGTGAATTGTATGCTTAGTATGGTTATAAATCATCATATCAGAGTTAAATACAACGGGTTCTTGAGCTCCTGATATATTAAACATATCTTTTAATGTCTCAGGAGGCTGTTCGGATACTACATTATCCTGCGCTAATAGCTCCTCACCCATATGAGAATAATATATTTTATCCGCTGTTACTTTATTCCCTTCCTGTATAACCTGAGGATTACCTCTTAATTCAAGCGATCCTTCTTTATCCGAATAAATTGCCCTTTCTGAAATTGCTTCTAAAGTTTCTTGAAAAAATTTGAAATTACCAATAAATTCCACATTTACAAGCTCTCCTGTAGAAGGGTTGAATCTACCCTTAATCTCATTTGCCTCCATTATCTTTTCTGGCTGCATATCTTTAGGTTTGTATATCTCAATCTTTGCTCTTTCTTTTGCAGTAAACTTCTTTATTTGCTGTTGAGGTGAATTTAGCTCCATCTCTAATTTCTCCGCAGTAATTATGCGCCTCTCTACAACCCGTTTTGTTTTCGCAGAACGAAGGAGAATTTCTAAACGTGCATCGCCTATCGCTTCTATTTTCTGCGCAGAGTTTTCCTCATCTAAGGTAAAATATATTATGAGACTTCTACAGGTGAGATTTTTTATACCTTCTGAAAGTTTTAAGATATTTAAGCTTTGACCACCTAAAGGTGGAGTATTTATTTGCTCAGTTTCAGTTTCAATGCTCCCGAATCTACTTTCTATAGCTCCCTGAGCTTCTATTTGCATTACATATTTATTATCCTCAGTTAATTGGCCATCTATTCGCTGACTATAAAGAAATTCTTGCCCTCTTTTAATGGATACGTTATTATCAAAAAAGAATGTATGCTTTTTGGGTTCATATTGAACAAATCCACATTTAATAAAAATTGGAGGTCTGGGTTGGGCTGAATCTTCTTCTTTGCTTTCTTCATTCTTTTTATCATGCTCATCAATTTCTTCTTCTGATAATTGCTCCTGAGCGACCTCTAACTCAATATTTCCAATAAGTTGTATTATGCCTGGACCAAGAAAATATATGAATCTATTAGCACTTCCTTTAAGTCGTCCTTTGTTGAAATGAATAGTTTGTGGACTGATAATGCAATCTCTTTGATGAAAATAATTAAGCCTCTTACTGCTAAATTCTAAACCATCACTGGTATGACCCTTTATATCTCCTCTTAGAATGGCTCTCCTTATTTGGTCCCTTTTGACTACTACGTCGGCTTTATCCCCTGTAATGGTTATCTCCTTCTCACCTTTAAAAGTCTGGAGTTCAAAATCTTGATAAGTAATGTCTCCACTTTCTTTATAAATAGCCTTCTCAGCTTTAAGTCTAAATTTAGGTTGCACAATCTCAGTTCCAATAACTACCTGGCTATTTTTCTCTATAGAGACTTCAGGCTCTGGCTCTAATGCCTCTGGTTCTCTTACTCTATATTTCTGAATTATATAAAACACAAAGACGCCAAGAATTATTAAAAGTATATAACGTAAAACTCGCGTGCTTTGCATCTGCCTAAAATTCCTTTAAAATCAATAAGTTACTCGCTTCAGATATTCGTTACTATAATTGAATTTTATCATTTTTTTCATAGTTATATATTCATTTTTCTAACTTAATATTAGCATTTATGGGGTAAATAAGTCAATGCAAAAGGAATTCTTTATCATAAGGATATTATGACTATCCTTACTCGCAAATGGGGGATCATATAAAATAGTCTAAGTAGCAGAATGCTTTAAATTTTATTATCATTGAAGCTGGAGTTATCTATCCTTTTCTTGGAAAGCTTCTTTTAAGCTCTTAGTAGCTTCTATATGGGAGCCTCTGTAATCTGGTAATTCAAGAGCTTTTTTATGCTCTTCTATGGCTAATCCTCGCTGATCTTGCATATCAAAAATTTGACCTCTACGAATATGACACCAGGGCGATATATTCAGCGCTTCCTCATTCTGCTCCTTTAAATCAATCGCTGCTTGAAATGACTTTAAAGCCTTATCAAATTTTCCCAACTTCATAAGTGAGCGACCCTGATAATATAACATATACGAATTGTTTGGATTTTTTCCTACCATTTCACTGCTAATATTAAGCGCCTGGTTATATTGACCGTTTCGATAACAAGCAACGACCAAATGTTCTTTTGCATCATCCCGAGAAATAAGAGGCATTCTATCGGAAGGGTCAAGTTTAACATCTCTAAGACTTCTGGTAGTGAAAAACTCAATCCATCCTTTATCGAGCTGAGGAGGGAATATTTTGCTGTATTTCTCTCCATCAATAGTAGTAATCTCTACCTCAATTGGCATAGCGATTTTCCCTATCTTATTAACTTCTACTTTTGTCAAGAATTTATCCTCTTTTTTATAGGTTATTACTTGTGAGATCTGATAGTCAAACTTATCATTGGTGTAGAGCCATGGTTGAAAGAACCAATCCAAATCCTGACCGCTTATTTCTTGGCATACAGCCTTAAAATCTTTTGCTGTTAGTACTTTATACTTATATCTTTCTAATAGAGTGACAAAAATTTTGTGAAATGTTTCATGCCCCACCACCTGCTCCAGCATCTCTATTACTGTGAAGGATTTGCCATGCATAATGATATTATTCCAATCGAACTCAGCTTTTTCGAGTTCCTTCATTTTCTGCATGATAGTCGTATCGTAGCCCATTAAAGCACCAGTTAAATATCTGTAGCGGAAACCATCATAAATGCTTCTATCGAGAGAGCGAGCTTCGGAATAAATTCTATCAGTATAAATTCCCAGACCTATTCCCAACCAGTTGCAGTATTCTATGGGGTACAATACATAGCCAAATCCCCAGTAATAGTGGGCTATCTCATGTGCAGTTATCCACTGAGCAAAATCATCACTTGTACCTTCTAAATGATGAATAGCTATAATTCCGCTAGCAACAGGGTATCCTCCTGTTGAAATCTTAGTTGCACCGGGGATAATGTTTATAACTTTTTCGGGATAAAAACCAATATTGTCTATATAAAATGTAATAATATCAGTAGCAGCCTGCTCTAACTCTTTTGTCCATTCAGCTACACCTGGAGCATAGTAGATGGTTAACTTAATACCTTTTACCAGGCTTTCTTTTTTCTCAATATCATCGAAAAATACCAAACCAAAATTGCTGATTTCAGTTGCCTTCGATATCACCTTTTTCATACCTTTGCTGTTCTTTTGAACAGAAATAACATCACCTGAAGTAACCACTGTTTTCTCCGCTGGCAATTGCACTTCAACCCGATAGGAAGCTATTTCACCATAAAAGGGCTGCAATTCCCCCTCATAATAGGGAACTGCCTTAGGATGCCAATAATAGCTTAAAGAGCTATAAATATAACGTTCTGGTCTGCTCCAGGGAGCAGCTGTAAAATGCATTAGCAGGCTAATCTTTTCCCTGCTTTCCAATGGATGGGGCAAACTAACCTCTATGATTCCGGGATACTCTTTGGATATGGCAAAATTAAGATCTGAGCCCTTATCATCTGATATTTTCCTCACCTGACACTGGGGCTCCTCATCTTGAGGCTCTGCGATTCTAAAATAAAGCTTTTCCAAAGAGTAATCGGTAGGATTCACATACTCAATCCTCTGAGTGCCTATAGCTTCTTTCATATCTTCGCTCAGCTTTACTTTAATGAAATAATTGTTTCCCTGAGCCAAAGCATTCAATGTAAAAATCAAAAATAGTATTGCTATTAAGGATAATACTTTTCTCATGTTATTTTCCTTTGCATGTCTATATTTTCATTTTAATTTATACTTAGCCTGCTAAGTTGATTCAATCTACATCATGATCTTTGCAAAAGAAATCAGGTTTAGCTTGTTATCATAATTTACTTGGGAAAAATGCTTAGATTATTCTTCATCTTCTCTGTAAGGTTGCTCCAGATATTTCTTAGCTTTGGAATGAGCTCCTCTATAATCAGGCAGGCTTAAAGCTTTTTTATATTCAGCCAGAGCTAATTCTCGACGACCTTGAAGGTCAAAAACTTGTCCCCTACGAATATGGCTCAAAGCGCTATATTTTTGAGCTTGCTTATTCTTTCCCTTCAAATCAATAACCTTTTGAAACGAATTTAGCGCTTTATTAAATTTACCGATAATTACTAAGGCCTCTCCTTTATAATAAAGCCATCTTACATTATCAGGAGTACGCATAAGTGCTTCGTCGAAGAATATAAGGCTAAGAGCATACTGATCACTGTTATAGCAATCAACAATCATACTGCTTATTATTTCATCATTTATCCGAGAAAAAAGCGGCAATCTCTCAGAAGGATCAAGTTTGACATCCTTGAGGCTGCTGGAAGTATGGAATTCAATCCAACCTTCATCAAGCTGCCGGGGAAATATTTTGCTATATTTCTCCTCATCAATAGTTGTAATCTCTACCTCAATGGGCATAGAAATTTGACCGGTCTTCTTAACTTCTACGCGCGTTAAAAACTTACCCTCTTTTTTATATGTTTTTACCTGTGAAATTACATAGTCAAGTTTATCATTAGTGTAAAGCCAGGGCTGGAAGAACCATTCCAATTTTCGCCCGCTTATCTCTTCGCATACTGCCTGAAAATTATTTGCTGTGAGAACCTTATATTTATATCTTTCTAATAATGTGACAAAAATTTTGTGAAAGGTCTCAGGTCCCACTACCTGTTCCAACATCTCTATTACTGTGAAAGATTTGCCGTGCATTATAACATTATTCCAATCAAAATCTGCTTTAGTAAGTCTCTCCATTTTCTGCATAATTGTAGTATCAAATCCTAATAAAGCTCCTGATATGTATCTATAGCGTAATCTATCATAAAGATATCGATCTAAAGATTGTGCTTCAGAATATAGCCTATCAGTGTAAATTCCCAGGCCTATTCCCAACCAGTTGCAGTATTCTATAGGATACAGCACATAGCCAAATCCCCAGTAATAGTGAGCTATTTCATGTGCAGTTATCCAGTGGGCAAAATCTTTGCTTGTGCCCTCTAAATGATGAATAGCTATAATTCCGCTGGCAACAGGGTATCCACCTGTTGAAATCTTAGTCGCACCGGGGATGATGTTTATAACTTTTTCCGGATAGAAGCCGATATTGTCTATAAAAAATGTAACAATATCAGCAGCAACTTGCTCTAATTCTTTTGTCCATTCAGCTACACCTGGAGCATAGTAGATGGTTAACTTGATACCTTTTACCAGGCTTTCTTTTTTCTCAATATCATCGAAAAATACCAAACCAAAATTGCTGATTTCAGTTGCCTGCGATATCACCTTTTTCATACCCTTGCTGTTCTTTTGAACAGAAATAACATCACCGGAAGTAACCACTGTTTTCTCCGCTGGCAATTGCACTTCAACCTGATAGGAAGCTATCTCACCATAAAAAGCCTGCAATTCCCCCTCATAATAGGGAACCGCTTTAGGATGCCAGTAATAGCTTAGTGCACTATAAATATATCGCTCTGGCCTACTCTGAGGAGCAGCAGTAAAATGCATAATCAGGTTAATCTTTTCCTTGCTTTCCAATGGCCTGGATAAATTAACCTCTATGATTCCGGGATACTCTTTGGATACGGCAAAATTAAGATCTGAGCCCTTATCATCTGATATTTTCCTCACCTGACACTGGGGCTCCTCATCTTGAGGTTCAGCGACTCTAAAATAGAGCTTTTCCAAAGAGTAATCAATAGGATTCACAAACTCTATCCTCTGAGTGCCTATGGCCTCTTTCATATCTTCGCTTAATTTAACTTTAATTAAGTAGGTATTCCCCTGAGACCACAGGCTTAAGGAACATGCAAATAGTGTAAAAATAAGGAAAGCAAACAAAGATAATGGCCTTTTCATAATTCCCCCTTCGATAAAATAATTCTCCTGACTTTTTATGTTAAATTAAGTCCTGCGTTTAAGTTAATCATCATATAATAAAGACAATACAAACTATAAAAAAGTTGCTCATCTTTTTTAATAATTATAAAAATCAGGTATATATATATAAAAAGTTAAATATAACGAGCTTTAATTAGAAATGGGAAGGGATGCAATAAGAAGGTAATATTCGACTAAAGGACTTTGTTTAAATAAAATTATTTTACATGAAAATTGATTTTAAAGATTATGCTAAGTCCACCGATATTGCTCTCTTTATAATAGGCTGATACTCCATGATTACCAATTACGTCAGGGACATGACTCCATTTGGCTTCAGCAGAAAGGCTTAATGCCTCTCTATTCAGGAAATCTACACCTCCTAATATATGATAACCACCATGCCAGAGTGAAGAGCCATTTTCCCAGGGGATATACTCTTCCTCTTTAAAATAATAGAGGCTGTAACCGCCACCTATATAGGGGGATATTTTCTTGCTTTTAAGGAAATAGTAACCACCGCTAAAACTGATAGGTACGATTATGACATTTGTATCTAAATCAGTTTTAAATACTTCACTTCCGGTGACAAAAACGCGGTTACCATTTCTTCTAAAATAATCTACTGAAGCTTCAAAGAAGAAGCTATAAGCAAAATCCATTTTCATCCCTGCACCTAAACTGAGGCCTGCCGACCTTCCAAATACAGCTTTAAAACTATCTGAAGCTTGAGTAATATCCATATATCCTATTCGGCCATTAAAACTGAGACCCTTTAAAAAGCTGTCATCCTCTTGAGAAAATACTTTGTTTAAGGGTAAAAGAAGAATAATTATTAAACATACTGTTAGAGTTCTTATTCTATTATTCACTTTCTTCTCCTTATGTATCCCCCTGATAATTCTAATTATTTGAAGCTAATCAAAAGAGATATCAATTATCTATGCCCATAGCTTTTAAAATATTTCGGGCACTTACTAATCCGTGGCCATTATCATTATCTTTTCCTTTATCTCCTAAATCAACTGCTGTGTAACGCAATGCATCGTATATCATTTCCGGATTTGTTAGTCCATATTGCGATATGAGCAAAGCAGCAACTCCAGCTATATGAGGAGCAGAAAAAGATGTTCCTTGAAGGAAGAAATAATAAAACTCGCCATAATCTGGGACCAGGAAAGCTTGCTGAAGGATTCCATCTACATAATCGTCATTATTAAGGTCAACGGTAGAGTTGCCTCCAGGTGCTACAATATCTAATCCAGGACCGCTGTTAGAGTAAAAAGTAATATTATTATTATAGTCTGTGGCACCAACGGCTAATACTTGGTTATAGCGAGCAGGATAATCAACATCATCTGGAGGATCGACTGCGTCTCGCTCATTACCAGCGCTGGCAACCATTACGACTCCGCTATTGTAAGCAAATCTAACTGCTTCTTCCTCTACCTGAGACGGGTCCGTTCCACCAAGGCTCATATTTATTACTGAAGCGCCATTAAGTGTGGCAAAAACTATGGCATCTGCCAAATCTGCTGTGGTTCCCATGCCATCAATATCAAGAATCCTGAGAGGCATGACGCTGGCATTAAAGGCTATACCTGCAATCCCAAATGCATTATTAGTAGTTTGAGCTATTGTCCCAGTAACAAAGGTACCGTGACCAATTGTTCCATCTCCTTCATCATTTGGGTGGTTATCATTATCCACAAAATCATAACCGGGTGTAAAACGAGTTCCTTCCAGGTCGGTAGCTCGTCGAAATTGACCATAATTTTCATAAGCCACACCAGTATCAATCACCGCAACTATGACACTGGGGTCTGCTCCAAAATTGATATCCCACGCCTCTTCAATATTAATTTTCTGCAGATGCCATTGTAATTGAAAATAGCGATCGTTGGGTGTGAAATGTGCGTATCTAATATAATTCGGCTCAGCATAAATTACTTCTGGTTGACTTGATAGCCATCGAACCGCATCAAGAACATTCATATTTTCAGGTAAAGCAATGATCTCAAAATTTGTATATTTACTGGACTTTCTAATTTTTCCGCCTTTATCCTTGGCAAAGTCTTTTATCCCCTCAGCTGATAAACCTTCATTAAATCTTACAATAACTTCGCCAGGAACGAAGCGTACTCTTTTACGTCTATTTAGCCCCTTATATGAAATTAAATAAGGATCAAAATCGGATTGAGCAATAAGGGATGTATTACCTATTGAATCATTGTGAGCTTTTAGAATTACAGGATTTTTAGGAGCAATCAGGTAGTCAACCCGTGCTTTACTTTGTTTGTTTGATTCTCTCTCACTTTTTATTTCTTTTTCGGATTGGGAGGAAATTGGGGATAATAAAAGCAAAATAAAACAAATACTGAGAAATAAAAGAAATACTAATTGTTTCTTATTTTTGTCCATAATAATTACTCATTATTTATATGTTAAAATTTTACACTCGCGCCAAAACAATAGCTTAAATCATTAAGATGTGGCTGATAAGCGATAGCTATATCTATATAAAATGTTTGAAAACGAACGCTTCCTCCTGCTGTGTATACTATATCTCTCTCCTCTGCAGCAAAATTATAGTATCCACCACCTCTAATTGCCATTCTGTAATTAAATAACCACTTCTCAAAACCAGCAGCAAATTCCCTGAATTCTAATTCATCATTATCATACCATTTGTTCTTACTAAGATCAAAATCGACACTAATTATAGTAGAGGGATTTGGTACAACTGCAACACCAGTTCTCCATTGGGCTTTCAATTGAAGTTTTTCTTCGTTATCTAATTCGAAAGTGGGGCTGCGAAAATTCTTTCCCACCAGACCGACTCTTATATATTTAGAAAGTTCAGCTAAAAAACCAATATCAAAAGAAAAAGCTGCTCCGCTTGCTAAATGATCTTTGAAAGTATCTTTTACCAAATTTCGTGCTTTTACTGTTTCATCAAAACCATTGAATAATAGTATAGTATTTTCATATTTTTTTAGCTGCATGTATTTTACATTAATCCCTACCATAAATTGGCTGACAAAAAGGGGATAAGATAGGGAAAAAATATACTCTCTTGCTTTTATCCCTTGTATATTTAAATGAGAATTATTATTTTTTATATAATGAGGAGAAGTAATATCCGAATCTATATTTACCAGGTCAGCTGCTGGGCTAATAAGGGACCCTTTCCATTCCAACATGCTAGCTCCCCAGGCCGCACCGCTGCTAAAAAATCCCATTTGCATATGACCATTAATATTTAATCCTTCCTGGCTAAGCGACTCAAGAAGCTCCACAGCAGATGAGAGATCATCTTCATCAAAGCTATCTTCGCTTAAATCAATATCTAATTCAACCAGATCATTTACTCTATTTATAGGTTCTCCTTCCTGCTGAGCTAAAATACCATAATTATAAGATAAATCATATCGCTGAAAAAAACTGACTCCTGCTGGATTCCAATATGCACTCAAAGAATCATCTGCAGCTGCTACGTAAGCTCCCCCCATACCGAGAGCTCTGGTACCGATCTTCCAAAATCTTTGCGCCCAACTGGGCATACTGAAAGCTATTAAAAAAAGAATAATATTAATAACTAAACCTATCCTTATTTTGTTATCCATTTTCCACTATTTTATTCCTTAATTTTTATTAGTTAGCTAAAATAACGAATGCTTATAATGTTATTGCTATTTTCTTTATCTACTTGTTTTATTAATGGTAAATAGTAAGTTTATCACCTGGGAATATTTTTCTCTTTGCTGATATTCCATTCCAGCTGCAAATATCTTTAATCGTAGTATTAAATTCTTTTGCTATATCATAAAGGGTATCCCCTATTTTTACCTGATATATAATTGGGCTTTTTCCATTTTTCTTTGTTGTCTTATAATTAGTATTCGATGCAACTGTTCCAGCCCACAAAATTAGCTTCTTCCCCGGTAGCAGTATATCAGATGTGATATTATTCCATTGTTTAATGCTTGCTACATTTGTGCCATATCTTAAAGCAATCTTATATAATGAATCACCTCGCCTTACTCGATATAGGATCTTTTGACCCTTTTTGTAATTTCGAGCATATCTGGTGTTTGTAGTCTTCCATACAGGATAATATTCACCTCCTGCTGGGCCAATGGGAATCAATAAACTTCTTCCAGCTCTGATAATATGTTTATTGCTAATATTATTTGCCTGGCAAATTGCGCTAATGGAAGTTTTATAACGCCGCGCAATAATAGAGAGAGATTCTCCCGGTCTGACCAAATGCCTTCTCCAAGCAATACGTTTACTCTCTGGAATTGAACTTATTGCCGTGAGAAATTTTTCTTTAGTTCCAATTGGTATTTTTATCTCGTAATTTGAATATCCCATAGGAGTCATAAGTCTCCTCAATTCTGGATTAAGCTCTACAATCGTCTTTAATGATGTTTGGCAGCATTCTGCTATAACTCTCAAATCAGTACAACTCTTTATCTCCACTTTATCGTATTGAAGAGGAGAATTAGTGTTTACATTAAAACCATAAGATTCCGGGTTTTTGCTGATCATTATTGCAGCTATAATGGCAGGAACATAATTCTTCGTTTCCCGCTTTATATATCTAGTTTTGGCTATCCGCCAAAAATCTGTAGTTTTAAGTCTTTTTATTGCTCTTTCGACTCTATTTGCGCCTCCATTATAGCTCGCCATTGCCAGATACCAATCGCCAAATTGCTGGTATAAATCTTTGAGATGTTTTGCTGCAGCTCTTGTCGCTTTTTCAGGATCGCTACGCTCATCTACCCACCAATTTACATCAAGGCCATATAGTCTTCCTGTGCCCCTGATAAACTGCCAAATTCCTTTTGCACGAGCTCTGCTCAGAGCATGGGGTTTATATCCGCTTTCAACTAATGCAATATACACCAAATCCTGAGGTAATCCTTCCTCACGGAAAATCTGTTTTATCATTGGTAAATACTTTCCTGATCTTTTTAAACCTGCTTCAATTTCCTTTCGTCGCTCATTTTTAAACAACTTTATACAGGCCAGCACATATTTATTCATCACCATAGGAATATCGTAGGCGATTTCCTTAACTTCTTCTTTCACTGCTTTAGAGGTACTTTCAATAGTAGAGTTCTTACTATTTAAATTCAACTCCGCTATTTCATCAATTAAGGCTGGTTCTGAAGCTGTTTCAGTAAAACCATCACCCTGTTGCAGCCACTCCATCTCTTTTGCATAAATATCTTCTATAAATTGAAGATATTTTTCTTTTAATTCTCCTGACTCTTCTAAATCAATACTGGAGGTTAAAATATTATCGATTGATCTGTCAAAATAGAATTGTGCTTTCTTAAGATGACCCATTTGATAAGCCGCTTCTCCTTTTGCAAAATAATCCTCAGATGTCTTTATAAGGTCAACAACTTTATTCTCATCCTCAGATAAACTTTCTTCATCTGAAATATCTAAATTACTTTTTTTTGGATTATCAGAAAGGGATGAAGGCTTTTGCTGATATCCAGCACAGGAAAATAGGTAAAATAGCCAAAATCCTATTATAATAATATATGCTCTTTTGAGCTTCATATTTATCCTATTTTTCAGCCACAACAGCCAAGTTCGTATTATTTTATATCATAATAACACAATTAAGTCAATAAAAAGTCGTTTCATATTCTCCCAAATTTATGTTATTTATGTTAGAATAACACGTCTATAAATGTTATTGTGCAGTTAACAATTGACATGGAAATTATTGAAAGCATATATTAATAATATCTCAAAAGGAGGGTAAATAGTGGCTAAAAGATTTAGCCGAAAAAAGGTTAAACAAGATGAGTTCGTTTCAACAATCGAAAAAATTTACGAATTTTTAGAAAAACATGTTAAAAAATATGGAAAACCTATTCTTGGATCTCTGGGAATAATACTTTTATTCGGAGTAATAAGCTTCAGCATAAACTATTATCGCACCTCACGAGAAGAAAAAGCTCAGATATTATTAGCTAAGGCTCTTAAACATTTCAATGCTGCAGTAATCCAACCAGGAGAAGATATTCCTCAAGAATTGCAAGTGCCCGTATATAACACCGAAAAGGAAAAATACCAAGCCTCCCTAAAATATTTGCAAGAAGTAGTAGATAATTATCATTCTACACCCAGCGGAGCAATTGCAAGTTATTATCAAGGTCTAAGCTGCGCTCATTTAAACCGTTTTGATGAAGCCCAAGATAAATTCAGTCAGTCTCTGGATGATCCTCTTCCGAAAATAAACGTTCCTTTAGCTCGTTATGCTTTAGCGAGAGCTCATGAAGCAAAAAAAGAATATGAGCAAGCAATTAAACTGTATAGGAAAATCTATAAAAAAGATAGCGATTTCATACCTAAGGATGAAGCGCTCATGAGGATGGGTTTCTGTTATGATAAACTAAACAAAAAAGATAAAGCAATTGAACAATATAGAACAATTGTTAATGAATATGAAAATTCTATATATAAAAGTGAAGCACAAAATAGATTAGATTCTATTGCTTCTCCAGCCTCAGCTAATAAAATCTCTGAGAAACCATAAAACCTCAACTTAAATATTTTAGTTCTATAAACGATAAATATTTAAGAAGATCATTCTCTTTTTTATTTCTTTTTAAGAAAGCTTTCTTGACAAGCTGTATAGTTGAGATACAATTAAATCAGAAATAATAAATGCAAGCTCAGTGGTAATAAATAGCTTCATTATATTGCATCATCTTTGGGTTCATTTTTTATAAAGAGGACAGAAAGTTTTGGTTTTCAACCTATAAACACTTTTGCTAAAATTATGTAAATAAATTTGATTTTAATTTCTAAGATGACATTTTCCAAATAAGGGGAGCTCATTATGAAAATTTCAAAAAAATCTTATCGATATCATTTTTTACTTTTTTTATTGATAACTTTTTTATCTTTAACCTCATTTTGCATATCTCATGCGGATAATTTAGTTTCAAATGTGGATGGTAAAATAAGAGTTGTCATATTGCATTATGGTTTAGGGCGAGTTGGAGGCTTCTGGTTCGATCAAACTATTTTCTTCCGAGATTTGATGGATAAAATGGACAAAGATGTTGCTTTTGTGATCTTAGTTTGTGATGATGTTAATGGCGATAGAGCAAAAGAAATATTAAAACCCTATTCAAGGGAAAAGCTTTCTGATGGTACATCTCGAATTAAATTCCTAACAGTTAATGCAAAAACCAGTAGATTTTATCCCTGGGCACGTGATCCTTATATGATATTAACAGATAAAGATGGCAATCTTATATTCCTGGATGCAGGCTATAATGAGACACCTTTCCCCATCACTAATTTCCATGAAATCTTTGCCAATGCTAAAAGCCAGGTTGGCTGCATCCATCGCGGAGGAGGAAATATAAGAACCACCAATGAGGAAATGATAATTGGAATGGATACCCTTTTGGGACTAAAGATATTTCCTCGTTGGATCAAATATGAAAATGTCGAATCATTATACTCTTTAGCAAAAGATGTAAACCGTGAAAACCTTCCTGCTTTTAAGGCCCGTTTTGATGCTTATTGTAATTTTATCCATAAAGTTTTGGCCCCAGATAAAATGATGGTAATCCCTGGTAAAAAAGACTTTTTTGAAAGATTAGAAATAGAAAATTTTCCTTTTACCAGAAAAACGGTATGGAATACTGGTGCCCAACCAGCTTATCATACGGATGTTTATCTGGGCTTGGGACATATAGATGAATCGGGTAAGCGAGTTGTATTTATAGCTGATAGCAAATCAGGAGCTCAGATTGTAGAAAAAATTTCTCCCGAGGAACGACGGCAAATAGAACAAAATCTACCTGCTTTGCTTGAAACTGAGGGATTAACTGCAGCTGGTATGCCTCTAACCAAAGAACAAATCTCTGAGAGATTTCAATGGAAAAAGCATAAGCTACTAGACCTCTGCATAGAAAAATCATACAAAATAGCAGCAAAGTTGGACAATGCTGCAACGCATCTTGAAGACCTTGGTTATCATGTAGTAAGGATACCTTATCTTCCCAATGGTCTTGATAATAGTGGTCGAAATGATGATGTTATGGGTATTGGCTTTAACTATTCTAACGTGCTGACTGAAGTCTACGGCGGTATAAGAAAAGTCTATGTTCCGGAATTTGGATTTAAACAGTTAGATGAAGCTGCTGCTCAAGCCTATCGAGATGCTGGTTTCCAGACCATAACTATTAATGGCCTTATTATGCCAGGATTTACCACCGGGAACGCCCATGCAGGACTCGATTGTCTCACTTCGGAAATTAGATTTCCTGTGCGCTGGGCAGATAAATACTATAAAAGATAGAAACTCTCCTTAAAATAAAAAGTTCACTATCATTTGCTGCTCATCATGAGCATAATAACGAAATATTTTTGTCAATGCATAATTATCATATAGTTATACTCTGAGCAATGCAAAAATGATAAATTTTTCTTTTTTGTATAAAACTATACATAACAAAAACAAGATGTTATAAATGATACTAACTGGATTTTTTTGAAATAGGAGGATAACTATGAACAATAGCAATCGTACTCACCGCTCTTACATTAAAGTAATGTGTTTGGCTATTTTAATATTTTTCAGTTTTCTTCATCCTCTAAGTTCTGAAAATTTAGTTTCTAATGTTGATGGTAAAATAACAGTAATTATTCTACATTATGGCGAAGGCAGATATGGAGGATTTTGGTTCGACCAGATTTATTTTTTCAGAGAATTGATGCATAAAATGGATAAAGACGTTGCTTTTGTTATTTTGATGGGAAAAGATGATAAGGCAGATAGTGCAAAAGAAACTCTTAAACCATATACTGAGGAAAAACTTCCAGATGGAACTTCCCGATTAAAATTTTTAACTGTTGATGTAAAAACGAGCAGATTTTATCCTTGGTCGCGAGATCCGTACATGATCTTATCTGATGAACATAATAATTTGATATTCTTAGATGCCGGAATGAATACCAATCCATTTCCCATAATTAACTTTAATGAGATTTTTGAGAATGCTAAGAGCTTAGCAGGTACTATTCATCGTGGAGGAGGAAATATTAGAACCACGAATGATGAAATGATTATTGGCATTGATACAATGCTTTCTATTGAAATCCCTACCAGGTGGAACTCCTATGTAGAAGATGAAACTCTCTTTTCGTTGGCTAAAAATCTCAAACCGGAAGATTTATCTGTTTTTAAATCTCGTTTTGAAGCTTATAGCAATCTCATTCACAAGATTTTAGCTCCTGGCAAAAATTTGGTAACTCCAGGAAAAAAAGATTTTTTTTCCACTTTGGAGAAAGGAGAATTCCCTTATAAAAAGAGACGATGGACTACCGGTGCTCAGGCTTCTTATCATACTGATGTATATCTGGGTTTGGGGCATATAGACGATACAGGCACAAGGGTATTATTTGTCGCTGACAGCAAGCAGGGTGCCCAAATTGTAGAAAAAATGGCACCTGAAGAGAGGCGTCTGGTAGAAAAGAAAATGCCTGCTATACTATTAGAAGAGGGCTTTAATGCAGCAGGTGTTCCTATTAACGAAAGACAGATTACTGAAAGATTCCAATGGCATAATCATAAGCTCCTGGATCTTTGTGTTAAAAAAGCGCATAAATTAGCAGACAAGCTGGATAAAACAGCTCAACATTTGGAAGATCTGGGATATCGAGTGGTCAGAGTACCATATCTCCCCAATGGGCTTGATAACGACAGCTATATCGATGGAGCCATGGGCATTAGTTTTAATTACTCTAATGTGCTTACCGAAGTTTATAATGACATTAAAAGAGTATACATGCCTCAGTTCGGCTTCAAACAATTAGATGAAGCGGCCAAAAAAGCCTATCAAAAGGCGGGCTTCCAGACAATTATTATCAAAGGACTTGTAACCAATGCGCTCACTTCAAGTAATGCAAATGCCGGTCTTGATTGCTTAACTTCAGAGATTAGATTTCCGGTACGTTGGGCTAAAAAATATTATGATAAAAAGTAAAATTTTAATGAAATAAAAGCTAATTTTTTTATCTTGATTAAAGCTAAAAATATTTGTCGGAAAGGGGTATGCGATGCGTTTTATTGCTGATTTTCATATACATTCTAAATATAGTCGTGCTACAAGTAGAGATATGGAAGTTTCTTGTCTGGCTCAATGGGCTCGCCTTAAGGGAATAGACCTTCTTGGAACAGGAGATTTTACCCATCCGGTATATCTAACCGACCTTAAATCTAAGCTACATCCAACAGGTAACGGTCTTTTTACGCTTAAAAATGACGATTCCAATGTTCATTTCATACTCACTTCAGAGGTCAATAATATATACCACCAGGGAGGCAAATTACGCAAGATTCACACACTTATCTTTGCTCCGAGCTTTGATCTCGTTGAAGCTCTTAACCGCAAACTCGACCACTATGCCCGTCTTGAATCTGATGGACGACCCATTTTCACTTTTCCTGTAAGAGACCTTGTTAAGATGATAACTGATATATCCGATGAATTTTTTATCATCCCCGCCCATATCTGGACTCCCTGGTTTTCGCTTTTTGGTGCCAATTCCGGCTTCGATTCTATTGAAGAATGCTTTGGCGACCAGCTTAAATATATCCATGCTCTGGAGACCGGCTTAAGCTCGGATCCACCTATGAACTGGCGGCTCTCCCAATTGGATGAATATTGTCTTGTTTCTAATTCTGATGCTCATTCACCCAATAAAATTGGTCGTGAGGCTAATGTGTTTGACTGCCCTCTGGATTACTATGAAATAATTGACGTTCTTAAATCAAAAGATAAAGAACGCTTTCTTTTTACCATAGAATTTTATCCTGAAGAGGGAAAATACCACTATGATGGTCATCGAAAGTGCGATATTCTTTTCTCTCCAGAAGAAACTCGAAAGCATAATGCTTTCTGTCCTAAATGTGGCAAACTCCTCACAGTAGGTGTAATGAATCGAATTGATAGCCTGGCTGATCGACCAATGGGAGCCCAGGCACCTTCAGCTATTCCCTGTCGACATATTGTTCCTCTACAGGAAATTATTGCCGAAGTTTTAGGCCAGGGACCTGATACCAAAGGTGTATTGATGGAATACCAGCGGATGATTTCCAGTTTAAAAAATGAGTTCAACATCTTGCTTGATTTAACTCATGAGGAAATTGCTAAAATAACTTTACCTAAAATAGCAGAGGGTATTATACGAGTACGGGAAGGTAAACTAAATATCGTTCCTGGTTATGATGGCGTTTTCGGAAAAATAAGCATTTTCAGCGAAGAGGAATCCAGGGAACAGGAAACCGAACAGTTAGGCCTCTTCTAAGCAAGAACCGCTATCCCGCTAACAAAAATTTTTAAGTAAACAGACGACTTTATTTATTAAAATAGAAGCGCTAAGCATAAGATTCCGATATATAGATATACTGGATCTTATAAAAGGCTAAAATCTACTTCCAGAGTCATAATCACAGCAACAGGTTTGCCGTTTTTCATACCAGGACGGAATTTCCATTGCTTTAATGCATCTATAGCTGCCTGTCCAAAACCAAAACGTTCATCAGGAGAATAAAGCACCCTAATATTTCGAGGTATACCATCAGTATCAATAATGGCCTCAAGAAAAACCTTTGCTGTTATATGGGATTTGGTAGCCTGCTCTGGATATCGTGGTAATATTTCCTTGATTGCAATGGGAGGAAGTACATCGCCTCCGGGTTGATATACCGGACCCCATCCTTTTCCACCGGGAGCTGCATCTGGATAACCAAATTCATAATCTCCAACATCATCTGATTCTATAGCCCAGGGGGGAATTTCAGTAAGTGCAGGAGATACTGGTTCAGGTTCATCTGGTGTGGGGTCGGGGATAGGTATGATGTTTTTCTTTCTCTTTTTCACAACCGGAGAGCCTTTTTTGGGTGGTTTGGGAGGTTGATATATTTTATAGGGATGCAAATATACTATTTTACTTTTTGCACTATTTTCTTCTAATTTTTTTTCACTAACCTCGGGAAAAACTACCCACAATAATAACAGATGCAATATTATTGATATAATTATGGAAATTTTCAGTGGTTTATTCTCTTCTGCTGAGGTTTGAAACAAGTAGCCAAATCCTACCGATGAATCTTTAGATTTATTGTTTACAGATCTATTATCCATTATATTTTTAGAGCCATTTAAATAACCATCTCTAAATTATAGCTCATTACTATATTATACCCTTTAAGAATAACAAATCAACAGTACAATGATGAGTATATTTTATGCACTATCATATCTAAGGCAATTTTCAGAATATCATATCTGCTAAACACTTCCAAAAAAGCATAAAAAAAGCGTTAAGTATGTTATGATAATCACATATAGTTATTGTTATAATTATTTATATAATTAACTATTTTTAAATAGAATTGGAGAGTAATGCATATGCTTCAATGGATCAAAAAAGCGTTAAGTAATTCTTCTAAAGGATCCAATAAAAAATTAAGAAAAATTTGTGAATGGTTCATGAAAACATTTGGAAATACTGCAAAAGTTATTTCAGAAAAATTCGATAACTTCCTTAGCTGGCTTTCACACTTATTCACCAAATTCTCTACCTGGTTTAGATATCTATGGAGAGCTATCGGTGATTGGTTTGCAAAATTAAGTAACGCAATTTATAAACGCTTAAATAAACCATTAAAAAGCATTGCTAATTGGTTTTACTATAGAGGGAGCTGGATAAAAGACCAGTGGAATCATAAACAATTTCAAGACTGGCTGCTTTTTATCATAATCTTAGGATTTGCTTTTTCGGTAATTGCATTAAGAAAAGATTGGCTTTCTCTACAAAGTATAAATATTAATGCAAATCCATTGCGGCAGATTTATTTTTTCAGCGTAATTCCTCAATCGTTAGCTATTATCTTTATTGTAACCCTCAGCATCTTCATATTAATCCTACAATACCTGAGCAGAAACTATACATCCCGTATTATCAGGCTTCATACTATATCTCTCTATTATTTTTTATTTTTTGCTATATACCTTTTTACTATTATTTATGCAATTTCTCTCAATAGTACATATAATGAAAATGTAAGCTCACTGCCGCCTTTTAAAATTGAGCTCTTGTTATTGCTTTTCTATTTTGCTCTCGCTTTCATGATACCTTTTACCATCAGGTCTATAAGATTGATAGATCCCAAGGAAATAATTAGCAGGCTTAGCTGGAAGATTACCGAGCGCAGATTCAATAATTATGCCGTCAAAAACCACCCTACCGACCTATATATTCAATCTATTTTCGATGTTACAAAATCCTGCTTGCAGCGTGTCGACTTAGGAAGCATTAAGGAGGGGCTTGAGCTTTTTAGTCAAAGGTTAAATATTTTTATTAGAAAATGTACTTCTGAAGCCTCAATCTCTATCATGTGTGCATACCTCTTCAAACAATATCAAGAAACTGTATTTTTCAGCTTTGAACGAAATAGTTGCTTTGGCTTGGGTACTGTTATTAATAGTTTACATAATATTCTTATTGGCTACAAATTGAGCAGATACAGCAGTAATATCTACGTCTTCTTAAACTTGATAGAGCGAATAGAAAAAAATATTGAGGGGACAAAAAGTACTAAATATGAAGGATGCTATAAGGAACTCAGTCAATCTTTGTTCAAGCTGCAGGATACCATTTTAGATAAATATCCCAATGATAATCTAAGGAAAAAAAGCATAATAATCTTCGAATCAATACTCGAAAACACTGATAAAAAGAGATTCCCCCTCGATTATGCTCAATTGTATGTAAATATTGGAAAAAATTATGAAAGCCTTGACTCAGGGAATATAACTGAAAATGTGCAAAATGCAATTAAATATTATTCCTCAGCCCTTGAGATTTATAAACATATTAAAGCGACTGTCCTAAACCTGCATACTCATAAATCTCTGGGAATCACTCATGCCCGGCTTGCCAGCTTAGTGGCTGAAACAGAATGGCAAGAACACCTTCAAAAGGGAATGGAGCATTTTGAAGAAGCTGCAAAAGGCTTTAAAGAAATAAATTTAAAAAGGGAATATGCTATAACCCTTTCCGAGATGGGAAATGCTTACAGGAATATGTCTGTCAATCTTAAAGAAAAAATAGATATACTTGAAAATGCAATACCATACTATGAAAAAGCATTGAGAATCTTCTCCATTAATAAATTCTCCTCGGATTATGCTTTGGTACAGAATAACCTGGCGACGGTCTATCGAAATGTATCAGGAGAATTAGAAGGTAGAGAAAAACGTTATTTTCTCCGAAAAGCTATTCTGTGTTATGAACGAGCACTTTTTATTCATAGCAGAAGAAAATTTCCGGTTTATTATGCTGCTACTATAACTAACCTGGGTAACGTTTATTATGAGCTTGGTCTAAGTCTGGGAGCTAAAGAAGGGAAACAAGCTATACAGGATGCTATAATTTTCTATAGAAAAGCATTAACGGTTTATACCAAAGAGAATTTTCCGTACAATCATGCTACAACTCAGAATGACCTGGGTAATGCTTTTATTGAGCTGGCAAAAGAGTCGATAGATAAACCAAGAGAAAAAGTCCTGCAACAAGCTGTCCAGGCTTTTTTGACTGCGCTGGAATTCTACCACAAGGATGATTTCCCTGCTGAATATGCTACTACACAGAACAATCTGGGCAATGCCCATTACGAGCTGGCAGTGGAATTAGAAACGGAAGAAAGAACAAAAAATCTTAGGAATGCTCTGGACTACTACGAAAGAGCACTCGATGTGTTTAAAAAAGAAAGCTACCCGGTTGATTTTGCTATAATTCAGAGCAATATGGGAAATACCTATAGTGAGCTGGCTGAGCTGTTAGAGTTAGCAGTAAGAGAAGGCGCTTACAACCAGGCTATATCATGCTACAAAAACGCATTGGACATTTTCGACAGCGAAGAACACCCTGTTAATTATGCTTCAGCTCAGTATAACCTGGGAATGCTTTACTCCGAGCTTGCCGTTCTCTTTGAAGGTAATGAAAGAAAAACAGCCCTTGAAAATGCAATAAGATCTTATGAAAAGGCCCTTCGTGTCTACACCAAAAGGGATTTTCCTGTCTATTACGCCGCCGTTGAAAACAATATCGGAATAGCCTGCTGCGAATTGGCATCAGAAGTAAATAGCAGCGAAAAAATAAGAAATCTTAGAAGAGCTATCCATTGTTTTAAAAATGCACTGGCAATCTATACAAAAAAAGAATTTCCAGCTGATTATGCTGCCACTTATGGAAATATGGGACTTGCCTATTACGAACTGGCGAAAGCACTCATAGGCGAAGAGAGAAAAAACACTCTGGGAGATGCTATATGGTGTTATCAAAGCGCCCTGGAAATATACCATAAAAAACGATTTCCAGCATATCATGCCATGACGCAAAGCAACCTGGGATTGGCATACAGAGAGCTGGCTCGCTGCCTTTATGATGATGAAAAAATTAATACCATTTATGATGCTATCCAATGCTATAAAAAGGCTCTGAGAGTTTATACTATAAAGGACTTCCCTGCTGACTATGCCATGACGCAAAACAATCTGGGTAATGCCTACAGTGAGCTGGCAGAGGAATTTGAAGAGGAAAAAATTGTCGAGACCTTAAGAATATCAATTGATTGCTATGATAAGGCAGTGGAGATCTACACCAAAGAAGATTACCCTGTTGACTATGCCACCACTCAGAACAATCTGGGAAGCGCTTGCAGCGACCTGGCAGTAGCTCTGGAAGCTGAACAGAGAGAAGAACTTTTCAGAAAAGCGATCGAGCATTACGAAAAAGCGCTGGAAATTAGAAAAAAAGACAAATTCCCTATTTACTATGCAATGACACAGGTTAACCTGGGTAATGCCTACAAAAACATGTTAAGAGCACCCGAAGGAAAGGATAAGAAAAAATCCCTGAAAGAGGCTATCAAGTGCTATGAGAAGGCATTGGAAATATATAGCAAACATGATTATCCTGCAGATTATGCCGCCATTCAGAACAATATCGGTAGCGCTTACAGCGACCTGGCAAAAACGCTGGAACGCAATGAACGGAAAAAAGCCCATGAAGATGCTTCCAACTTTTATCAAAATGCTCTGCAAATCTATACCAAGGATGATTACCCCGCTGAATATGCCGCTGTCCATCACAACCTGGGAAATACCTATCGCAAATTGTCAAAATTGATTGATGATAAAAAAGAACAACTGAAATTGCTTAAAAAATCCATAGACCTCTTTGATAATACTCTGGAAATCTGGACCAAAAAGGACTTCCCTCGCCCTCACGACACCGCCCTCATAAATAGACACACTGCCCTACGAAAATTGGAAGCCCTCAAAGAAAAAGCCAGAAGACAAATGAAACGATAAACTACACCTCAATTCCATATAACATAATCAGCACAGCAATTTATCATCTTGACCTCTTCTTAATCATCTCCATCTAATTGCAGTAGAGACAAGCAGCAACGCTGCTTTTTTATTTTTCCCTCAACGGGCAACCGTGTAGGGACAGGCAACCATGTTGCTTTGCTATTTGATTGCTTCAATAACACAATACCGTCACCTGAGCATAACCTTTGCCATCATAATATCGAAGAGGCCGTGCCTCCCCTGTCCGAGCGGCACAGCCGCTTTGGCATTAAACATTACTATCATTTGAAGCTGTTTAAAAATAAATGTAATTTTGAATATCAAATAGCAAAGCGACCATGCCTCCTCTGTCCGCTTAAAAATTCCTTCAAAGGAATGCATACAAAAAAACGTAGGTACAGGCAGCAACGCTGCTTTGTTATTACACATTTTGAATATCTATTATTACTCCAAAAACTGCTTCTTGATTAAAGGATAACAAGGAAGCCGTGCTTCCTCTGTCCGAATGTGGCAAAGCCGCATTATCTGTTTAATTCATTTTCAATGAATAAAACTATACAATTATACCTAATAAATACTACGCTGCAAAAAAATTAATTTATTTGTAATGTTCCGCACCATATTGTCGTTTATAATAATGACAGAACAATGAACTAACAGCCGCTTTTTTAGAATATTATGGTTAAATGGTATAAAGAACAAAAAAGAAAATACAAAGATTGGCACAAATACATCGGCGTTTGGCTCAAAGACCAATGGAGCCATATCCAATTGCAGGATGTGCTTCTCCTTTTGATAATCTTAGGATTCATTATCTCGCTATTCGCTGCAAAACATGAATGGCTGCAACTCTACCACGGCAGCTATACCGACCGCACCGAACAACTCTATCTCTTCAGCGCCATCCCCCAATCCCTGGCTGCCATATTCGCCCTCACTATTTCACTCCTTTTAGTTGCTCTTCAACAAATTGGCAGCAACTATACACCAAGAGCAATATTTTTACATACATATTCGCTATACTTTATTCTATATTTTATAATTTATATAGGCACCATCTCCTATTCAATATATCTTAATGGAAGATACCATGACTTACCTAAAACAATGAATGTTTTTCACATTGATTTATTAATACTATCTTTCTTCTTTTCCCTTGCATTCTTGATTCCCTTTGCCATAAGAACTTTTAGATTAATTAGACCAGGATTTATATACGAGCGCTTATGCTGGAAGATAACTGAACGTCGATTCAATACTTATATTTTATATAGAAAAAATGTTGACCGTTATCTTCAGCCAATCTTTGATATAACAAAAGCATGCATCGGACGAGCAGATTTTCGCAGCATTGAAGAAGGATTTTCATTTTTCAGTAAAAGGTTGAGTCCTTTTATTAGACGATCTGTTTCAGAAGCTTCAAATTCAGAAATCGCAGAAAATCTTTTTAAGCATTATTTGGATTCATGTTATTACGCTACAGAAAAATATAGTTGTACTGGCTGCAAAATAATAATAGATAGCTTGGATTCAATCCTCTATGGATATGAAGGAAGTAAATATAGGAGTTCCGTTAAAATTTTTAGGAATTTTGTTGAAAGAATGGAAAAAGATATTGAGAAATTTAATGATAATATTTATGAGGATCGATATATGGAACTCCACATTGCATTAAGCAACCTTAGGGATACAATTATTAAAATTACTACTTGAGGCGTTCTAATGCCTGAAAAAGAAAAAACAAGAGATGATTTGAGGAAAAAAAGCATCAAATCGTATGAAACAATGCTGCAAAAGATTGATAAGGAGAGCTTCCCTCTGGATTATGCCGAACTGTGCATAAATCTGGGAAATGCTTATATGAGCCTTACTACTGGAAATAGAAAACAAAACCTGAAAAAGTCCATTAAATATTTTGCAGAAGCATTAGAAATCTATGGAGAAATTGGAGCTGTTATCCCTTTTTTAAAAACTCTAATTTTTCTTGGAAATTCTTATTGTCATATTATAGAAACTCTTCCTGCTTCAAAAATAAGAGAAACCTTTGATAGAGCAATAAAGTGCTTTAATGACGCTTCATCTGGTTTTAGAAAATATAAACTCATGGAAGATTATGCCATGACCCAGAACAACCTGGGTACTGCTTACAGCGACCTGGCAGCTAGCCTGGAAGCAGTGCAGAGAAGAGAAGCTTTGGAGCAGGCCATTCAATGCTATGAAAATGCACTGAAGGTTTACACCAAAAAGGAATTCCCAGCTGGATATGCTACCACTCAGAACAACCTGGGTAATGCCCACCTAGAAATGGCTAAAGGACTAGAAGGCAAGCAAAGAATTAAGGCAATCAAGCAGGCTATTCTGTGCTATGAAAAGGCTCTGGAAATCAGAACCAGAAAGGAGTTCCCGACTGCATATGCTACCACACAGATCAACCTGGGCACTGCCCACAGCTATCTGGCAGACAGCCTGGAAGGGAAACAGAGAGCTGATACCCTCAAGCAGGCCATTGACTGCTATAACAAAGCGCTTGAAGTCTATACCAGAAAGGATTTCCCCGCTTCTTATGCCATGACCCAGAACAACCTGGGAGAAGCCTATAGAAACCTGGCAGACAGCCTGGAAGGGAAACAGAGAACTGATACCCTCCAGCAAGCCATTGAATGCTATAACAAAGCACTGGAAGTAAGAACCCGAAAGGATTTCCCCGCTGATTATGCCACCACCCAGAACAACCTGGGTGCTGCATTTATTCAATTAGCAGACAGCCTGGAAGAGAAACAAATAATTGATACCCTCAAGCAGGCTATTCAGTGCTATGAGAAGGCTCTTGAAGTCCGAACCAGAAAGGAGTTCCCAGCTGACTATGCTACCACCCAGAACAACCTGGGAACTGCTTACAGCTACCTGGCAGCCAGCCTTGAAGGTGAAGAAAGAATAAAAGCACTCAAAAATGCCATCTACTGCTATAACAGGGCGCTGCAAGTCAGAACCAGAAAGGACTTCCCCGCTGACTATGCCACCACCCAGAACAACCTGGGAGAAGCTTATAGTAACCTGGCAAACAGCCTGGAAGGGGAAGAGAGAAGAAAGGTGCTTAATGATGCTATCGACTGCTATAACAGGGCTCTAGAAGTCAAAACAAGAAAGGAGTTCCCTGCTGGCTATGCCATGACCCAGAACAACCTGGGAATTGCTTACAGCTACCTGGCAGACAGCCTGGAAGGGGAAGAAAGAAGACAAGCTCTTAACGATGCTATAGATTGCTATAAAAAAGCGCTTGAAGTCTATACCAGAAAGGAGTTCCCTGCTTATTATGCCACCACCCAGAACAACCTGGGAGCGACTTATGTTCAATTATCAGATGATATGCCAAATAAGGAAGATAAAATAAAATATCTTCATCAATCAATCATGTGTTTCGATTACGCAATGAAAGTATGGACAGTAGAACATTTTCCTCATTATCATAAAGGAGCATTAAACAATAAAACTATTGCTATGCTAAAATTGAAGGATTTAGGAGTAGATTCCAAAAATGCTCAAAATGAAAAATAAAATCACAAAGAGTTCAGGCCATAGCTTCCCTGCTAAACAAAACAAGGAAACTGCGTTTCCTTATGGCAGCGCTTCAGTTTTATATTTAATTGATTAAATTCCGCCAACCATCACATAATTATACATTTTACCATCACAATAACAAAGAGGCCATGCCTCCAGACACAAGGCCTATCCCTACGTCATTTCATTCCAAAGAGGATAACAAGATAGTTTGTCCCTACAGTGTTTTCCTTTGCAGGAAATGAAGACAAAAGCTTCGCTTTTCGGACAGGGGCAAGCACTGTCCCTACACGGGAGCCCTTCGATAGATAATAGTAAAGCAGTTGTATAGCCTGCTTCATCGTTGTTTACCTCTGCAAACATCAGACATTATTGTTTCTTGCTAAAGCTCAATCGTTCATAATACAATATAATCAAGTAACAGGAGGTTATTATGAACAAGAGATTATGTTTAATTATTATTATCATTTCTATTTTTATTTCGCAGTTGCTTTTTGCTCAACCAAGAGTGGAGGATGACTGGATTTCTCCTCAGGTATTGGAAGCGCTGCTCACTGAGCTTTCCGGTGAGATAGCCAAGAATCATACTATTCACATCAGCCGTCATGACCGCATCCAGGCTTCTGGTGGCTGGCATGATGCCGCTCTCTATATCAAAGAGCAGCTTAAGAATTACGGTATCGACGACTGCTACATCGAAGGCTGGCCCTCCAACGGCGAGATTCGATATTACACCTGGGCTACTCCCATTGGCTGGCGTGCCAGCTTCGCCGAGCTCTGGGTGGTGGAACCGGTAAAGATGCGGCTCGCTTCATACGAGGAGATACCCACCACTCTGGTAAAACATAGCTGCACTGCCGATGTCACCACTGAGCTGGTGGATGTGGGCTCCGGCTTGACGGATGAGGAATATGAAGGCATTGACGTAAAAGATAAGATCGTGCTGGCTACCGGCTACAGCGGCAATGTCCATCAAAAGGCGGTGCTCAAATATGGAGCAGCCGGTCTGGTGCATTATATGCCCTATAGCTGGCGACAGGATTTCCCCGATTTGGTGCAGTATACAGCACTCTGGCCCAAATGGAGCGAACGAGATAAGATAGGCTTTGGCTTTAATATTTCCAAAGCCCATGCGCATATGCTCAAAACCCGTATGAAAGAGGGCAAAAAAGTCGTGCTGCAAGCAAAGGTCAAGGGCGAGGTCTATGAGAGCAAGATCGAAATGATGAGCGCCTTAATAAAGGGAAGCGAGTATCCCGAACAGGAGATTGTGATTTGCGGTCATCTGGACCACTACAAACCGGGAGCTAATGATAATGCTTCTGGCAGTGCGGGAATGCTGGAGATTGCCCGGACTGTTCAGCGATTAATAGATACTGGCATACTACCTCAGCCCAAACGCACCATCCGATTTCTCTGGGTATCGGAGATGTTCGGCACCATCGCTTATCTCAAAAATCATCCGGAATTTTCCAAAAACACCCTTGCTGCTATCAATCTGGATATGATTGGCGAGGACCTGGTAAAATGTCGCTCATTATTTTATGCCACTCGAACTCCCCACTCCCTTCCCTCGTATCTCAACGATGTAGTGGAGCATTATATTGAGCTGGTTGACCGCCTGGGAATTACCAGCGTAAGGGGAGGAAAATATCCCTGGAATTACAAAATTGCACCGTACAGCGGCGGCAGCGACCATTATATGTTCTGCGATGGCAGCATAGGAGTACCAGCTACCATGTTCGGTCATCCCGATCCGTATCATCATACTATCCAGGATACTGTGGAAAAAGTGGATTCCAGCGAATTGAAACGGGTTATGATGGTAACCACCTTAGCAAGTTTGTTTATGGCCAATGCTGAAGATGATAAGGCAATAGCATTAGCCAATGAGGCGATACTCCGAGGTTATGGTCGTATTGCCATAGACGTGGATCGAGCTTTAAAAATGCTCAAAAAATCGGTTAATGCTACAGAGGAACTGCATCAGTCATACAAAGAAGCAATAAATATCGTTAATCACAGCATCGAACGTGAGAAGGATGAAGTGCTATCCTGCCAAACCTTCTGCAAAGATAGTAAAGCAACAAATTATATTAAGGGATTAGCTGCTCAGCTAAATCAAACAGAGGATAATTTCATTAAAAACATAAAGGATTATTATCAATTGCTCTGCAATCAGAACAATGCGATGCCTCAATTTGCATTTACACCTACCGATGAGGAGAAAACAGCGCAAAAAATCATACCAAGCAGAAATCCCATTTTTACCGGACCCTTAGCTATTGACTACGTGATAGAAAAACTGGAAGACGAGCATATTGGTGAAAAAATTAAGCTCATAGGAAATACGACCTATGAGGCAACAAATTTCATAAATGGAAAGAGAAACCTGCTTCAGATAAGGAATGCTCTCAGTGCAGAATACGGACCAATTGATATCAGAGCACTGAAAGAATATTTTGATATACTGGAAAAAGCTGGTCTTATTCAGATTAAGCATTCGGAATAAGGCTTTAGTGATTGGCATCTTTTAAAAAATAAGGTTCATCGCGTTTTTGAGTACCTGAGGTATTGAGGCTGTGTTAAAAATAACATGGAAAAAATAGGAAAGGGTAAATGGAAGCACAGATAAGCGGGGAGATAGCTACCATTGATACAAGAATGGGCAATCATTTTCTCTGGGCTGTGGAAATGACGCTTCGCTTGGAAATCTATGACGAGATTTCCACAATTTCCACAAGCCCCTAACTCCTCTATATTTTAGATTAATATCAATTTTCTTAAAGAAAATAGGCAGAAGGCAAGTTTGGTTTATATAAGTTATTAAAAATAAAGAAATTAGGTTCATCGCGTTTTTGAGTACTTAAGGTATTGACATAGTGAGGGCATCGATTTA
>CAZYAF010000023.1:0-18766 GCA_964645975.1 uncultured Acidobacteriota bacterium
AAGAAGAGAAACCGTCAAAAACGTGGGGATACATGACAGTTATTTTAGAAAAAAGGGATTCCCGATGGCAAATAATTCACGAAAATATTGGACCCGCCATGGAAGAAACAAGCCCTGAATCAAAATAGAGGCAATATTATTTACCGTAAGGACGCTTCTAACGGATAGTAGGAATAATGAATTATCATTTGGTAAAAATAAAAATAGTATCATTTTTTTTATCTATAAAATTAAATATTTTTTAATTATGGTTAAAGTATATTTATTTATTAATTTTTAAATCCGCAAATAAAGATAAATTAAGGCTATATGTTTTTACCTTTATGATTCTGAGACATTATGAAAAATAAAATAATCAGCTATAAAAGTCTAAAAGAATGTGTCTATAGCTACCTGAGAAAGGAATTAGAAAATGGTGACTTAAAACCTGGTACTACAATTGTCGAGAATAGCATTTCCGAAAAATTAAATATAAGCCGCACACCAATTCGAGAAGCCCTTATTCAATTAGAGCTGGAAGGATTTATTAAAATTCTGCCTCGAAGACGAATTTATGTGAATAAGCTTAAGGAAAAAGATATTAAGAACATTTATCAGGTCATTGCTGCTTTAGAGAGTAATGCAGCAATGAATGCTTTAGATAAAATTACTGAAAAGGATATGGTTGTATTGCAGCAATTATATACCAAAATGGAAAAGTCCTTGAATGAAGGCAAATATTCTCAGTGTATGACATATGGCACTGCAAGCCATGACTTTTTACTTGAACTGAATAATAACGAACTACTCAATAGCATAGTAAAACTGCTGTGCATGCGCATTTGCAGCTTTACAAAAACAAACAAAAAAATCCCTACATGGAATTGTCAATTAATGGAACATCATCGAAAAATGATAGAGCTGTGCGAAAAGAAGGATAAAGAAGGAATTCGGAAGTTGCTGAGTGATGTACATTGGAACTTTGAGTGGAATCGATCTTCTTTGCATTCTTAATTATAGTAAAAATAATTCTGGGAAAACCTGAACAAGCATAAGGAGGTGATAGCGCAAAAAAAAGGATTCAACTATATGTCTACCTAATAACTATTTACATAAGGAGAAGCTATGAGTTACTTGAAAGAACTTGGATATAATTTACTCTCTGGGGGAATTGCAGTAATTGCAGCTCTTTGCATCTTAATCCCATCTTTGGCCTATGGACAGGCTGAGCTTACCGGTACCATAATTATCACTGTCAAGGATGAGCAGGATGCGGTTCTCCCGGGAGTACAATTATCACTCGTGAGTGCTGCTACCACATTAACGGGAACAACTAACCAGTTCGGCAAGTACAAGTTCGTTCTGGTGCCAGCAGCTACCTATGAGCTGAAAGCAGAGCTTGAAGGATTCCAGGCAGTGACCATGTCGGATATCAGGGTTAACTTCGGTGAGACCTATGTTTACGAGATCGTTATGAAGTTAGGAACTTTAGAAGAAACCATTACCGTTATTGCTACTCCGCAGATAGATGTTACGCTCACTACTACGAAGGAGCTGATTGAGCCTGAGGTAATCGAGAATCTACCATTGCGCGACAGGAATTTCCAGGATGTATTAAAATTATTGCCTGGCGTTAATGACGATAAGGTTCGAGGTTCCCGTTCCACTAATACAGGATATCGTATTGATGGCGCAAATAATATGGATCCATTTTATTCTGAAATTGCTATAGTCTTCAGCCAGGAGGCAATTGATCGTTTCGAATTGATCCCCGGTGGATTTCAGGCTAAATATGGTGAATTTTCAGGTGGAATAGTCAATGTGGCTACCAAGAGCGGAACTAATGCTTACGCTGGACATGCAGGTTTTTACTTTAGAAATGATGATTTTGTATCTAAACCCTCAATAATATTTCCAGGGCAAATTTTGGACGTAGCCCCTGATACCCGTCGATTCTACGAATTCGCTTTGGGTGGACCAATAGTTGAAGACAAGGTTTTGTTCTTTGCTACCAGTGAATATCGGGACGGTGAACTTGGCTCGCTTTTCAGCGAACGGACAAAAGATTCAACTATATATTTGGGAAGCTTCAAGCTGGACTATTTACAGAGCGAAAATGATAGATGGAATTTCTTCCTATCGGCTAATATGTCAAATGTTAAAAACAACATCTTAGACCGATTCGCTTATCCGGAATACAACTATAATGAAAAGATTAATAAATACATGTTCTCAGCAATGCAGCAGCACATTTTCAATGAGGACCTCTTTTTAGAATCACATTTCACATTCTTGCGTATATCGAATGATCTTGAGCGTACTGACCCGGATGCACATTGGAGCCTTTATCTTTATACTCCAACGGGTACCTATTCCACAGGTAGATATGGCGTAGAGAAAGCTTATTGGAGAAATCGCGTTAGACTAACAGAATCATTGAGCTATTTCAGCGGTATTCATAATATTGGAGTCGGTTTTGAAATGGGTAAAATGAATACCGATGGGCATGGGCAATCGGGACCAACTATATTTGATCTTCGTCCTCTTGGAACCCCTCTATCGTGGCATTACTATTTCGACCCTCAGACGTTCGATCATGTGAAGGGAACCGAAGCTGCTCTGTATTTTCAGGATTCCATAATCCTAAATGAAAGACTTACAATTGATGCTGGTTTACGAGTAGAGTACCAATCAATGATGGGGAATACAGATATAGCACCTCGATTTGGCTTTAGCTACGACCTAACTGGTGACAGGAAAACAAAGCTCTACGCAAATGCTGGAATTTATTATGACAGGATATACGGCTATTATCTACAGTTTTCTACTGCTGCAGGTGGTGAGCAATATACGGTGTATAATCCTGTCGGACCTTTAGCATCAGGAGTGGAAATATTAGATGTTAAATTTCTCTATTTTCCAGTCGGCGAACAAAAGACTCCCTATAACTTCACCTGGTCAGCAGGATTTGAGCGACTACTTCCTTATGATATGAAGTTCAATTTCAATTATACAGAAAAAACACTCAAGCATCAGCTACTCACTTATCGAGAAGACCTGCCAGGAGTTCTTGGTTTTGCTTTTAAAACAGAAGGTGGAGGAAAATACCGCGGAGCTGAGTTTGTTTTATCAAAGAGATTTACCAATAGATTTCAATCCCTGATTAGCTATACCATCTCGAGAGCCAGAGGTGATGGAAACCAGTTGTACCAGTTCTATACCAAAGTTCAGATTCCGCCCAGAAATGCTATTGAAGATTTTGATAGAACTCATTACTTCAAGGCTTCAGGAACTATGCTCCTGCCCTGGGATGTTATGCTTGCCGTTAATTATCACTATGCGAGTGGCTTACCATACTCCATAATTGGTGGTGCCCAGATCGGTATTTATTATGTAGGTGAACGAAATGGACAGCGGATGGATCCTACCTCATCACTTGATTTTGCGCTCAGAAAAACATTCCAGCTCGATCGCTATAAATTCACCTTTGTTTTCGAGGGATATAATATTACAAACCACACCAACGTAACATCCGTAAGTACCGCTCCGGATAATCATGGAGAGCCATCTGCATTAGACATAAGCAGAACATTCCAGCTCGGTTTCACCTTTGACTTCTAAATAAAAGAACCTCCCCATGGCAGTAAAAGAAATTATTAATCAATAACTTCCATGGGGAGGTCATTTATTATGAACGATATATAATTAAGAATTGCGTTAATGATATTTAATTATAATCTGATGAAAAAAATACTGCCTGAGAGATAATTCAGAAAAAAGCTTACCTCTTCTTGAAATAAGCAGCAGTATTTAATAGGTCTTAACATCAATTT
This sequence comes from uncultured Acidobacteriota bacterium, assembly GCA_964645975.1. Lineage (GTDB taxonomy): Bacteria > Acidobacteriota > B3-B38 > Guanabaribacteriales > CAZYAF01 > CAZYAF01. The sequence continues at coordinate 3,813 of CAZYAF010000023.1, forward strand.
TTAAGCCCTGCAACTTAAATATTACCTTATTATTATTATTAAATTTTTTAATATTTCGTTATTTTTACCTTGACAAATAATTAAATATCATTTATATATATTTAATATTTAATATATCCTATTAAATATATCTCATAGCAGCAGTGGAATAGCTTATCACTTTCAAATAGTTTAATAGATTAAAGCAGTATGAACAACAATCTAATCGGATATAAGAGTCTAAAAGACTGCGTTTATGGCTACTTGAGAAAAGAACTGGAAAATGGTGGCTTAAAGCCAGGTGATTCAATAGATGAGAAGAGCCTTTGTGAGATATTAAATGTTAGCCGTACACCAATACGGGAAGCTCTTATTCAATTAGAGGTGGAAGGATTTGTAACCATAATGCCACGAAGAAAAATTTATGTCAATAATCTTAATCTAAAAGATATAGAGAATATCTATCAGATTATTGGTGCATTGGAGGAAAAAGCTGCTACAAAATCAGTGGATCGGATGACTAAAAAAGATTTAATCGCTTTAGAGCAGTTATATAAAAAGATGCAAAAGTCATTGGAAAAAGGAAAGTTCTCTGAATACATGAAATACAACCTGGCAAGCCATGAGTTTTTCCTAAATCTAAATGATAATGAACTGCTCACAAATATAGTGACCTTACTCAAAAAGCGCCTATACGATTTTCCAGAAACCCTGAAGCAAATACAAGAATGGGAGAATCAATTGATGAAGCATCATCTTAAGATGATTGAGCTGTGTAAAAAAAGAGATAAGGAGGGGCTTAGAAAACTTATGAGCGATGTCCACTGGAACTTCGAGTGGAATCGCCCTTATTTGATGTCTTATTACAGCAAAAATAAACCAGAAGAATAATTTCAATATTCAAAAGGAGGTGATTGCAAAAAGAGAATATACCTTTAAGTTTGATTAATCTTGGAATTAACTAACAAAATGAGGGAGAAAAATGAATAATTATATAAAATTATTCATGAAACTATTCTCGGGAGGAATCGCAGTAATAGTAGCTTTTTGCCTTTTAACTTCATCTTTAGCCTATGGCCAGGCTGATCTTACTGGTACCATTATTGTAACAGTGAAGGATGAGCAAGATGCGATTCTTCCAGGAGTCCAATTAACACTAACAAGTGCTGCGAGAACATTGACAGGAACAACCAATCAGGTAGGTATATATAAATTTATTCTTGTACCAGCGGCTACCTATGAGCTTAAAGCTGAGCTTGAAGGATTTCAGGCTATTACCATGCCCGATATTAGGATTAATTTCGGTGAAACCTATCGTTATGAGCTGGTAATGAGAATGGGTACTCTTGAAGATACTATAACTGTTACTGCTACTCCTCAAATTGACGTCACTCTAACAACTACTAAGGAAATGATTGAGCCCGAGGTGATTGAGAACCTGCCGCTACGGGACCGCAATTTTAAGGATGTATTAAAATTATTGCCCGGTGTTAATGATGATAAGGTTCGAGGCTCTCGTTCCACCAATACTGGTTACCGTATAGATGGAGTAAATAATGTTGATCCATTCTATTCTGATATTGCTATAGTTTTCAGTCAGGAAGCAATCGATCGCTTTGAATTAATTCCGGGAGGATTTGAGGCTAAATATGGAGAATTTTCTGGAGGTATAGTAAATGTTGCCACTAAAAGTGGTACAAATGAATTTGCTGGTCATGTAGGTTTTTACTTTCGAAATGATAGCTTCGTTTCAAAACCTCCTATAATATTTACAGGTCAGCTCATTGATGTTGCCCCGGATACACGTCGGTTTTACGAATTTGCTCTTGGTGGACCAATCATTGAAGATAAGGTTCTCTTTTTCGCTACTAGTGAATATCGTACGGGCAAGCTTGGCTCAATCTTCAGTGAACGAACAATGGATTCAGAGATATACATGGGAAGCTTTAAACTGGACTACCTTCAAAGTGAAAATGATCGTTGGCATTTCTTCACGGCGGCTAATGTAGAAACTATAGAAAACATTGTTCTCGATCGATTTAGTGCTCCAGAGTTCAACGCCATTCAAAAAAATCGCAAATATATAGTATCGCTAAGTCAGCAGCACATTTTCAATGAAAACCTCTTCTTAGAATCGCAGTTCTCGTGGTTGTACGTTCGTAACGCGAATGAGCGCACTGACCCAGATGCTCATTGGACTCTTTATACCTATACTCCAACAGGGACTTACACATCAGGACGATACACTCATTATGATGATTATTGGAGAGCCCGCTATAGATTAGCTGAAAACTTAAGTTACTTCAGAGGCAGCCATAATATGGCAGCTGGATTTGAGATAGGTAGAATGACTACAGACGGTAGTGGGCAATCAGGACCTACATTATTTGATCTTCGTCCTCTTGGAACCCCTATGGCGTGGCACTACTACTTCGATAAGCGCCGCTACAATCATGTGAAAGGAACAGAAGCAGCTGTATATCTTCAGGATTCTATCGTATTGAATGACAGATTTACTGTGGATGCTGGTGTTCGTGTAGAATATCAATCATTGGTTGGTAATACAGATGTGGCACCGCGATTAGGTTTTAGCTATGATGTAACAGGTGACCGAAAAACAAAGCTCTATGTGAACGCTGGAATTTTCTACGATAGAATGTATGGCTATCATTATTATTGGAAAACTGCTTCAGGAGGTTATCAGTACACTGTTTATAACCCAGTAGGATTATTAGCGGAGGGAGAAGAAATTCTGGAAGCAATGTTTCTTTATTACCCTTTGGGCGAACAAAAAACGCCTTACAATTTTTCCTGGTCAGCAGGATTTGAGCGGCTGCTTCCTTATGATCTGAAGTTTGCCTTCAATTATACCGATAAAACGCTCAAGAACCAGCTCCTTACTTATCGAGAAGATTTACCCGGAGTTCTCGGTTTTGCATTTAAATCAGATGGCAATGGAAAATACCGTGGAGCTGAGTTTGTTTTGTCCAAGAGGTTCACCCACAGATTTCAGTCTCTTATTAGCTATAGCGTATCGAGAGCCAGAGGTGATGGAAACCAGTTGTATCAATTCTATACCAAAGTTATGATGCCCCCGAAAAACTCTATAGAAGACTTTGATAGGACTCACAACTTCAAGGCATCAGGAACCGTGCTCTTGCCCGGGGACGTTATACTTGCTGCTAATTACTACTATGTTAGTGGCTTTCCATACTCCATCGTAACTGGTGCACAGATAGGTATCTACTATATTGGTGATCGCAATAGTCAGCGTATGCCTTCTACCCAATCGCTTGATTTTTCACTGAGAAAAACATTCCAACTTGAGCGCTATAAATTATCCTTAGTGTTTGAGGGATATAATATCACAAATCATTCTAATGTGACCGGAGTTAGTACTGCTCCTGCCAATCATGGCGAACCCTCTGCAATTGACCTCAGCAGAACATTCCAGCTCGGTTTCACTTTCGACTTCTAAATACTTTTATCACCCTCCCACTGGAATTCAATTACAGCTCCTTTTATCAATTCCAGTGGGAGGTGTTTTCTTTTTTTATCAAGAGTTCCAATAAAAAAGCTTAATGTTATAATTGATTAGGGTAATCTTTTATGAATTTGAGCACTATTAGAATAGCAAAGAATAACATTGCGAATTTTTAGAATAACAACTTTAATAAACAGGAGAAAAGAATTATGAAGAGCATTACTAAATTTTCATCGAAAGGATATCTTCTATCAATCTTAATATTATTATTATTTATTGTAATTACTGAAGAACAATCTTTTGCTCAAGAAACGTGGGAATATGTGAACAAATTTATTAAACAGGCAGATATTATACTTGTATACGGAACCGCTAATCCGGAAAAAACTGACTTCATGAGAAAGCAAGCAAAAATGATTGCCGATGGGTATAAGCAGAATTCAGGATATTTTTTCCAGGTTAAAGCTGATAAGGAGATTGGCAAAAAAGATATCGAGAATGCAAATCTATTTCTTATAGGTACACCATCTACCAATGGAATACTAAAAGAACTCTTACCTGAATTACCAATTAGATTTGAAGAGGATGGATATATATTTGGAGGGAAAAAATATACTGAAAAAGATAAATTAATTCGGTTTTTATATCCTAATCCTCTAAATCCCCATAAGCTCATGGGAGTATATACAGGAAATGATGATTTTGAGTTGAAACCCCGCTATGCCTGGGTTAACTTCATGGTCATTGGCCTGGGTGGAGAATATTCCATTACCCAGCAGACATTTGTAATTCGCTCGGGATTTTTTAAGAAAGAGGGGAATAAATGGATATATGATGTGAAATACGACAAAGATAATGAAAAAAATCTTAAAAACTATTTTGATACAATTCGCCTCCATAAAACAAAACATTATAATCTATATTATTACGCTGATTCTCCAGTGGCTCCTTATATAGAAAAAATTGGGAAATTAAAAGAAAAAGAATATACCAAGCATTTCTCATTGCTAAAGCAACCGATTGAAGATTGTGAAGTTACTATTTATTATTTTGAGAGTGTCGATCAGATGCTGGATGTTAAGGCGGCAAGCAACGACCCTGCTGCTGGTTATTTAACTTTCATTTTCGCCAGCTTCAATGATATTGTCGGTTGGGGTACGCATGAGGATATGCACCCTCTTTCCTACCAGATTCTCGGACCCGTTTCCAGTGGCAGTGATGTTCAGTCTCCTCTGTTAGGTGAGGGCATTGCCTGCTTGGTGCAGGGTGATGGTGTCTGGCATGGAAAACCAGTAGAATATTGGACAGTAAAATTTCTTATTGAAGATACATTACCAACGCTTAAGAATTATATAGTTGGTAATCGGCTCCTTAACTGGTTGATTACTTACCCTACAGATGCACATTTTGCTAAGTTCTTTTTTGATAGATATGGTGCTGAAAAATTTAAAAAACTCTGGAATTCTGAAAACCTGGAAAAAGATATTCCCATTGTTTTAGGAGTTTCATTACAACAATTAGAGCAGCAGTGGCATGAAGCTATTCGTTCTCTTGAAAATCAATACCAAGATAAAATTAAGGCTGGTAGGATTTTCGAGCTGGCATTGACCTATTACTATGAAGAAGATTTTGCTGCAGCAGAGATTAAATTTCAAAATGCTCTAAAGTATGATCCCAAAAATTCTGAAATACATTACTTCCTTGCCCGAAGCTATTGTAATCAAACATCATATGAGAAAGCTGAAGAATCTTTCAAATCTTATCTAAATAGCGAAAAACCACCGGAGTATGAATGGATGACTCCTCATACATACTTAAATTTAGGAATAATCGCCGATATAAAAGGAAATAGGCAGCAAGCTATAAACTATTATAAAAAGGTTTTGGAGTTCCCACCTGAGAGAAAATCGCATGAATATGCAGGAAGAGGAATTGAACGCCAACTCAAATTTGAGGACCTTGCAAAAGCTTATGATCTCCCCTTCCTGTGGCCTTACGGAATCCACATACCGGCATTCCGTCCGGAATTAATGGGCGGCCCCTCCTCTAATTTTAGTTACTGCCTGTACTATATAAAAAAAGGAGAATTTGATAAGACATTAAAATATTTTGATAGAGCTCTATGGTATGATAAAGAAGATCCGGATATTCTCTTTTACTTTGGAATCACTAAATTTGAGCTCGGAGAATATAAAGAAGCTTTGAAAATATTTGATCAAATTCTCAGCTCAAATAGAAAAGCGCTTAGAGAGTATATACCAACCCTCATTCATCTTTATAAGGGTAAAATTTATGATAAATTAAATGACCTTCATTCTGCTCAATCAGAATACAAAATTGTACTTACTTTGCCCGATTGGCGAAACGCTCATAAGAAGGCAAAAGAATATCTTGAAAATCATAATTAGCTCTTTGATATAAAGAGAATGTAGCCTGAATAATAATATTATTGTGGAGGAACTATATTATGAAATCAAGATGCGATATGAAGTATCTATTTCTATTTATTTCTTTAATAATAGCTATCCTTCTCAGCACCCAAAGGCCCATTTCAGCTCAGTATCAGCCGCTACTATCTGAGGATGCTATCCGCTTTATTATAAATGAGGTATCGGGTGATATCGCTTTAGAACACATCAGACAGCTGGCTGATTTTCATCGTTTGCAACCCTCACCTGAATATCATCGGGCTGCTCAATATATTGTTGATTGGGCAAAGAAATATGGATTGCAAAATATCGCCATTGAATCCTTTCCTGCCGATGGAGAGAGATTGAGCTATACTTACAGCACTTTTCCAGCCTGGGAAGCACAAGAAGGTGAACTCTGGTTGACCAAACCAACAAACAAAAGATTGATTAGCTTTTCCGAAATCCCCTTATGCCTGGCAACCTATAGTAGAGATACCGATGTGGAAGCTGAGCTCGTGGATATTGGAGAAGGCATATTACCTTCTGATTATGAAGGAAAAGATGTCGCAGGTAAAATAATTCTGACTTCAGCTCATCCAGCTTCTGTATTTTCGCAAGCTGTATATAAAAGAAAAGCTTTAGGAGTAATATCTTACTATACTATACCGTTCCAGGCCACCCGAAAACCAGCAGATTATGTGCAGCAGATCAGCTGGGGAACTATTCCCTTTAAGGGAGATGGCGTAAATGAGCCCACTTTTGCTTTTATGATTTCATATCGTATGGCTCTTGACCTGAAAGAAATGCTCCATAGAGGACAAAAAATAATGGTGCGGGCAAAGGTTAAAGCTCGTGTTTTCCCGGGAGAATATGAAATTGTCACTGCTGAAATTCCAGGTAAAGAAAAACCCGGAGAAGAAATATTATTCACAGCTCACCTTGATCACTATAAACCAGGAGCTAACGATAATGCGAGTGGAAGTTCTGCTATTTTAGAAATTGCTCATTCTTTAAACAAGCTCATAAAAGAGAACAAAATCGAACCGCCCAAGAGAACCATTAGATTTATGTGGGTTCCAGAAGTATATGGCACCATGGCATATTTAGCCGGTCACCCTAATGCATTTGAAAAGACTATAGCAGTAATTAATATGGATATGGTTGGTGAAAATATGAGGAAATGCAAGTCTTCACTGCATCTATATCGTACACCTGATTCACTGCCAAGCTATTTAAGTGATGTGGTGCAGAACTTTTTTGACTTTGCCAGAATAACAAACAGTGAAGATTTCATTGGCAGCCAAACAAACCTTATCATATCACCCAGTGGTTCCAGAGATGGTTTCAGCTGCTCGGTAGAACCCTACATGAGTGGAAGCGATCATTATGTATTCAACGATAATACATTAGGTATTCCAGCAGTTGATTTCACCTGTTGGCCCGATGTTTTTTATCATACCAGCGAAGATACACCCGATAAATGCGACCCCACAACTCTTAAAAGAGTGGCCTTTATAGGATTGAGCTCAGCTTTATATCTTGCTGATATGGACAATAACACTGCAAAAAGATTAGCCTATGAATGTTATTCTAAAGGTAAGGATCGATTGGCACGTGACTACAAAAAAGCAATAGATTTACTGAATAATGATAAGGATAAACTTATAGGGAATTACAAGGAGTCAAAGATTGTGCTTAAATACTGTTACCAACGGGAAGTGGGTATAGTGGAATCTATAGCCAAAATCGCTCCTGATGACGAAGTTCTCAAGAAACTTATTAAGAAGCTGCAAAGCAATCTTATTGACGACCATAAAAGCTCCCAGCAAGACATTTATGATTATTACTCCACACTTTGCCAAAAAGAACAGGTGAAACCAATTAAGTTCGCACTCGAAATTGATGAAGATTACCATCTTATACCCCAGCGAATCGCTGCACTTCGAGGCCCCATAGACGAAGCTTTTTTATACAAAAAGCTGGGAGTAAATAAGGTAAGAAATCTAAAACTATATAAAATAGCATTACAAAAAATATACAGCATTTACAGTGTTTCGTATGAATTAGTAAACTTTATTGACGGCAAACGAAATATGCTACAGATTCGTAACGCACTGAGCGCTGAATTTCAGCCCATCCCATTTGAAGTAGTTGAGGAATATTTAAAAGCACTGGAAAAGGCAGGATTGATCAACATAAAAAATTCGATAAAAAAATAACAAAACAAGCTTTTTCAAACTCATTTATAAACTCTATCTATAAAATTAATAATAAATTCTCCACCAAGTAACAAAGCGAAAAACTCAGTTCAGAATTGGTAGTAACATTATCTTCAAATAGATACCTCCATGCTCTTTTTATGAAGAATTTAGTCTTTCAGCTTATCAAATAGCTGTCATAGCCTGATATTCATTTCTAATCTACCATTCCTCAAGCCTTTGCTCTTAATGCTGCATCTATAGGATTCAGTACTTATATATTCCATTATTTCCACTTGCAAAAGCAAACCCATTGTCGCTTCTACCATCTTCCTTCATCCCCCACCCTTCTTCTGAAAGAGACTTTTCAACCATTCCATTTCATGCAAAAAGCTTCAAAAAATATTGTTCTTCTTTTTATATCCCAAAAAGATACTAATTCACACATCATATTGCAAAAACACTATCGCTTTTCCAATTCATTTTTACCCTATATTTTGCCGAATTAGAAAAAGATACATTAAACCACTAATAACGGCGTTAAAGCAGGATAATTTGGTTGAAAAAAATATGGTAAAAATATTATAATAAAATTAAGTGGGCGGTTAGCTCAGTTGGGAGAGCGCTGCTTTCGCACGGCAGAGGTCGGCGGTTCGAATCCGCTACCGTCCACCATTTTTCTTTTTTACTTTCAATACGCTACAGAATACATAAAAATTTAATAAAATTGCTGCTTTTATTATCGTGTTTATTAGTAATTACAATAATCCTCTATCTATTTTATCCTGAGATATTCAAAAATCGAAAGGACATGTTTATCTGCTTATATAAAACATATTTCAAGCTGTAGTAACATACATTTTGCTCTTTAAGATGAAAGTGTTAGTTTTATTCTTTTTTTGCGCCAGTCTTCTGAAGTAATTCAACGATCTCTTTGTGCTCTTTGGCTTTTGCCAGATCGAAGGCTGTAGAGCCAAAATTGTCCTGAGCCTTTAAATCTGCCCCTGCATCCAGTAGAGCTCGTACCATTTCTTCTTGACCATTCATGGCAGCCAGCATCAAAGGAGTACGCCCCTCCGTATCTTTATCATTGACATTCGCTCCAGCCTCTAATAAAGATTGCACAATCTCAATATGATTATTGCTCGTCGCCTCTAACAAGGCTGTTTCGCCATCTTTTTCTCTTGCTTTGATATCTGCTCCCGCCTTCAGTAATATTTGTACAATTTCGCTCTGTCCTCTGTCCGCCGCTCTTGTCAAGCCTGTGCCACCATATTTATCGCTGGCATTCACATTTGCACCACCTTCCAGCAGGTATTTTACTGTATCAACATGTCCACCTTTAGCTGCCCATATCAAAGCTGTCTGCCCTATCAACTTCTCTTTAGCCTCAACGTCGGCACCTTTGCCCAGCAGGACTTGTACAATTTGCGAATGACCATTCACCGCGGCAAGCAAAAGCCCGGTCCATCCATCCTTATGCTTAACATTTATATCAGCTCCATTGTCCAGCAGCGCATGCACGGCTGCAGTATCGCCTTGCATTGCAGCAACCAACAAAGCCGTCTCACCCTGTGCTTTGATCTCCGCTCCTCTGCTCAGGAAGGCCTGGGCAACCTGAGGATTCATTGGTTTCTTCTCCTTTGCATCAGCAACTACATAAGGAGGAATATAGGCTTCAAGGGGAAGCAGCGATACGGATGTTTGCTTTGCTACACCAGCATCCTCCAGCAATTTTACCACCTCAGCATGGCCGAGTGCCTGCGCTATCATTATGGCTGTTCGTCCATTAACTGTCATCGCATTAACATCTGCACCTTTTTCTAATAATATTCTTACCATATCAATGTTTCCGGTTATCGAAGCCAGCATCAATGCCGTTCCATTGTATGCCTTCCCTTTCGTATTTACATCCGCACCTTTTTCCAATAATTTTTCAACAACCCTGGTTCTGGTGCCCGCTACGGCGAACATCAATGGTGTTTGACCAGTAATCCTGGATCTGGCATCAACATGAGCACCGGCATTTAAAAGTTCCTCCACGATGTCTAAGGCACCAATATACACAGGAATAAATAAAGGCGTATGCCCGAACATATCCGTGGCATTGGCATTTGCCCCACTATCCAATAAAATCTTCACAATGTTTGTGTGCCCTTTATTTGCCGCATTATGTAAGGCAGTCTGCTTTTGCTCGTTTGTGGCGTTGATATCTGCACCGCTTTCAAGTAAGGCCTCAACGAGTTCAGAATCACCATTTCCTGCCGCTTTTATCAAAGCCAATCCGGTGTCTGAAATTTTTGCATCCAGGATGAGAGCCAGCAGACGATCGACTTCATCGCCACTCGGTCTTCGAAGAGGAATATCTGAGTTTATTCGATGGACCATGATGAGATTTGCCCAGGGCACGATATAGAGCCGATGGACACCTACGCCCGAAGTCCAGTATATATTATCTTCCAGTCGAATACCACCGGGCAATAGCTTCCATTTAAGGTAAATCTTCCAATTTGCATAACCGTAACGAATACTCTCGCCAAAATAAACCGAATATGGCGTCCAGCTCTCTCTAATCCACTCTATTGGGACGATTTGGTGACCACGCCATTGGCCGTTGCGGAGATACATCAAGCCAAATCGGGCCATATCACGTGCAGATATGCGAAAGGGGTATGCGGGATAGCGAGTATTTATGTTGTCGCTGTGATTACCATGGAAGTACGAGCAGTCTTCCACAGCGAAATCCTCCATTTGCAGAGGATCGGCAATGCGTTTTTTGAACTCCTGGAAAATCCTGGTTCCAGTTTCCTGCTCGAATATTGTGCCCAATACATTGAAATCCCAGTTATTGTAGTGGAAAAATGTCCCCGGTGGATGACTGCCTCGTGGAGGGCTGTCTAATGATCCACCAAGGTATAATGCTGGAAGATAGATACCAGACCGACCTTTCAGAAGATGTCGTATGCTGGCCTGTTTTTCAGTAGCTGTCAGTGGTTCATTATCATCGATTCCCAGTTCTTCCAATGTCGCATCGAGATTAATATGACCCTCATGGACATGGATGCCATAAAGGGCATTAAGCAAGCTTTTGCGCATGGAGTGCGCTCGAAAATGCCTGCTGCTGTCACCCCATTCATCGAGGATAACACCATCAACAACAATCACAACAGCAGCGCTGCCCATTTTTTCAAACTGTTCTTTTGCCAGTCGAAGTTTCTCCGTTGACCAACCCAGCATCTCCGGGCAGCGGGCTTTCTGCCAATGCTCTGCTGGATATCGCTGCTGAGCAAAAGCTGCAAATGAGGACAATAGAAACATACTCAAAATAAAAAAAGTCAGGAGAGCTGACCCCGGGTGAAGTCCCAGAAATAGCTTTTTTCTCTCTGGCTTTCTCATTGATAAAACCTCCCTTCAGAAATGCGACCCTCCCATCCATCTTGAATGGATTTATGGATCAAGCATTATCAGTTCATATAATATCTGAATAAAGCTCGTTTCTATTAAATTATAACGGCTAATAGAAGGAAAAGTTCATTATTAATAAAAAAGCAGGAGAATAAATTTTTTAAAACCAAGCAAACAATCTTTTTCTATTTTAGAATATCTTTTCTATATTAGTCGCTCACATAGTCTTCTTTTTGCGCACATGATAACCGAGCATTTAGTAAGTTATAGCCTGATATATAAAAGCTTTTCTTTTATTTTATGTATTATTAGCTAAAGAAGCATCCAGGACATTAAAATAATTGCTATGAAAATAATAAGGATGCAGTTGGTTTTGTTGGCCATTTCAAAATCATCAATTAAAGGAGGGAATGATCCACGAAAAAACGGATAAGACAATAAAAAACGTCGCTGAAATAGTTAACCACCTTTATTAAATTTGATAACGGCGTGAAATAATTAGAATATCCGACTCTTCCAAGGCTTATTTATCAATAGTAAATTTTGTATCTCCTTTCGTGAAATCTCTTATAATTCTTGCTTTGTAACCATTGCACAAAATAAGCTCCTGCGATTTCAAAATCTATATTATGAAAATCGATTTTGATGCTTATATTTTTAAGAAGTGGATATTTCTAAGAGTTAGGATTTTGTTTCAGTTAAATTTTACCTTCTAGTTTTCTAAAATCATTTGTGAAAAATAGGGATAAGATACAAAAATTACACCATATCTTGTAAAAAATATAAACTACCTTGCAATATATAAGTGATACCTATATTAACTATCAATTAGTAGTACAGTAGTAAGTAAGATGGATTCCCGCTTGATCAAATTCAATATTAGTTACTTTCATATTCTCAGGAATATTTACACCAAAGATATTAAATAGTATTAGCTGCATAAAGTTATTCAATATATCTTCTTTTACTACATCAGATCCCAAAGCTTTTTTTACTTTATTACTTACTCTATCTCTTACTTCTGCATTCCAATTATCAAGAAAGAGATTCAGAAACCAGTCAGCTATACTTTTGGCAGCTTCTATATCTGCACTAAAGCTAGTACTGACGTAATAATCGAGCATTTCATTCTCATATGAAAAATTAAAAAATATCTTCATTTTAGCATCATCAATATGTATATCGGGTGCCCAATCGTCCCACCAGCCACCTCCCACATTATTTTTAAAACATCCTTTTGCTTCTGTGCCGCTGCTTTCAAAAGGAATTTCCATTTGAAGCTGATTTTCCCACGAATCTAATCTGCTCAATGTTATTTCCCTCGGTATAGATTCCATATCTTTAATATTATATCGATAATCTCCCTTCCATGCTTGGTGCCATTGTATAACTTGTAGATCTATTGGAGTAATCTCCCATTGTCCTGTTATAGGATTCTTAATCTTTATCGTAGAATCGTTTTGAAAGGTACACTTTTGTCCTGGTTTCAAAGTATGGATTCTGATCGACATTGAATTTTGAACCCAATCTTCCCATGAAGTTATAAAGTCTGACCAAGGGCATGTTATTCTTTCTAATACTGTCAATTCTACTTCATTTGAAAATCGCAGAAGAGTATTACTATCGGCAATAGACACCCTATATTTTTTAGGATCAACACTGGCTGGAACTGTAAAAAATACTCCTCCTATACCCCAATTTGAGATCGTTGGAGTAGTTTGGAAACTACCGGATCTCAATTTGACGGTGTGCCCTGCTTGCGTCGCCAAACCATAGCCAGATATGCGTACCTCATCCACTCCCTTTATGCACATATTCGGATTGATGCCTGTTATCTGAGGATAATATCCTCCAGTTACTGAAGCTTCATTACTGAAATTATTGTCTTCACGAAGTTCCTGTACATGATTCCATGTAGGTGGCAATTCTTCATTACATGCGGAATCCACAAATGCTCTCAGTCTAACTGTTTGTTCAGAAATTTCATGGTTAGAAAAATATAATCTGCTACTAATAGTTTTGCTTTGCTGTACTTGTAATGGAGCAGTAATCGGAAAGCAATTCCTAGAAATAGAAAGACCTGTCAACCCCCATTTGTTAAAAGTTTCATCGTACTTTTCGATGGTAAGATAAAATGTGTTATTGACATCAGCTTCTCCATTATTCTTGACAACTGCACTAAATGTGAATGAAACTTTATTATCATCGACATCCTGCTCGGAGCCTTGGTTGACATTAAAATCAGTTACGATGAGATCAGGTATATTTAACTTTGGCGGTTGCTCTACCTGTACTTGTCGCTCTGCTTCGGGGACTTTAGCTTGTTCTGGTTTAGGTATTGGTTTCTGAGCCTGTTGAGGAGTTGGCGTTGGTCTAGCTACTGGTTTTTTTGTGGGCTCAACTTTTTTTTCTACTGGTTTGCGAACTGGTTCAGGAGCAGGCTTCGTGACCGGCTTTGGTTTAGCTACTGGTTTTTTTGTGGGCTCAACTTTTTTTTCTACTGGTTTGCGAACTGGTTCAGGAGCAGGCTTCGTGACCGGCTTTGGTTTAGCTACTGGTTTTTTTGTGGGCTCAACTTTTTTTTCTACTGGTTTGCGAACTAGTTTAGGAGCAACTTTCTTGACTGTCTTCAGTGTTGTTGCTTTACTTTGATTATTTTTCTCATTTGATTCTTTTATCCTTTTATTATAATCCACAATAACAATGACCTTTGCTGGTGAACTCAATTTTATTCCTGTGTTATACGTAATTGACCCGCCTGGCTTCTTTAATACTCCTTCACCATCAACTGCTGGTCTCCCGGTAGGCTTAACTTTCGTAAGCCGAAAATCTAAAGCTTTATCTCCATATCGAACTCTCACCCTGCTCTGCCCATGTGCGCTGTCAGGTATCACCCCTCTACCTGCATTTTTAATGCTGAAAACAATGGTACCCTGCTCATCAAGCCATACCTTTTCAACTATTAGGTCCGGTAACTGCTTGGTTCTTTGTGTTTGTCTAACCTGGCTTGGAGGATGCTTTCCTGAGGGTGATTTGGTGTTCCGTTGCTTGTTTATCTCCGTTGCATATACCAACGAAAAGAAGAATAAAAGGATAATTATATAGATAATCATGAAGGATTTTCCTCTCATTTTCCCTCGCTCCTTTATTTAGGTTAATAAATTATGGTTAAAAATCCCTCTTTATTGATTCAAATCCGTTTCTTTGTTTTTAATTTGATTTATCACCCGCTTATATTTATTTTATAGCATAGGAAAATTTTAAAATCAAACAAAAATTTTAGTAATTAATACATTCGTAAATTATGTTGTTAAATGCAATAATGAATGCTCTTCTTCTCATCTTCTTCCCTCCTTTAAATAATGTTATTTTTCCCTATCAAGCAAATAAAATTTTCCTCAAGGAAGATAAAAAAATCTTATTTTTAAATTGAATTATTTATTAATTTTGCGCTTATTTTAATCCTTGATTGAATTA